>DUTT01000025.1 GCA_012841925.1 Clostridiales bacterium | reverse complement strand
CCGGTGAACCGGCGTACAGCGGAGCGAGTGCTTTTAAAGATATTTCTGAAAACGAATACTACGCCATCCCGGTCGCGTGGGCCGCGGCGCAGAACCTGGTTAAAGGCTACAGCGACGAGCGGTTCGGACCGAACGATCCGGTTACGAGAGAGCAGATGGCTTTCATCCTCATGAACTATGCACTTTCCACGGGGCTCGATGTATCGGCCGCTGCCGACCTGTCCGCCTTTATCGATGCAGAAAGCGTGTCCGACTGGGCCGAGCGCGCTGTATCCTGGGCGAACGCCGCTGGTCTTTTGAACGGCAGCGGCGGAAAGCTGATGCCCGCAGGCAACGCCACGAGGGCCGAAGTCGCTGCCGTCCTGCACCGGTTTGCGCTGGGTAGCACTCGGTAGAGACTTAATAACAAAGCCCTGCGGGATTTCCCGCAGGGCTCTTCATTTAAGCATTTAACTCTGTGCTGTCACTGTCACCCGATAAACAGGCTTCCGACCTGGTACACGATCACGGCCACCAGCCAGCCGATGGCGAACGTGTACAGCGCCATAAAGACCGGCCAGCGGGCCGACTTCGTCTCCTTGGCCACGATGGCGAGCGTCGCGGCGCACGGTGTGTAGAGCAGCACCATCGTCATGTACGAAAGCGCGGTGAGCGGCGTAAAGTGCTGACGGATGGCGTCGACGAGGATCATGCCTTCTTCGAGATACTGTCCGGCGTACAGCATGCCCAGCGTGCCGACGACCGCTTCTTTGGCCGGGATGCCGGCGAACAGCGCCACAGCCTCCTGCCACGTGCCGAATCCGGCCGGGCGGAAGATGGGCGCCAGGAACGCGCCGATGCGCCCGAGCAGGCTGAATTCGCTGTACGGTTCGACCGATGTCGGCAGCACCGCCAGCACCCACAGCAGGGTAATCACGAGGAAGATGATGGTTCCGGCTTTCTTGATAAAGCCCGACACGTTGTCCCACATGTTCCGGAGCACGTTCTTGACAGTCGGGATGCGGTACGGCGGCATTTCCATAATAAAGTAGGAAGATTCGCCGCGGAACATCGTCTGGTTGAACACCTTCGCCATCACGAGCGCCACGAAAATCCCGAACGCGTACAGCAGGAACAGCACGAGTCCGCCGTAGCTGGGGAAGAATGCCGCAATAAAGACCAGGTAGATCGGCAGCTTCGCGCCGCACGAAATAAACGGGGTGATCAGCAGCGTAATCATGCGGTCCTTGCGGTTGTCCATCGTCCGCGTGGACATGATGCCCGGCACCGTGCAGCCGAAGCCGATGATCATCGAGATGAACGCCTTGCCCTGCAGCCCGAAACGGCGCATCAGGTCATCCCACACATACGCCGCCCGCGCCATGTAGCCGCTGTCCTCGAGCAGCCCAAGAAGCAAGTACAGCACCGCGATCAGCGGTACGAATTCGATCACGGCACCGACGCCGTTCACGGCTCCGTCGTTCATAAACGCGATGAACCACGCAGGCGCATGGATGAGTTCCAGGAAGGCTTCGATGCCTCCGCCTAGCCCTTCGATAATCTCTACGGCCACTCCGCCGAGCAGATCCTGTCCGACCGCAAATGTAAGCTGGAACACCACGAGCATAATCAGTGCAAACACCGGAATGCCGAGGTACTTGTTCGTAAAGACGCGGTCAACCTTGTCCGACAGCGTCACCACTTCCTGCTCGGGCCGCACGACGGCCTGTTCCGCCACCCGGTGCGCAAACGCGTAGCGCGAGTCGACGACGTCGAGCTCGAAGCTGTCGCTGCCGTGGTAGCGCCGGAAATTATCCACTCCCTGGAGTACGTCTTCGTCCACGCGCATGTCGTGCAGCTTCTGCGCGATATCCGCATCGCCTTCGATGATTTTAATCGCCGTCCAGTCCGCCGGATACGGCAAAGCCCGCTCCTCGAGCAGAGCGTGCAGGTGTTCGATGTGATGTTCGACGGCATCGGTGTACGCAACCGGGTTGACCGGTTCCTTATCCTCATCCATGGCAGCGATCGCCGCCTCGATGAGCGCATCCTTGCCGATTTCTTTTGACGCCACGGTGGGGACGACCGGTGCGCCGAGCGCGCGTGACAATGCGTCGAGGTCAAACGAAATATCGCGCCGCTTCGCCTCGTCGACCATGTTCAGCGCGATGACAACCTTCTTTCCCATCTCCAGCAGCTGCGTCGTCAGGTATAGGTTGCGTTCGATGTTGCTGGCGTCGATGACGTTGACGATGACGTCGGCGTCGTCGGACAGGATGTAGTCGCGCGCGACGAGTTCGTCTTCAGAAAAAGCGCCCAGGCTGTAACACCCCGGCAGATCGACGACATCGTATTCGATTCTATTGTGTGTAAACGTGCCGACTTTCTTTTCGACTGTAACTCCGGGCCAGTTGCCGACGTACTGGTTCGCACCTGTCAGCATGTTGAAAAATGTGGTTTTACCGCTGTTGGGGTTTCCAACGAGCGCGATTGTCTTTTTGTCCATCGGTATCCTTTCGCTTGGATGTCACTTCACATGAGAATATGTTATCGGGGCCTTCCCCGGTGGATTTATGTTGATATCCGGCTGGCTCCAGTCTGCAACTTTATGCGGCTGATTCCGGTCGGCAATCCACCTGCTGCCTGCCGTTTTGCAGAATGTTGCTATATGCACCCGGCGTTCTGTTCCGTTGCCTCCAGCTGGATTTTCCCGGCCAGACCGCGGCCTACTGCCATTTTGCTGCCGTTGAGGCTCACAATGACCGGCCCTGAATCGTTCTTGATTATTTTAACGGAAGCGCCCGTGTTGAAGCCCATCTCGTACAACCGTTTGGTTGCAGTCTTCCCGGCGTCGATTCCGATTACTTTGCCACCGTCACCCTTGCGTAACGTCGTAAGCATTTTTGTCATCGTACACACTCCTCTCCATTGTCCGCTGCGTAACGTCGCAACGCAGCTCGTTTTTATATATGCTGCATAAGTTTGCAGTGCAATTGTCCTATACGACCAGCTGCATATGTTCGCGACGCAACTGTCCTGCTATCTGCTGCGCAACGCCGCAGTGCAATTGTCCTACTGCCAGCCGCGCATGTTCGCAGTGCAGTCATCCTACCACCTGCTGCACAACGCCGCAGTGCAATTGTCCTACTGCCAGCCGCGCATGTTCGCAGTGCAGTTAGTCTTTCCTAACTACAAGTTAGACTAATCTAACCTTTTTGTCAATAGGTATTTTGTATTTTAATCGATCCGTGGTATGATAGCAATAGTTAGTCTCATATAACTGTAAGAATTAAGAAGGAGGTGATAGCGTGCAGGTCGGTGAAACTATCGAAAACTATCTGGAGACCATCTATATGTTGACCCGGGAAAAACAGCCCGTCCGATCCGTCGACATCGCCAACGAAATGGGCTACTCCAAGCCGACGATCAGCATCATGATGCGCCAGCTGAAGGAGAGCGGTTACATCAGAGTCGGCCGGTCCGGATACATAACGCTGACGGACACCGGGCTTGCGATCGCCGAGCGCGTGTACGAGCGGCACATTCTCCTCACCGAGATTCTCGTGAGTCTGGGGGTTGACGAAAAGATCGCGCTCGAAGACGCCTGCAAGGTCGAGCACAACCTGAGCAAAGAGAGCTTCGAATGCATTAAGAATTATTTTGAGAATATAAGGAAAGAGCAGGGGCCGCTTGTCGAATAAGGCGGCGCCTGCTCTTTGATTGTAATGTATCCTGCAACTTCTAGGGAGCGCCAGTGAGCTAAAATCGCTGAAGTGCACGATTTCGTCGATATTTGCGTGCTCAGTGAGCCAAAATCGTTGAAATGCACGATTTCGCCGATGTTCGCCGGCTCAGTGAGCCAAAATCGTTGAAATGCACGATTATTTATAGAAAAGGGTCGATTTATGGGACAAAATCGCTGAAATGCACGCGTATTTCCAATATATGGGAAAAATATCGTGCATTTCAGGCATTTTCGCTCAATCGTTTCCGGTTTTTCCGCTAAATCGTGCATTTGAGCGAAAACTGAACACCACCATCGGCATATCCCGGCCGCCTCGGGCCTCGCGCGCCCGGCGGCCCGGTCGTCACGCACCCGGGCGCTCCGAAAGCCTAAAATGCAAACAGCTGCACCCAGTAAATATTCCCTTTGCTGTCTTTCGCCGTGGCGATGCCGGTCTTTGCAAACTGCACTGACAGCGCATGTTCGCTGTGGCAGGGCGAACCCATCCAGGCGTCGACGACCTTTTCCGGCGTCTTCTGCCCGACTGCCAGATTCTCTGCACAGTACGACCAGTCTACGCCAAACGTGCACAGCATCTCGCCGACGCTCCCGTAGCACGCGGACTCATGCGCAAAATATCCGTTGATCGCCATATCTTCCGCCTTGGCTTTTGCGACGGTCACAAGTGCCGCATCCATCACGAGCGCGGGGAACCCCCGCTTCGACCTTTCCGCATTTACAAGTTCGAGTGCCCGGACGGACTCAGGC
This sequence comes from Clostridiales bacterium, assembly GCA_012841925.1. Classification (GTDB taxonomy): domain Bacteria; phylum Bacillota; class Clostridia; order Peptostreptococcales; family Anaerovoracaceae; genus UBA10908. The sequence continues at coordinate 6,084 of DUTT01000025.1, read as the reverse complement.
GTTGCGCCGGTAGGAACCTGCACCTCAACCTGCACCGCAGGCCGCGGCGTATAGTTCATAACCCGGCAGAACACCGCCGCCACTTCGGCCCGGCTCAGCTGGTTTTTCGGCTTAAAATTCTTATCGCTTCCGCCTGTCAGCAGCCCGTTCGAATACGCCCTCAGCACGGCATCGCGCCGGCTGGCGGAAATCGTCGCAAAGTCTTTGATCGAGTTTTCGATGCCGCTGAGCGTCGAAAGCGTCTCGCCGTTCGCCTTTGCGATGTTGACCAGGATGTACGCCATGTCCTCGCGCGCCACCGCCGCGTCGAGCGCCCGCGCCGTGCCCGCAAAATCCATGGACGAAATGAGGCCGCTGGCTACCGCCGCCCTGTAGTTGCCGTACGCCCAGTGGTCACCCGGCCCCGACGGCTCGATCTGACTCCCCGCGACGAGCCGCGTCGCAATCGCCAGAAACTGCCCGAGCGTGACGGGATTCCCCGGCCCGAACGTCCCGTCCGGATAACCGCCCAGAATTTCCTTGCCGCTCAGCGTCATAACATCGTTGTAAAACCAGTCCGAACTTTTGACATCGGTGAACGACGGCGCGGCCTGCGCGCTTCCCCACGGCGCGGCGGCGAGCATGACAACGACGGCTATGGCAAGCAGTATCCTGCGATTTCTGTTTTGAGCTTTCATGACTGACCTCCTCCCGTGGATGCTATTTATGATGATTCCAGTGGAAGCAAAATCGTACACCCGACGACATAATATCACAATCAAACGGCAGAAGGAACAGATATAGGATACCCGGCGTCCGCTGTGTGACTAAGTCGCTATTCTGCCCAGCCTTCTACTAACGCTTCAGCTGACCGATCGTCGCGACGGCGATTTTGAACGCCTGCTCTCTGGAGGCCATCGCCTGCGGGCTGAAGCGATTGTTGCCGGTGCCGTCGATGATCTGCTTCTTCGTCATAAAGTAGACCGAATCCCTGGCGTAGCTGCTGATCTGCCGGTGGTCGGCAAACTCGGCGACGCCGGATGCATCGAGGGCGTGGGCGTCGTACACTGCATCGTCACGCAGCGTCCAGCCTTCCCAGTATACCGCTTTGTAGACGCGGGTCAGCATCGTCGCGGCTTGCTCGCGCGTCAGCGCATCCTCCGGCCCGAAGAGGTCCGATGACTTGCCTGCCACGATTCCAAGCTCGTACGCCTTGAGCACGGTGGAGTCGTTCGTGTCGCGGAACGGACTGTCCCCCCGGGCTTCAGCCCGGTCACCCGACATGTTTTCGTACAGCGCCACGGCCACCGCCGCAAACTCGCGGCGGTTGATCTGCTGCGTCATATCCTTGTTCAAAAGCATCGCGGGGATGATGTCAAGCGCGTCGGCCCGCTCCATCCACTCGTACGCCCAGTCCGACGTGTCGAGCCACTTGCCCTCCTTGCGGTTCCGGTACTTGACGGAATCGGGAAGCTCGTAGCCGAACGTCCAGTCGAACGCGGGATTCGCCGCGCCGGTCCACCGCAGATAGCCGCCGCCCTGCGCCGCCACCCAGGCGTTGAGCGCATCGGAAAGATTCCCGTACGACTGACCGCCCACGCTGACCGCCGCGCTCAGGCGCCCGGTCGTCACGTCCACGGGTTTGCTGGTCGCCGTCGCTTTCGTGAGACCCGGATACCCCGGAAACGGAATCAGCCGGGAATTCCAGTAGCAATAGTTGTAGATCCCGGTCGTCTCGCCCGGGCGGATGTTGGCCAGCGCCTCCACCGAAATCTCCCCGAGGCCGCCGGCGTTCATCGAAGTCGTTCCGGCGAAATAAAAGTTGTTCGTCGGCAGCTGTTCTCCGAGCCCCATCACGTAGATGTCGGCCCGCCGGTCCGGCGACTGTCCACGGATTCGGCCCGTGACGTAGGCATTGTTGACGGTCGTGCCGCCGTCTGTCCGGGTGACGCCGATGACATCCATATCGTTCGACCCGCGGCCTTCCACGCTGGCTTCGCTTCCGATGTTTTTGAGCGCGGCATTACCCGAAGAGCCCGCGATTCCTGCGACGCGCAGCTTCGACTGCGAAGCCGCCGCCGCGCATTCGGCATACACAGCTCCCCGGTTGAGCGCCTGATTCATCGAGCCATCCCAGAGCGTGCCTGCGATGCCACCCGTCGAGGAGGTGTTGCCCTTCTGCGCCCGGGTGACGAGCGTGGAAACTCTGCCGGTGTTCAGGAGGTTTTGCAGGCGGGCGCCGAATCCGGCAAACCCCGCGATGCCGCCGACGTAACTGCGTTCTTTTGGCTTAGAGTCGCCGCTGTTGCTCCATTCGCACGTGACGGCGACCGCTCCCTGATTTGTCACATCCCTCAGATCCGTGTGTCTGCTTACTTCACCGGCTATGCCGCCGACATACACTTCCCCGGAGGTTGGCGCTTTGACCGCAATGCCGGCTTTGTTCATGACCGATGCCACGGTATGATCGGTGGCCCGGCCGACCGCTCCGCCTGCGTAGAGTATGGTCGCGCCGCTGACGGTCAGGTTGACGCTACCTTCGGTCAGGCAGTTTTCGATGATGCCCTCCGATCTTGCAGCGATCAGGCCGAAGTAGCATTCGCCCGAAGGTGAGCCCGGGTTCGCACCGGTTGAGTCGGCGATGGTTATACCTGCATCTGATCTGAATCCGATTATGTTCAACGCAGCATACGCTTTGTCAGCATCCCGGTCTGCCTTTCCACCGACCACTTCTTGTTTTTCGGTGGCAGAAGTATAGTTCGACTTCGCACTGGCAGGCATCGTTACGCTCTGGCTGACAGAGGCCTTGATCGTCAGGTTCTTAATGACGCCCTCGCTGCCGAGCGACTTTATGAAACCCATTTTGTCGGACGGCGCGATCGTGCGCATCGTGATGATTTTATCGTTTCCGTCCAGCGTTCCGTTGAACGAAGACTCTTCGCTGCTTCCATATTCCCAGGTGTAATCGCTCAAATCGATGTTCGCCGTCAGCCGGTAGGACGCCCGGCTGTAGGAGTCGCCGGCGCCCGCAAAGGCGATGAGGTCCCGCGCAGTGGACAGAAGGTAGGGGTTCTCCGGAGTTCCACGGCCGCCGCTGAAGGATAAATTTCTTGCGTCACCGATGAGCGCGGCGTGGTTTGGCTGTGCGGCCGCCAGTGTGATATGGTCTTTCGGGGCCGCATAACTGATCAGCGCAATACGATTTGCGCCGGCTGCGCGGCTGCTCTGTATTGTGTCATCCGACAGTTTCGCGAAGCCAAGTTGCTCAGTGCAAGAAACTTCAGCGGCATAACCTTCCTGCGCCGACATAGGTGCCAGTGCAGCGATGCAAAGCGATACAACCAGTACCGCAATCATCAGCGTTCGAAGCATCGTCTTCATGGATCTACCTCCTGAACAGTTTGTGGTGCAGAGTGCTCAATTTGCATACAAGTTCGCATATAGTGTACAACAAAACCGGTTGCAAATAAATCCTTGCTTGCGGCGCGCTGCGTAGCACGTGCAATAGCAGCATATATCGCCCTGCGAAAGCTGCAAGGAGAGGGAAGAGCGCCGCCGCGGCGCTCATTGTATATCGCCCTGCGAAAGCTGCAAGAGGAGGGAAGAGCGCCACCGCGGCGCTCATTATATATCGCCCTGCGAAAGCTGCAAGAGGAGGGAAGAGCGCCACCGCGGCGCTCATTATATAAGGTTGTAGGGGAAAAAGTCTTCCAATGCTCCTGCGGAAGACTTTTCTCTATTGTGATCTCTGCTGCACGCTTTTATGTTGAAAAGTTATACAGGAAACTTCGAAACGGCCGCCTTCCTGTATAACCCTGGCCGAATTGATCCGCCTCGAGCCTTCGGCCCAAAGGCAACTATTTTCGATTGCTGGGCGGAGAATAGTTGCCTTTCCAGTCCGGCTGAATTGATCCGTCTTGAGGCATCGGGCAAAAGGCAACTATTATCGATCGTTGGGCGGAGAATAGTTGCCTTTCCTGCTCGGCCGAACTTGTCCGTCTTGCCTCATCGGCCCAAAGGCAACTATTATCGAAGTTTCGGCGGAGAATAGTTGCCTTTCCTGCTCGGCAGAATTGGTCCGTCTTGGCCCATCGGCCCAAAGGCAACTATTATCGAAGTTTCGGCGGAGAATAGTTGCCTTTCCAATCCGGCCGAATTTGTCCGTCTTGGCTCATCGGCCAAAAGGCAACTATTTTCGATCGTTGGGCGGTAAATAGTTGCCTTTCCAGCCCAGCCGAAGGGATCCGTCTCGAGCCATCAGCCAGAAGGCAACTATTATCGATTGTTGGGCGGAGAATAGTTGCCTTTCCAGCCCGGCCGAATTGATCCGTCTCGAGCCATCGGCCCAAAGGCAACTATTTTCGATCGTTGGGCGGAGAATAGTTGCCTTTCCCGCCCAGTCGAATTAATCTGTCTCGAGCCATCGACCCAAAGGCAACTATTTTCGAAGTTTCGACGGAGAATAGTTGCCTTTCCCACCCGGCCGAATTGATCCGTCTCGAGGCATCGGGCAAAAGGCAACTATTATTATAGTTTGGACGGAGAATAGTTGCCTTTCCCACCCGGCCGAATTAATCCGCCTCGAGGCATCGGCCCAAAGGCAACTATTATTATAGTTTGGGCGGAGAATAGTTGCCTTTTCAGCTCGGCCGAATTGATCCGTCTTGGCTCATCGGTCAAAAGGCAACTATTAGGTCAAGTCCAAAATAGTGTGTAAATTCATCGCGGTCACAATTCATTTGTTGCATGCGGCTTCTTTTTTCTACGCTGCTTCGAGCAGTTTTTCCTGCTCGTACGCGACTTGTATGAGCAGTGGTCTGAATTCGTTCACAGCCTCTTTGTATCGCGTCTCTGAAAACACACCTTGCCGGCTGCTCAGAATGTGATGCCTGTCAATGAGCACCGAACCCATCAGGCGCACGAGAGACTCCATGTTGGGGAAGATGCGTATCACATCATATCGACGACCAAGTTCTCCGTTTTCGCGCTCCATTGCATTGCTGGTGCGAAGAATCTTGCGAATCGTTCCGGGAAGATACATCACGCTCATCGACGCTTCAAATCCTTCGTCCAGCGTCATCATCGCCTTCTCCGCCACCGATCCATAGTCCTTGACAATCTCGTCTTTTCTCTTGCGCGCTTCCTCAATGGTCGGGGCATCAAACATCTCCCGAAGCTCGCTTTGCAATCCCTTTTGCTCTTTCTTTGGCGTGTGGTCCATGATGTTTTTCACAAAGTGGAACTGACAGCGTTGCCACGCAACCTTCGGATACACCTTTTTCATTGCCGCAATGAGGCCCGCATGCGAATCGGAAGTGAACAGGTGTACATCCTTCAAACCTCTGGACTGCAGCTTCTCGAAGAAGGCGGTCCAGGTGTTCTTCGTTTCGCTGTCGTACGCTTCAAACCCGATGATCTCCTTGCGCCCGTCTGCGGTAATGCCCATGGCAACCATGAGCGCCTTGGATACAATTCGATGGTCTTCCCGAACTTTGAAATATTTCGCATCCACCGTCACGAACGGGTAGTGATCGAGCAGCGGCCGCTCCTTGAAAGCTTGCACTCCATCGTCCAGACGTTTGCATGCAACCGATACGGATGACCTGGAAAATGAGGTGTCGCATAGCTCTTCCATGACGTTGCTCACCTTCCTTGTCGACACACCTTGTACCACCATCTCGGCCATCGTCGTTAGGAGTGCCGCCTCGCTTCGCTGGTATTGGTCAAAGATCATCGTTTCAAAGGGCACGTTGCGGTGACGGGGAACTTGTAAAATAATTCTACCGATTCGTGTCGTTAAAGGCCGATCGCGTGTGCCGTTACGGTAGTCTTTCCGCTCCGGGCTTCGCTCATGTTTGGCTGCGCCTAACTGCTCTTCAGATTCGGCACGCATAATTGCATTGAGCAAAACAGTCAGTAAATAGGTAAGTGCTTTGTTGTAGTCTTCCGCAAAACTAGCTATCAATGTTTCGCGATCTAATGTAATATCGATTTGAGACATGTTTCTTCACCTCCGGTTCTTGTTGATTTGCAACTACATTGTAACCGATAGGAGAAGCATGTTCTCTTTTTGTTTTGAATTTACACCATTATATTGACGCAACT
>DUTT01000001.1 GCA_012841925.1 Clostridiales bacterium | reverse complement strand
CACGAGCGGGGGTGATCCTGATTCCTTCAGTCGTAACTCCTGCGGAGAGAGCAGTGTTCCCCGCACGAGCGGGGGTGATCCCACAGACCGCTCGCTGCGTCAAAGGCGAGAAGAGTGTTCCCCGCACGAGCGGGGGTGATCCTGATTCCTTCAGTCGTAACTCCTGCGGAGAGAGCAGTGTTCCCCGCACGAGCGGGGGTGATCCCACAGGCCAATAGTAGTCAAACCTACTTTTACGGTGTTCCCCGCACGAGCGGGGGTGATCCCATAAAAAAAGATGTAACAATTTTAGGTATTAGTGTTCCCCGCACGAGCGGGGGTGATCCTGTTGATAGAGTGCTTGCTGTTTCTAGTCGGCTGTGTTCCCCGCACGAGCGGGGGTGATCCTATTATACAAGTGAGTTGTTAACGGATATATGGGTGTTCCCCGCACGAGCGGGGGTGATCCTATACACGGGAAATGTTTATAGGATGAATTCGGGTGTTCCCCGCACGAGCGGGGGTGATCCCTGGCGGATAAAGTATGCGGTGAGATTCAGCAGGTGTTCCCCGCACGAGCGGGGGTGATCCCAGTTATTCCGGAGCCGCAATGAGGACAAGGAAGTGTTCCCCGCACGAGCGGGGGTGATCCTGTCTCCTTGTGTGTGGTCACTGCTTTCATTTTGTGTTCCCCGCACGAGCGGGGGTGATCCTTGTCTGGCTGACCATCGATTGCGGAATCCCCAGTGTTCCCCGCACGAGCGGGGGTGATCCTACAGATGATTTTGATCTGTACCACGTAGGCGAGTGTTCCCCGCACGAGCGGGGGTGATCCTACTTGCCGCCGGAAACAAAGTTGAACATGATGGTGTTCCCCGCACGAGCGGGGGTGATCCTGTTTTGTTGCCAAGTATGTCTACGATTACGGTGTGTTCCCCGCACGAGCGGGGGTGATCCTATACGACAGTGGAGCTTGACGACAACACCATAGTGTTCCCCGCACGAGCGGGGGTGATCCTCTATACAACGAGGGTGGCGACGGGTACATCCCGTGTTCCCCGCACGAGCGGGGGTGATCCTTAGGTGACGACAATGCTTAACTACATCACGATGTGTTCCCCGCACGAGCGGGGGCGATTCTTTGAAGATACTATCGCTAAGGGCGCAGCCGCCACATTCGCTTAACACACAAAGGAGGAAAATAAAATGAAAAGGATGAAGGATGTTTTAATCGGAATGATGGTCGGTCTTATGCTGTCGGCCATTCCTGTTTTTGCACAGCCAATAGCAGGTTCAATTTCCGTAGTGTGGAATGCAATCAATGTGCAACTGGAAGGCCAGCCTGTCGAAGTCAAAAGCATTTTGCATGAGGGCAGCACCTACTTGCCGATGCGCAAAGTCGCGGAGCTTGTTGGCAAAGATGTAGAATGGATTCCGGAAACCATGACGGCAAACATAACAGAGAGGGGCGCTGATGGAATGAGCAAGTCAAATACCACAATGATTGACGGTGTTGAGTATTACAGCGACTACGAATTGTTCAAACTGTTGCAACATTTTGGTAATTATTCGCTTTGGCCGAACGGTGATGTGATGTCGAAAGACCTGATATTCACCTTCTCGCTCTTCGAGGGCAAAAGGGGCAACATCGAAACAAGACTAATCGAGAGCGTCCCTTATGTTCGCGACAGAACCGGCGTAGTGCATGTCAGAAAAGACTATTACGAACAGACAATCTTGCCGTTAATTCGATAACGAATACACGAAACCGCATCCATTTTCACGATTTTAGCAGTCTTTTGGTGACGAGTATATGCCACAACTGATAGTCAATCCATTTAGCGAAACCGGCATCTATTGGCAGAGATGTGCCCCGCACGAGCGGAGGCGCTCGGAGCTTTGGGCGTCAGGTACCTGTCTACACAATATGGAATTGCCATCAGTACTTGGAAGTCCTTTTTAGTAAAAATTTAGATTTATGGGTAGAATACTACCGCCTGCACACGTCATGCACCCTGCACAAAACAACCCCGCATCCCAGCGCAAAACTCAGTGCATCCGGAGAATCACAAGGTGCCGTTGAGCGCGTCAATCCGCTCGCACAACAGGCGTATAAAAGCTTCTCTCATTTCTGGGGGTAGATGCGATTCTTCGCATGCGGCGACGAGTTTCTCCCGAGCGGATACAATTCGCTGAATCATGTTCGATGCAGCGTTTCCGGGGATGCCGCAGGTTTTGGCGAAAGCTAAGAAGTCATTGCGCCGGAGGTTGGTTTTCTTGCCGTTCATCGGCAGTGCAAACTGCTCTTTGTCTTCGGATAGGATGATGTTTACGGGAAGCAAGTCGTAGGCCGGAGAAAGAACGTAGTCGCCGGAGGCTTCCCGGGTTTCGATGAGCGAAAAATTCTTTAAGTGCATATCTGAATTCCCTACGGCAAAAGAAAACACCAGCCGCATAAAGAGCTCCGTCAGGTCGAACCCTTTTCGCGAAGAATAGCGCTCTATGAGTTTCGCGCAGCGCTCGTAGGAGCCTCTGTATTTGTCACGCGATAAACGCAGATCCAATTGGCAAAAATCTTCCATGGCAAGCTTGCTCACCGTTGTGCCGGTAAATACACGGTCGATTCGCTTTGTGATATAAGCAAGCGTCTTGCCGTCACGGATCAGCGCATTCGGGACCGTGGAAATCCCAACATCGGCGGCCATGCGCATTGCGAGATGCTCTGCCTCCGGCAGCGCCTGCAGAGTGTCGTGCGGGGGTTTCAATATGTACCCGTACGGGCAGTCGCCGCCCGCAAACGCGAGGATGCCATCTTCGGGGCACAAATCGACGGAGAGCTTCTTCTGAACTCCGGGCACGGTAAAACCCTTCGCAACATTTTCGTGCGAAATAAAATCCAGCGTCTTTTGATCGATGCGGATTTCCGGCAGTTGTCCGGTGCCGAAAAATTGCTTGATACAAGCCTTGTGCCACCCCGAACCGTCATCCGTTCGCAGAGAAGCTGTCCGATGCGCACGGCCGGGTCGGTCGGAAGCGAGGGCGCAAATATAATCCCGATAGGGTATAAATATATCGTTAGATGATCAAATCATACCCTTTCGGGTATGATTTATTGGCAATTCGGACACCCGGCGGTTTCAATTAAGTCGACTGTCGGCATAAACGCAGCGATGGCGGCTGGCGGAACTGTGCTATAATATCCCGATGGCGGACCGCATCGGTCGGACATACAAAATGCAGTGAGGTTCCAAATGAAGAAAATTCAAAATCGGATCGAAGACATCGTCCTGGAGATGTGCCGCGGAATCACCCTGGCGCACCCCGGGATCGGGCTGAACAGCGACTACAAATTTCTGTACAAGAAGAATAAAAACAGGGACAAAGTGACCCTGATCAGCGGCGGCGGCAGCGGTCACGAACCGGCGCACGCCGGGTTTATCGGGGAGGGCATGCTGGACGTCGCGGTCTGCGGCGACATCTTCGCTTCGCCCACGCAGATCCAGGTCTACAAGGCGATCCGGGAAGCGGCGGGCGACAAAGGCACGCTGCTCATCATCAAGAACTACAGCGGCGACATCATGAACTTTTCGAACGCGGCATACCTGGCCGGCATGGACGGGCTGGAGGTGGCGACGGTGAAGGTCGATGACGACATCGCCGTCGAGGACAGCCTGTATACGGTGGGTCGTCGCGGTGTGGCCGGCACGCTGTTCGTGCACAAAGTCGCCGGTGCAGCTGCAGAAAAAGGTTTCGCGCTGGACGAAGTGCAGAAGCTGGCGCAGAAAGCGGCGGACAATGTGCGGAGTATTGGATTCGCCCTCACATCCTGCACCGTTCCCGCCAAAGGTACGCCGACGTTTGAGCTTTCGGACGGCGAAATCGAATACGGGGTCGGCATCCACGGAGAGCCGGGTATTCGGCGCGAATCGCACACTCCGGCTGACGAACTCATCGGCAAGATGGTCGGCGCGGTTTCGGCAGACCTGAGGCTCGAAGAAAACGACGAAGTCGCCCTGCTCGTAAATGGCTTCGGCGCTACGCCGCTTGCAGAGCTGTACATCGCCTGCCATGCAGCTGTCGAAAAGCTGACCGATGCCCGCATCAGGGTATACCGCATTTTCGTCGGCGAATACATGACGAGCCTCGACATGGCCGGAGCGTCGGTTTCGATTTTAAAGCTGGACGAAGAGCTCAAGGAATTGCTCGACGCACCGAGTACGGCACCCGCTTTCCCCGTCTCCGGTCCGGTGCCCGCCCCGGTCTACGAGCCGATCGCAAAGCGGCCCGAGACGGGAGAAACGGCATTTGTCGTTGAGACGCCTTCGAAATTTGCGAAGATTGAAGATGGGAAACTTACGCTGGAAAACATGGCGTACATCGTCGACGTGATGAGCGCTGTGATCATCGAAAACGAAATTCCTTTCTGCGATCTGGATTCGCACGCGGGTGACGGTGACTTCGGCATGAGCGTCGCGAAGGGATTCAGGCAGCTTAAGCGCATGTGGTCGGACACTCTCGACCGGTCGAAGGATATCGGGTCGTATCTGGAGGCAGTGTCCGAAGTGATTATGGAACACTGCGGCGGCGCTTCCGGTCCGATCTGGGGTATTGCCTTTAAGTCGGCCGGCAAAGCGGTGGGCGGTAAAAAGACGCTCGACATTGCCGATGTCGCTTCTCTTTTGCAGGCGGCGGTCGAGGGTATCCAGGAGATCGGAGAGCGGTCCTTCGGACGCGGAGCTGTCGTGGGAGACAAGACGCTGATCGATGCGCTCATACCCTGCGCCGACGCGTGGAGCGAATCGGCAAAAGCCGGTCGTCCGTTTAAGGATGCCTTTAGGCTGGGGGCCGAAGCGGCCGTGCAGGGTGCGAAAGCGACCGAGGATATCGTAGCCAGAATGGGCCGGGCCGGCACCGTCGGAGAGCGCAGCTTAGGGCATCCGGACGCAGGAGCCCATGCGCTCGGCGTCATCTTTACGGCGATTGCCGACGCAGTCGAATAAGAAAGGATAGAAGCTATGACCGAAAAAACCTATCAGATGAAACCGGCCCCGGAGGCGCTCCAGGGTCACTGGGCGGACACGATTCTCTATCGCGACGACGCAGCCATCCTGCACGAATTCCTGCCCAAAGGCGGCGAAGTGCCGCCGCATTCGGTGCCGCACGCAGTGTTCATCGTCATCCTGAAAGGCGCCGTGCACGTTGCATCCGGCTCGCTGACGTACACCCGATACCCGGCCGGAACGGTCGTGGAGATTCCCCCCGGCGACATCGCCGGCGTGCGAAACGAAGAAGACGAGATCGCAGAGTTCTTCGTGTTTAAGGCAGGAGCGTAGGCATACTTATGAAGGCATGCGGGAGAAAGCGGATTATCGGAATCGTCGGCGTCGCGCTCATCGCGGCGGTTGTACTGTGGTCGCGGAGCTCGTCGGCCGAGATTACGAGATACGAATGGATGGAGTTGCTGTGCAGCCATACTGGCGCCGTCGAATACGAGGTCGCCGCACCGTACTTTGAGGACGTCGACTCTGGCAGCGATTATTTCGCCTTCATTCAGTCAGCTGTGGAGTGGGCATACATCGAGCCGGCCTCCAGCTTTAACGGCGGAAATGCTGCCGACGGAAAGTTTGTCGCGCTGTCCGCCATGCGGAGTCTCGGCGAGGTGAAGCTACAGGTCTACCTGCAGACCGACCGGGAGGTGACGGACGAAGAGTACCTAAAACTCGCGCTCGAGCACGACTTGATCGGTACGGGTGATCTGGAGAAAGCGCTCACCGTTAAGCAAGCGGAGAAGGTGATACAAAAGCTCGACGATCTGTACTACCGAGTGTTTTGGGCAATCGGTGTCGAGGAGATTGCTTATCAGGAGGGCGTCACCGAGCTGGCGGATGCAGATGTGGTCTCTTACGATTCGGCGACCGGGACGCTACTCGTCTCTGCGGACATGCCGCACGAGTTCTCTGCGGGTGACATCGTCGTCTTCGACGACAAAGGCTTTCGTTCGGCCGGGAAAATCCGCGCGGCCCTGGGCGGCAATACCTATGCGCTCGACACTCCCGCGTTGGAGGACGTCATCGATACGCTCATCGGTTCCGACGTAAAGGAGCTGAGCTTTCAGGACATCGCCGCCTACTACGGAGAGGAGAACTTGCTTGCGACAGGGAGCGGATTCTCGGAAAAATTCACGGCTGCAGCAAACACGTTTTCGGGTAAGACAGAACACAAGGGGTTTGCCATCGAAGCAAAGACGAGTTCCGAAAATCAGCTGGAAATTTACGTTACGGACAACGGCACGGGGAGTAAGTACCGGCTTCCCGTTTATAGGAAGCTGTCAGGCGACTACGATAATCTGAGCGTCGAGCTCGATGTCGATCGGATTTTCGTGGGGTCACAGGTCAAATACACCGCCTTGTCCGGCGTGGAATACGCAGATGTCGCCGTGGACATCCACTCGGATTTCTCGGGCGAACTTTCGGCGAATGCTGGCGAGAAAATACTGCTGTTCGAAACGCCGGTCCCGCTGGGGAACGGTGCAATTGGCGTAGATGTAAAAATCTATCTGGTTGCTTCGCTCGACGGATCGATTTCACTGCAGGCAGAAATCCCATTCCAGAACACCGTCCACTACGAAAAAGGCAAAGGGATCCGAACGATGAGGCGCGATATCTCCGTCACCGAACCCCGAATCGAGGCTGGCGGCGAACTGGCTCTCAAAGTGCGCACGGCGCCGGCGCTCGTAATCTGCCGAATTGCGCCGGTGCTCGACGCTGCGTTCGACGCAGGCCTCGGCGCGAAGGCGACGGTCACGCTCCGGGAAACTTCGCAGATCTGTACGGACATAGCGACTGCGTTCCCCTTGGTCGAGGTGACGGTCGGCAGCGGAGATGAGCTCGGCTCTGGTCAAAAGACGCTGCTGTCCCGGCTGGGCGTCAGTGGGCGCTGGGAGCTTGTTTCGTTTGACAACGCGCCGAAGAAAGCCGAACTTCACTTTGAGGTGCTGCCGGACGGGACAAATCAATTCGTCAAGAAGTGCACCTATAAAGAAAGCAGCCAGGACGCGGGCGGCGATGCGGCGGTCACGCTGAACAACACCTATAGGACCCGACTGGCCGAGGTCGATATGGTGACGGCTCCTGAATATCTGTTTCGCTATCCGGAAAGCTGGAGCGTCCGGAGCGAAAAGCTCCACGCGGGGGATTACAGCGAACTGGTGATACTGGAGAACAGTCGCGGTGCAACGATTACCTACATGGATTTTGCAACGATTTATGGTCACAGAGGCTCGGGACGGAACATGCTCCGAGTCGAGGCTTCAAAGGTGGCGGATTCCGATTTTGTTCCTGACTATCCTTCCGGAACCGGATCGGATTATTCGCACCTCGGCAATTTTATAGTAGCGGAGTTAAAGGTGACCGGAACGATGAACATGGATGTCGACTCCGACTTCAGCGCGGTGGACGGGGCGATTTCTTATGCCGTCT
>DUTT01000024.1 GCA_012841925.1 Clostridiales bacterium | reverse complement strand
TCACGTTCGACGGATTGACGGCTTTGTCCGTGGAAATCATCACAAAGCGGCTGACGCCGCACTCTTCCGCCACCTGCATCACGTGCTTCGTGCCCAGCACATTGTTGACGATTGCTTCTTTCGGATTATCCTCCATGAGCGGCACATGTTTGTGCGCCGCCGCGTGGAACACGACGTGCGGTCTGTACGCGCTGAACACTTCGCGCATCCTGACCAGGTTGCGCACGGATGCGATCACCGGTGCAAAATCAAGCTCCGGATACTTCGCACAGATTTCCGCCGTCACCTCGTGAATGCTGTTTTCGTTAAAATCGACGCACACAAGCAATCTCGGCTTATGCGAAGCGATCTGCCGGCACAGTTCAGCGCCGATGGAGCCCGCCCCGCCCGTCACGAGCACGACCTTGTGTCTGAGATATACGCTGATCCCTTCCAGGTCGGTCAGGACGGGTTCCCGGCCGAGCATGTCTTCGATGTCGACATCGCGCAGCGCCTTGATGCTCACCTTTTCGCTGATCAGGTCGATGTACGCAGGCAGAATTTTGACTTTGCACGACGTGCGGTTGCAGATTTCGAGGATGTCGCGCGTAAGCATGCGCGAGACGCTCGGCATGGTGATGGCTATTTCGTCGATGCTGTATTTCTGAACGAGCGCAGGGATATCGTGACGGTTGCCGGCAATGCGCACATTGTAGATGCGCTGATTCAGCTTATCCAGGTCATCGTCGACGGCGACGATAACGCGACGGCTCTGACCGGGATTTTGGCGTATTTCTTTAATCAGCGCCGCACCGGCATCGCCGGCGCCTACGACCATCACGCGCTTGCAGTGAGCCGGAATCCCACCGGAGCTCCGCAGAGAGCGAGCCACGGTTCGCAAGAGACTATCCGGCTGCGTACGCCCGCCAAACCGGTAGCGCGCCCAGCGGTACGACATGCGCAGCAGGCCAAGCGCCGCACCGTCCAGCACCGGGATGATCGCGTAGACGCCCCGGGGAAACGACTGCTGTACGATGACCATGTAGGCGACGGCAAACGCATTAGCGATCATCGCAGCCGCTACGATACGCGCAAGCTCGTCGATGCTCGCATATTTCCAAATGCTGCTGTATAACCCCATGGCCGCAAATACAGCGATTTTAATGAGCAGCAGCCAGACCATATTGTTGAGGAATACAGTAAAGTATTGCTGAAACTGGGCACTCGAAAAGGAAAACTCGAACCGGAACAGCAGGGACAGAACATAAACCAGGATAAGAGAGGAGATGTCCAGCACAACCAGGATGACGATTTTTAGACTTTTATTCACACCTATCCCTCCTTCTGCGACAGTGCCGCCAATCGGCGAAATCGATAATCGGCACATATACTTCAGCAGGGGAAATTATATCACAATTTGGACTGCGCGTACACAATCTCGCCGTCCACATAGGTGGCGAGGACCTCGATATTTTTGATCTCGTCTTCGGGTACGGCGAACAGATCGCCGGATACGACCACGAAGTTTGCCTGCATGCCTTCTGCAAGCGAGCCGTAGCGATCCTCGTCGAACGACACCGAAGCGCCGTACAGCGTGTGCAGCTTAAGCGCCTCCAGCCGATCGAGCTGCTCTTCCGGATAC
>DUTT01000023.1 GCA_012841925.1 Clostridiales bacterium | reverse complement strand
TTCTTCTGCAGAATTCTGGCATACGCCTGCGCGCACCACATCTCCGGAATCGTTTCTTTGGGCGGGATGGTCTTCATCTTCGCTTCGATTTCGGCCGGCGTGCCCCAGCGCATTACCTTTTCGAAATATTCTCCGCCGATGCCGTCGCTGCAGGCGGCGAACATGATGATGATCCCGTCTTCACCTGCGCACGTCTCAGCGGTCGTAACCGCCTTGGGTGTCTGGTACAGGTTCTGGTCCAGCGGGTATCCGCCGTTGGACGTGACGACGATGTCACCCTGCACTGCATCGCACTGCAGCTCGCCTGTCAGAAACGCCACGCCCGCTTCGTGCGCCTGTTCCAGGTCGCCTGCGAATGCCGCCGAGATTCTCCGGCTGTGATCGAGCGTCACATTAAAAATAAAGCCGACGCCAGCCCTGCGGGCGGCAACGACCATGTCTTCGTTTATTGGATTTCCTTCCATGACGCCCGAGGCGCTTTTGGGATGCGCGCAGGCACGGAAGCTGTGATTCTCGTTGACGGTTTCGGCCGAACAGATACCCGGCAGAATGCTCTTGCGCCCGCCGGAGAACCCGGCGAGGAAATGCGGCTCGATGAACCCCTCGGTGATGAGCAGATCCGTCTCGTGCGCCGCTTTGTGCATGTGGAACGATGCGCCGGACGGCAGTATACCCAGATCGACAAAATCTTCCTCATTATAGGCATCGCTCACGATGATGCGCTCGCCCTCCACGATGTCATCCCCGAACATCTGCCGCTGCTCCGCTTCCGTCGTCGGCCGGTGCAGACCCGTCGCGATGAGGATCGTGATTTCCGCATCCGGATTCCCGGCGCGGATCTCCGCGAGCAGAATCGGCAGCGTCTTTTTGCTCGGCATGCTGCGCGTGTGGTCGCTTGTGACGAGCGTGACGCGGGCTTTGCCCTTTGCCATTTCCCGGAGCGTCTCGGTGCCCAGCGGATTGGCCAGCGCTTCGAGCAATATCTGCTCTTCGGTTTTATGAAAATTGCCGTTGCCGTTCCGGGGCGCGATGAGCGCCTTGAAGTTGTCGTCCGGGACGGCCAGCGGGACGGTATCCATATGATAAGGAATGGGTATAGTGATCATTTGCACGCCGCTTTCTGTTATCAATTCATTGAAATCAATCTATTCGGATTTTTTCTATTCGTGTTTTTGTCCCGCCCGGGCACATACCCGGTCCGGCGGAGGCACCGGCGCTGCGCTAGCCGCAGCTGAGCAATTTGAACAGTTCGCCGAAAGCTTTTCGCACTGCGGTCGATTTGTCGCTTCCAATGTAAGGATATACTTGAAATCTGCCGCCATCAACCGTACAATAGGAATATATCCATAAATTGAAATCTATAGAAGGAGACGCGCATGGAATTGCTTCAACTCCGCTATTTCCAAGCTCTCGCCAAAGAAGAACACATGTCGAGAACTGCGGAAAAACTATATATCTCCCAACCTTCTTTGAGTCTTACAATCAAAAAGCTCGAAACGGAGCTCGGTGTGCCTCTGTTCGACCGCGCCGGACGCGGCATTCAGCTCAACAGCTATGGCAAGTTGTTTCTGCGCTACGTAGACAGCGTATTTTCTTCGCTGGAAGAAGGAGTCAACGAGCTTCGAAAAGCGCAGGGGCATTTCGAAAACCAGGTGCTGATCGGCATACAGACTCCGTACGTGTGGCAGGATCTGACGCGCGATTTTCTCGGCGCCTACCCGAACGTGACGCTCGGTCAGCGCTCCATCGAAAGCAGCGACTACATCGACCAGCTGCTGCGCGAGGAGATCGATTTTCATATCGGTACCATGGGAGACGGCGACCACGGTCACAAGGAAGCGCTGCTGGACGCGGTGGAGTTTGCGCACGGAGCGCTCTATGCGGTCGTCCATCCCAGAAGTCCGCTCGCGGGCCGGGAGTCGGTCCGCATACAGGATCTGCGCGACGAGTACATCATCGCCCGGAACCGTTCGGATAATTTTCAGCAGTATACGGATAAGTTGTGCCGGGACGCAGGATTTGAACCCCGCATCGCCCTGGAGTGCGACTACACGCTCCGGGAGCAGATGGTCGAGCAGGGGTACGGCATTTCGTTTTCGACGGAACACGCACTGCGCTGGCTCGACAACGACAACGTCGTGCCGGTGCGCATCGAAGGACCGGGCACGCGCCGTCACTATCAGCTCATCTGGAAAAAAGACCGGGCCTTCTCGCCGATTATGCAGAAGTTCTACGACTTTACCGTCTCGTATCTCACATCCGTTTAAAATTGAAGGACACAGCGTTCTGTGTTATTCTTTTTTTAGAAATCCACACCCCTCACGAACCAAAGGAGCAGACGATGAAATTCAACACAAAGGTGATCCACGAGGGGCAGGGTGTCGATCCGGTTACGCTGGCACACGTAAGCCCGATTTACCAGACGTCGACCTACATCCTGCCGGACTACGCCGCCGCCGTGGAGGCGAACAAACCGGGCGATCCGGGATTCCACTACTCCAGAACGAAGCACCCGTCGGAGTACGAGCTGTCGTGCAAGCTGGCGGCGCTGGAGCTGACGGAAGCCGCCGTATCGTGCGCAAGCGGCCTGGGGGCCATCAGCCTCGCATCCATGAACCTGCTTTCGAGCGGTGACCACTTTATCTTCGGTGACGTGGTCTACGGATGCACGCACACGCTGTTTACAAAAGTCCTTCCGAAGTTCGGCGTTGAGCACACGATTGTAGATATGAAAGATCCCGAAGCCGTCCGTCAGGCGCTGCGGCCCAACACGAAGATGGTGTACATCGAGACGCCGTCGAATCCGACGCTCAAATGCGTGGACATCCGCGCCATTGCCGACATCGCGCATTCGCAGGAGGGCATCACCGTCGTGACGGACAACACATTCGCCACGCCGTTCAACACCAACCCGGCGGAGCTCGGCTCCGACGTCGTCGTGCACAGCCTGACGAAATACCTGTGCGGTCACGGGACCGTCGTCGCCGGCGTCGTGTGCGGAACGAAAGAGTTTGTGCAGAGCTGCCGGGCGCCGTATCTGCAGACGCTGGGCTCCACAATCGACCCGTTTGCGGCATGGCTTGTGATGCAGGGACTCAAGACGTTCGCCGTGCGCATGGAGCGCCACTGCGAAAACGCAATGAAAGTCGCCGAATTCCTGGAAGGTCACCCCAAGGTGGAGCGGGTGTATTACCCCGGCCTCGCGTCTCATCCGAGCCACGAGATTGCGAAAAAACAGATGCGCTCGTTCGGTGCAATGATGAGCGCAGATATCAAGGGCGGCATGGAAGGCGCGGCCACGCTGATGGACAACGTGCGCATCTTCGGACTGGCTACGAGCCTGGGCACCGTGGACTCGCTCATCCAGCATTCGCCGGTGATGAGCCATGCCGGCATGACGCCGGAGGCGCGTCACGCGGTGGAAATTTACGACAATCAGGTGAGGATTTCCGTCGGACTGGAGGATGTAGAGGATTTGATCGAAGACTTGGACCAGGCGCTTTCGCTCATCCGGCACGCTTGACAAGCCCCCCGGGCGCCGTGCTATTATGGTTGGAGCCATTGTACACGTATACCATTTGAGAGGAGTTTCATTATGGACCTGAACACGAGAGTCATTCATGAGGGTCAGGTGCACGACCCCGCAACGGGATCGCACGTAAGCCCCATTTACCAGACATCCACGTATGTGCTGCCGAACTTTAAAGAAGCGGTCCGGCTGAATCAGGATGTAAATGCCGGATTTTCCTATTCCCGATTCGGAAGCCCGACCGTTGCAGAATTCGAAAGAAAGATTGCAGCCCTCGAGGGTGCAGAAGCGGCGCTGGGAACGGCGAGCGGACTTGCGGCGATCTCCATCGCAACGATGTCCAAACTCGGAGCCGGGTCTCACCTCATCTTCGGCGACGTCATCTACGGCTGCAGCTTTACGCTGTTTACGCAGATTCTGCCGCATTACGGCGTCGAGTACACCATCGTCGACACGACCGATCCGGAAGCCGTAAAGAAGGCCATGCGCCCGAACACGAAAGTCATCTACGTTGAGACGCCGGCCAACCCGACGCTCAAAATCACGGACATCGCGGCGATTGCGGAAATCGCACACGCGCAAAAAGATGTGACGCTCGTCGTCGACAGCACGTTTGCTTCGCCTTACCTGCAGAATCCGCTTGCGCTGGGTGCCGATGCCGTCGTGCACAGCGCCACGAAGTACCTCTGCGGACACGGCACAGCTCTGGGCGGCGTAATCGCCGGCAAGCAGGCGTACATCGACCGCTGCCGCATGCCGTTTATCCAGTGCTTCGGTTCCGTTCTGGATCCGTTTGCAGCCTGGCAGATTATGCAGGGCATGAAGTCGCTGGGGCTCCGCATGGAGCGCCACTGCGAGAACGCGCAGAAAGTCGCCGAATTCCTCGAAGGTCACAAGAACGTTACGAAAGTATACTATCCTGGTCTGCCGTCGTTCGGCAAGTACCACGAGCTCGCCAAGAAGCAGATGCGCGGCTTCGGCGGTATGATGAGC
The DNA here is from genome assembly GCA_012841925.1 of Clostridiales bacterium. GTDB lineage: Bacteria > Bacillota > Clostridia > Peptostreptococcales > Anaerovoracaceae > UBA10908. The sequence continues at coordinate 9,001 of DUTT01000023.1, read as the reverse complement.
GTCGACATCAAGGGTGGGCAGGACGGAGCCGCGACGGTCATGGAATCCGTCGAGATCATCAGCCTGGCCACGAGCCTCGGCAACATCGACTCGCTGATCCAGCACTCGCCGTCCATGAGCCACTTCGACATGACGCCCGAAGAGCGCCACGCCGTAGAAATCTTCGACGGCCAGGTTCGCCTGTCGGTCGGCTGCGAATGCGTCGACGATCTGATTGCAGACCTCGACCAGGCGCTGAATAAGATTAAGCTGTAGAGTAGAAGGCGGGACTGGGCAAGCTGCCCGGCAGAAGGCGGAATCGGGTCGAGTTGTAAGCAGGAGCAAAATCCGAGAACTGCCAGGGTCCACAACATTGAATTTCACAAATGCAAACAGCGTACCGTGCAAATGGTACGCTGTTTTATTGCGGTACTCTGGTATAATTAGTGAACAAGCGCCATCACAGCAAGCGCTACCAGTTTCAGATAAAAGCGAGGATCAAGCTATGAAAAAAGTCAACAGCCTGTTCGACGTGATCGGACCCGTGATGATCGGTCCGTCGAGCTCTCACACGGCGGGTGCCGCGAAGCTTGCCAAGATTGCAGGCGCGTTTGCCGGCGGCGAAATCGCATCCGTCGAGTTCCACCTGCACGGCTCGTTCCGGGAAACGTACCGCGGCCACGGCACGGACCGTGCTCTTTTGGCAGGGATCCTCGGGCTCGACCCTCACGACACAGGGCTTCGCACGTCGTTCGATCTGGCCGAAGAAAAGGGGTTGAAGTACGAATTTATCCCTGTGGACCTGGGGATGGTGCATCCGAATACGGTCTGCTTTGTGCTCGTGTCCAAAGGCGGGAAAACCGCGGACGTTACAGGGTCGTCCGTCGGCGGCGGCGAAGTGGTCATCACGGAGGTCAACGGCTTCGAGGTGAAGTTCAGCGGCAATTACAACACGCTGATCACCAGACACAGGGATGTCGAAGGCGTCGTCGCCGAAGTGGCCGCAATCCTTGCCGACAACGGCGTCAACATCGCGACGCTCAACCTGTCGCGCACCCACAAAGGCCGGGAAGCGTCCATGATCATCGAGACGGACGCCTGCGTTTCGGAGCAGGCGCTCGAACAGATCCGCAACCTCCCCGCCATGCTGTCGCTATTGAATATCGAACCGGTAAAGGCAGGTGACATCGATGTATAACAACGGAAGCGAGCTGCTCGCGCTGTGCAACGATCAGAATATGTCCATCTGGGAGGCAGCGGTCCTGGACGAAATGGAGCAGGCCGAAGCGATGCGTGGTCAGGTGCTCGACCGCATGACGACGGCGCTGCGCGTGATGATCCGCTCAGCCGACGATCCCGGCGAGGCGAAGACGATGGGCGGCTTGATCGGAGGAGAATATCGCAAGGTTAAAGCTTATAAAGAAAAAGGCCGGACGCTGAGCGGTGAGACGGCCAACCGCGCCATGATGCGCGCATTGGCCTGCTCGCAGAACAACGCGGCCATGGGGCGCATCTGCGCCGCGCCGACCGCCGGCTCGTGCGGCATCCTGCCGGCTGCGCTTCTGACGGGTGCCGAAGAGCTGGGACTCGGAGAAGAGGGCATGTTGCAGGGTGCGTTTACGGCGGCGGCCGTCGGAAAGATTATCGTACAGAATGCGACGGTGGCCGGTGCCGAGGGGGGATGCCAGGCCGAGTGCGGATCCGCTGCGGCCATGGCGGCGGCCGCCTTAACAGAAATGGCCGGCGGCACACCCGAACAGGCGCTGCATGCCGCGGCCATCGCGCTTAAAAATATTATGGGACTCGTCTGCGATCCGATCGCCGGACTCGTCGAATCTCCCTGTTCGAAGCGGAATGCATCCGGCGTGCTGAACGCTCTGTCATCCGCCGACCTGGCGCTCGCAGGCGTCGAGAGCATCATCCCGTTCGACGAAGTCGTCGAAGCCATGTACGCCGTGGGCCTCGCCATGCATCCGGACTTTAAGGAAACGGCCCGGGGCGGCATCGCAACGACGCCGACGGGCCAGAAGCTCGCTAAAACAATCCGCGGATGAGGCCGTCGTCACCCACGTCGATGCTCTCAGCGGCGGGCACTTTCGGCAGACCCGGCATCGTCATGATGTCGCCGGTGAGCGCGACGATGAATCCCGCACCCGCTGAGACGCGCAGCTGACGCACCGTTACGTTAAATCCTTCCGGCGCTCCGAGCTTTTGCGGGTCGTCGCTGAAGCTGTATTGCGTTTTAGCCACACAGACAGGCAGATGTTCCAAGCCCAGTGCGCGGATGGACGCTGCCTGTTTTTCTGCCGGTCCGGTAAACGCTACATCGGCACCGCCGTAGATCCGCTGCACGATTTTGCGCAGCTTCTGTTCGATCGGCTCGTCCAGGTCGTAGCAGAAGCGGAATTCGGACGGCTGCTCGCACAGACGGCTCACTTCCTCGGCGAGTTCGATGCCGCCTTCTCCGCCTCTTCCCCACACTTCCGACAGCGCCACGCGAACGTCCAGCGTTCGGCAGGCATCGATGACCGCCTGCAGCTCTTCTTCGGTGTCCGTGGGGAACCGGTTGACAGCGACGACCACCGGGAGTCCGAACACTTCCTTTATATTGGACGCGTGACGGATCAGGTTAGGAATCCCTCTCTTGAGCGCTTCCACATCCGGTTTGGAGAGCTCCGTCTTCTGCACGCCGCCGTGCAGCTTGAGAGCCCGAACCGTCGCCACGACGACGACCGCCGAAGGCTGAAGCCCTGCATAGCGGCACTTGATGTCTAAAAATTTCTCTGCGCCCAGGTCGGCGCCGAAGCCGGCTTCCGTCACGACGTAATCGGCGAGTTTGAGCGCAGCCCGCGTCGCAACGACAGAGTTGCATCCATGTGCGATGTTTGCAAACGGTCCGCCGTGTACGAAGAACGGCGTGCCCTCGAGCGTCTGCACGAGGTTCGGTTTCATGGCGTCTTTCAGCAGCGCCGCCATGGCGCCCTGCGCTTTGAGGTCACCTGCGGTTACGGGTTTTTCGTCATATGTGTATCCAACGATAATGCGTGACAGCCGCTGCTTCAAGTCTGCAATGTCCGATGCAAGGCAGAGCACGGCCATGACTTCCGAGGCGACGGTGATGTCGTATCCGTCTTCTCTGGGTGTTCCGTTGACACGACCGCCGAGTCCGTCGACGACAAACCGCAGCTGGCGGTCGTTCATATCGACGCAGCGCCGCCAGGCGATGCGACCGGGGTCGATCCCAAGCGGGTTGCCGTGGTAGATGTGGTTGTCCACCATGGCAGCCAGCAGGTTGTTCGCGGCGCCGACGGCGTGGAAGTCACCGGTAAAGTGAAGGTTGATGTCCTCCATCGGCACGACCTGCGCATAGCCTCCGCCGGCGGCACCGCCTTTGATGCCGAACACCGGCCCGAGCGACGGTTCGCGGAGGGCGCCGACGACGCTCTTGCCGATTTTAGCGAGCCCGTCGGCCAGACCGATCGTCGTCGTCGTCTTGCCTTCGCCGGCTGCCGTGGGCGTGATGGCCGTTACGAGGATCAGCTTTCCGTCCGGTCGGTCGGGAAGCATGCGGGGATCGACCTTCGCTTTGTGGGAACCGTACGGTTCCAGAGCCTGCTCCGGTATTCCTGCCGCTTCTGCGATTGTTGCAATCGGTGGAAGCGAGATGCTCTGTGCGATTTCGATGTCGGTCTTCATGCGGATCCCCTTTCTGGTTCGGATTGATGGCTTGTGATGGAGGCCATGCGCTGGCCGGCGGCATACGTGTTCTCGTTAGTTCATCGTGCCGAATGCTATCGTATGACGCATTTATATGCGTACTATTTTTTTAGTATAATACACCGCCGGCGGAATGCATAGATGATTTGTCCTAAACCCGCATGCTTGACAAGTTGAATGGGGGAGTGTACAATCCGAGATATTTAGTGATTTAGTAATTTAGTAACACACTATACTGCTAGTCTATTACAGCAAAAGATAAAGGAGAACATTATGAAGATACCTACAACGCTAAAACACAAACCGGTGATCGTTTCGGAAAACTACGGGAATGTGGATGGCCGGTACGCCTACGATACCGATGCCAAGGGAATTTCCCTCGGACTGGCGCAGTGGAACGACCGCGGCAAGGTGGATATATCGGCAAAAGTCTGGAGGCATACAGGAGAGAAATGGTCACGGCAATCCGAAGAGTTACCCCTTCATCGCGTGCTTGACCTCGCCATCCTGGTGTGCAGAACCCAGGAGCACTTCAGGGAAGCCTATCGTTATGAAAAATTATATGATCCGGAAAAGCCGGTCATCGATCGGATTGGAATGCAAGGCGACGCCATGACCGTTGCCGTGTGTACAGATAACGAAATGATTGACGAAGACATTCAATTATTCAGGCAGGCTTTGAGCGACGATGACGAGCTGATCGGAGAACGTCTGAGAGTTTTGTCAAGCATACTAAAAGAATTGGGATATTAGAACGCCCGGCACGGTTTCGGTTGACATTTTGCGCTCGGGAATGTATAAATATATGTGCGCGCTCCCGACGAAGACACGGCGCGCAACGTCGAGGCATAGCTCAGCTTGGTAGAGCGTTGCGTTCGGGACGCAAAGGCCACAGGTTCGAATCCTGCTGCCTCGACCACCTAAAAGTCATGTATGAGAATGTAGGCTCGTACATGACTTTTTTAGCTTATCCCAAAATCCAGTTAAGCAACGACTTTTGATCCATACTTCCGTCAGCTAATGCAAGACCAATACTAATTATTTCTTCGTCTGTGCAATCTCGTCTCGCACCATTGAGCTCTAGGAACAATAGCATCGTCATCATGGCCGTACGCTTATTTCCGTCTATAAAAGGATGATTTTTAATTAGAGAATAGCCAAGTATCGCAGCTTTGGACTCTACCGTCTTGTATAAAGGTACACCATCAAAGGTTTGAAAAGGTAAATTCACTGCGGAATCCAAAAGCTCTTCGCTGCGCACCCCACTTGAGCCACCGGTTTCCGCAATAATTAATCGATGCATTTGTTTGATATGGTTTACCGATAACCGCTTCATTTAGCAAGTTCCTCGAAAGCGCGGCGGTTCTTAGATAGAATACGCTTTGCCACGATATCTACTTCTTCCTCTCCTGCAAATTCCTCTTTCTGAAATTGACTGAACTCCATGAGAATATATCGCGGTACATTATTTTTCAAAATAACGGCAGACCCATTTTCGTCCACAAGCCGGGCGACACGAGAGAAATTTTGATTCGCTTCAGTAATCGACACGAGATTATTTGTGTTGATTTGCATGACACACACCTCCTTCTCCATTGTATTATACGCATGATATAGGATAAATACAACCTATTTTAACTGATGGCTGTAATAGAAATCAGACAGAAAATCAAACGTGATGGAGACCACTCCACCCGATAGACGACCCGCTATTCCTTCTGCGAACCTCGGATGGAAGAAATCTTAAAGTGGAACCGTTTGCCTTTGCGGATGTCAAACGCCAGGAACAGCGGAACGAGCACGGCGGCGACGAATCCGCCGGCGAACCCGTTGTTGTACAGATTCATGCCTCCGTGCAGATAGCTGATATTCAGCGACACGGACACGTGGGCAAACCCCGCCAAAAAACCCGGCAGCGTCCCGAAGTAGCCGGCGACGGGGGCCAGGGTGGAGCTGAACAGGATCGAGAGCACCGACACCGTGCCGTACGGCTCGTGGATGTTGAGCGCGCAGGCGAGCATGGAGCCCAATATCACAGGCAGTGTATTTTTGGGATGGCAACCGAACGCAGAAAAGCCCATGACCGTAAAGATTGCACCCACCGTCGGCCCGTTGAGCGAGCTGCCAAGCGCTCGAACAAACGCCCAGGCGATCAGTCCCATAAATGCGACATTGATCAGCGTAAGCCCGTATCCGCACTTGCGTATATAGTCGGACCGGAGACGTCCGGACTGGTTGAGAAGATTGCGGTATCCCAGAAACGTCCAATTGTTTAGGCGGAGCCCGAACAGCAGGAGTGCAGCAAAGACAGACAGCAGCAGGACGCTCAGTTTAAAGTCGTTGCCCGAAGAAAGAAGCTGCACCGTTTCGATCCGAAGCCCGAACATGCGCAGGATGCCGGCGGCAAACATCGCGATGAGTCCTGCCGTAAAACCGGTGTTGTACAAATTGTAACCGCGATGAAAGTTGATGCACGCCTTCGAAAGCGGAACGACCACAAATCCGGCGATCAGGCCGGCCAGATAGCCAGCCGGTATTCCGATGTGCCACGGAAGGCCCAGACCGAATGCCAGCGAGCTTACGAGGGGCCCCAGCGAGGTCGCAAACAGCCCGACTGTAGCCACATCCTGAAACGGAATCACCTGAAGGCGGGCATATAGCATAACGCCCATCGTAATGGGAATCGAATTGAACAGATTCTTTCCAAACAGCGCAAACCCGCACATCGTAATCAATCCCGCAAATGCGTTGCCGTCCATGCGCACCTGACTCGAATGCAGCATCCGCAGCGACAAAAGGCCGATGAGCCCGGCGTTGAACAGCGCCGCACCTACGCCGGCAATTCTCATGTAGTCCGTCAATAAATTGCTCGGTGAAAACCAAATGGTCTTAATGCCGGCAAAAACGTCGGCCGGAGAATCGAAAAAGAAAGAGACGATCATTAGAAAAGAGAAAAACGCTGCCATGTGAGCGTAGCTTCCCTGTGTCTGCCTGGTGCGAAAAACCATGGACATCCTCCCCCGGCATCCATGCCGGGACTCAATCGCGAAACTTCCGCGTAACTGCCCGCCCATTATAACGCACGTTTATGGGTTTGAGCAAATATATTTTATCGAAGTTCGTTTGACGGTCAAACGATCCGCCGATTGACTTTGCCGGAATTCCTCACTATAGTAAAAGAGGTGTTTGGTCGTTACAGTGGAATCACGGAGGGACGATGATGGCGATGACAGAAGCGGAAAGAAGCGATTTGCTGAGCAAGCACTTCGAGCCATGGGACGGATTCAGCGATGAAGATAAGCGGGACCTGCTTGCGCACTCGATGTCGGTGACTTATCCGAAAGGAACGAACCTGCACGCAGGGGAAGCCAATTGTCAGGGACTTTTCCTGATCGTTAAAGGCAGCCTGCGGGCTTACCTGCTTTCCGAGAGCGGCAAAGAGGTGACGCTGTACCGCCTGGGGCCCGGAGACATGTGCGTGCTATCTGCCTCGTGCGTGCTGTCTACGATTACGTTCGACGTACACGTCGATACCGAAGAAGAGACGCAGCTGCTGCTGATCCGAGCCACGTTCTTCGAAGCGCTGTCCGAGCGCAACAAAGACGTGGAGTGCTGGGCCTACCGGATGGCCTCCGAACGGTTTTCCGAAGTGATGTGGGCTATGCAGCAGATTCTGTTTATGAGCATGGACAAGCGCATGGCCATCTTTCTCTGGGACGAGATGAGCCGCACGAAAAACGATACGCTTAAAATTACGCACGAGCAGGCGGCGCGCTACGTGGGCAGCGCACGCGAAGTCGTAACCCGCATGCTCAAGTACTTTTCGACGGAAGGCATCGTCGAAGTTTCCCGCGGGGGCATACGGATCCTGGACAAAGCCAAGCTATTTGAGTTGACACAATAGGCGGCTGATCGACACGGTAAGCCGCCCCGCCCAATGTATTCGCCGCTCGATCTGATAAACTATGCAATTCGAGCGAACGGACAACGACAAACACAAGCGCTCTGCACGTATCGTGCAGAGCGCTTCTTTTGTTGAGTCGTTGAGTCGTTGAATGAATGAGTTGGTTTTGGTGTTATGCGATAAACTCGGTCAGCAGTTCCTTGATGTCGGATTTCGGCCTGGCGCCGACAGCCGTTTTTACAACTTTGCCGTCCTTGACGACCGACAGCATCGGTATGCTCATCACGCGGAACGCGCGCGCGAGCTCCGGCTGTTCGTCCACATTCACTTTGCCGACCTTCGCTTCGGATACTTCGACCGCCAGCTCATCGATAAGCGGCAGCACCATCTGGCACGGACCGCAGCGCGGCGACCAGAAATCGAGCAGTACCGGTTTATCCGATTGCAACACTTCGGTTTCGAAGTTTTCCTTTGTAATATTCAGTGCAGACATGTTGTCTCCCCCTTCCCCAATACCTGTAATCCCTTTGACGTGCATTGTATATCGCGCGGGGGAAGCCGTCCGTGAGCGCGTCACCGTGCCGCCGGCGGCGGTGCACCTGCGTCACCGCCTAAATAAACAGGTTGACGTTCGAGGCTTCCGCATCTCCGAGGTATGCGCCGACGCCGGCAAACTCTATGCCCGGAATCAGCTCTTCTTCTTTGATCCCCATCACGTCCATGCTCATGGTGCAGGCTACGAGACGCACGCCGGCGTCCATGGCCGACCGAATCAGATCCTCGAGCGAATCCACGTTTTTGTCCTTCATCACTTTGCGCATCATCGCCGTGCCCATGCCGCCCATGTTCATCTTCGACAGCTTGAGCCTGCCCGCACCCTTGGGCATCATGCGACCAAACATCGCCTCGACAAGACTTTTCTCCACGTGTCCGGATTGGGCTTTCCGCAGCACGTTGAGCCCCCAGAACGTAAAGAACATCGTGACGGGCCGCCCCATGGCCGCCGCTCCGTTTGCGATGATAAAGCTCGCAAGCACCTTGTCCAGATCCCCGGAGAACACGATGATCGTCTTGCCGTCACCGCCTGCGGAGGCACCGGGTGCTGTCACAGCCACCGGTCCGCTGCCCTTCTGAACGACGGCGACGTACTGATTACCTCTCTTCTCGTTGGCCAGCAGGCTGTTGCCGGTCGCCTTCGCCCACGCGCCGATGTCCTGCGTAAAGCCGGGATCCGATGCCGTCACTTCCATCACTTCTCCGTCGGCCATGTCTCCGACGGTTTCGTTGACCTTCATCAGCGGTCCGGGGCACTGCATCCCCGTGCAGTCGATGCTGACCGATGCGACGGGCACAGGCCCTGCAAAGGCAGCCGGTTTCTCGTTATTTGAACGCGGCATCGTT
>DUTT01000022.1 GCA_012841925.1 Clostridiales bacterium | reverse complement strand
CTTGCTGCCGCGGGCACCGGAGTGCGCCATGATGTACAGGTTGTTGAGCGTACCGAGCGATTCCATGAGCGCATCGGCGACATCGTCGGTCGCCTTGTGCCAGATCTCGATGACCTTTTCACCGCGTTCGGCGTTGCTCATCAGGCCACGGCGGTAGGCGAGCTGATAGTCGTCGACTTTTTTCTGCGCTTCGTCGATGATGTCTTTTTTGCTCGCCGGCATGATCATGTCTTCTACGCTGATCGTGATGGCCGCTCTCGTGGAGTAGTGGAATCCGATGCTCTTGATGTGGTCGAGCATCTTCGCCGTCTCCGTGTTTCCGTGCTTGCGGTAGCATTTGTCGATGATCTGACCGAGCTTTTTCTTGTCGCACAGGAAGTCGACCTCCAGGGAGTACGGATCGGCGTCGCGATCCACAAATCCGAGGTCCTGCGGAATTTCGGCGTTGAACAGGAAGCGTCCGACCGTGGATTCCACGAGCACGCCCCGATCGTCTTTATCGATTTGTTTTCTTACTTTTACTTTAGCGTGAACGCCGACGACGCCCGTCTGATAGGCCATCAGGAGTTCGTTGTAGTCGCAGAACACCTTTCCGTCGCCCCGCTCGGCTTTCGTATTGCGCGTCCCTTCACCTTCGTGCGTCAGATAGTACGAACCGAGGATCATGTCCTGCGTCGGCGTCGTGATCGGCGTGCCGTCCTTCGGTGCCAGTATGTTGTTGACCGACAGCATCAGAAAGCGCGCTTCAGCCTGCGCCTCGACGGACAGCGGCACGTGTACGGCCATCTGGTCGCCGTCGAAGTCGGCGTTGTAGGCCGTGCAGACGAGCGGGTGAAGCTGGATGGCTTTCCCCTCGACGAGCACGGGCTCGAATGCCTGGATCCCCAGCCGGTGCAGCGTCGGCGCCCGGTTGAGCAGCACAGGATGATCTTTGATGACTTCGTCGAGCACGTCCCACACTTCGGGGCGCACTTTTTCCACCATGCGCTTGGCGCTCTTGATGTTGTGCGACAGGCCGTCCTGCACGAGCTTCTTCATGATGAGCGGCTTAAACAGCTCCAGCGCCATCTTTTTCGGCAGCCCGCACTGATAGAACTTCAGCTCGGGGCCGACGACGATAACGGAACGCCCCGAATAGTCGACGCGCTTGCCGAGCAGGTTCTGACGGAACCGCCCCTGCTTGCCCTTGAGCATATCCGAAAGCGATTTGAGCGGACGCGAACCGGGCCCTGTAACCGGGCGGCCTCTGCGGCCGTTATCGATCAGAGCGTCCACCGCTTCCTGCAACATTCGCTTTTCGTTGCGCACGATGATATCCGGCGCCCCCAGCTCCAGCAGGCGCTTGAGCCGGTTGTTCCGGTTGATGACGCGTCGGTACAAGTCGTTTAAGTCGGACGTCGCAAACCGTCCGCCGTCCAGCTGAACCATGGGGCGGAGATCCGGCGGAATGACCGGAATCACTTCCAGCACCATCCACTCCGGCTTGTTGCCCGATGTGCGCAGCGCTTCGATGACTTCGAGGCGGCGCACGATGCGCACTTTCTTCTGTCCCAGCGATTCCTTCAGCTTGGAGCGCAGATCTTTGGACATCTCGTCCAGGTCGATCTGCACGAGGAGCTCCCGGATCGCTTCGGCGCCCATGCCGGCGCGGAAACGGCTGCCGTACTGCTCCTTCATCTCGCGGTACTGCTGCTCGGTCAGGATTTCCTTGTACCCGAGCTCCGTGTCGCCCGGATCGATCACGATATAGGCGGCAAAGTACAGCACCTTCTCCAGATTCCTCGGAGAGATGTCGAGCACGAGCCCGATGCGGCTGGGAATCCCTTTAAAATACCAGATGTGGGAGACCGGTGTCGCAAGCTCGATGTGCCCCATCCGCTCCCGGCGGACTTTGGCCTTTGTAACTTCGACGCCGCAGCGGTCACACACGATCCCCTTGTAGCGGATGCGTTTGTACTTGCCGCAGTGGCATTCCCAGTCCTTCGTCGGCCCGAAGATCTTCTCGCAAAACAGGCCGTCTTTCTCCGGCTTAAGCGTTCTATAGTTGATGGTTTCCGGTTTTTTGACTTCTCCGTGTGACCAGCTGATAATCTTTTCTGTGGAAGCCAACCCGATTCGTATCGATTCAAAATTACTCAGTTCCAAGAGTCTCTCCCCTTCCTTCGTCTGCGGATTGCGTCAATTCTTCCGACCGCTCCGGCTCGTCGGCACTCACTTCGCTGTAGCCCGATCCGTAGCTGAAGAATTCGCGGTCGCTTGCGACGTTCTCCATTTCGATCAGGTTGATGTTCGTGACCGCTTCCAGGTCGGTCGATTCTTTGATATCGATCTCTTCGTCGTTTTCTGCCAGGACCTTGATGTCCAGCGCCAGACTCTGCATCTCCTTGATGAGCACTTTAAACGACTCGGGGATGCCGGGCTCGGGAATGTTTTCGTCTTTGACGATCGCCTCGTACGTCTTGACCCGCCCGACGACGTCGTCGGACTTGACGGTGAGGATTTCCTGCAGCGTATAGGCGGCGCCGTACGCTTCGAGCGCCCACACTTCCATCTCGCCGAAACGCTGGCCGCCGAACTGAGCTTTGCCGCCCAGGGGCTGCTGCGTGACGAGCGAGTAAGGCCCGGTGCTCCTGGCGTGGATCTTGTCGTCTACGAGGTGGTGCAATTTGAGCATGTACATGTAGCCCACAGCGACCGGATTGTCGAACTCTTCGCCCGTCCGGCCGTCCCGGAGGACGAGCTTGCCGGATTCGGGGTAACCGCAGTCGCGCAGCAGGTCGATGACATCGTTTTCGCTCGCGCCGTCGAATACCGGCGTCGAGATGTACCAGCCCTTTTTCCTCGCCGCGAGACCCATGTGAATTTCGAGCACCTGTCCGATGTTCATACGGGAAGGTACACCCAGCGGGTTGAGCATCACTTCGAGGGCGGTTCCGTCTTCGGTAAACGGCATGTCCTCCCGCGGCAGGATCCGGGAAATGACGCCCTTGTTTCCGTGCCGCCCGGCCATTTTGTCGCCGATGCTGATCTTTCTCTTCGTTGCGATGTAGCAGCGCACGAGCTTGTTGACGCCCGGCGCCAGGTCGTCTCCGTTTTCTCTGGAGAAGACCTTCACGTCCACGACGATGCCGGTCTCACCGTGCGGCACGCGCAGCGATGTATCCCGGACTTCCCGGGCTTTTTCGCCGAATATGGCGCGCAGCAGGCGTTCCTCTGCGGTGAGCTCCGTCTCGCCCTTCGGCGTTACCTTGCCCACGAGGATGTCCGAGGAATCGACTTCCGCACCGATGCGGATGATTCCCTCTTCGTCCAGATCCTTGAGCGCGTCTTCGCCCACGTTGGGGATGTCGCGCGTTATTTCTTCGGGCCCGAGCTTCGTGTCTCTGGCCTCGGATTCGTACTCTTCGATGTGGATCGACGTGAGGATGTCGTCCATCAAAAGACGCTCGTTCAGCACGATGGCGTCTTCGTAGTTATAACCTTCCCACGTCATAAAGCCGACGAGCAGATTGCGCCCCAGTGCGATTTCGCCCTGATCCGTCGACGGACCGTCTGCGATGACCTCGCCTGCTTCGACGCGCTCGCCGAGGTCGACGATGGGCTTCTGATTAAAGCAGGTGCCCTGGTTCGACCGCTTGTACTTGAGCAGCTTGTACGTGTCTTTGCCGCCTTCGTCGTCGCGGCGGACGACGATGCGCGTAGAGTCGACGTACTCCACGACGCCGGTGTTCCTCGCAAGCACGACCACGCCCGAGTCGCGGGCCGCGATGTGCTCGACGCCCGTGCCGATGAGCGGCGCATCCGTAACGAGCAGCGGAACAGCCTGACGCTGCATGTTCGATCCCATGAGCGCCCGGTTGGCATCGTCGTTTTCCAGGAACGGAATCATCGCCGTCGCAATCGATACGACCTGACGCGGCGATACGTCCATGTAGTCGGGTTCGTCCCGGTCGTACAGGTTGATTTCGCCGTGCTCGCCGCGCGCGACGATCTTCTGATTCGCGAAGCGGTTGTCCTTGTCGAGCGGTTCGTTGGCCTGTGCGATGATGAGCTGTTCCTCTTCGTCGGCGGTCAGATATTGAATGTCCCGCGTGACGATGCCGGTCTCCTTATCGACCCTGCGGTACGGCGTTTCGATGAATCCGTATTCGTTGATGATGCCGTACGTTGTCAGCGAACCGATCAGCCCGATGTTGGGTCCTTCCGGCGTCTCGATGGGGCACATGCGTCCGTAGTGCGAATGATGGACGTCGCGCACTTCGAAGCCGGCCCGCTCTCTCGACAGGCCGCCCGGACCGAGCGCAGACAGCCTGCGCTTGTGCGTCAGCTCGGCCAGAGGATTCGTCTGGTCCATAAACTGCGACAGCTGGGAGCTCCCGAAGAACTCCTTGATCGCCGCCGTCACCGGCCGGATATTCATGAGGACCTGAGGCGTTGTCACCTCGATGTCCTGAATCGTCATGCGCTCCTTTACGACCCGCTCCATGCGCGCCAGCCCGATGCGGAACTGATTCTGCAGCAGTTCGCCGACCGTGCGCAGGCGACGGTTGCCCAGGTGGTCGATGTCGTCGACCGCGCCGATGCCGTCGCTTAAGTTGAGCAGGTAGCTGATGGAGGCGATGATGTCGTCGAGGATGATGTGCTTCGGCGACAGCTTGTGCTTGTAGGCGACGAGGACGGCTGCAAACGCTTCGTTCGCTTCTTCCTTCGCCTTCTTGGAACGGCCTTTTCCTTTTTTCAGCTCCGCCATCTGCGGCAGCAGATCCCGCAGCGCCGGGAAGAACACGCGTTCCGGCAGGCGGAATTCGGCGGGATCGAAGTCCACGTATTCGGCCAGGTCTACAAAGTTGTTGCCGATGACTTTGACGACGGCTCCTTCTTCGACTTTGCTGCGCACGAACACGAACTCCACGCCGGCGTTCTCGATGGCTCTGGCCAGCGTCCTCGAAATTTTCTGATCCTGCTCGGCGATGATCTCGCCGGTAAGAGGCGCGGCGACATCTTCGGCCAGCACGCAACCTGCGATCCGGTTGGACAGCCCGAGCTTCTTATTGTATTTATAGCGGCCGACCTTCGCCAGGTCGTAGCGCTTCGCATCGAAAAACAGCGCTTCGATCAAATCGTAGGCGCTTTCGAACGTCGCCGGCTCGCCGGGACGCAGCTTGCGGTAGATTTCTTTGAGACCTTCGTCGTAGTTCGTCGTCAGGTCTTTCTCCATGGATTTGTACAGACGGGGGTTGATGCCGAACACTTTTTCGATCTCTTCGTTCGTTCCCTCGTACAGAAGCGACGCCGTACCGCTGCGGTACTCGTTGTAGCGCCGGACCTTCTTGGCCAGATCCTCTTCCGTGATCGACGGATCCTTGCGGATTTCGGCTTCGATCTTGTCGTCGACGGACTTGTAGGACAGCGCCCGCAGAACGGCTGTCACCGGCTGCTTCCTCGTCCGGTCCACGCGCACGGAAATCACCTCGTTGGAGTCCGTTTCGTACTCCAGCCAGGCGCCCCGGTTGGGGATGATCGTCGTGGAAAATAGTTTGTTGTTGGACTTGTCGATGGTCACGTCGTAGTAGGGGCCGGGCGAACGGACGAGCTGCGTTACGACGACGCGCTCCGCACCGTTATAGATGAACGTCCCCTTCTCGGTCATGATGGGGAAATCCCCCATGAACACTTCCTGCTCTTTTACTTCGCCTGATTCCTGATTGATGAGGCGGACCCGCACTTTTAGCGGCGCAGCATACGTGGCATCCCGTTCTTTGCATTCTTCCTGATCGAATTTCGAGTCGCCGGAGATGGAATGCTCCACAAACTCCAGCGCAAGGTTGTCTGCGTAGTCTCTGATGGGAGAAATATCCTCAAAAACCTCAGCAAGACCCTCGTTGATGAACCATTCGTAAGAGTCTCTCTGGATCTGTATGAGGTTGGGCATGGGCAAAACCGATTCGATCTTCGAGTAGCTCATGCGCTCTTTTCTACCTATTTTAGCGGGTTGGGGCATGCTGTTCCCTCCTTGTATTGAATCCGAAGAGCTATGTGTGGCAATATATTATAATACTACATCGGCTGCAAGACGTCAAGTAAATTTCATTCCAACAAACGCAGAAAGGGTTGCTCCGAAAAGAGCAACCCTGGCGCGCTTTTTCGGTTCCGTTATTTGAGTTCGACCGTAGCTCCAACTTCTTCCAGTTTGGCTTTCAGCTCGTTTGCTTCTTCCGTCGGGGCGGCTTCCTTAACGGTCTGCGGTGCGGTGTCGACGAGGTCTTTGGCTTCCTTGAGGCCCAGTCCCGTAATTTCGCGGACGGCCTTGATGACCTTGATCTTCTCTGCGCCAGCAGCGACGAGAACGACGTCAAACTCGTCCTTCACTTCCGCGGCTTCCGCCACAGCGGCACCGGCAACAGCGACGGGCGCGGCTGCGGATACGCCGAATTCTTCTTCGCATGCTTTGACGAGCTCGTTGAGCTCCAGCACGGTCATCGCCTTGATGGCTTCGATGATTTGTTCGATGTTCATTGGTTTTCCTCCATTACATTGTGTATCGTGTGTTTGTATCGTGCGTTATTCCGCGGTCGCTTTCGCGTCGGCAACGGCTGCAAGCGTGCGTACAAACTTGCCCACCGGCGACTGGATACTTCCCATAAATTTCGCAATCAGTTCGTCTCTCGACGGGATGGCCGACAGTTCCTTGACGCCGTCTGCGTCGTAGTAGACGCCTTCGACCACGCCTGCCTTAAAGGCCATTTTGTTGTATTCCTTGATGATGCCTGCGAGCACGCGCGCCGGTTTGATGGCGTCGTCGTAGCTGATGGCAATGGCACTGGGTCCTTTGAGCGCGTCTTTGAGCGGCTCAAACGGCGTACCGTCGATGGCGCGGACGATCATGGTGTTTTTGTACACCGTGTAGTCCACCTCGGCATCGCGCAGCTTCCGCCTCATGGCGTTTGCCTGTTCGACCGTCGTGCCCAGGTAGTCGATGATCACGGCGGATTCTGCTTTTTCGAGCTTGCCCTTGATCTCATCGATGACCGCCTGTTTGCGTTTCATGCTTTCGGCTGACATAGGTTCTCCTTTCCGGCTTTCCATAAAAAAGCCTTTTCTAGTCTGCAGACGGAAAAGGCTCTTACTCTATAAGTCATAACCTCGGCCGGGTATTAAGCGGATCGCACCGGCTGTCTACAGTTTGTTGTATTCGGTTTTAGTGTTGCGGATGCGTTTAGGACATCAGCTTCTGCGTATTCAGCTTAACGCCCGGGCCCATGGTGGAGCTCACCGTAACGCTTCTGAGATACTGTCCCTTGGCTGCGGGAGGTTTCGCTTTGATGATGGCGTCGATCAACGCTTCGAAGTTCTCCGAAAGTTTCTCTTTACCAAACGATACCTTGCCGATCGGCGTGTGGATGATATTCGTCTTGTCCAGACGGTATTCCACTTTACCGGCCTTGATCTCTTCGAGCGCCTTCGTCAGGTCCATCGTGACGGTCCCGGATTTGGGGTTGGGCATCAGACCCTTGGGTCCGAGGATTTTTCCCAGTCTCCCGACGACACCCATCATGTCCGGCGTCGCTACGACGACATCGAATTCGAACCAGTTTTCTTTCTGGATTTTTTCGGCCAGCTCTTCGGCGCCTACGTGGTCTGCTCCGGCGGCTTCGGCTTCGTGCGCCTTCTCACCCTTTGCAAACACGAGCACTCTCTTGGTCTTGCCTGTTCCGTGCGGCAGAACGATCGCGCCGCGGACCTGCTGGTCGGCGTGGCGGCCGTCAACACCCAGGCGGGCGTGCACTTCCACGGTTTCGTCAAACTTGGCTTTCGCTGTCTGAATGACAATGTCGAACGCCTGTCCGACTTCGTGCAGCTCGTACTTGTCGTACAGCTTTACGGATTCCCGATAATTTTTTCCTCTTTTGGCCATTGTGTTCCTCCTCGTGGTACATGCGGCATCGCTGCCTCCCACCTGTTAATTTTCGACCGTGATACCCATGCTCCTAGCCGTCCCTTTGATCATTTCGGTCGCGCTTTCCAGCGTCGCCGCGTTCAGGTCGGGCATCTTTGTCTTTGCGATCGTCTCCGCCTGCTCGTGGGTGATCTTGCCGACTTTCTTCCGGTTCGGTTCGCCGGACGCGACATCCAGCCCCGCCGCTTTCTTGAGCAGCACAGCAGCCGGCGGCGTCTTGGTGATGAACGTAAAGGAACGGTCTGCATACACCGTGATGACGACCGGGATGATCATACCGGCCTGGTCGGCGGTTCTGGCGTTGAACTGCTTGCAAAATTCCATGATGTTG
Organism: Clostridiales bacterium; assembly: GCA_012841925.1. GTDB lineage: Bacteria > Bacillota > Clostridia > Peptostreptococcales > Anaerovoracaceae > UBA10908. The sequence goes on along the minus strand of DUTT01000022.1, from coordinate 1,953 downwards.
ACGCTCTTCTGACCGAGGGCGGGCCCTACGGGCGGTGCCGGCGTCGCAGCTCCCGCCGGGATCTGCAGCTTGATATAGCCGTCAATTTTCTTTGCCATATCGACTCTCCTTTCCACGGGGCAGCCCCGTTTCTTTCTGTCTGTCTTATATTGCACAAGGCGATCAGCCTACATTGATTTACATGCCAGGCATCTTTGTCCGATCCGATTGCATTCGGGCGCATTCGGACATCTTTGTCCGATCCGATTGCATTCGGGCATCTCTGTCAAGCCCGATCACATTTACCTGCCGGAATTCGCCTGTTTATCTCCTAAGCCTTGTCGACTAAATCTTGTCGACCTGGTCGTACTCCAGCTCCACGAGCGTATCGCGTCCGAACATCGACACGCGCGCCCGAAGCGTCTGGCGGTCGACGTTGACCTCTTCCACCACGCTCATAAAGCCCTTGAACGGGCCGCTGATGACCTTGACCGTGTCGCCCACTTCGATATCCAGGACGATGACCGTCTTCTCGATTCCCATGCGGCGCACTTCTTCCGGTGTAAGCGGAATCGGCTCCGATCCGTGCCCGACGAATCCCGTAACTCCCTGCGTGTTGCGCACGAGGTACCACGATTCGTTCGTGACGATCATCTTTATGATGACGTAGCCGGGGAACATCTTCCGCGTCTTGATCTTGCGCTGTCCGTCCTTGAGTTCCACCCGGTCTTCCGTGGGAACGATGACGCTGAGCACGAGATCCTGCATGCCGCGGTTTTCCACCAGCTTTTCGATATTGACCTTAACTTTGTTTTCGTGGCCGGAATACGTATGGACTACATACCACTTCGCTTCCTTGCTGCGACGCGCAAAACCGGCGGAGACATCGGCGTCTTCCGCCTCGACTTCGTCCGTTTCGATCTCTTCGGCTTCGCCCGTTACATCGGCCTGTTCAGCTTCGGCTTCGCCCGTTGTGTCGGCCTGTTCAGCTTCGGCTTCGCCCGCTGTGTCGGCGGCTACAGAATCGTCACCCGCCGAATCGGGCAGCAACTCTTCGCCGGCCACCTCGACATCCAGATCTGCTTCAGTTGTTTTTTCCGTGGACATATCCACTCCTACATCGAAATATTAAGAACTGCTTCCAGCAATTTTAGAAACGCGGTATCGAGAATCCAAAAGAAGAAAGCAAACAAGACACACGTGACCAACACGACGGCCGTATAGCGATATGTCTCTTTTTTCGTTGGCCAGACCACTTTTTTGATCTCGGAACGGATACCGCGGAAATACTCCTTGATCCTTTCCCATCTCTTCGGTCTGGTCGAGGCTCTCTCTGCCATCTTGACGACTTCCTTTCGCTATTTTGTTTCCTTGTGCAGGACATGCCTTTTGCAGAACTTGCAGTACTTCGTCATTTCGATGCGCTCTGTGTTGTTCTGCTTGTTTTTCATGGTGTCGTAATTTCTTTGCTTGCACTCTGTGCACGCAAGCGTGACTTTCACCCTCATGATACTAACCTCCGTAATAATGTGCCACAGCGCCACAATGTGCCATAGCGCCACCTTGTTAAGCTATCATACCATACACCGTCTGTCAACGGGTTTTGTTGGTTTTACCTGACATTCTCTGCTGTTCCGTGCGGTTGACACATTTGTTTCGCTTGATGCCGGGCCGGGTTCGGCATGCGGTTAGCCTCCCGCTTTGGGCCGCATGCTGTTTGCGTTTTGCTTTCTGCTTTGGGCCAGATGCGGCATGCGGTTAGCCTCCCGCTTTGGGCCGCATGCTGTTTGCGTTTTGCTTTCTGCTTTGGGCCGGGTTCGGTATGCGGTTAACACGGCGATGTCAACATGTCAACCCGCGATCTCTGCGGCATCCTTCGTAACATCAACCCAGATCCCGCCCGTGATGCGCGCCAGATCGTCCGGCGTAAACTCCACAGCAGAATTTCCAGTCCCGGCGGCCGGGAAGATCGTT
>DUTT01000021.1 GCA_012841925.1 Clostridiales bacterium | reverse complement strand
CACGGACGACCGGAAACCGGGATCTTCTTCGGATGGCGGCGCTGATTGTCGATCACGCGGCCAGGGGCAGCGAGCTGGCAGAAAAGCTCGAACGGGAGAGGACACATCTGTGGGAAGGGCGGATGCAGATGGCGCGCGGGAGGGCAAGAGAAGTGGAAACCAAGCTGTGCTTCCCTTTGATGATGCTGCTTGGAGTGCTCGTCGTCATCGCCGTATCGCCCGCATTGCTGGAAATGTAGAGGTTCGCAGGAAAAATGCGGCAATCAGAAAGGATGAAAAATGAAACTCGCAAGCGTAAACAACAAGCAGGGCATGGAAATGGTGCAGGTCGCCATTTTGATTGCAATCGCCATTGCGCTCGGCCTGGTGTTCAAGTCTCAAATCGGCGCGTTCGTCAACAAGGTGTTCGGAGATCTGCTGGGAAGCAGTTTCTGATGAGCTGCTCGAATCGACTGAAGTATTCGTATTGTTTACAAGCAAGGAGAGGGAGCGCAACGGTCGAAGCGGCGCTCCTGTATCCGCTGGTGATACTCATCCTGGCCTTTATGATCCGCCAGTCGCTGTCGCTGTACGACGACATCGTGTGCACGAGTATCCGCCACGCTGAAGAAATTCAATGTGACCAGGGTTCACCGCTTGCCGATCCCTGGTCGCTCCTCCGCGCCGGGGCATTTATACGGAGGTGAGAAGTATCAGTGAAGGGCCGAAGGCAGATATGGAAGGTGATGATCTCAGTTAACGGGAGTTCGACCAAGCAAAGCAGGATGCACAAGGGTAAATCAGGGTTTACTTCGCTGTATATCCTGATGATTCTCTCGTCGCTTTTATTCCTGATGCTGGCCGTCATCGAAGGTGCGTCGGGATATGCGCTTCGAAGCCATGCGGAAAGCGCCTGCACGCTCGCCGGCGAATCCGTGCTTTCGGAATTCAACAAAGAACTGTGGGAGCGCTACGGCATATTCGCTCTGAGCGCGCACAACGAACGGCTTACGCGACTGGCCACATACTACATTTCGGAAAACATGGACGCCGGAGGGCAGGCGCTTCTGAAGATAGAGCGCCTCGATTGTTCTGCGGATACCCAGAACTATCCTGCGCTCGATGCAGAGCGGTTTGCACAGCAGGTCCGGCACACGGCATCGCATCTGATCGCGGGCGAAGTGCTGAACGGAATGACGAACCTTCTGCCCTTCGAGCACCTGAGCGATACACTCCTCTGGTTTGACGAGATAAAAGCCGGTATGGACGGAGAGATCCGGCGGGCGGAAGAGGCGCTCGAGCCTCCGGGCTCCACGGAACCCGATGCGGATGGCGGGTCGGCTTCCTCGGGAGAGAATCAGCAAGACCGTCGAAAGGTCCGAACGCTGCTGAAGAGATACCGGGAATCTCAAAGTCCCGGAGAAGAGTCGGCGCAGTGGGGAAAGTCGATCGAACCGGGTCTTGCTTCCCGCGTGCTTCCTTCATCCCTTCTGGAAATTCCCTCCCGGATGACGGCGCTGTCGCGCATCGCCGCTCCCAAGGCAGAAGACGCGGCCGAGGTCGAGTACATCGTCCGGATGTGTTCGCACGCGACGAATATCGCTTCGCACAGCGCGCTGGACCTCGAGGTGGAGTATATATTGTTTGGATCTGCAGGTGATTCTGAAAACGCGACGCTGATGCGCAGCAATCTCTTTGCGCTTCGAAGCGCGCTCAACCTGAGCCACATCTACGGCGACAGCGTCAAAAAATCGGAAGTGGCTGCGATGGCGGCAGTTGTGTCGGCTTTTATTCCGATGCCGCTTGCAGAATTCCTGATCGCTTGCATCTGGTCCGGTCTGGAAGCCGCATGCGATGTCGACGCGCTGTTTTCCGGTCAGACGGTCCCCTTCGTCAAGGGGCACGGGGACTGGCGCACGGGGCTGGATGGCTCCACGCTGCATTGGGATTCACAACCTGCGGATGATTCGGCTGCCGGGAAGTTCGGGAAGTACCCTGATTACCTGAGAGTTTTTCTGTGGATGCAGCCGTCGACGTCCAGGAGAGTCCGGCTCATGGATGTGATGCAGTTGAACGTCGCGTCTGTGTCCGGTGAGACATTTCGCTTTGTCGACTACGCCTACGGGTTCGACCTGCAGGCGGAATTTGAAAAGAAGATCCGGCTGCCGGGCTATGCGCTGTCGGGTCTTCGCAAAGGAACGGTGAAGCAGACCTATGCGTATCGCTGATAAAAGGGGATCGCTGCTCGTCGACGCTGCGTGCTGCATGCCGCTTTTTATCATAGCGGCCGTGCTCTTGCTCTGCCTGATCATCCAGTGCGGCATCGAGGAGACGTCGGCGCACGTGCTCGCCCAGAGCGCGCGCACGTCCGTGCGGGCCGCCGCGCCGGCCGACGATGTGGATCGGGATGCCGTACTTAAAAGCGCGTTTTGGATGTCGTTTGAACACAGGCTCCGTCAGGAACAGGAACGAGGCCGTCCGGATGCGTCGCTTGTGCGGATTTCGTGCGGCGAATGCGTCGACCTGCCAGGTGCAGATCTTCGGATCGACAACCTCGTCCGGGCACATGCGCGCGTTCGCAATGCGCTGCCGGAGCACGCGTGGACGCTCCGCGAGACGGTTGCGTACAAACAGGCCCTGTTCCGGCCGTTTGTCGGCGAATCTCTGCAGGACGATTCGGAAGACCGGACGCTGGTCTACGTCTTTCCCAAACGCGGGATCCGGTATCACATTCGCTCCTGTTCGACGCTTCAGGAAGGCGAGATATCCGTCGTGCTCAATGCGCGCATCCGCCGGAGCTACGCTCCCTGTAAGCTGTGCAAGCCCGCATCGCTGCCGGACGGCGCACAGATTCATCTGTTTTCTGAAGCGAGCCGGGTATATCACCGTGTCGATTGCCCCACCGTTAAAAAAAGCTATGTGCAGATGCAAAGAAGCGAAGCCGTTTCCCAGGGCTACACGCCGTGCATGCTGTGCGGAGGAGGTCACCGATGATTAAAATCCGCTATCCGGTGGACGGATCCATCGTCCCGACATACCAGATCGAGCTGCTGGGCGCCGCCTGCTGTCCGTACCTGATCGCAGCAAGCGTGTATACCGCAGAAGGATATTTCGATATTCGCCCGGATGCGAGCGGCCTGTTCCATCCGAAAATCTATCTGCTCTCCGGACTTTTTAAAAAGCAAACGCAGCGCTTGTCTCAGGGATTGTTTCCCGAAGTGCTCGCATGGTTGCGCCTCGCAGCCGAAGCGGTGGACGGACTCACCGATTACCTCGTCGGTGCAGCGGAGGTATCGTACCGGTTTGAGGACTTGTACATAGATACCGTAACCGGGTGTGCACGGCTGCTTCCCGCACCTTCCGGTACGACGCTTCTGGAAGGTCTGTGCAGCCTCTGCGAGGATATCCATGCAATCCGTCCGGAGTGTCACGCCGATCTGGCGGCCCAAAGGCTCCGCGACGAGCATGCCAAAAGGCTGCTCGACAACCGGAGCCTCCTGAGGCTGCTGTCGCTGTGGGAGTGCGAGTGGAACAGCGGAGCTGCGGGTGTTGGAGAGATCGCTTCGGCGGACGATTGAGATTTGCAGTCATTTCCGTTATAATCACCTGTATGAACCCACTTTCCACAAGGATGAGGCCGCAGACGCTCGACGAATTCGTCGGGCAGCGACATTTTCTCTACGAAGGCTCACTCCTCTACAATTCCATACAGAACCGTTCGTTCGAATCGGCCATCTTTTTCGGACCGTCCGGTACGGGTAAAACGACGCTTGCCAGAATCATCGTCGCCGGCATGGGTGCGGAGTTTCACGAGCTGAATGCATCCACATGCGGCATCAAGGAGCTGAAGGACGTGCTGGAAGCGGCGAAGGTCAAATTCTTCGGGCTGCAGAAAGAGGTCGTTTACCTTTACGTGGACGAATTTCATCGCTGGAACAAGCTTCAGCAGGACTCGCTGCTGCAGGCGCTCGAAGAAGGGGTCGTCCGATTCATCGGCAGCACGACGGAGAATCCGTACTTTGCCGTCAACAACGCTATTTTGAGCCGCGTCCGCGCCATCTACGAGTTTAAGCCGCTGGAAAGCGACGATATCGTGCGCATCATGGAAAACGCGCTCGCCGACCGCGACCGCGGGCTGGGTGCAAAGGAGCTCCGGGCGGATCGCGACGCTCTTTTGATGCTTGCCGAACGCAGCGGCGGGGATGCGAGGATTGCGCTCGACACGCTGGGCTTTATCGCGGATAACATGACGAGTGCACGCATCACGCTTCAGCACGCAGGTGAGGCGATGCAGCGTCAGACGGCATTTTACGACCGGAGCGAAGATAAATATAACCTTCTGTCTGCGCTGCAGAAGTCCATCCGCGGAAGCGACCCGGACGCAGCCATCCACTACCTGGCGAGACTCATCCAGGCCGATGCCGACATTCTGATGATCGGACGCCGTCTGATGGTCTGTGCAGCCGAAGACGTCGGCATGGCGTATCCTCAAGCGGTTTCCATCGCAACGTCCTGCGTGCAGGCCGCGCAGATGACAGGCTTTCCCGAAGCGCGCATTATGCTTGCCGAAGCCGTCATCCTGCTCGCCGCCAGTCCGAAGTCAAATTCAGCAATCGCATCGATCGACGGCGCGCTGGCGGATCTGCGGACTAAAAAGATCGACGATGTTCCGGCACACTTAAAAGACGCTCATTATTCCGGTGCGGAAAAACTGGGTCGGGGAAGAGGATACATCAATCCTCACGCACACGGAGGCTACATCGATCAGCAGTATCTGCCGGACAGCCTGGCCCGCGACGGAACGACCTACTATCGGCCGACGGATAACGGCCGGGAGGCGCTGTTTAAGAAATTCCTGAAGGAGTTGAAAGAATGAGAACGATTACGCTGGCGGAGCATGCAGGATTCTGTTTCGGCGTCGGACAGGCGGTGCAGGCCGCCTGTGCCGCCCTGCAGGAAGCGGTACAGGACGGAGAGACGCTGTACTGCCTCGGACCGCTGATTCACAATAAAGAAGCCGCCCGGGATTTTGCCGAAAAAGGTCTGGTCACCGTCGATGCGCTCGACGAGGTGCCCGACGGTGCACGGGTGCTGATCCGGGCACACGGAGAACCGCCGGAGACGTTTGAAGAAGGAGCGAGGCGCAGCCTCGCGCTCATCGATGCGACCTGCCCGTTTGTCAACAAGATTCACGACCTGGCTCAACAGGCCGCGCAAGCCGACCGGTGGGTCGTCATCATCGGTGATCCGGCGCACCCCGAAGTTGCAGGGATCACCGGCTGGGCCGGGCCGTCTTCAACCGTCGTGGAGGATGCCGCAGGGGTAGAGGCTGTCCGCAGCACGCTGGAGGGCAAGCCGCTGACGATTGTAGCTCAGACGACGATCACGGCGGAAAAGTTTTCGGAGTGTGCAGATCGGCTTCGGGAAATTTCGAAGGATGTCATCGTCTGCGATACGATCTGCCAGGCGACCAAGCAGCGCCAGAACAGCGCACGCAAGCTGGCGGAAGTTTCGGATGCAATGGTCGTCGTCGGAGATCGGAGCAGCTCAAATTCACAAAAACTGGTCGAGATCTGCAAAAATGTGTGCCAAACCGTCTATTTTGTCGAGAATATAGGCGATTTGCCGTTGCAAGAGCTCCAAAAGTGTTGTAAAATAGGCGTTGCGGCAAGTGCATCAGCACCTGAACGCATCATTAAGGAGGTCATTGCGACTATGAGTGAAGATTTCACCAAAGAAGTACAAACAGAAGAAATGGAACAAACAGAAGAATTGAGCGGGATGGCGTCTTTCATGGACGAAATCGAGAAATCGCTTCGTCTGCCCACGAGAGGCGAAGTGGTTACAGGCGAGGTGGTTCAGGTCACGGACGATTACATCGTGATTAACCTCGGCTGCAAAAAGGACGGAGTCCTGCCCAAGAGCGAAATGGTGCTCGAAGATGAACGCGGTCTCCCGGAGCTGTTCCAGGAAGGCGACGAGGTTCAGGCCAAGGTCATTAAGAGCGACGATGGAGATGGCAATATCCTGCTCTCCAAGAAAAAGCTTCAATCCGGCATCCACTGGGAAGAGATTACGACAGCCCTCGACAGCAGAGAAGTCGTAAGCGCTACGGTCGTCAAGGAAGTCAAGGGAGGCGTCATCGCGACGTACAAAGAAGTGTCCGGCTTCATCCCCATGTCTCAGCTGGCGGATCACTACGTCGAAAACGCAGCGGAATTTGTCGGAAAGACACTGCCCGTCAAGGTAACGCGCGTCGACCAGCGCAGAAACAAGGCGGTATTCTCGCACAAAGCGTTCCTGCAGGAAGAGAAACAAAAGAAAATTGCCGAAATCTGGCAGACGCTGAACGTCGGCGACGTCGTCGAAGGCAAAGTGATGCGCTTTACCGATTACGGTGCTTTTGTAGACATCGGCGGGTTGGATGGACTGCTCCACATTTCGGAAATCTCCTGGGGTAAGCTCAGGCATCCGCAGGAAGCTCTTTCCATCGGAGAGACGATCAACGTCAAAATCCTGTCTATGAACGAGGAAAAAGGGAAGATTTCCCTGGGACTCAAGCAGAATACGCCGGAGCCCTGGTCGGTCATCGACGAGAACTATTCCGAGGGTCAGGTCATCGAAGGCAAAGTCGTACAGCTCAAGGAATACGGCGCATTTGTCGAACTCGAACCCGGTCTGGATGGACTCGTGCACATTTCGGAAGTCGCGCACAAGCGCGTCAACAAAATTTCCGACGAACTGAGCGTCGGTCAGGTTGTAAACACGAAGGTGCTGGATATCGACAAAGAGCGGCGCAGGATTTCGCTGAGCATCAAGGAGACGCTGGATCCGAACGCACCCGAAATCGAAGAGGTCGAGGAAGTTCCGGAAGACGTAGAAGCGGTTGACGAAGTTCCTGTCGAAGCGGTCGAAGAAGCTCCCGTAGAAGAGGCTCCCGTCGAAGAAGCCGGGGAAGCCGAAGCGGTCGAAGAAACTCCTGCAGAAGAAGTTGAAGCGGTCGAAGACGCCGAAGGCGAAGACGAAGCGTCCGGAGACGTGCCCAACCTTAAGAAGTTCAAAAAGTCCGAACTGACTGCTTTTGCAGAAGAAAAGGACATCGAGCTTCCGTCGAAAGCGACGAACGCGGAGATGATCGAGATCATCGAGCAGGCGCTGGGGCAGACCGGAGATGAAGAATAACATCGTACTGATCGGGATGCCCGGCAGTGGAAAGACGACGGTAGGGCGAGAATTGTCGCTCCGAACCGGCATGCCTCAGGCAGACGGAGATCACATCATCGAAGATGCCGAAGGCAGAAAGCTACAGGATATTCTGGACACCGAGGGGACCGATTACTTTAAGGTCCTGGAGGGAAAAGTCCTGGCCAGCCTTGCGTATCAAAAGCATGTGATTTCGCCCGGCGGAAGTGCGGTTTACTATCCCGAGGCCATGGTACACCTCTCGAACATCGGAGACATCGTGTACCTGAACGTCGAGTTTCCCGAGATCTGCCGCCGCGTTACGAATCTCGAATCCAGAGGGATCGTGTTTAAACCCGGTCAGACGTTTGAAGACTTGTACAACGAGCGCACGCCGCTGTACGAAAAATATGCGGAAGTCAATCTGGATACGAAAGGGATGACAGCTGCCGAGACGGCAGAAGAGATTTTGAGGATTCTTGGATATCGCTGACGAACCTTAATGAAACGAATCATAATTGCCCCGGTGCTTGTGTGCCGGGGCAGTTTTATTTAAGAAGGACGACGGTTACGCCGGGGTTCTGATCGATTTCGCGTTCGTACTGTTTCAGCTGGCTGCAGTAACCGGTGTATTCTTTGCGGCAGTTGTGCCAGTCCTCGCCGCCGCAGTACCTGTACACCAGGCCGGACAGGCTTCGCTCTCCGAGCTTTTTTCTAACGCCGGTGCGGATACCTCCTCCGGTGCCCGAGGAGCCCCAGCCGTGTATGAGCACCAGCGCACGGTAGCCCTGTCTCTTATACGTACCGAGCTTACCGACCATGTCGCGCACGGCGGCATCGACGGTGGGTAGGCCTTTCTCCAGATTGACAGAACAGACTTTGCGCATGCGCCGCTCCTCTCTAGTAGGGCGCTGTAAAATAGCCCGGAGAAACACCTTTCTTGTATACGGCTTCGAATACGTTCCACACGGCGTCCTCACCCTGCGTATACTGCCAGCAGGCGGATCCCGCCAGGTTATACTTATAGATGAGCGCCAGTCTGCCTGCGACAGAGCGTGCATCTTCGAGCCAGATTTTATCCGTGTGACTGCCGGCCGGCTGTTGGGTATCGTTGGGGTATTCGGCATAGTACTGGCCGACCGACGGCAGCCATTCGGGCACGAGGTCTTTACTTTCGATGACACTTCTGGCGCCTCCCATGGTTAGCGCGCGGTTTGAAACCGGCTTTCCGGCAGCGGATACGGTCCAGAGCCGGGCGTACAGCGGGATGCCCATCAGCACTTTATGCCCGCCTACGTAGTCCAGCAAGTCGCGTATCGCTGTATCGACCCACGGCAGCGAAGAGACCGATCCGGCAGCGGGACTCGAAGAATAGTGTTCATCGTATGTCATCACAGTGATGTAATCCACCGTTTTCCCAAGCGCTTCGTAATCGTATTCGACGGTCCAGGGCTTGGGGATCAGCGTCGCAATGGACAGTGTGAGTCCGAGTCGCTCGGCGTAGGTGCGCATCTCTTTGACAAATGCGGTCAGCCCGTTCCGGTCTGCATCGCGCACATCTTCGTAATCGATGTTGATGCCGTCGACTTCGTACAGGCTGGCGTAGAACAGATACTGTGCGATGGTTTTGTTGCGCAAAGCTGTGTCGGCGAGCACCTTTGTCGTATAATTCGTCGAACCCTTTGTGCTCATGTTGTTCGTGATGGTCGCCCACACGAAGTATCCGTTTTCGTGAGCCGTGCGCGTGTAGCCGAGGTCGCCGACGTTCGAAATGTTCCCGTCACCCTCGACAATCTGATCGAACCATGTCGGAGCAAGCACATCGATGCCGCCGTTGGCGGGTGGTGCGGCCGGACTCACCGTACCGGCGTAGTGCCATGCGAGGTTGATCTTCGCACTCGAATGATCCGGCTTGGTGTTTGCGCTGCGATAGAAGTCCAGCAACCGCTCGTCGTCGCCGGCCATGTGCAGGTCGCTTTGAAGGATGTACGCCACATCGCCGGACAGCGTTTCGACCTGATAGTAGGTAGGGGTTGTTCGACGGACGAAAACCACGTCTCCTTTCGTAAAGCGCAGCGGCTGTCCGTCTCCTTCGACGAGGGAGGATAGGCCCTGCACTCCGTCGCCCGCGATGCGGCCTACCTGCGAAGCATCCGTCAGGCTCGTCATGTACAGCGTGCTGCCCCGCAGCGTGTAGGCCAGGCCGGAAAACTGCGTAGCGGTATTCAATGGCGCAAAGTACACGCCGTCGATACGGCGCAGCGGGATGTGAACCGTGCCGCCGTAGCGCTTGATAAACTTCGTCGTCTCGCCATCCCCGATATACAGGTTCAACTTGCTGAGGTCCATCGAAAGCCGTGCGCCATCGGTATGCTGCAGGTCGACGGTGTATGTATCCGTTTTACCGCATGCGCGCAGCGTATCGAGAGGAATGTACGGCGTACCCCTATACATATAGCCGGTGCCGGCCACGGACCTTCCGTCGTGCACCATAGAAAACGGCTCGTAATCCACCGGCGCAGCGTAGGCGCTTCCGGCGACGGCGGCCGCCCCTAAAAAAACCGTCAGCACACAAAGCACGGCGGTTTTCAGATATTTGTTCGCTATCGTAGAACCAGTCATTCATATCTCCCATCTTGTCCTGATAGGCGTATTATAAATGAAAACAGCCGTTTCTTCAAGCGCATGCACCTGCTGGCGGGATGGGTATCGCTGTGATATAATAATCGGGAAATGCGAGGAGGTACTATGAACGACTATCTCATTCCGATCGCCGCGGCGTTTATTGTCATAACGATTATTCTGTTCACCTGGGTGACTGCCTATGTGCGAAAGGAGATGCGGGAAAGCCGCAAAGAAATCACGTCGTACATGCAGGTGAGTTTCCAGACGATGCACAGAACCTCATCGGAGCAGGGGATGCAGCAAGAGCAGAAGCTGGAGCTGATGCGTCAGACGCTGGAAAACCGTCTGCACATGTTGCAGCAGGACAACAATCTGCAGTTGGAGCGCATGCGGCAGACCGTCGATGAGAAGCTGCAGCAGACGCTCGAGGAACGGATCAGCAAATCGTTTGAAACCGTTCGCCAAAGTCTGGACGAGGTGTACCGGGGGCTCGGGGAGATGCAGACGCTTGCCACCGGCGTGGGCGACTTAAAAAAAGTGCTGTCAAACGTCAAGACCCGCGGTATCGTGGGGGAGATTCAACTTGCGGCGATTTTGGAACAGATTCTTACGAAAGAGCAATACAGCGAGAACGTCGCTACAAGACCCGGTGCAGGCGAGCGGGTGGAGTTCGCTGTCCGCATGCCCGGAGACGGCGGGCAACCGTGTGTGTGGCTGCCCATCGATGCGAAGTTCCACGGGGATACGTATGCCAATCTGATGGATGCGTACGAAACCGCCGATGCCGCCGAAATCGGGCGGGCCCGGAAGCTGCTCGTCGACGCGTTGAGAAAGTCTGCAAAAGATATTCGGGATAAATATGTCGAGCCGCCGGCGACGACGGATTTTGCCGTGCTGTTTTTGCCGTTCGAAGGTCTGTATGCCGAAGCCGTCAACCTCGGAGTGATGGAGGCCGTGCAGCAGGATTACAAGGTGATGCTCGCAGGTCCCGCGACCATGGCCGCCCTGCTCAACAGCCTTCAAATGGGATTTAAGACCCTGGCCATCCAGAAGCACTCGGGGCAGGTGTGGGATGTCCTGGGTGCTGTAAAAAGCGAATTCGACAAATTCGGGACGGTACTTGCCCTTACGCAGCAGCGCCTTGTACAGGCGAACGAAGAGCTGGATAAACTGGTGGGGACGCGCACGCGCAGCATTCAGCGCACGCTGAGAGGTGTGCAGGACCTGTCGGGAGAAATGCAGAAAATGCCGCAGGAGATCCGGCAAGAACTACAAGGAGAAGAATGAGCCTGTTTGCAATCGGAGATCTGCACCTGTCGTTTGGGGAGGGTGTGGATAAGCCCATGGACATCTACGGCGGACCCTGGATACGCCACACCGACCGACTGCAGGAGCAGTGGGAAGATTTGATTGGCGAAGACGACGTCGTGCTGCTGCCGGGCGATATCTCCTGGGGCATGCACCTGCGGGAGGCGATCGCAGATCTGCTCTGGATCGCCGGACTACCGGGAAAAAAGGTCATCCTCAAAGGGAATCACGATCTGTGGTGGACGTCACTGGCCAAGCTGAACGGCATCCACGAATCACTGTTTTTTTTGCACAACAATTGTTTCGAAGGTCCGGATTACGTGATTGGCGGATCGCGCGGATGGCTCTGCCCGGGTGCAAAGGATTTTGATGAGAGCGCTGACCGGAAAATTTATGAGCGCGAGCTGATCCGCCTTGATCTTTCGCTTTCCCACGCGCGGCGCGCACAGGAACGGGCGGAGAGCCAGGGCGTGGCAAAGCAGCTCATCGGCGCGCTGCACTTTCCTCCGACCAACGAGCGCAAGCAGCCCTCCGGGTTTACCGATGCGTTCGAAAAAGCCGGGGCGATGCGCGTCATCTATGCGCATCTGCATGGAGCATCGGCCTATGCGAACGGTCTTTCGGGCACGCATCGCGGCGTCGAATACACCCTTTGTTCGTTCGACCGGTTGAACGGCGTGCCGCTGCGTATTTTGTAACGATCCTTCTATGGAAACAGGGGAAACAGGGGGAACGGGGGAACAGAGGGAGCGGGTGCGGATATGCACTGGAGCGAATCATGAAACGAGCTATACTGATCGTACTGGACAGCCTGGGTATCGGGGCATTGCCGGATGCCGGCAACTACGGAGACGAAGGAAGCGACACGCTGGGGAGCATCGTGCGTGCAAAGCCGGACATCCTCATTCCTCACCTCGTCTCGCTCGGTCTTGGAAACATCGAAGGCGTCGACTCGCTGAAGGCGGTTATTCACCCTGCCGGCGCATACGGACGGCTGTTCGAGGCATCGAAGGGCAAAGATACGATTACCGGTCACTGGGAGATCGCAGGGCTTTTGACGGAGGAACCGTTTAAGACCTACCCGGACGGTTTTTCGGAAGAATTCATCGAACAATACGAGCAGGCCATCGGGATTCCCGTGCTCGGAAACTACACGGCCTCCGGCACGGAAATCATCGAAGCGCTGGGCCTCGAACACGAGCGAACCGGCCGGCCCATCGTCTACACGTCGGCCGACAGCGTATTTCAGATTGCAGCAAACACCGCTGTCATCCCGCTGGAACGCTTGTATCGCATGTGTGAGATCGCGCGGGAGATGCTTACGGGACCGTGGTCGTGCGGTCGGGTCATCGCCAGGCCCTACGTCGTCGACGAGAGTGGAAAACGCATCCGAACCCCGGACCGGAAGGACTATGCGGTGTCGCCGCCCGAGTTGACGATGCTGGATTTAATAAGACGCGCAGGCGGTACCGTGTACGGCGTGGGGAAAATCCACGATATCTTTAACGGACACGGTCTGACGCAGTCGGTGCACATCACAAGCAACGCGCACGGGGTGGACGAGACGGTCCAAGCCATGAGAGAATCGTTCTCCGGACTGCTGTTCACCAACCTCGTGGATTTCGATTCACAATTCGGTCACCGGAGAAACGCTCGCGGTTATGCCGAAGCGCTCGAGGCATTCGACGCCCGGATCCCGGACATCCTGTCCGCAATGCAGCAAGAGGATGTGCTGATGCTCTGCGCTGACCACGGAAACGACCCGTGCCACGAGGGGTGGGATCATACGCGCGAGGCTGTGCCTCTCCTTGTAGCGGGCAAGCTGGTCAAAGCGGGTATCAATTTGGGGACGCGTGCGACTTTTGCCGATATCGCAGCTACGATTCTTGAATACCTGGACATCCCGGAACGCACTCCCATCGGAACGAGCTTTTTGCAGGAGATTGTAAAGCGATGAACATGGTCGAACTCATCCAGAAGAAAAAAGAGGGACAGTCCCTGTTGCCTGCCGAATGGGAGTTTTTTATTCAGGGTGTAACGGACGACTCCATACCGGATTATCAGACATCCGCGATGCTGATGGCCATCTACTTTCAGGGCATGACGAGGCAGGAGACATTTTCGTTCACCAACGCCATGCTGGCTAGCGGCGATATCGTCGATCTTTCCGCACTGCCGGGCATCAAAGTCGACAAACACAGCACAGGAGGCGTCGGTGACAAGACGTCGCTTGTCGTGGGGCCGCTTGCGGCAACGTGCGGCATCACCGTAGCGAAGATGTCCGGCCGTGGGCTGGGATTTACGGGTGGCACCGTCGACAAGCTCGAGTCCATACCCGGGTTTAGGGTGCAACTGTCCGAACAGGAATTCATCGAGGCGGTCCGCACCTCGGGTATGGGTATCATCGGGCAGACCGGCGATATCGCACCAGCCGATAAAAAACTCTATGCCATCCGCGACGTTACGGCTACGGTAGACAATATTTCTCTGATTGCCGCAAGCATCATGAGCAAGAAGCTGGCTTCGGGCAGCGAGGCGATCGTGTTGGATGTCAAGTGCGGATCGGGAGCGTTTATGAAGACCGAGCAGAATGCAGGCGAACTTGCAGCGCTGATGGTCGACATCGGCAACGATGCAGGGAAGAAGACGATTGCACTCGTCACGGATATGAGCCAGCCGCTTGGCTGCGCCGTCGGAAACAGCCTGGAAGTGATCGAAGCGTGCCGAACGCTGCAGGGGCGGGGACCGGCTGATCTGCAGGAACTGTGCCTGATGCTGGCAGGTTATATGATCTTTGCCGGTGGTGCGTCCGCGACTCCCGAAGAAGGCTGCTCCATGGCAGAGCGAGTTCTAAAAAGCGGTGCGGCATTCCAAACGATGAAGCAGTTCGTGCAGGCCCAGGGCGGCGATGTGCGTGCGCTGGAAGATTTTTCGAGGTTGAAGCAGGCTCGTTTCAGCGCTCCCTGCATCGCGGAACAGAGCGGCTTTGTCGCATCGATCGAAGCCGACCGCATCGGGCTTGCGTCGCTCCATTTAGGCGCGGGCCGGCGAACGAAAGACGATATCATCGACGCATCTGCGGGTCTGCTCTTAAAAAAGAAGACGGGCGATACCGTGGAGAAGGGCGACGTGCTCGCCGTTTTGTACGCAGACGATCGGGACAAGCTACAGCAGGGAATTCCGGAGGCAGCCGGCGCATTTTCCATTTCGAGCAACAGGCCGGAGCCGCGTCCTCTGATTCATCGGGTGCTGATATAAATTCGTCGGTTTATTGTTGAGCTTTTGATTCTGCTGTGCTATACTTTCCACTGTGCGAAAAAATCGGCGCTGTGTACGCGCGGCAGGCAGAAGGATTAGAAATGAAGCATGTATTCCTCGTAAACCCTGCAGCCGGTCAAAAAAAAGCTCCGCTGGAGCTGGTGCCGGAAATTCAGCGCGTCTGTACAGAAGCGGAAGTGAACTTCGACATCCACCTGACCCGATCGGCAGCGGACATTGTCGAATTTACTGCGAGCCAGGCAGCGAGCGGTGCGCACATTCGGTTCTACGCCTGCGGCGGAGACGGGACTCTCAACCATGCGCTTTGCGGCCTCGTGGGATATCCCAACGCCGAGCTGGCCTATGTGCCGTACGGCACGGGGAACGATTTTTCCAGGAACTTCGAAAACGAGCCGGTGTTCAGAAACATTCAGAAGCAGCTGGCAGGAACACCTCAGGCGCTGGATGTCATTCGCGCAGGCGACATGTATTCGATCAACATGATCAACATCGGTGTGGACTGCGACGTGGTTGCCGAAGCGGCAAAGCTCAAGGAGTCTCCGCTTCTCAAAGGCAGTCTGGCCTATGCCGTCGGTGCGGTCAAGGTGCTCGCACGGGGCAAGACGTACCGGATGCGAATCGAATTCGATGACGGGGAAGTCGTCGACGAAGAATTATTCCTGATCGGCGTGGCAAACGGCAGCTATTGCGGAGGAGGCTTTCGAAGCGCCCCGCACGCATCGCTTGCCGACGGAGCCATCGACGTGTGCATCATCCGTCCGGTTCGGGGAATCGAGGTCATCCGGTTGCTCGCAGCGTACCGGAAAGGTACGCACCTTGCGAATCCCAGGTTTGCACCGCACATCGTATTCAAGACGTGCACGCACCTGAGCATCGAAGCCCGCGAACCGGTCAACGTGTCCATCGACGGTGAGATTACAAGCTTCGATCGAATGACATGCGATGTTCTTCCCGGAGCCGTGCAGTTTTCGGTCCCGGAAGGAGCCTGCAGAACAAACGCATAGCGCGTGCATCATTGCGGAGGGTTGTCCGAGCGGCTGAAGGAGCTGGTCTCGAAAACCAGTGTACCTCCGGGTACCTAGGGTTCAAATCCCTAACCCTCCGCCAGCGTACCACGGCTTTCCACGGCAACGGGAGAGCCGTTTTTATTGCAGGCGAAACTGCGCATAGGCCGACAATGTTTGTTGTGGAGGTGTTCAATTCCCGGAAAGTATGCTATTATAACTTATGATATAGTTTGGTGCCAGACCGATCCGTTGCATCCGCTTAACCTGCGGGTGTCAGTGTGCATTGGAGGCGTGTGTGAAAATCCGTTGTATCGTTTTTTTGCTGATTCTGTTGTGCCTGACGTCAGCGGTTCCCATTCGGGCCGCAACACCTGGCCCGTCCACAAGCGCGGGGGCAGATGCGCTCGCCGTTGATGTGTACGGCAATGAATACAGCGATTCAATTTTTTATCAAAACAGCAAACACCCGATTGCCTTCCACGGTGCGGTCGTCTTCGCAGTCGTTTCGTCTGCGTATTTTTTGTTGCGACTGAGAAAGCGCAAGAAGGAACTGGCGGAAGTAAACGACCGGCTCGACCGCTATAATCGGCTGATACAGACTTTTTTAAATGCCGACAGCGGATACGTGTTTCTCAAAGACAGCCGCTTAAACTATGTAATTGTCAACGAAGCCATGCGAAAAGCGCTGCGGCGTCCCCGGGATCAGATTATCGGTCGGGGCGATTTTGAACTGATGCCTCAAAGCCTTTCTAAAATCAGTACGATGGCGGATGCTGAAGTGCTGATGAACCAGGCGGAGCTTACAGAGACCGTGCAATGGAGGAATCGCTATTTCCGTTCAACGAAATTTCCGGTCGGAATGCCGGACGGATCGACCGGAGTCGGCGCCTACATCAGCGATGTTACCGATGAGAGAACAGAGCAGATGCGACACGAGCGAGAGCTTGCGTGGCACAAGCGGATGATGGAAATGCTGACTGGCACGTTTCCCGACCGGCATCAGCAGCTCGAGTATGCCCTGCAGATTGCTCGGGAACTATCGGAAAGCGAGCATGGCTGTCTCGCATTTTACGAAGAGGAGACCGAAGTATATACCGCGGAGATATTCAGCGTCTCCGAGCAGGATTCAGTCGCCGCGATCGATGAGAGTAAAATTAAGCGCCTGTTCAAAGAAGTGCGCGACAAAGCGGTCGCAGATAAGCAGCCGGTTATGGATAACCGTTTTTCGGATACGGATCCATGCGACGGACAGCATTTTATTCATAACCTCCTGTGCGTGCCTATCATCGTCGCAGGTCAGGCAGTCGCCGTCGTCGGACTCTGCAACAAAGGTTCGGATTACGACGAAGTGGATGTGTCTGAGCTGACGATGTTTATGACCAGTGTGTGGAATGCGGTTAAGCGTCGCAAGCACATGACGATGCTTGCGCAGGAGCGCGACCGGTTTTTTAAAACGATTATGTCCATCGGCGATGCTGTGATCGTGGTGTCAAGAGACGGGCGGATTCAAATGATCAACGACATTGCCACCGGCCTTACAGGCTGGCCGCGTTTCGAAGCGATCGGAGCCGATTATCGGGATGTATTCTGCCTCTCACACGAGGAAGAAGGCGAGGTTATCCTCGATCCTGTGGTACAGGTGCTGCAGACGGGCGAGCTTTACGAACTGGAAAACTATGCGATCCTGATATCGAGAAACGGTATGCGGTACGACATCGAAAACAGTGCGTCCCCTGTGTTCGGTGAGGCGGGGGATATCGATAGCGTCGTTGTGGTTTTTCGCGATGCGACGAAACGGAAAACACAGCGCAGGGAGATGGAATACCTCAGCCTGCGCGATCCGCTTACGGGCCTTTACAACCGGCGGTTCTTCGAAGAGGAAATGCAGCGGCTCGACACAAAGCGAAACATGCCGATGTCGTTGATCCTCTGCGATGTAAACGGACTCAAATTGACGAACGATATATTCGGCCATGCATACGGCGACGAGCTGATTAAGCGCGTAGCCGAAGTGCTGCGGGAGTCCTGTCGTGCCGAAGACATTCTTGCCCGTTGGGGAGGCGATGAATTTGTGCTTCTGTTGCCCGGAACCGATTACGCACAGGCCGCTGATATCGCCGCCCGTATCAGTGAGGACATTGCATCGCAAAGCATACAAGCCATTCAAAGCAGCGCGTCGGTGGGGTTCGCCGTTAAAGAAGCCATCGAGGAAGATGCCGCGGATTTCCTTCAGCGTGCTGAAACGATGATGTACCGGCAAAAAGCGATTGAGCGCCACGCACAGCAGGAACAAAACCTGACATCGATTATCGGCTTGTTGCACCGCGATGAACAGCAGGTACAGCATTCAGAGACCGTAAGCGAGCTGTCCCGGCAATTTGGAATGTTTCTCGGATTGTCCGATGAGCAGGTTCGCATCGCAAGCGAAGCGGCGCGGCTGCACGACATCGGGATGGTCGTCGATATCGGCAGGCAGGCCAATCGGAGCGAATGGACGGATGCCGAGCGGGCAGAGTCGTTCCGCAGACATCCGATTGCCGGTTACCAGATCCTCAGCAGCTTCGATAAAACGCTGGATCTGGCCGACACGGTGCTGGCGCATCACGAGCGCTGGGACGGGAACGGGTACCCCAAGGGCCTTAAAGGGGAGGAAATACCGCGGCTGAGCCGCATCATATCGATCTGCGGTTATTACGAATACTACTGCCGAACGGGCGGAGACTGCGCAAGCGCCATGGAAACCATTCAGAAAAAAGCCGGTACACAGTTCGATCCGGAGATGGCGGCAGATTTTTTGCGATTTATTGAGACTCAGTCTTGACAAACGATTCGTGCGATGTTAAAGTCTGTGCTAATTACAAATTACAAAGGCTGAGAAGAGAAGAGTAGGTGCGGACGAACTTTTACAGAGAGTTTCCGTCGGTGAGAGGAAGCGAAGGATCGCGCGCTGAACATGGTCTCGGAGTCGGGATGCTGATACGTAAGCATTCACGGGTGCGCCCGTTATTGCGCCGGGGTATAAGGAAATTTTCCCGTACCCGCTGAGGCAGAGACTGCGAGGTCTGTGCGAACAAGGGTGGTAACACGATTGAGTCGTCCCTTTGCGTAAGCAAGGGGGCGTTTTTTTATGCAGTGGAAGGAGAGCATCGTGGAGATTAAAAAGCTGTTTCAGGAGAACCATGTCGTGTATTCGTACGAAATTTTTCCGCCGAAGGTGGATTCGCCGCTGGAAAGAGTCTATGATACGATCGGAGAGTTGGCCGGCATGCAACCGGATTATATCAGCGTAACGTACGGTGCCGGAGGAAGCGCACAAAACAACCGGACTACCCGGTTGACGGGGCGCATCCGGAAAAGATACGGCGTTGAGTCGCTTGCTCACCTGACGTGCATCGGTGCAACGAAGCAGCACATCGACCGGACGCTCGACGAACTGCAGGCGCACTCCGTGCGAAACGTGCTTGCGTTGAGGGGTGACATCCCCGGGAGCGGATTTGATCCGCAGGACTTTTCGAATTCCCAGGAGCTCATCCGATACGTAAAAGGCAGGGGCTTCGGAGTAGCGGCAGCCGCCTACCCGGAAGGTCATGCAGAAACGAAGGTCAAGGATAAGGACATCGAAATTCTCAAGTGGAAGGAAGAGGCGGGCGCGGATTACTTTATTACGCAGCTGTTCTTCGACAACGAGCGCTTCTATGAGTTTATGGACAAGGTGATGAAAAAAGGCATCGGCGCGCCGGTGCAGGCCGGCGTGATGCCGATTACGAAAGCCCGTCAGATAAAGCGGGTCGTCGAGTTGAGCGGGGCGTCGCTTCCGGAGAGTTTTCTCCGCATGATCGACCGCTATGGACACGACGAAGCAGCGCTGCGGGATGCCGGTATCGCGTATGCGACGGAGCAGATATCCAGCCTGATTGCCGCCGGTGCGCGAGGAATCCACCTCTATACGATGAACGACGCATCGGTGGCCGGCGCTGTGACACGAAATATCGACTCGCTGATTCGCGCCGTAAACGGAAAGGAAGCGATGTAGCATCGGCGGAGGGCGTCACCGGCCGCCGGCGGACCGGGGGCGAAAGCGAGGCTGGACTGGCAGAGGAATAAGACACATGCATATTGAACACATGAACATACAATCGATCGATGCGCGGGAGGTATTCCGCTATATGGGAGATGCGGATAAGCGACCGGACCGGGCGACGGAGCGTCTCGTCAGCGAATGCACAGCGGAATTGATGGACGTTTTGCGACCGCGGGCTGTCTGGCGGGAATTTCAGCTCGAGCCGGGGGATGGTATAACGGTCGTAGATACAGCGCTTCGATTGGAAGGAAACGATATTCGCCGGCATTTGAAGGGGTGCGACCGCATCATCGCTTTTGCTGTTACGCTCGGGCACGAGGCGGACCGCCTGATTCGCTACTACGAAAAGGCATCTATGGCCCGGGCGCTCGTCCTCGACGCATGCGCATCCGCAGCGGCGGAGTCGTTCGCTGAACAGCTCAACCGCTCAATTGAGAAGAGATACGAATCATCGGGCTACCATTTGACGCAGCGGTACAGCCCCGGCTACGGAGACTTTTCCCTTCGCATACAGAACGACCTTTTGAGCGCGTTGAATGCAGGACGTTCGATCGGTCTGTCCGCCACGCAGCATCACATCCTCGTTCCGAGAAAATCGGTGACGGCAGTCATCGGTTTGTCGGCAAACGAAACGGGCTTTGAGGAAATATCGGGTTGCGCGCAATGTGCGCTGCGCAGTTCGTGCAGTTACAGAAAAGGAGGAACGGCCTGTGGGGCTCAGAGAAATACTAGGTAAGGAAATACTGCTGTTTGACGGAGCGACAGGTACGATGATACAGAGCCGTGGACTGAAGCTCGGCGAACTGCCGGAAGCATTGAATATCCATTCGCCGGAGATCGTGCGTCAGATACACACCGCATACATCGAAGCCGGCTCGCGCATCCTCACGACGAATACATTCGGCGCAAACAGCCGCAAGCTTGCCGCATCCGGCTACTCAGTGGAGCAGGTGATTCCGGCAGCGGTTAAAAATGCGAGGGATGCGATCGGCGACCGGGATGTGTACATTGCGCTCGACATCGGCCCGATCGGCGAGCTGCTTGCGCCGATGGGCACGCTGTCCTTTGAGGAAGCGTATGAGATTTTTCGTGAGCAGGTCGTCTGCGGTGTGCAGGCCGGTGCCGACGCCATTCTCATCGAAACCATGACGGATCTGTACGAGGCAAAAGCCGCCGTGCTGGCGGCAAAGGAGCATTCGGATCTGCCGGTATTCTGCACGATGAGCTACGAGGCCGGCGGGCGGACGTTTACCGGCTGCAGCCCGCAGGCGATGATCATGACGCTCGAAGGGCTCGGTGTCGATGCCATCGGCATTAACTGTTCGCTGGGTCCGAAGGAGATGGAGTCCATCGTCGATGAGATCTTAAAGCATGCGACCCGTCCTGTGATGGTGCAGGCGAACGCCGGGTTGCCTTCGGTGGAGGGTGGCGAGACGCTGTACGGCGTGGGTCCCGAAGAATACGCATCGCTTGCCGCCCGATTCGTCGAAAAGGGAACGATGATCATCGGAGGCTGCTGCGGAACGACCGATGTCTACATCGCAGAGCTTGCGCGGCGCATCGACGGTATCGAGCAGCGCCCGGCGGCACGCGAGCGGCTCGACGGCGTATGCACGCCGACGAATGTCGTGCTGTCCGGCGCGGTCCGCATCGCAGGCGAGCGAATCAACCCGACGGGGAAACCGCTGTTGAAGCAGGCGCTTCAAACCCGTACTCCGGATCCTCTGCTCAAAGAAGCCATCGCTCAGTACGAAGCCGGCGCCCACATTCTGGATGTCAACGTCGGTCTGCCTTCGATCGACGAGCCGGCTGCGATGGCCGAAGCGGTCAAGGCGATTCAGAGCATCGTCGATACGCCGCTTCAGATCGATTCCACCGATCCCGCAGCCATCGAAGCGGGCCTTCGGGTGTACAACGGAAAAGCCATCGTCAATTCCGTCAACGGGGAAGACCGGGTGCTCGAACGGATTCTACCCGTCGCAAAAAAATACGGAGCGGTGGTGATCGGACTTACGCTGGATGAGCAGGGCATACCCGACACGGCAGCCGGACGCGTCCTCATCGCAAAGAAAATTCTGGATAAAGCGAAAGAATACGGCTTCGATCCCAAGGACATCTACATCGACTGCCTGGCTCTCACGGCGGCGGCCCGGCAAGAAGGAGTCCGTGAAACGCTGGAGGCGATGCGACTTGTCAAGGAAGAGCTCGGGCTGAAGACGGCTCTGGGGGTGTCGAATATATCGTTCGGCCTGCCGGACCGGGCGCTTATCAACCGGGTGTTTCTCGCAGCCTGTCTGTATCAGGGGCTGGATCTTGCGATTATCGACCCGCTGGATCGCGAAATGATGCGAACCGTATTCGCTTCGAACGTTCTCTGGAACCGGGATGCCGGCGCGGAAGAGTATGTTCGGATGCTGAGTTCCGGCGGGGGTACGGAGACCGCTGTTTTTGAGCCCGAAGAGACGTCCGGTGATTTGAGGCATGTGATTCTGTCGGGAACTGGTGCGGAGGCCCGTCGGGTGACGGAAGCGATGCTCAACGAAAAGCAGCCGCTTGCAATCGTCGATGAATACCTGATTCCGGCGCTCGATCTCGTAGGGAAAAGATACGAAGAAGGGACCCTGTTCCTGCCCGCTCTCATCCGCTCGGCCGAGACGGCGCGCGCATCGTTTGATGCGCTGAGAGCGGCGATGAGCCGTACGTCAACGGAGAGCCTGTCACGCGGAAAAA
Organism: Clostridiales bacterium; assembly: GCA_012841925.1. Classification (GTDB taxonomy): domain Bacteria; phylum Bacillota; class Clostridia; order Peptostreptococcales; family Anaerovoracaceae; genus UBA10908. The sequence goes on along the minus strand of DUTT01000021.1, from coordinate 54,418 downwards.
TTGCTCTGGCGACCGTCAAGGGCGATATCCACGACATCGGGAAAAATCTGGTGAAGGCGTTGCTGGAGAGCTATAACTTCGACGTAATCGATCTCGGCCGCGATGTAGCGTCCGAAGAGATCGCACAGAGGGTGCTCGAGCAGGACATTCGCCTTGTCGGACTCTCATCGCTGATGACAACAACGGTCCAGAGCATGGAAGAAACAATCAGGCAGATCAGGAAAGTGAAACCGGATGCAAAGATCATGGTGGGCGGTGCCGTGCTCGACGCAGACAGCGCCTCCGGCATCGGGGCGGATTACTACGGGCGCGATGCGAAAGAAGCGGTGGGTATTGCGCAGGAGCACTTTAGAAATTGAATCGACCGGGCTCGTTCTCGGGGTCGTCTCCTTCGTCCCATATTTCTGCGATGCGGAGAAAGGCGTCCACGACATCCGGGTCGAACTGCGTGCCGGAGCACCTGCGTATTTCTTCGATTGCCAGGTGTTTGGGGATTGCGTCGCGGTAGATGCGTCTTTCTGTCATGGCATCGTAAGCATCGGCGACTGCGAGAACCCGCGACAGAAGCGGAATGTCTTCTCTGTGCAGCCCTACAGGATATCCCTGTCCGTCCCAGCGCTCGTGGTGATGCAGGATATATTCGGCAATGTGTTCCAGGTGCGGGATCGTCATGGCGATGTCGTAGCCGATTCTGGGGTGCTGCTTCATCTCTTCCCATTCGTCGGGCGTCAGCCTCGCCGGTTTGTTGAGGATGCGATCGTCGGTACCGATCTTTCCGATGTCGTGGAGTTTTGACAGCAGCTGCAGGTCGTCCAGCGCTTTGGGATCCAGCCTTAGATCCTCACCGATCAACTGACACAGGCGGCCCAGCCGTATGCCGTGCGTTTCGGTCTCCTGGCTCTTTGCGTACAGCGTAGCCATGACGGAGGACACGATGGCGGAGTGCGTGCTGTTCTGATTGAGGAGCTTTCTTCGCTGCAGATAGGCTTCCGCTGTGTTCAGCACGTCTTCCATTCGCTGATCCGCATTTTCTTTTGTGCTATGGCCGATGGAGAGGTTAACGGTATAGAGGCTATCCTGATTGGCGAGATTAAAGCTTTCGATGGTATGCTTAATGTCGATTTTGAGCCGATGGGTAGCATCGCTGGTCATAGCGGGGAGTAGAATCATAAACTCGCCGCCGCCCATCCGTGCAAAAGTGCAGTCCTGCTTCAGGCAACTTTGAATGAGCTTAGCCGCAACGGTGATCAGCCGGTCACCTTCCTCGTGTCCGAATGCGCTGTTGATCATGCGCAGCCCGTCGATATCGCAAATCGCAACAGACAGAGGATAGTATGCCGGCTTGTCGAGTCGCCGCAGCTCTTTTTCCATGTAGTCCCGATTGTACAGTCCGGTGAGGAAGTCGCGCTCCTGCAGATAGGCGATGCGCTGATCTTTGCTCTTCTGTTCTGTAAAGTCGAAAATGATCCCTTCGAGCGCCTCGACACGTCCATCGGCATCATAAATGGCCTGACCTTGTTCCAGCACCCATTTTTTTTCACCGTTCTTCGTGATGATTTCGTATTCGCCCGAATAGTGCTTGTGCTGGCGGATGACGCGTTCCCACTCATCCCAGACGCGCTGACGGTATTCCGGGGCGATGATGCGCATATAGGAGATATCCTTGTTTTGCACGATGCTTTCTGCTTCGTAGCCCGTCAGTTCCGAGCACCCTTCCGACACGAATTCCATGGTCCACTCGGTATCGGCTTTGCACCGGTAGGCCATGCCCTGTATATGCGACAAGAGAACGGATGTGCTCCGGGCCTGCTCGGACAGCGCGAGTTCCTGCGTCTTTTGGGCCGAAATGTCTTCGATCAGGCACATGTAGGCCGAATCGTACGGCGGAGAACCGGAAAGAGTTGTGGCAAACAGACGCACCCACACGGTGGAGCCATCCGGACGCAGGAGGCGTTTTTCGATCGTGTACGATGAAACCTGATTGTTCTGGAACTTTTCGAACATCGGCATCTCTTTTCTGAGGTCGTCCTTGTGCGTCAGTTCAGTCCAGTTGACGTCGTGAAGCTCCATGCCGGACCGCCCCAGTATGTGTTCGGCCATCGGGTTGAGGCTGAGGTGTTTTATCGATGGATCGATCGATTTGCTCTCGCGGAGAATGATGCCGATGGGCGCTTGCTCGAAGATGTTTTCGAACAGCGTTTTCTGAAAATTCAGCTTCGTTTTATATTCGTTGCGCCGGACAATTTCGGCATGGAGGAAAATCGTAAGACCGCCGACAGCGAGCAGCAGAATCGATACGAGGAGCGTATGGGAATCGGAGTCTCGCATTCGAGCAAAGCGTGCATAGCCACCGGCAAGCGCGCCGACAGCTAACAGTAGTGCAAAGTAGATTTTCTTATGGCTTTTCGAAGTTCCGATTGCTCGTTCGAGAAAAGTTGCTTTATTGTCTGACATCGCACGCCCCTACGCTGTTGAGCCTGACATATACACAGTCGAACCATGTATTCTTGCATGTTATATGTTCTCAGTATACACGAAATGTCACGGGAGGGAAGCAAAATTTTACGATAAAGCGGCAATGCTTTACCATGACAGAGTAAAGGCCGTTCTGCCCAGGCGTGTTTTGAAAATTCGTGACGGAGACGACTCTTTATGATAAACTTATTTTGTTATTGCCGAAATTATAGAACCGCACCCGCGCGTTGCGAAACGGGAGGAGAATACGATGAATGATTTCGAAAAGCTTGGAGTATTTTACCTGGGTAAAGAATACGATCTCGAGAATAAGGAATTTCAAGAAGCGCCGGTGTTGCTCAAGTCTAAGGACCTGACGACGCATGCCGCAATCATCGGCATGACCGGAAGCGGAAAGACGGGCCTTGGCATCGGGTTGATCGAAGAAGCTGCCATCGACAACATACCGGTGATCGCCATCGATCCAAAGGGCGATCTTGGAAATCTGGCCCTTACATTCCCCCAGCTGCGGGCGGAGGATTTTCGTCCCTGGATCAACGAACAGGAAGCAGAAAACAAAGGTCTGTCACCGGATGAGTATGCGGAATCGCAGGCCGCGCTGTGGAGGAAAGGTCTTGCCGAATTCGGACAGGATGGAGAGCGGATCGAGCGGCTTCGCCGCTCTGCAGAAGTCAGCGTCTACACACCGGGCGGCTCGGCCGGTATCGGTGTGTCTGTGCTCAAATCGTTTGATGCACCGACGCAGCTTCTCATGGACGACGCTGATGCATATCGCGACCGCATCGGCATCACGACGACCGGACTGCTTTCTCTCATCGGTATCGCGGGCGACCCGTTTACCAGCAGGGAGCACACGCTGATCGCCAATATATTGGAGTACAACTGGAGCCTCGGCAAAAGCCTGGGGTTGCCGGAATTAATCGCATTCATCCAGAAACCGCCCATGGACAAAGTAGGTGTCATGGATCTTGAAAATTTCTTCCCTTCCAAGGACCGGTTTTCGCTGGCCATGCAGTTTAACAATCTCCTGGCTTCTCCTACATTTAAAGCTTGGATGGAGGGTGAGCCTCTGGATGCCGGAAGATTTTTGTACGACGGGACGGGGAAACCCCGCATTTCTGTGTTTTCGATTGCACACCTTTCGGACAGCGAGAGAATGTTCTTCGTTACGATGCTGTTAAACGAAGTCCTCTCCTGGATGCGCAGTCAGCCGGGAACAGGCAGTCTGCGCGCGATGCTGTACATGGACGAATTGTTCGGGTACATGCCGCCGACTGCCAACCCTCCCTCCAAGACGCCGCTTTTAACGCTTTTAAAGCAGGCGAGGGCCTATGGACTCGGGCTCGTTCTCGCGACGCAAAATCCCGTCGATCTCGATTACAAAGCACTGTCCAACGCCGGGACCTGGTTTATCGGACGCCTGCAGACCGAGCGGGACAAAGATCGGGTCATGGCTGGCCTCGAAGGGGTGGCTGCAGGGGGGACATTCGATAAAGCGCGCACGGAGCGGATACTCGCAGGCCTGGGGCAAAGGGTGTTTTACCTGCACAGCGTTCATGAGGATGAACCTGTAATCTTCGGCACGCGGTGGGTCATGTCGTACCTCGCAGGGCCTCTGACGAGAGAGCAGATTGCGAGCATCCCGAAAAACCGGTCAACTGTCCTGGCAGGAGCGCCCGTCCAACCGGGGGCTGCCGTCGGCTGGGGAGCGGGACTCGTTGATCAGCGTGTACCCGCATCTGCGCCTGTAAGCGCTTCTGCGCCCATCCTGGCACCTCAGATTAAGCAGGTATTTTTGCCGCTGACAGGCGCGGGGATACAAAGTGTCGTCTACGAACCGACCGTCATCGGTGTTGCGTCGGTTTTGTATACCAGCGCAAAGCATAAACTCAACGTTACAAGGAATTATACGATGCTGGCTCCGCTGCACGAAGGTCCGCTGCCTGTGGACTGGAGCGAAGCAGATATCGTGGACTATGAGTTGCGTGATCTGGATGCGTTTCCGTTCGAAGGAGCCGTTTTTGGAACTTACCCGGAGGCCGCTGCGCATGCAAAGAGCTATGACGAATGGAAGCGGATGCTGAGTCAGCACATCCGTATCAATATGCATCTGAGCCTGCATTCGTCTCCGACTCTAAAAATGGTATCTGAAGAAGGGGAGGACGAACGCGATTTTCGAATTCGCCTGATGCATGCGGCTCACGAACGCAGAGACGAGGAGATCGAAGCGCTCAGACGAAAATACGAAAGTAAAGTCGACACGCTTAAAGACCGCCAGATGCGCGCAGAGCAGGCGCTGGAAAAGCAGAATCAGATGGCGAAGCAGAGAAAGGTCGAAGCAGCCATATCGACCGGTAATGCGGTGCTCGGCGCATTGTTAGGGACGAAGGCCATCAGCGCGACTTCCGTATCAAAAATGGGCACGGCCGCAAAAAGTACGAACCGGGCACTTCGAAGCGACCAGGCCATCGGTTCTGCACAGGAAAAGCTCGAAGTAGCTGAGCAGCGGCTCGAGAGCCTGCTCGAAGAGATGGAGCAGGAACTGGATCGAGTAAAGGAGAAATACGATAGGATGGAAGATCAGATTGAGGCGGTTGATGTTCGCGCTCAGAGCGGGAATATCACCATTCAGCTCATTGGACTGGCGTGGGTGCCCGTGTCGGGCCGGTGGGAAAGTGACGACATGCATCGGGCTGGATCACGGATTGAATTGTAAAGAAATGATGGACGGTAAGGAGGAATCGAGATAGACAGACTGGTTTTTGTGATTGTTAACCGCGGGAAAGGCAATGCTGTCTTGCGCGAGGCAGAAGGGTGCGGCGTAACGGCTGCGACGATATTTTTGGGAGAATCCATGGGGCAGAACACCGTCCTTGAACGGCTGGGTCTGGTCGGACTCCACAGGGAAGTGTTGATGATACAGACCGGGGAGGCGCTCTGTTCGCAATTGTACGAAGCGCTCGAAGGACCGAATGCCCCGTTTAAGCCGGGAAAGGGCATCGTTTTTTCTGTCCCGTTTAAGCGATGGCAGCCTGCCGGCACGCAGTCGGATGCCGAAACCGATCAGGGCGATGCGCATTCGACCCATTACTGCATCGTTACGATTGTAGATCGCGGCCGGGGGGATGCGTGCATCGCTGCAGCGAGAGCCGCCGGAGCCAAGGACGCGATTCTCGTTCGCGGTCGCGGCGCCGGCGTCCCGAAGGATTTTTACGTTCCGCTCGTCATTGAGCCGCAAAAGGACATCGTCATGATTCTCACGGCGAAAGAAAATGCGCCGGTCATACAGAAGAAAATATTTACAGATCTCGAACTGGATCGTGCCGGACACGGCATATTGTTCACCCTTCCTGTGATGGAGCCGAGAGGGCTGTACGCCGCAGAATCTGCGGAGAAAGGAGCGGGTGCGCAGTGAACCAGATATTTCAGAAGACAAAAGAAGTCATGCGTACGCTGCTGCCCGTTATGGTGCTCGTGCTCGTCCTGTGCTTTACCATCGTCGACGCGGGAACCGATCTCATCGTTCGCTTTCTGGCGGGAAGCCTGATGCTTCTCATCGGTCTTTCGATTTTTTTAAGGGGCATCGATATGGCGATGGCTCCCATTGGAGAACACATGTCGTGGGAAGTGGCCACATCGCGTTCTCCGATAAAAATTGCGATTTTAAGCTTTCTGCTCGGTTTCTTGATCAATGTGGCCGAGCCGGACCTTTTGATACTCGGCTCTCAAATAGAGCGCGCTTCCGGCGGAACGATGAACTCGTTTATCATCGTCTACATGGTGTCGGTCGGCGTCGGCATCATGGTTTCGTTCGGTGTTTTTCGTCTGCTGCGCGATCGGAAATTCAACGTCTTTATGGGGATTACGTACAGCTTCATCATCGTGCTGGCATACTTTGTCTCCGAGGAGTTTTTAGCGATTTCTTTCGATGCATCCGGCGCCACAACCGGAGCGCTGACGACGCCCTTCATTCTGGCGTTGTCACTTGGCCTGTCCAATATGAAAGGCGGCAGGCACGCAGAGGAAAATTCATTTGGACTCGTCGGAACCATGAGCGCGGGGCCGATCTGGGCTCTCATGCTCATGTCCATCGTCACAAGGCAGAAACACATTCACGGTGCGGTCGAGGAGTTTGTCGTTGCGAAAGGAATTCTACAGCCGATTCTGGATATACTGCCGGATATATTTTTAGAGTCCGTGATTGCACTCCTGCCGGTTTCTGCGCTGTTTTTTGTATTTAATATTGCTAAATTCAAAATTTCCAGACAGGAGCTCGGAGGAATCCTGAAAGGTTTATTGGCCACGCTCATCGGATTGACGATGTTTTTGACAGCCGTCAATTCGGGTTTTATGGACATGGGACGGGTCATAGGAATGCAGCTTGCGGAATTCAACCGATGGCTCCTGGTGGGTGTAGGCTTTCTGGTGGGGCTCATTGTCGTGCTCGTGGAACCGGCCGTTCACGTACTCGGCGAACAGATTCAGGAAGTGAGCGGCGGCCACATCCCGGTTAAAATTATACGCATGACACTCTCGCTGGGCGTCGGTATCGCCATCGCCCTTTCTATGGTGCGCATTGCCGTTCCCGAAGTCAAGCTCTGGTACTTCCTCATCCCGGGCTTTGCGATTTCGGTGCTGCTGTCATTTCGTTCAGATCCGGTCTTTGTCGGAATCGCGTACGATGCGGGCGGTGTCGCCTCCGGTCCGATGACGGCTACATTCGTTCTCGCATTTGCACAGGGAGCTGCCTCTGTCATCGATACGGCCAACGTGCTTGTAGACGGTTTCGGTGTGATTGCGATGGTCGCCATGGCTCCCGTACTTTCTTTAACGGCACTGGGTACCTCTTATCGGAAGCGGCGCATCGTAAAATCGCCCGCGGGAGTCGAACCAGTCACCCTGTCGCATCTGCCTGAAGAAAGCGATATGCCGCACGAGTGCATCGTAGCAGTTGTCAATAGGGGCTTTGCGGAGGCCGTGGTTGACGTAGCCCGCCAGTCGGGGGCGAAAGGTGCTACCATCGTGCACGGACGCGGAACGGATGAACGCCAGACGGTGACGATGTCGATTATGAACATCGAACTGCAACCGGAGAAGGAAATCATTTTCCTCGTGATGAACACTCCTCTAAGCGATGCGGTGGCGACCAAACTTGTCAACGATGAACGGCTGGAACGGGAAGCGGAAATTTCCGTATACGTTGCTCCGGCCAACTTTATGAATTCGGATTGATTCGAAGATATAAAGATGATTTTGGGGGAGCTCCCCGTCGGCATCGCCTGTACGCTGTGCAGAGGGTGTTGACTGGATTGCTACCCTGGAGTATAATTTTTTTGTTGTAGTAGAACCACTGATCGAGGAGGTGAGAAGATGGACGGCAGCAGTTACGGACGAAGTAGGGACAAGGTGATTTGGATTTGCCTGGATTCGCGCGGTAGATTGCTGGCGACATCCTGATCGATCGGTTAGCGTACATAATATGCGATCCACAATTGCCATTGTCCGACTTTAATGCTGCGTTACATCGAGACCCGATGCTGTTAAGAGAAATCATCCGCAGATGACAATGGTTTTTTTGTGCAAAAATGAGCGCAAAAAAATAGAAACAAAGGAGGGACGGGGCAATGCCGGTGGATCCCACGCTGACAACCAATCATCCAGAGTACAAACTCGATATCGCGAATATCATCAGGAGCAACCTGACGCCGAAGTTGAAGCGTGAGGCGATCCTGGATTATCACGAGAACGACATTGCTGCAGCGCTGGACTTATTGACAAAGGATGAGCGGATGCGCTTTTACCGCATTGTCGATGCAGAGTCTCTGGCGGATATCCTGGAGTATTCGGAACGATTTATCGAATATCTGGACGAGCTCTCTGTTGCCAGGAAAGCGGAAGTCCTCGCCGAGCTTGAGGTAGCGGATGCGGTAGAGTATCTGCGGCAGCTCGACCGGAAAGAGCGCAATACGCTCACCGACCTGATGGGGGATATTGCAAAGACGGATATCGCGTTTCTGGCATCGTTCGACGAGGACGAGATCGGGAGCCGGATGTCGACAAATTTCATCGCCATCCTCGACGGGGCCGATGTGCGGCGCGCGATGAAAGAGCTCGTCACACAAGCGGCTGAGAACGATAACATTTCGACAATCTATGTTGTCGATCAGGATAAGGTTCTGCTCGGTGCCATCGACTTAAAAGACCTCATCATCGCCCGCGAATCGACGCCGCTGGAAAGCATCATCGTAACGTCGTATCCGTATGTCTATACCCACGAACTGATCGAGGACTGCATCGAGCGGATTAAGGATTACTCGGAAGATTCAATCCCGGTGTTGGACGCGGACAACAAACTTCGGGGTGTGCTGACGGCACAGGATATCACTCAGTTTGTCGACGATGAGTTCAGCGACGACTATGCAAAGCTTGCCGGGCTGAGCTCTGAAGAAGACATTAACGAACCGCTCAGCCGAAGCATTCAAAAAAGACTGCCCTGGCTAATCATCCTCCTGGGGCTGGGGCTGGTCGTGTCGAGCGTTGTAGGACTGTTTGAGGAAGTTGTGCGCAATCTCGTGCTGATCGTCAGCTTCCAGTCGCTGATTCTGGACATGGCAGGAAACGTGGGAACGCAGTCTCTCGCCGTGACCATTCGCGTGCTCATGGATGAAGAGCTTGGACGAAGTGAAGAGCTGCGTCTCGTCGGCAAAGAGGCTCGCGTTGGACTCATAAACGGTATCGTGCTCGGTTTGCTGTCTTTTATCCTCATCGGATCATATCTGGTCGTATTCCGCGGTGAGCCGTCGCAGCTGGCCTTTGCAATTTCGCTTTGCACAGGAACTGCGATACTGGTCGCGATGTTCCTTTCGAGCATATCGGGAACGATCATCCCGATTACGTTTAAGAAAATCGGAATCGACCCGGCGGTCGCATCCGGTCCGCTCATTACAACGATCAACGACCTCATCGCTGTCGTAACGTATTACGGACTGGCCTGGGCGTTGCTCATCCGTGTAGTGTAATCCCCCGGATGCGCGCAGAGCCGGGGGATGCATCGCATGTATGGCTTTTATTCACCGCGCTCGGCCATGAGAAGTTCAATTTCTCTTTCGTTAATGCCGACCATTGCCTCGCCCAGGTCTTTCGACAGTTTGGCGAGTTCGTCTGGCTTGTCGTAGTTCTTTACAGCCAGCACGATTGCGCGTGCCCGTTTTGCGGGATCTCCGGATTTAAAAATCCCTGAGCCGACGAATACTCCTTCGGCCCCAAGCTGCATCATCAGCGCAGCGTCGGCCGGCGTTGCAACTCCTCCGGCTGCAAAGTTTACGACAGGAAGCCGACCGTTTTTATGCACATACTCAGCGAGCCTATAGGGGACTTGAAGTTCTTTAGCAGCTTCGAATACCTCGTCGTCCCGAATGCTGTGCAAGTTACGGATCTGTTGGTTGATTTTCCGGATGTGACGCACCGCCTGCACGATATCGCCCGTTCCCGGTTCGCCTTTTGTCCGTATCATAGATGCACCTTCCTCGATGCGACGGAGCGCTTCGCCTAAATCCCGAGCGCCACATACAAACGGTGTGGAAAAAACGGTTTTGTGGATATGGTGCACATCGTCCGCCGGTGAAAGGACTTCGCTTTCGTCGATAAAGTCGATATTGATCGCTTGCAGAATCTGTGCTTCCACAAAGTGCCCAATTCGTACTTTTGCCATGACAGGAATATCTACGGCTTCCTGGATGGTGCGGATCATCGCAGGATCACTCATTCGGGATACGCCTCCTGCTACCCGGATGTCCGCAGGAATCCTTTCCAGCGCCATCACGGCACACGCACCGGCCTCCTGTGCGATGCGCGCTTGTTCTGCATTCGTAACGTCCATAATCACGCCGCCTTTTAGGGTTCGCGCCTTATCTTTGTTAGCCTCGTACTTACTATCCATATTCGACCTCCCTTATGCTGATGGAATTTTTGCGCAGTTTCTGCTTTTATGATAGTATAATGCCAAACTGGCATTATAAAAAGCGCCAGAATAGATGTCGTTAACGGTACCAGATGGGAGAGATAATGGAATTGTTGACATTTGTGGCAGATGGCGATATTAAAAAGCCGTTGTACCATCAACTGTACGAGTGGATAAAGCGGGAAATTCGTTTCGGCCGAATCGAACCCGAGACCCGGCTTCCTTCCAAACGCAAGCTTGCGTCTCATCTCGGCCTCAGCCAGAATACGATTCAGTCAGCCTACAGTCAGCTAATCGAAGAGGGCTTTGTAACATCGATTGAAAAAAGGGGATATTATGTTAATCGAATTGATCATTTGACTCAAATCGATGTGGCTAAGAATTCGGTCACCTCTGTGTCGGAAGAGCAAATCGACCCGATTCGGTTTGACTTTTCGTATCAGGGCGTCGATCCTCATGTGTTTCCTTTTGGCGTCTGGCGTAAATTGACGCGCGACGCAATCAATGAATATGATAAAGAACTGTTAATTCAGGGGGATCCGAAGGGTCATGTCGATCTGCGCAGATCTTTGGCAGCCTATTTATATCAATCTCGCGGAGTCAGCTGTACCGCTGATCAGATTGTCATCAGTTCAGGCATTGAATTTCTATTTCAGATTTTGATACAAATACTCGACAGTACAAGCACCTTTGGCATTGAGAATCCGGGATACGAAAAGCTAAATGTACTGTTTGAAACGAATCGGGCGCGATGCATTCCCCTTTCAGTCGATGCGCATGGAATGCAAACCGACGAGCTGCAGTCATGCGATGTCGATGTTTTGTGCATCACTCCCGCTCATCAGTTTCCTTCCGGCTGCATTATGACGATCAACCGACGGTCACATGTGCTCAACTGGGCGAACCAAAAATCAGGACGCTACATTGTCGAAGATGACTACGACAGTGAATTTAAATACAGTGGGCGCCCTGTTCCCGCGCTACAAGGGCTCGACCACAATGAAAAGGTCATCTACATCGGTGCTTTCTCTAAGTCTTTATCTCCGGCTCACCGCATCAGCTATATGGTCCTGCCCGACCATTTGATGAAGCGATACAACGAACGCATGCCGTTTATGATATGTCCGGTGCCGGTGCTGAACCAGAAAGTGCTCAGTGTGTTTATGAGGGAAGGTCATTTTGAAAGACACGTAAACCGCATGCGAACGCTGTACAAAAAAAAGCGAGAAGTGTTGACAAGAGAAATCAAAACACTGGGCGCTGGTGTCCGCGTGCAGGGTGCGGACACTGGGTTACATTTGCTGCTTGAGGTTACGAACGGTATGAGCGAACCCGAGCTTGAAAAACGGGCAGGGAAAGAAGGCGTACGTGTAAATGGCATTTCGAGGTATTACTTCGACAAGGAGATGATACCCAGTGTACCAAAAATTGTAATAGGTTTCGCTCGGTTGAGTGAGCGGGAAATATGCGACGCTGTCCGTGCGCTCGGCCGGGCGTGGTTTTAGGCCGGAGCCCCAGACTTAAGGCTGGATTTCGGTCCGAATTGTGATATAATCCCCATATTATCTGACATTTCAGAAAGGACCTTATGTTAACGATTTATTCACTGTTGCCTCTAACTGCACTGCTTATCAGCCTGCTGGTCGTTAAGTATTCGGCATCGAAATCCGGAGCACTTTCTATCCTCGTCGCCATCGCGTGCGCATTTTTGTTTTTCGGCATGGATGCCTACGGTCTGTCGATTGCTCTGGGCAAAGGGCTGTCGCTGGCGGTCTACGTGCTTCTCATCATCTGGAGCGCGGTATTTTTATACCACGTGGTCTACGAATTCGGGGCTATCGACGTCATCAACCGGAACATCGTCCTGTTTATTAAAGATCCCTTTGTCCAATTTCTGATACTGTCGTGGCTGTTCGCATCGATCCTGCAGGGCATTTCGGGCTTTGGCGTCCCGGTCATCATCGTCGTTCCGATTCTGATTCACCTCGGTTTTGATCCGCTCAAATCGGTTGCGGCGGTGCTTCTGGGGCATTCGTGGGCGGTCAGCTTCGGATCGATGGGATCGTCGTATTTTACGATTTTTCTCGTGACAGGCCTCGACCAGCAGCGCATTGGCTACGCCATGGTGATATTCGACTGTATCGCGATGCTCATGACGGGTCTCGCCGTTGCCTTTGTGTACGGCGGCTTTTTGTCGTTGCGGAAAGCGTTGTACTATGTAGTTCCTTCGACGATTGTTACAACTGCTGTGATGATGTTTGTCGTGCACATGGATCTCGTGTCGCTCGTGGCACTGTTAGGTGCGCTGTCCGGATTTGTTACGATGTATGCGCTGTACTGGTTGCGCGAAAAGCCCCCCAAAGTGGAAAGGCTTTTTCGGACGGAGCTGTCGCTTGTCGATGCGCTGCTTCCCTATATCGTCATTATCATATTGTCTTTGCTATTCCCGCTGCTGCATCTGGATCGTTTTTTCTTGTCGTTTCGTTTTCCCGAATACACGACGGCTCTCGGGCATTTCGTTAAAGCGGAGGAAGCATTTTCGAAGATCAAATGGTTCGGACACCCGGCTCCGATTTCTTTATTTGCAGCCGGTGTCGCACTGTTGCGCTATAAACAGATCGGCATTTTCACAAAGGAAAAACTGGCCGACGTAAAAATTCAGGCGGTTAAAAAGAGCATCAGCACATCGATTACGCTGTTTTTCCTGATCAGCATGGCGCTCGTCATGATGGATTCGGGCATGACGGCGACGCTGGCAGATACAGTAGCGGCGATTACCGGAGGCGTATTTCCGCTCGTGGCACCGTTTTTCGGAGTTCTGGGCAGCTTTATTACCGGCAGCAACACAAATTCCAATGTCATATTCGGTAAGTTCCAGGTATCGGTCGCCGAAAGTCTGCAGATTGATCCGTATATTATGGCGGCGCTGCAGTCCATCGCCGGTTCTGTCGGCGTTGCGCTTGGCCCCACCAATATTTTGATGGGCGCTTCCGCTTCAGGGTTGACGGGAAATGAATCTGGTATCTATGCTAAAGTTTTGAAGCCCGTGCTCCTGACGGCGACTGTACTTGGTCTCGCTAATTTTCTGATGCTGACCATGTGGCACACACACTTTGGAGGATAATTCTTTGGGAAAACTATTTTCGAATCAGAAGTTTATATTCCTGTCGATATTGATCATTTTTGCCGGACTCTATGCGTCTGTCCTTCTTCCGGCGCCGGCGCTCGGCACGGTGGGTGTCATCGCGTTTGTGTTGATTGCATTAACGCAGGCGCTGCTTTAGGTCTTGATTTCGACTAAGATAGTGAACATCGATTCCCCTGTACATCAAAACGCCCCTGGCTGGGGGCGTTTTGATTTTGGGTAAGCAAGACCGCCGGGCGGTTTTAGCTCGATTCGCTGTAGCGGAGGAGAAACTGCCTGGTCCGTTCTTTTTGAGGATTGCCGAACACCTCTTCGGGGTGACCTTGTTCGACGATGGCTCCTTCGTCCATAAAGATAACGCGGTCGGCTACGCTTCGGGCAAAGTCCATTTCGTGCGTAACGATGACCATGGTCGTATTGCGGCTTGCAAGAGACCGGATGACCTTGAGTACTTCACCCGTCAGCTCCGGATCGAGCGCCGAAGTCGGCTCGTCGAAGCACAGGATATCCGGTTCCATCGCAAGCGCCCGGGCGATGGCGACGCGCTGCTGCTGGCCACCTGACAACATGTGCGGGTAAGCGTTCAGCTTATCCGACAGGCCGACCTGCTCCAGAATCGCACGCCCCTTTTCTTCGATTTCGCTCAGGATGTCCTTTTTGTTCGCCCCGAAGTCGCTTCGCTCCCTTGCGATGAGTTTCGGTGCTAAAACGACATTTTGAAGCGCGGTATACTGCGGGAACAGGTTGAAATTCTGAAAGACAAGCCCGAAGTGAAGGCGTTTCTTCCGGATGTCGGATTCGTGCTGAGTCGACGGGTCGGACGCATCGAAAATGAGCTGACCGTTGACGGTAATCGTCCCTCCGTCCGGCCGTTCCAAAAAGTTCAGGCAGCGCAGGAGCGTCGTCTTCCCGCTTCCCGAAGATCCGATGATCGCCAGAGATTCGCCCTGGTCGAGCGAGAAGTCGATGCCCTGGAGCACTTCCAGGGTTCCGAACTTCTTTTCCAGTTGCTTCACTTGTAATATGGGCATAGTTCACCTTTTCAATTACGCTTTAAAGTATTCCAGCTTTCGTTCAATGTACCCCAGCAACAGGGTCAGGATGCCGACGAACACCAGAAAGTAGATTCCGGTTGCAAACAGCGGCCATATGAGGCCCCGGTTTGTGTATTCACCCGCCATCATGATGATCTCTTTGACGGAGATAATGCGCGCCAGCGATGTATCCTTGACCAGGGTGATGATTTCGTTACCTGTCGGTGGCATGATGCGCTTGATAACCTGCAAAAGCGTCACTTTGAAGAAGATCTGAGCCTTTGTCATGCCGAGCACCGCTCCGGCCTCATACTGACCGCTCGGGATGCTCTGGATGCCGCCCCGGAATATTTCCGAAAAATAGCAGGCGTAGTTGATGATAAAAGCGACTGTCGCGGCGACAAAGCGACCATTGCTGCCTGCAGGCCAGTAGAACGGCAGATTCATGAGTCCGGGCCCCAGGAATATGATGATCAGCTGAAGCATCAGCGGCGTGCCCCGGATGATCCACACGAATGCACGCACCGGTACGCTGATCAGACGGAAGCGGCTCATGGACCCAAACGCTACGACGAGTCCCAGCGGAAGCGAAAATATAAGCGTCAGCGCGAACAGCTTTCCGTTTAACAGAAAGCTGTCCGATAGACGTTCAATGATGACGGGGAGTTGTAGTGTCATGGTGTCGGTTATTCCGCCAGACTGAGTTCGTATTTGTCTGCGAGAGCGACCATGGTTCCGTCAGCGAGAAACTCCTCGAAGATAGCATTGACGGCCGCTGCGGCATCAGATCCCTTCCTGAAGGCAACGCCGTAGTATTCTTCGGCAAGCATCGCAACGATGGTCAGGTCTTCGTAGCTTGTGCCGGGGCCAGTCATGGCTTTGGCAAGCGTCAGATCCAGAACGGCTGCGTCGGCAGTGCCCGCTTTAACCTCCAGCAGGCAGTCGGTTTGAACCGTCTTGGGTACATAGGTCGCCAGAGACAGATTGTCGTCGGCTAAAATCGCTTCTTCGCCTGCGGATCCCTGTTCAGCGACGAGCGTCTTGTCGATGAGCGAGGAAGTGTCTTCGTATTCAGTCCCGGCTTTTACAAGTACGACCTGCGCGTTGAGCACGTAGGGATTGGTGATTTCCATCGTCTCCAGACGATCGGGCAGAATCGTGAGGCCGTTCCAGATGCAGTCGATGGACTTCGCATTCAGCTCCACTTCTTTTGTGTCCCAGTTGATCTCGATAAATTCAGGTTCCACGCCGAGTTTTTCGCAGACCAGCATGGCGAGCTCGGTGTCAAATCCCGTAAACACCCCGTCGTCGTCGGTGTAGTTCATGGGCTCGTAGACCGTATATCCGATGACCATCTTGCCGTTTTCCCTGATGTAGTCCAGGTCATTGCTTGCGGTGGTTCCGCCGCCGCAGGCTGTCAGCAGTATGAGCAGGGCTGCCAGCAGTATGAGAGTGATTCTTTTTTTCATTTGTGTGTACCTCCATGTTTTAGTTTCGCATGATAGCATTATAGCGCATTAGCGTAATAAAGCAAGCGATATTTTGAAATTCTTTTTATTATGACATTCGCAGGGCCTGTCATCTGGAAGATTGCATCAAAGCGCTGCGTGGAAACATGCAACTGTGGTATACTGCAGATGATTACTATCTTGTTAAACCGATGAGGTGAGAAATGACAAAAGGATATGTACAGGTGTATACGGGCGCTGGGAAGGGCAAGACGACGGCAGCGATCGGTCTTGCCGTACGCGCACTCGGTGCAGGTAAACGGGTGATGATGATACAATTCATGAAGAGTCCTTCTTATAGTGAACACAAAGTTCTTCGCGACATTTCTTCAAATTTCCGACTGGAAGCGATCGGTAAACCGTTTTTTATCGCAGACGAATCCAGCATTCCGCCGGAAGAGCTGGCTAAAATTAAGGATCAGGTCGTCATATTTCCCCCGGGTAAACCGCCGGCCGAATTCATCGAGCTGGCGAAGAGCGGGGTGCGCATGGCGAAAGAAGCGGTAGCCGGCGGCGAGTACGATGTGGTCATCCTCGACGAGCTGAATGTCGCTTTGCATTTCGGGCTGATTGAGTGGGCGGAAGCGGAAGCCATCCTCGACGCCAGGGCGGAAAATACCGAGCTGATCATCACCGGCCGCAATGCACCTGCAGCGCTGATTGCCCGCGCCGATCTGGTTACGGAGATGCGCGAGATCAAGCATTATTATACGCAGGGTGTCATGGCCCGCCAGGGTATTGAAAACTGATTGCCCGCTACCCTGATAGTGATTTGGTCCGGTATTGAGATTCAGATGGCCACCGATTGAGCAACATGTAAAAAGCCCCTCGCGAGGGGCTTTTATCGTTCGAAACAGTACCCGGTGTATCCGGTCTATTCGGTTTCTTCCGCAGAATCGCTCTCTTCAGCTGCTTCGGTCGCTTCTGCCTCTTCGCCTTCGAGGACGCCTTCTTCGGTTTCGGGCTCTTCTTCCTTAATGGAGCTCTTGTCGATGATGTTAAACACCATGACGTCTCCCGGCGTCTGCAGCTCTACATCCGGATTATTCGCAATATCGAGATCTTCGACGCGTATGGCCGTTCCGGCTTCCATGCCGGTCAGATCGATGCGGATCTCTTCGACGAGGTTCGCGGGCAGGGCGCGGATGGGAATCTCATACAGCGTCTGACGCACGATATCTGACACGGACTCTTCGTTCAGCAGTACAATCTGGGCAACAGCGTTGACCGGTTCGTCTGCAACCAGGCTCTGAAAGCTCAGGTGCTCAATTGTATTGGCAAGCTGGTTGGCGCTGATTTCCTTGATGAGCGCGCTCTGCTTCTGTCCGCCGAATTCGATGAGAACCTGCGTACCGATCGCTTTTTCGCGAGCGAGCCGTGCCGCTTCGCCAGCTGTGACCTGGATCAGCAAGGTCTCCTCGAGCTTACCGCCGTATATGCAGCCGGGTACGATACCCTGTCTTCTAAGTTTTTTTACTTTGGCACTTGAATCTCTGTTATCTGCCGTTACTACGTACATTATACAACCTCCGGAATTCCTGTTATTTTTATCTGTAAATCTTTCGCATTGTAGCACAGCATCGCTTCAAATGCAAACACTTCGGGTTTTCTCCCGCAATCGGACGAAAAGAACGATCGTTTTAGCTCTCGTCTCCGTCGTCATGCCAGGCTGACTCCGGCTGATATACGATCTCCTTGATCAGGATTTCAGTCGTGCCGGAAGGAACATCCCACTGGATGGTGTCGCCTTCGCTGTAGCCCAGGATAGCCGTTCCGATGGGAGAGAGAATCGATACCTTGTTCTCGCTGACTTCGGCCTCGTTGGGATAGACTAAAGAGAGCTCCATATCGGCTCCGTCCAGACTCAGGAGGATGACGGAGTTCATCGTAATCAGCTTGGAATCCGCCTGGTCGGGATGGATAATCGTCGCTTTGTTAATTTCGTTTTCCAGTTTCCGCACGTGCGGACCCAACGCCTCCTCGCTGCTGATCTGAGTGGTCAGCAGTTCCTTTAGGCGTTTTCTGTCGTGATTTGTGATGAATATGCTGTCAGCCATAGTGCATCCTTCCTTTCGAATAGTATACACAAACACCTTCATAAAATCAATCGATTGCTTTTCCGTCGTGCCCGTTATATAATACAGGTGTCAAGAGATCCTGACGCATTTGGGTACGCCCCGGATGGAAAGGTGACGGAAACAGACATGTTTGTTCTGCCGCGCCTTATGCGCGGCCGTTTGTTTGTAAGGAGTGTCGGTCGTGGAGAATCGGATATCAGTCATCAGCATATTGCTGGAGGACACTCATCAGGCGGAAGCAGTCAACGAGCTTCTGCATCGGTTCGGCAGCTACATCGTCGGCCGGATGGGTATCCCCTATAAGGATCGCGGCGTTTCCATCATCTGTGTGGTTATGGATGCACCGGGCGACGTTACAAGCTCGCTTTCAGGGAAGCTGGGCATGCTTCCGGGCGTCCGGACAAAAACCGTCGTATCGAAGTTGGAAGATCAGAAAGAGGATGCACAATGAAGAGAATCTTAGCTATGCTGACCGTGGCACTCATGCTTGTTTCCATGCTCGCCGGATGTGCCGGCGCACCGCCGCAGGGCGACGTCGAATCTGTCGAGATCCGCATCGGAGGCCTCCGCGGCCCCACCTCCATGGGAATGGTTCGCCTGATGGACGATGCAGAGGCGGGAGAAACGTCAAATCACTACACGTTTCAAATTGCGGGATCGGCCGACGAGCTGACGCCAAAGCTGCTCAAAGGGGAGCTGGACATTGCGGCTCTTCCGGCGAATCTCGCTTCCGTCATGTACAACAATACGGATAAAGAGATTCAGCTGCTGGCCATCAATACGCTCGGCGTCATCTACATCGTCGAAACAGGGGACGATGTCCACTCGATGGCCGATCTGAAAGGCCAGACGATCTATGCGACCGGAAAAGGATCGACGCCGGAGTATGCGCTGCGCTATCTTCTGGAAGAGAACGGTGTGGACCCCGATGCGGACGTCGACATTCAGTGGAAGAGCGAACCTTCGGAATCAGTCGCCATTTTGCAGGCAAGCGGCGGAATCGCCATGATGCCTCAGCCGTACGTGACGGTCGCTCAGATGCAGCTGGACAACCTGAGAGTTGCCGTGGACTTTACCGAGGAATGGGATGTGCTCGATAACGGCAGCACGCTGATTACAGGCGTTCTCGTCGTCCGGAAGGAATTTGCCGGGCAGTACCCGAAGCAGATCGCCACATTTTTGAATGAGTATAAGGCCTCCACCGAGTACGTCAATGCCAATATCAGCGAAGCTGCACAACTCGTCGAAAAGTTCGATATCGTCAAGGCCCAGGTAGCTGAGCGGGCGATTCCCTATTGCTACATCACCTATGTGGCCGGTGAGGACATGACTGAACCCATGAATGGCTATCTCAGCGTTCTGTTCGAACAGAACCCCAAGGCCGTAGGCGGCGCCATGCCGGCCGATGACTTTTATTATGTCCCGTAGAGCAAAGATGGAAAAAACGGGAGCCGTTCTTCTGGCTCTCTGTATCTGGCAGGCAGGGGCGATGATGCTGAACCGTAGCATACTTCTGGTTACGCCCCTGACCGTCGCAGGGCGGCTCGGTACGCTGCTGTTCGAGGCGGATTTTCTTTACGCGATTGCCTTTTCTTTTCTGCGGATTGCGGGAGGGTATTTTGCTGCGCTTGCGGTTGGCTGTATCCTCGCCGTGCTCGGCGGGCGGCATCGCTTTCTGGAGGTTGCGCTGTGGCCCTACATTCAGATGATTAAATCGGTGCCCGTCGCCTCGTTCATCATCCTGTGTCTCATCTGGCTCAGCTCGTCCAGCCTGTCGGTGTTCATTTCTTTTCTGATGGTCTTGCCCATCGTGTATACGAACATGCTGCAGGGCATCCAGAGCACCGATGTCAAGTTGCTGGAAATGGCTTCCGTGTTTGGCATCAACTGGTTTCGCAAGCTCAAATACATTTATCTGCCGCATTTGAAACCGTATCTGATGTCGGCCTGCAGCGTATCGATCGGACTGTCCTGGAAGGCGGGAATCGCTGCCGAAGTAATCGGAATACCCGACGGCTCCATCGGCGAAAAGCTGTACGAGGCAAAAGTGTATCTGAATTCTGCGGATTTATTTGCGTGGACGGTGGTCATCGTGCTGGTGAGCGTCGTCTTCGAAAAGATATTTTTGCGCGGGTTAAAGCGATTTTACATTCGTTTGGAGAGGTCGTAAGGGTATGGATATCGTCGCATCCGAATTGACGAAGAGCTACGGCCTGGAAAAAGTGCTGGACCGTTTTTCTGCCACATTCCGAAAAGGCGGGGTCACGTGCGTGATGGGCGCCTCCGGGTGCGGGAAAACGACGCTCATCCACATCCTGATGGGTCTGATTCAGCCGGACTCCGGGTCAGTGTCCGGCATGCCGGATAAAAAGAGCGCTGTGTTTCAGGAAGACAGGCTCTGCGAAGAATTCAGTGCGGAGACCAACGTAGCCATGGTGCTGGATGCGCATGCAGACCGGGCGCTCATCCGTACGCATCTCGACGAGATTGGGCTGCAGGACGACCGGTTGAAGCCGGTGCGCGAATACAGCGGCGGCATGAAGCGGCGCGTGGCACTTGTGCGCGCCATATTGGCACAGAGCGATGTATTGTTTCTCGACGAACCGCTCAAAGGACTGGACGAGCGGACGAAAGAAAGCGTTGTGAGCTATCTCAAAAGACATTTTAACGGCCGGACGGTCATCATGGTGACGCATGACCGGGACGAAGTGACGGCGTTTGGAGCTGAGCTGATAACGCTGAGTAGGGGTTGCGAGGAGTGAACACATGAACATGAACATTCAGACAAAAAAAGAAGTGCTGGAGATTCTCTCCATGCCGCAGGAAGAATACCTCCAGGCAATCGCTTCGGAAGCAAAGCGCATTCATCAGGATGTCAACCGCAATGCACTCATCGCCACGGCGATGCTCGGATTCGACAATGTCTGTAAAAACCACTGCCTGTACTGCGGTATGAGGGCGCCGAACAAAGATGTCAAACGCTATCGATTGGATCCACAGCAGGTCATTCAGGCGGCGAAGACGTCGTATGAGGTGGGTTTTCGACGCATATTCCTTATTTCCGGCGAGGACCCGGGATACGAGTTCGACAGCATCCTCTCCATCGTGGAGGCGCTCAGCGAAATCGGGTTCTTTATCAGTTTAGCGCTCGGTGCGCTTGCGAAAGTGCAGTACGGCGAGCTCAAGGCCGCTGGCGCAGGCGAATACGTGCTGAAGTTCGAGATGTCCCAGCGCGAGGTCTTCAACCGGCTCAAGCCGTCGAGCGATTTCGACGAACGGATGCGCAGCATCGGGTGGGTGAAGGAAAGCGGCCTTTTGCTCGCATCCGGCAGCATTGTGGACTATCCGGGCCAGACAGCCGATCAACTGGCGGAAGATGTCCTGTTAACGCGCGATCTGGGCATTCACTGGGCACCGGTCATTCCCTATATGCCGGCAAAAGGAACGCCGCTGGCGCTCGAGGGCGGTGCTGGCAGCACGGATTTGAATCTGAAAGTTATTTCGATACTGCGCATCATGATGCCCGGCATCCGGATTACGGCGCAACAGCCGGGCAAGGATTCCCAAAAGGGACTGGCAGATCCCGAGGGTAACCTGGATGCGCTTGGAGCCGGTGCCGACATGTTGTTTGCCGACATGCTGCCCGATGCTCTTGCGAAAAATTTCAGCGTTGTGGACAACCGGATTACGCTGGGGCTGGAGCATATCAGAACGATGGCAGAGAAGTCTGGCATGAGTCTCGTATTCCGGCCGGATTATGCATAGGTGATTTCTGTGGGGTGGTACGTCTATATTCTATTGTGCGGCGACGGCTCGCTGTACACCGGTATCAGCGATCGTCCGTCCGAGCGGCTTGAGGCACACCGGGCGGGTCGGGGCGCTAAATATACGAAGGGCCGCGGCCCGTTATCCATTGTATATCTGGAATCCTGCGCCGGTCGTTCGGAGGCGCTGTCGAGGGAGGCGGCTGTCAAGAAGCTGACGAGATTGCAAAAATGGGCGCTCATCGGCAAAGCCGGGAGCCCGCGGACTTGATCGGCGATCCGTCTGTCTTTACTTTTCGTTCTCTGAGTAGTAGAATAACCATTGAAACGCACGGCCGGAGCATTCTCCGGCGCACGTAAGGAACACAGGGGACCGGAGAGCGATCATGAAAAAGGATTACACGGAGCAATACCACAAAGTAAAGGAGATTGCCACGCTGCGACAGGCGCTCGATGAGAGCAGTCGGGATTATGCCCAGCGGCCCGCCTTTCTTGTCAAAGAGCAAAAGGGCGGTGAGTACAAAGAGATTTCGTACGCTCAGTTTAAAAGCGATGTGGACGCGCTCGGCACGCGCCTGATGCAATTGGGCCTTTCGGGAGAGCGCATTGCCGTCATCGGTGAAAACTGCTACGAGTGGATCGTGGCTTATTACGCCGTTGCAAACGGGGTCGGCGTCGTCGTTCCGCTCGACAAAGAGCTGTCCGAAGAGGAAATACACAACTTCCTGCGCATCGCGAAGTGCAAAGCGATTTTTTATACGGACACCTATCGCCCATATTTTTCAAGCGAAGACATTCCATATAAGTTCTGCATGTCGATGTATGGATACCCTGAGAATCGCGCGGAAGCCGTTGAGGAAGCGACGCCGGGTGACGAAATCGCCTTCGGTCGCCTTCTTGCAGAAGGCAGGATGCTTCTGTCTCAGGGTGATCAACAGTTTCTGCACGCACCGCTGGATCCGGACGAGATGCGGTTTCTTCTGTTCACTTCCGGCACGACCGATTCGGCCAAAGGTGTAATGCTTTCTCATCGCAACATCACTTCGAACATCATGGATACGTGCAAAATTGCGCACGTCGTTCCCGAAGACCGCACGCTGTCCATTCTTCCGATTCACCACACATACGAAAGCACGCTGGGCATATCGCTCGTTCTCTACCGCGGAGCATCGATTGCCTTTTACGAGGGGTTAAAATACGTAGCAAAGAATCTCGCGGAAGCGCAGGCTACCGTGCTGGTCGGCGTACCGCTGATTTTCGAATCGATGTATGCGAAGATCTGGAAGCAAGCTGAAAAATCAGGCCAGAAGAAAAAGCTGGAAACCGGCATTAAGATTAATCGCTTGCTCAAAGCGACCGGGATCAACGCAAGCCGGAAAATATTTAAAGCGATTTACGATACGTTCGGCGGTAAGCTCCGGCTGATCATCACGGGTGCAGCCGGTATCGACCCGGCTGTCAGTCGCGGGTTCCAGGATCTTGGATTCACCGTTTTACAGGGCTACGGCCTTACGGAGACGGCTCCTCTTGTAGCCGGATCGCCGGATTTCGGCAACACCTATAAAAAAGCAGGTTCATCCGGCCCCTGCGTAGCTTCCGGGGAAATCCGTATCGACGAGCCGGACGAAGACGGAATCGGTGAGATTCTGTTTCGGGGACCGAACCTGATGCTGGGCTATTACGAGCGGCCGGATTTGACGGCAGAATGCATCGTGGACGGCTGGTTCCACACCGGAGACCTCGGTTTTGTCGATCCGGAAGGCTGGCTGTATATAACGGGCAGGAAAAAGAACGTCATCGTAACGAAAACCGGAAAAAACATCTATCCCGAAGAAGTTGAGCTATACATGAACCGGAACAAATATATTCAGGAAAGTCTCGTGCACGGAGTAGAGCGAGACGACGATACCGTCGTGTCCGCACAGATCATTCCTGCGTACGAGATCATATACGAGGAATTCGGCAACGACTTGAGCGAAGACGATATACGCACGCTCATCCGCAATGCGGTCGCTGACATTAACGAAAAGCTTCCCATTTACAAGAGAGTGCGCGATTTTTCGATTCGAGCCAACGATTTCGTCCGGACGACGACTCATAAGATCAAGCGGCATAAGAATATCTGATTGCACAACGAAGGGGCGGCGGGGGGAAAAGATACAGCATGTCGTGGAAACAGAGGTTGACACAAGAAGCTTCTGCGTACAGTGATATCCTTTTGGGGATGGATATCGGATCGACGACGGCGAAGGTAGTCATCATCGATCAGGGAGAAATCGTCTGGCAGAAGTACGAAAGACACTTTTCGCAGGTGCGCAACAAAGCATTGGAAATGGTAACCGAGGCGGCGCCCCTCCTGCAGGGGCGGCGTTTTTATGCGGCGCTTTCCGGTTCCGCCGGACTGGGACTGGCGCGCGCGGCCGATCTGCCGTTCGTGCAGGAAGTATTTGCAACAGGTGAAGTCGTCGAGGCGCTCGAACCGGATACGGATGTGGTCATCGAACTCGGGGGCGAAGATGCAAAGGTGATATTCTTCCGCGGCGGCATGGATGAGCGCATGAACGGTACGTGTGCCGGCGGCACGGGAGCTTTTATCGATCAAATGGCGACGCTCCTTTCTGTATCGATCGAAGAGCTGGATACACTCAGCCAAAAACATGAACGTCTGTATCCGATCGCTTCCCGCTGCGGCGTGTTCGCTAAATCCGACATCCAGCCCCTGTTGAACCAGGGCGCGCGCAAAGAAGACCTGGCCGCCAGCATTTATCAGGCGGTCGTCGACCAGACGATTGCGGGACTCGCGCAGGGGCGCCGAATCGAGGGTCACGTGATGTTTCTGGGCGGACCGCTGCACTATTGTCACGGGCTGCGCGAACGGTTTGTCGAAAGCCTCCGTCTGCCGGATGAGCATGCCGTCTTTCCCGGGTACGGCCGTTTTGCCGTGGCGATCGGTGCAGCGCTATACGCAGGCAAACAGGGTCGGTCGTTTGAGTACGGGGAGTGGGTGCACCATCTGGAGGAGGCGACGTCTGAGCAGTACGATAAAGTGCGGCACGATCCTCTTTTCGCAAGCCCGGAGGAATACGACGCGTTTCTCGAACGTCACAATCGAGCGGATGTCTTGCATCGCCCGCTGGATTCCTATGCGGGTCCGGCATATCTGGGAGTCGACTGCGGGAGCACGACCACAAAACTCGTGCTCATCACGCCGCAGGGCGAGTTTCTGCATTCGCATTACAGCAGCAATCACGGGGATCCGATCCACGTTGTGCACGAGCAGCTGACGCACATCTACGACATCCTGGGTCCGGATATCACCATCGCCGGCAGCGCGGTCACCGGGTACGGCGAAGAGCTGATCCAGCGGGCGTTTCACCTCGACGGCGGGCTGGTCGAAACGATGGCGCATTACAAGGCTGCGAAGCATTTCGATCCCGACGTCGATTACATCCTGGACATCGGCGGGCAGGATATGAAGTGTCTCGCCGTCAAAAACGACTCCATCGATTCGATTACGCTGAACGAAGCCTGCTCTTCCGGCTGCGGGTCGTTCATCGAGACGTTTGCGAAGGCGCTGGGGTATTCCATCGAAGAGTTTGCCCGCCTCGGCCTGTTTGCCAAAGCGCCGGTGGACCTCGGCTCGCGCTGTACGGTCTTCATGAACTCATCGGTGAAGCAGGCGCAAAAGGACGGTGCCGGAGTCGAGGACATTTCGGCCGGTCTGTCGGAGAGCATCGTCAAAAACGCGCTGTACAAAGTGCTTCGCGTTCACTCGGCCGAAGAACTCGGAGAGCACATCGTCGTACAGGGCGGAACGTTTCTCAACGATGCGGTCCTCCGAGCGTTCGAGCGCGAGCTGGGAGGCGAGGTGACCCGGCCTTCGATCGCCGGCCTCATGGGTGCGTTCGGTGCAGCGCTTTATGCCCGCGATGCCAGCTCGGAATCTTCGTCGGTTCTCGATGCGCATGCCCTTGAGCGCTTCGTTCACACGGCGACGACCGTCACATGTAAAGGCTGCACGAACCGGTGCGCGCTCACGATCAACACATTCGCTTTCGGAGACCGGTACATTTCGGGAAACAAGTGCGAAAAGGGGGCGCTCCTGGCGCTGGATCGTCCGCTGAGCCCGGAATTGGAAAACGGCATTCCAAACCTGTATCGCTACAAGCGGGACCGACTGAGAGCGCTGAGCAGACAGGAAAACACCGGGGCTGGCCGATCCATCGGGTTGCCGATGTCTCTTGGAATGTTCGAACTGGCACCCCTGTGGCACGAAATATTTACGGCTCTCGGCTTTCGGGTCGTCGTGAGCGGGTTTTCCGATAAAAAGCTCTACTCCCTGGGTCAGTATACGATTCCGTCTGATACTGCATGCTACCCGGCCAAGCTGATGCACGGGCACATGGAGCGACTGCTCGCGCAGGATGTGGATGCTATATTCTATCCTTGTCTCACGTATAACATGAAGGATCACGGGCAGGCCGACAATTACTACAACTGTCCGGTGGTCGCCTATTACTCCGAAGTGCTCGCCGGCAATATGGATTCGATTAAGAAGACAAACTTTTTATATCCGTATCTGTGCATCAACGATCGGCGACAGCTATCAAAGGGTCTGTACGAGTGCCTGTCCGCGTATTATCCGGACATCAGTCGAAAAGAGGTCACCGATGCCGTGCGACGCGGGATGGACGCTCACAGCCGTTGGATCCGCGATATACGGGACGAGGGGGACCGCGCTCTGGCATGGGCCAGAAAGCACGGTAAGCGCATCATCGTTCTCGCGGGCAGACCGTATCACATCGATCCGGGTATCTGCCAGGGGATCGACCAGCTGATCGAATCCCTCGGATTTGTGGTGGTGACGGAAGACTGCGTCAGCCCGAAGGTGATGCCCGAACGCGTGCGCATCCTCAACCAGTGGGTATACCACGCGAGGCTGTACGACGCTGCCCGCTATGTAGCTTCGCACGACGACTGCGAGCTCGTGCAGCTCGTGTCGTTCGGGTGCGGACTTGATGCCATTACGACGGACGAGGTCCGGAGCATCCTCGAAGATGCAGGCCGACTGTATACGCAGATAAAAATTGACGAAATCAGCAACCTGGGTGCAGCTAAAATCAGGTTGCGCAGCCTGATGGGAGCCCTGGAGGAACGACGTGCGGCGAAAGAAACTGCGAAAAGATAACCGCATACTGTTTACAAAGAAGATGCAGCGGGAGTATACGATCCTCGTTCCGACCATGCTGCCGATGCATTTCGAGCTGATGGCCGCCGTCTTTCGCAAGCGGGGCTTCCGCATGGAGTTCCTGGAAGATGAAGGGCGGCAGGTGGACGATGTGGGCGTTCGTTACGTGCACAACGACATGTGCTATCCCGCCATCATCGTAATCGGGCAGCTGGTGGATGCCCTGCAGAGCGGCCGGTACGATGTCGGCAAAGTCGCACTGCTGATTATGCAGACAGGCGGAGGCTGCCGCGCATCCAACTATCTTTCCCTCCTGCGCAAAGCGCTGGAGCGGGCCGGTTATGCGCACATTCCCGTCATATCGCTGAATGTGGCCGGGCTCGAGCAAAATCCCGGTTTTAAGATTTCTCTGGCCATGTACAGAGAGCTGGCCGCCTGTGTGTTGTACGGCGACCTGTTGATGCTGCTTCGGAATCAATGCCGCGTACGCGAGTGCAATCCGGGCGATACGGACGCTCTCACCAGGCGCTGGATGGAAAAGCTCCAGGCTCAGGTATCGACGGCGCGGATGAGCGGACGGCTGTTTCGAGAAACGGTGCAGGCGGTCGTCGCCGACTACGCATCGATTCCCCGGCATACGAAGCCCGTCGTGCGCGTCGGCATCGTCGGGGAAATCTACGTTAAATACTCTCCGCTTGGAAATAACAATCTGGAGGAGTTCCTCTTCTCCGAAGGTGCCGAAGTCGTCGTTCCCGGCCTCCTGGATTTTTGCTTGTACTGCGTGTATAACAACGTCCTCGACCACGAGCTGTACGACATGCGCAAGAGAAGCGCCTGGATGTGGCGTTGGATTACTCGGTATCTCTGCCGCCTAAAGAACGACGTCATCGAATCGATCGTGGAAGAAGGAAGCTTTCAGCCGCCGTCGCCGTTTGAGCACATCACGACGCTCCCCGAAAAGGCCGGTGTGCTGAGCGTCGGCATGAAGATGGGCGAAGGATGGCTCCTGACAGCGGAAATGCTCGAGCTGTGCGAAATGGGGGTAAAAAATATCGTCTGCACACAGCCGTTTGGCTGCCTGCCGAACCACATCGTGGGCAAGGGGATGATGCGACCTGTCAAAGATTGTTACGAAGATGTGAATATCGTCGCCATCGATTACGATCCCGGAGCTTCGAGAATCAACCAGGAGAACCGGCTGAAGCTGATGCTGGCAACGGCAAAGAGAAATATGGAGAAGCAGAACTCTTAGCGAAAAAACAGCCGCAGGGCTGTTTTTTTTTGTGGTTTTCAATAAGCTTCGCATGTAAATTCTGCAGGCTCTCTGTCCGGAGGCCGTGGATACGACCTATTATATCAAGATTTGGATTGAAACGGGCGCTGTATCTGTTGTATACTGTGAGAAACGCCGTTTTTCGGCGCACGCATAAGGAGGAGGATACGATGAACGAAAGAGTCGACCGTTGGCTTGAGGCTCACCGGGAGGACATGGTCCGGGATCTTCAGGGTTGCGTCGCCATTCGCAGCCTGAAATCTGACAAAGCACCGGGGGCACCCTTTGGGGAGAAAATTCAAGAATGCCTGGAGTATACGCTCGGTGTTGCCGGACAGATGGGATTTGAAACGAAAGATCACGAAGGATATTACGGCAGCGTTGAAATCGGAGAAGGCGAGGAGACGTTCGGTATTCTCGCGCACCTGGATATCGTGCCGGAGGGCGAGGGCTGGGATTACGATCCGTACGGCGGAGAGCTGGTGGAGGGACGGCTGTACGGTCGCGGCACGCTCGACGATAAAGGGCCGGCCATCGCCGCGCTGTATGCAATGAAGGCCGTACAGGAGGCGAGGATTCCGCTGCGCCGGAAAGTGCGTCTCATCCTCGGTTGCGACGAAGAGAGCGGCATGGAATGCATGGCATATTTTAAGGAGCACGACCGCGCACCCGATCTGTCCATATCCCCCGATGGGGAATTCCCGCTCACCAACTCGGAAAAGAGCATTGTAAACGCCGTGTTCGAGCGGAAATTTGCTTCGACGATTACCGTGACGGCCGGAGAGGCCGCCAATGTCGTGCCGGGCGAAGCCGTGGCTTTTGTTCCTGTCCCGTTCGATGAGGTCAAAGCGATTGCCGAACGCTTCGGAAACAGCAGCGAGTGTTCGCTGGCGCTCAAAGCGCAGGACAACGGAACGCAGATCAAGGTCATCGGATCGATCGCACACGCATCCATGCCCGAAGAAGGGCTCAATGCGCTGCAGGGCATGATGTGTTTTCTTTCCCTTTTGCCTCTGGCGAAGGACGACATGGCGATTGTCCTGAACCTGAAGGAAAAATTCAAGATGGACTACTATGGCCAGAGAATCGGCCTGGACAAGGCAGACCAATCGGGCCGGCTGACGTTGAACATGGGCGTCGTCCGATGGGACGAATCCGGGTTTACGCTGACATTCGATCTGCGCTGCCCGACGTCGCTGTCATCGGAGGGAATCAAAAAGGCGCTGTGCGACGCTATGGAGCCGACCGGTGCATTCTTAAAGAGCTATCTGTTTAAACCGGGCTATTCGCTGCCGGACGATTCGGAAATCGTGTCGAAACTGCTCGGCGTGTTTAAGGATCGCACGGGACTCGATCTGCCTCCGAAAAAAATCGGTGGAGGCACGTATGCCCGCACGCTGCCGAATGCAGTGAGCTTTGGACCGGATGGCTACATGTGCGACTCGTCGGCGCACGTAGCCAACGAGTTTATGACGGTGGAACAACTGCTATTTAATGCAAAAATTCTAGCCGACGCCATCCTCGCCCTGGCCGGATAAAGGCCCGAATCGCGTGGATGGAGCGGTAAAAGCAACAGAATATGTAAGTTTGGGTTGCATATTCCTGCGTTGGTATGGTAATATTATGCCGTTGAGTTGCCGGAGTGCTGATGTTTCTCAAGGAAAGGTCAGTCCGGCAGAGTAATGAAGGTTTTGGAGGTAAGCAAAAATGAGGAAATTACTAAGCTTGCTGCTCGTCCTGGTACTCGTCATGGGTACGCTGGCGGCGTGCGGCGGCGGCGGAACATCAGAGGAGGAGAAACCATATAAGATCGGTATCATCACCGGTACGGTTTCTCAGGGTGAAGAAGAATACCAGGCTGCCCAGAATGCGAAAGCAAAGTATGGCGACATGATCGTAACAGCCACGTATCCGGATAACTTCTCGTCGGAAACTGAAGCGACGATCGCGCAGGTCGTCGGTCTTGCAAGCGATCCCGATGTCATGGCGATCGTATTTGTACAGGCCGTCCCGGGCGCAGCCGCAGCCATCGATAAAGTTCGTGAGACGCGTCCCGACATGCTGTTCATCGCAGGCGTTTGCGCAGAAGACCCCGCAACGATCGCCAGCAAAGCAGACATCTGCCTGCTCGTCGATGAAATCTCCATGGGAACCGCTGTCATCGAACAAGCCGCAAAGCAGGGAGCTGAGACATTTGTTCACATCTCATTTGCCCGCCACCTGTCCTATGCGACTATTTCTGCAAGAAGAGACCTCTTCGTCTCCACATGCAAAGAACTCGGCATCGAGTATGTCGAAGCAACGGCACCCGATCCCACGGGCGACGCAGGAATTTCCGGCGCACAGCAGTGGATCATCGAGAACGTACCGGCGCTCGTAGCCGAGTATGGCCCGAACACCGCATTCTTCAGCACAAACTGCGGCATGCAGGAACCGCTGATCCGCACCGTGGCTGAGCAAAAAGCCGTCTATCCGCAGCAGTGCTGCCCGTCGCCGTATCACGGCTACCCGGCTGCATTCGGCATTGATGTCAGCGGACACGAAGGCGATGTCGAGTGGATGCTCGAAGCGATCAAAGCCAAAGTTGCCGAATACGACAACAGCGGACGCATGTCCACATGGGGAATCCCGGTTAACATGCTCATGATCGAAGCCGGCGTCGAATATGCCATCGCATTCTGCGAAGGCGAGACCGACGGAGCTCTCGACGAAGACGTATTGTTTGCAAAGATTAGAGAAGTCGGCGGAGAGACAGTCGTCATCAGCAATTACGAAGACGAAGCAGCCGGAATTTTGTCCAACTTCTATCTGCTGCTCTGCCCGTTCTATGATTTTTAATCGGAGAAACGGAACCATTGAAACAGAGATTTGATTTGTAACCAAATCGGCCGAAAGTGCCTACGGGTCATGCTGTAGGCACTTTCTGACTCTGCACAGGCAGGAAATTTCTGCCGTTCCACATCGCAGGCGCATCCGGCACCTGTGCGGAAAGGAGGATTGGGAGGCATATGAGTTCCCAATATGTATTGAATATGGAGGGCATCTCCAAAGAGTACTACGGAAACCGCGTGCTTAACGAGGTAAATCTGGCCGTGCGGCCGGGCGAGATCCACGCTCTTATGGGGGAAAACGGCGCAGGCAAGTCAACGCTGATGAACGTGCTGTTTGGAATGCCGGTCATCCATAATACAGGCGGGTTTACAGGAAGCATCAGCGTAGACGGCGAGCCTGTCACGATTGAAAACCCACAAAAGGCCATGGAGCTCGGCATCGGTATGGTTCACCAGGAGTTTATGCTGATACCGGGTTTTACTGTAACTGAAAACATTAAAATTGGACGCGAAATCACGACACCGGGCATCGCAAGCCATATTTTCGGGAAATCCCTGGAGCGCTTAGACAGAGAAAGCATGCGAAAGGACGCCAGAAAAGCGCTTGATACGATCGGTCTTAACATAGAAGAGTATGTAAAAGTAAAGGGACTGCCTGTCGGATATATGCAGTTTATCGAAATAGCCAGAGAAATCGACAAGACGGGCATCAAGCTTTTGATTTTTGACGAGCCGACGGCTGTGCTCACGGAGAGCGAAGCGGAAAGGCTGCTCGAGGCGATGCGGGTCATCGCATCGCAGGGCATTGCCATCGTGTTCATTACGCATCGTCTGGACGAAGTCATTTCGGTGACGGATCACGTCACCATCCTTCGCGACGGCCAGTTTGTAAAGAGACTGGTAACAGCGGAGACAAGCGCAGTGGAAATCGCAGAGCTGATGATCGGCCGCCGCGTGGAAAAGCTGCTCGACGAGGCCGATGACCACCGGACGCTGTCCGACGACGATGTAATGCTGAGCCTGCGCGATTACTTCGTCGACATGCCCGGGGAACAGGTCCGGGGAATCGATCTGGACGTGCGCAGAGGCGAAATATTCGGTATCGGCGGGCTTGCCGGTCAGGGTAAGCTCGGCGTTCCAAACGGCATCATGGGGTTGCACGCTTCGACGGGATCGATTCTGCTCGAAGGAGAACCCGTCGAGCCCGAAAAGCTGGGCGATGCGCTCAAGAAGGGAATCGGATTTGTGTCCGAAGACCGGAGAGGTGTCGGCCTGCTGCTCGAGGAATCCATCGAAGACAACATCGTCTTTACCGCGATGCAGATCAAGGGACTGTTCTTAAAATCCATCGGCATCGGAACGCTGTACGATGCGAAAGCCGGCCGGGCGCATACAGAAGACATGGTGAAGCAGCTGGATATCCGCTGCACGGGTACGAATCAGCGCGCCGGAGCCCTGTCGGGCGGCAATCAGCAAAAAGTCTGTCTCGCAAGGGCGCTGACGCTGAACCCCAAGCTGCTTATCGTATCCGAGCCGACGAGGGGAATCGACATCGGCGCCAAGAAGCTGGTCATTGAACTCCTCGCTTCGCTGAACCGGGAAGAGGGGATGACGGTTGTCGTCGTCAGTTCAGAGCTCAATGAACTCCGCAGCATCTGCGATCGGATTGCCATCGTATCGGAAGGAAAAATTGCTGACATTTTGCACCCGGACGACTCGGATGCAGATTATGGCCTGGCTATGGCCGGGTACAAGAGAGGGGGAGATGAGGTTGAAGGATAGACTGTCGGGCTTTGTGAAAGCGGTCGGACTGCCACGCATCATTATCTTCGCTTTCTTTCTGCTGGTCGTATTCGGAGCCCACTATTACGGACTGGGAATGCCGGCTTTGTTCGGCAGCGTCCTGCGGCG
Organism: Clostridiales bacterium; assembly: GCA_012841925.1. Classification (GTDB taxonomy): domain Bacteria; phylum Bacillota; class Clostridia; order Peptostreptococcales; family Anaerovoracaceae; genus UBA10908. Next base: position 21,251 of record DUTT01000021.1, on the reverse strand, counting down.
CTGGGGCATGTTCGGTGTTCTGGTTCTTGCCATGGTGCCTGCCATCCAGTGCGGCATCGGGCCGAACTTCGGCGTCAGCCTGGGCATCGTATGCGGATTGCTCGGCTCGCTGATTGTCATCGAGTTTAAAATAGCGGAAATGCTGGGTGCCTGGGGTGCGATCACCATCGCCATGCTGCTGAGCATCGTGTTTGCGATCTTTGTCGGCGCCGGCTATGGATTTTTGCTCAACCGCGTTAAGGGATCGGAAATGACCGTTTCCACGTATGTCGGTTTTTCCGCCATCGCTTTTATGAACATCTGGTGGGTGACGCTCCCGTTTCGCAGCGGGGAAATCAACTGGCCCATCGGGGGAGAAGGCGCCAGGAATACGATCAGCCTGGCATCGAGCTTCGGTGAGGTTTTGAACACAGCCGGGGGATTCTATGCCATCGGCGACGACAGTACCGGAATGTATGTTCCAACAGGATTGCTGCTGTTCTTTTTCGCAATGTGCTATGTCATGTACTTGTTTATGAAGAGCAAGACCGGCAAAGCGATGAGTGCAGCCGGATCCAATCCGGTATTTGCACGGGCAAGCGGCATCAATGTCGACCGCATGCGCATCGTGGGAACGGCGATATCCACGGTTCTCGGTGCGGTGGGAATCATCACCTATGCGCAGGCGTTTGGATTTTTACAGATGTACAACGCGGCGCTCATGATGGGCTTTGCCTGCGTGGCGGCCATCTTAATCGGAGGCGCAAGCACGGTACAGGCCAGAATCAGCAACGTTGTCATCGGTACGTTCCTGTTCCAGGGCATCCTCGTCATCGCACTTCCGGTGGCGAATAAACTGTTCGTGGGTACGGACCTTTCCGATATCATGCGCATCATCATTTCGAACGGCATCATCATCTATGCGATTACAAGATCGAAAGGAGGTGCCGCCAGTGAAGAGTAATTATTTACACTACTTAAAAGACCGGACCATCGACGCCGCCAAGGCGCTGTACGCAAACAAAGTGGTCTTGATGTTCTTCATTCTTTGTACATTCGGACTGGCGACGACCGGGAAGCCGCCTACGTACACGGTGGTCGAAGTGTTTACCCGCTTCGGGCGAAACACATTTCTCGTTCTGGCGCTCATCATCCCCGTTCTGGCGGGCCTCGGGCTGAACTTTGGCATCGTGGTCGGCGCCATGGCGGCTCAGGTCGCTATATTCTGGACTGTCTACTGGGGATTTACAGGTCTCAAAGGAATCGCCGTCTGTCTGCTGATGGCCACACCGATTGCGATTTTATTCGGCTGGCTTGTGGGCAGACTGTACAACCGGACGAAGGGCGCGGAGATGATCACCGGGTTGATCCTGGCCTATTTTGCCGAAGGATTGTATCAGTTTTTCTTCCTGTATCTGATCGGCGGTATCATCCCGGTCGAAAATCCGACGATGATCATCGCAGGCGGCACCGGTGTAAAGAATACGATCGACCTGGCGGGCAATTTAAAATACGCCATCGATACGATCAGCCTGCTTTCTGTCGCCCGCGGCCTTTCCGTGGCCTATGCACTTGTTTCGGTTGTCCTGTGGGCGTTGAACCGGCAGAAGTCGGAAGGCCTGCAAAAACCGCTTCAGAAGGATCGCCTCTTCGGAGCAGCCATCGTGTTTGCGGCTACATTTGTGCCGCCTGTGCACGATTTTATGGCGACTGACCGCCTGCAGCTTTCCCGCGGCATACCGGTATTCGGCGTGCTGATCGCCCTCGTCGCTCTGTTCCGGGTGGTTACCGCCGGCCGAACAGGGAAAGATGAGCAGTATCGCATGCGCCAGGGGACGGTGTCGCTTATCGCGCTGATTGCCGTCGGCGTGTCGTTTGTGCCGGCGATTCATAAAATACTGACGAGCGTTCACCTTCCGGTGATGACGTATGTGCTGATTGCGCTGCTCTGCGTGTTCAACAACTGGCTTCTCAGCACGAAGCTCGGGCAGGACATGAGGACGGTCGGGCAGAGCCGGACCGTTGCAAACGCCGCGGGCATCAATGTCAACCGCACGCGGATCATCGCCATGTCTATGTCTACCGTGCTGGCAGCCTGGGGGCAGATTATCTACCTGCAGAACCTGGGAACGTTCGCGACGTACGGCGCACACACCATGTGCGGGCAGTACGCCATCGCAGCGCTGCTGGTCGGAGGGGCCAGCGTGCAGCAGGCGAACAACAAGCAGGCGATTTTAGGAGTATTTCTGTTCCATACGCTGTTTGTCGTTGCGCCGCTTTCCGCAAGCACCGTGTTCGGAAGCGCGCTCATCGGAGAGTACTTCCGCGTATTTATCTGCTACGGTGTCATTGCGCTCTCGCTGGCGATGCACGCGTGGAAGGCTATTCCAAAAGGCGATAAAAAAGATAAAGAGCCGGATGCACTACCCGGAGAGGGAACGGAAGCGCCGGCTGAAGCATAACGCCGCATTTTGACTTCCTGTACAGACAGAAAAACGGCACCGTTTCTAAGCGGTGCCGTTTTTTAATGCCTACTGCCGGGGGGTGCGCTCCTATAGGGTGACTGCCAACGATATCAACGGTAAATGGTGAGGGAATGGGGAAGGTTGTGAATGTGAACGCGCTCCGTTCCTTCGGCCCGCTCGCCGTCCAGCGTCCAGTCCACATCGCCTTCCATCTGGAATTCGAGATCGTTTGCTTTAAAGAATTCGAACATCCGGTTGTTGAAGTTCGAGCTGGCGATGCCGCGAACAATGCGGTTTAAATCCGCCGGTGTGCGGGGCATGCGTACGAGGATGACTTCGAACAGGCCGTCGCGCAGGTCGACGATGTCCGGATCCAGCTTGACGATGCCTGCAACCGATGTGCTGTTTGTGACGGAACAGAAAACGAAGTTTCCCCGATAGCTTCGGTTTTCGGTCTTGAGCTTGACCGGATGAGGTTTGATGAGTGCGATATCCCGCACGCCTTCCAGAACATAAGCGAATTGTCCGAGGTTGTTCTTTGTATCCTGAGGTACGCGATAGGAGGCCTGCGTAAAAGCGCCGAACGATGCGATGTAACTGAAGTATTGATCGTCGTTGAACCGGCCGACATCGATCGTATAAGCTTTGCCCCGCACGATGGCAAACGCTGCGTGGACGGGGCTTGTGGGCAGGTCAAGCGTGCGGGCAAAGTCGTTTGCACTTCCTGCCGGGATGTATCCGATGGGGAGCGTACTGCCGCTTCTCAGAAGCCCGTTGATGACCTCGTGGAGCGTGCCGTCGCCGCCGCAGCACACGACAAGCTGAAAGCCCAGACCTTCCGCTGAAGCGGCTAATTCGACCGCATGACCCCGGTGCTGCGTAATTGCCGTCGTGACGAGATAGCCCGACCGGCTGAATACGTTGACCATGTCGAACAGCTCGGTTTGAGCGATGCGTTTTCCCGCAACTGGATTGATGATAAGCATCACGGTTTTCATCGGAAGCAGACCTTTCAAATTGTGAAGATGAGTTCGTGTAGAGTCACCTCAGTATAGAGCGAGCGCCTTGCAAAATCAAGTGAAACCCGTTATAATAGGTATTCGTATGAATAACCAAAATTGAAGGAAAGGGCCCGCGATGAATCAACAAAAAAACAGAGTGTATATTCTCGAAAGCGATGCGCTCAACTGCGCTCAAAAGGTAGTCAGTCTGTTTTGTGAGCAGTGCGGAATCCCGCAGGAGACGGCGCTTCGCATCGCTCATCCGTTCGGGGGAGGTTTGCGCGCAGGAGAAGCCTGCGGAGCTCTGGCAGGCGCACTGATGATCGTCGGACTCACTCACGGCAATCCCGATCCGCGTACACCGGAGGACCGGGCAGCCTGCGATGTGCGGGCGGCAGAGTTTTCAAGACGCTTTAAGGAGCTGAATGGCCATATAACGTGCAGAGATCTGCTCGGCATCGATACGTCCGTCGGTGAAAACCGCGCTCTCGCCAACGCGCAGGGAGTGTTTCATTCGGTCTGTCCTTCCGTTATAGAAAACACCGTCAGACTCTTAGAGGAACTGGGTTATGGAGAATAAAAAAAGCATCCGCGACCGGATCGACTTCATCCGCTCGTTTGGAAGACAGCACCGGTATGCAAGCATCGTCATTTTGTTGTTCCTGGCCCTGGTTGTTTACAGGGCCGGGCATTTTTTTCTTAAATCGGAAGTCAGGCAGCCTGAGCCGGCGGTCAATGTGATCGTCGCTTCGGTGAAGCGCATGCCCATCGATGTCATCTCACCCGTTACAGGCAGGCTCAAACCGTCGGAGGAAGTGGCTCTCTTTCCCATGGCAACGGGACGCGTGTCGGCTGTATATGTGAGCGTGGGCGATTCGGTGACGGTCGGGCAGGTGCTGTTCGATATCGAGAAAGGGCAGGTTGGATCTACGCTCAATCAGGCGAGAGAGTCGTACAGCGCCATCGCCTCCACCTATGCCCGCATGGAGATGCTCTACGCCGAAGGAGCTGTCTCGCTGCAGGATTTTGAGTCGGCAAAAGCACAGTACATCGCGGCAAAAGAGTCGTACAATGCGGCGGCTGAAGCCTATGCGAACTTTACGGTCACATCGCCCATCGACGGAGTCGTTACATCGCTGTCCGTGGCCGTGGGCAGTCTGGCCGGCGGAGCCGTTGCGGGGTCGGTTGCAGGAACGGACGGACTGGTGATCGAGGCTTCGGTCGGCGAAGCGCTTGCGCCATCTGTGGAAATCGGAGCCGGTGTCGGAGTGTACATCGACAGCCTCGGCCGTGAATATCCGGGAACGATCACTGCTTTTTCTCCTATCCCTTCGATGGGCATGCTCACGTATCCTCTCACGATTACCATGGATCCAGACGATGCGTTGTTTGCAGGGATGTTTGCCGAAGTCCGGCTCGTTTCTCAAAGTATTCCGGAAGCCTTGTGCATCCCGTCGGAAGCAGTAATCATCCGGGAGGGGAAACCTGTTGTCGTGGTGCTTCAGGGTGACGATATACCCGAGCTGCGCGAAGTGGTTCCCGGTGTCGATAACGGCACAATCGTTCAGATTCTCTCCGGACTCGACGAAGGAGAGCGCATCGTCAGCACGGGACAGCATTTCGTTACATCCGGTATCCAGGTCCGCGTCGTAGGAGAACGGCCATGAGGTGGAGCGTATCGCGCACAGCGATTGCACGACCGGTGGCGACGATTATGATTACTCTCATGGTCGTTGTGCTGGGTGTGTCAGCGATCCTCGACATCCCCAGAGACCTCATGCCGGATATCGAACTTCCGGTCGCCATCGCCATTACCAATTATCCGAATGCCTCTCCTGAAGAGGTGGAAGCCATGGTAACGGCCCCGGTGGAACAGTCGCTTGCCTCTGTCGAAAATCTCAGCGAGATGATGTCGTATTCCATGGAGGGAATGTCCATCGTCGTCGTCGTCTTTCAACTGGACAGCGATATGAATTTTGCAACGCTCAACATGCGAGAAAAAATCGCGCTCGTGTCCGGTTATCTGCCTTCCGGCGCATCCGATCCGATGGTCATGAAGATGGACATGAACATGATGCCGGTTATGCAGGTGTACATCTCTGCAGATATCCCTCTTAAAGAGCTGACATCGCGGATCGATAATCAGGTCGTACCGTACTTTGAAAGAAGCGCCGGCGTTGCATCCGTATCGGTATTCGGTGGCGAAACAGAAGAAATAGCCATCGAGTTTAACCAGGAGACGCTGCTTGGCTACGGGTTAGACCTGTCTCTGATCGGCCGCATGCTTGCTGCTGAAAACATCAACTTACCGTCGGGCGATGTAGCCCGGGGCTCTACAAAGATGATCGTGCGCACGCTCGGCGAACTGCGAAGCATCGCCGAACTGGAGCAGATACCGCTGATCGTGTCGGACCGCAGCATCCTTCGCCTGGGCGATGTCGCATCCGTTACCCGTTCGTTTAAAGAGAGGGATTCGATAACGCGCATCGACGGGCGCACGGCGATCGGCGTCATGATATCCAAGCAGTCCGATGCCAACACGGTTTCGGTGTCCAGGGCTCTGAACCGGGAATTGAGTAAGCTGAGGGCGGCTTATCCGGAGCTCAATGTGTCGGTCGGATACGACCAGGCCGAATTTATCAACCGCTCGATTTCATCCGTGGCGCAGGCCGCGCTTACGGGCAGCCTGCTTGCTATACTTGTCGTATTCCTGTTTCTTCGAAACATACGCAGCACGCTCGTCATCGCTATCTCCATACCGGTATCGCTTTTAGCAACGTTTGCCTCCATGCAGCTTCGGGGAATCACTCTGAACCTCGTAACGCTGTCCGCTCTGACACTGGCCGTCGGGATGCTGGTGGACAATTCGATCGTCGTGCTCGAAAATATTTTCCGTCTGCGCGTCGAGGCCCGCTCGGCCGACGAAGCAGCCGATGAAGGCACGTCCGAGATTTTTGTCGCAATTCTCGGATCAACGCTGACGACCGTGATGGTTTTCCTGCCCATCGCTCTGACCAGGGGCATGGCCTCCATGATGTTTGCAGAATTTTGCTTTACCATGATCATCGCACTTCTGGCATCGCTTGTCGTTGCGCTCACCGTCGTTCCGATGCTGTGCTCCAAACTGCTGAGGGGCACGATTTCTACGACCTATATGCGGCTCGGTCAGAGACGCTATGTGTATCGCTTTGTCCCAAAGTTTTCCTCATATCTAGAACAGATGACGGACGGATACGAGTTCCTGATACGAAAGGCGCTCGGACAGAGAAAGAAAGTGTTGCTATTTTCCGTCGGGATTTTTGTCATCTCGATTCTCCTGCTCGTCTTCGTTGGATGGGAACTCCTGCCTCAAACCGACGAGGGAATCGTAGACATCGATATCGATATTCCGTACGGAACGGCGCTCTCCGAAAAGGATGTGCTGATTCGAAAGATTGAGGATTACGTTCTCTCGCTGCCGGAAGTGGGGCATGTTTCGATGAGCACGGCGGGCCAGAGCATGATGTCCATGACACAGAATGCGACAGTCACGGTCTCGCTCAAAGAACAAAGCGAACGCCGCAGGAGCAGTCAGGCTGTCGTCGACGATATACGCGGATTCGTATCCGACATAGCCGGAGCAAAGATCGCAGTAGCGGCTCAGTCCTCCATCACTTCGATGTTCGGCGCCAATGACATCAGCCTCATGGTTCTCGGCAAGGACCACGAAACGCTGGAAACGATCGGCAATCAGTTGCTCGACCGGATTCGTCAGCTGCCCGAGATCGAGCACGCCGAGCTCGACGTCAAGGAGGGCAACCCGGAAATAAGGGTCCGGATCAACCGAAATGCTGCGGCTCATTACGGCATCACCGCTTATCAGCTGGCGGACAGCCTGTCCCAGGCTCTGTCCGGTACGCGGGCTACAAATATTACGATTGACGGAAAGGATATCGAAGTCAATCTTATCCTTTCGGACCGTTATTCGGAATCCGTCGAAAACATGAAGCAGATCGTCGTAACAGGTAGCTTCGGCATACCGGTTCCCATCGGACAGATCGCTGCGTTCGAATACGACAATGCCCCGTCGGTCATCAACCGTCATAATCAGCAAAACTACATCACCATCAATGCCGATGTTTCGGGGCGGGATCTTGAGGGGGCTTCCCAGGCGCTCAAACGCGCGGTTTCTGCCTACGCGTTTCCGGACGGCTACCATTACGAAATGTCGGGGCTGGCGCAGGAAATGCTCAGCGCTTTTTCCAGCCTTGCCAAGGCGCTGGTCGTCTCGATTGCGCTCGTGTTTCTGCTGCTGGCGGCACAGTTTGAGTCTCCGCTCATGGCGCTCATCGTGATGGCCGCTGTGCCGTTTGCGATGAGCGGTGCCTTTTTGGCCATGTTTGTGACGGGTACAGCCTTATCTATGACATCGTTCCTCGGTTTGATTATGCTCGTGGGCATCGTTGTAAACAACTCGATTCTCCTCGTTGAATTTATTAAGCAAAACGAAAAGATGCTCGGCAAGACCGAAGCGCTTGTTCTGGCGGGTAAACTGAGGATGAGGCCGATACTGATGACGACGGCCACGACATGCTTCGGCATGATACCGCTTTCGCTGGGCATCGGCGAAGGCGGAGAGATGCTGGCACCCATGGGCATATCCATCATCGGGGGTCTCGCTGCGTCAACGGCGATTACACTCGTACTCATTCCTTCCATCTACTCGATCATCGATGAACGCAAGATGATGCGCGAGGAAAAAAGAGCGGAACGACGCCTGAAAATCCAGGCGCTGGAGCAGATTTGGGCGGAGGAAGACGCTGATGAAAAGCCGGAACAGTGACCTTCATCCGGTTTGCCATCGAAGCGGCGCTTATGTATAATGAAGCTATGTAAAACGATTGTATTCCACGGCTGAAAACGAAAGAAATGAGGTCTGCCATGCTGCTTAAAACCATGCGTGAGAATCTGATTGAATGCGGACTGTCCGCATTGCGCGAAGGCCTGACGACCGGTACCGGAGGCAACTTCAGCGCCTGCGACCGCGCGTCCGGTCTCATGGCGATAACACCGTCTGCGATTCCATATGCGGAAATCAAACCTGAAAATATCATTTTGCTGGACATCGATACCGGCGCAGTTCGCGAAGGCGAGGGCGTTCCATCCAGCGAGTGCGACATGCATCGCATATTCTATAAGTATCGCACCGATCTCAATGCGATCATCCACACGCATACACCGTACGCAGCGACATTGTCGTGCTTCCGAAAACCTCTTCCGGCCATACACTATCTCGTCGCGTTTGGCGGGCTGGATATTCCGTGCGCGGAATATGCGACGTACGGAACGGTCGCGCTAGCAAAAAACGCCTTTGCTGCCATGAAGGACCGCAAAGCGGTTTTGCTTGCTAACCACGGATTGCTCGCCGGTGGATCCACTTTGTCCGAAGCGTATGCCGTTACCGAAGAAATTGAATTCTGCTGTCAGATCTACTGCCGGGCCATGTCGATGACGACGCTGGGGGACCCGGTCATTTTGCCTCAGGACGAGATGATACGGATGATCGAACGCTTTGAAGATTACGGAAAGCGCATCGAAGAGCACGAAGAGATATAGGGGTGAGCATGAAAAAGGCATTTGTATCCGCAGAAATGGATCCGGATATCGCGCGCGAACTGGAGCAGGTTCTCGACATCCAGTACGCCGAAGACCGCGCCGTGTTTACCGTCGAAGACATGATGCGGCTTGTATCGGACAAGGATATTCTCATTACGAGCTATGATCCGGTAACCCGTGCGGTCATCGACGCTTCGCCGAACCTGAAACTCATCGTGTGCACGCGCGCCAATCCTGTAAACGTCGATACGAAATATGCAGCACAGAAGGGCATCAAGGTGAGCTATGCGGTAGATCGGAACAGCGACAGCGCCGCGGAGTTTACGGTGGCGCTCATGCTGAATGTGGCAAGAAACATTTCGTTTTCCTATCGGGATCTGTGCGGCGGTCGCTTTGTCGCCGAAACACTCGATAACCGGGAAAGCGAGAGCGTCAAACGGGATGTAACATGGTCGACTGGCGAGGAAAGCCCGTATGTGACCTACAAAGGATTCGAACTGAAGGGTAAGACGGTCGGCATCGTAGGGTGCGGATCGATCGGAAACCGGGTGGCCGCCCTGTGCTATGCATTTGGCTGTACTGTGTACGGCTGCAGCAACTCCAAGACGCAGGACATGCTTCCCGGCTATATGCAGCTCGTGTCGCGCGAAGAGCTGGCCAGACAGTCGGACATCGTGACCGTCCATCTGAAAGACAGCCCTTCGACTGAAAAGATCATCGACGAAACATTTCTGAAGAACATGAAGAAAACAGCTATTCTCATCAATACATCCCGAGGGTCGGTCATCGATGAGGACGCTCTGATCCGCGCGCTTCAGAGCAGAGAAATTGCAGGGGCGGGGTTGGATGTGTTTACAGAGGAACCCATCGCGTGCGACCACCCGTTTTTTGCAATGAGCGACCGCGTGCTCGTTACGCCGCACATTGGCGGGGCAACGTGGGATGCCATCGCCAATCATACGCGTCAATTCGTTGCCGATGTCAAACACTTTCTGGCTGGCGAGGAGCTGGAATACGAATACAGGGTAGAAGGAGCCGATTAAATTGATGAAAGCAGCAGTGTGGCACGGCTATAAAGATGTGCGGATCGAAGAAGTACCCATCCCCGTTCCCGGACCGGATCAGCTATTGATACGCGTGGACTATGCGGGTATTTGCGGCACGGATCGTCACGAGTACGTAGGGCCGAATTTTATACCGACAGAAAAGCCTCACCGGCTGACGGGACGCACGGCGCCGCTCATCATGGGGCACGAGTTTTCCGGCACGGTGGAATATGCGGGCGAAAATGTGAAGGGCTTTACAAAGGGAGAGGCCGTGACTGCTAACGGGACGCTCGCCTGCGGCATATGCGAGATGTGCGAAGGCGGACGGTACAATATCTGCAGGAAACTGGGTTTTATGGGCGTCGGCGATGACGGATGCTTTGCGGAGTATGTCGTTGCGAAGGCTGACCAGGTATTCCGCATCCCGCAGGGAGTTACGCAGAGACAGGCAGCCGTCGCAGAACCGCTCGCCTGCGGAATCCATGCGGCGAACCTCATCGGCGATATAAAAGGCAAGCGCGCTGTCGTCATCGGTACCGGCATCATCGGAATCGGTGCATTTTACGGTGCCCGGCTCGCCGGGGCAAAAGAAGTGCTTGTCGTAGGCCGGAACGAAAACAAGCGCGCCCTCATCGAAGCAAACGGCGGGCGCTATGTCAATACAGCTCAGAATGATCTGAACGATTTCGTGGAGGAATGGAGCGGTGGCCGGCTGGCCGACGTCGTATACGAATGCGTCGGTTCCCAGGAAACGCTGGATGCGTGCATACCGATCTGCAAACCCGGCGGCATCATCATGGTGATGGGGGTGTTCGAAACACCGCCCGTGCTCGATATGAACACGCTGCAGGAAGCGGAGCGGAGAATTTTCACCTCGCAGGCCCATGTGCACGAAATCAGTACAGCTTTTGAGCATATCGCGCGCGGGGACATCGATGCCGATGCGCTCATAACGAAGGAAGTGGAACTCGACGACCTCGTCGAAGAGGGCTTCGAGGAGCTGATAAAAAACGCAAGCCGACACATTAAAGTAGTCATAAGGATACCGAGCGGTGCGGAAAGCGAGGAGAGTCATGCCTGATCGCGAGCACAAATACTTTCTGGTTCTGGATGCGGGAACGACAAAAATTAAAGCTGCAATCATCTCTGCAGAAGGATCGATCATCCAGATGTGCGAAGGACCGGCCGAAGTCCTGATGCCGTTTGCCGGAGCCTGTGAGATGGATATGGATGCCTTGTGGGTGTCGGTCAAGTCCGTACTGACAGAGCTGCGGGAGGCGTGTCCGGACGAATGGAAGCAGGTGTCGGCCGCAGGCATCAGCGCACAGGGTGACGGATTGTGGATGATGGACGCAGAAGGGAAGCCGATCCGGAATGCGATTCTGTGGAACGATACGCGGACGGTCATGGATTTTGAGAGCATCAACCCTATCTGTCTCGGTCTCAACACGTGCGCATTGTTTCCCGGTGCGAACGGTGCAATACTGACGTGGATCAAACAAAAAGAGCCGGAGAACTATGCGCGTATCGCACACATCTTTCACTGCAAAGACTGGATAAACTACAAGCTCACCGGGCATATCGGCACCGATGCCACAGACGGATCGACGGCGCTGATGAACATCTACACAAAAACCTATGCGTACGATCTGCTGGATAAACTCGGGATACCGGAGGTCAAAGGAGCGCTCGCTCCAATCTATCTGTCGGAAGATATCATCGGCAGCGTACAGAAAATACCGGCCGAAGAGCTGGGTCTGCGCGAAGGCATCCCGGTCATCGCCGGCTGCCTGGATGTGATGGCGATTGCAACCGGCTGCGGTCTGACGTCGGCCGGGCAGAGGGGCACGATTGTGGGTACGACGCTTGCGAACTACGTCGTGATGGACGAAAAGACAGCCAGAGGTTGTGTCGCAACAAGCGGGAGCATCCTGTGCCACACGAAAAAGGATACTTACATCCGGCTCATGGCGGCGCTTTCCGGTTCATCTTCCCTGGACTGGATGCGCAAAGAGCTGCTGGGAAGCGAGGGATACGATGTAACGGATTGTGAGATTCTGAAAATCCCGATCGGATCCGGCGGCGTTATGAGCACGCCATACCTCTATGGCGAGCGGGCGCCGTTTAAATTGAATTCAGCCTCGGGGGGGTACTACGGCATCCGTACGCATCACACGAAATATCATCTGGCCAGAGCATCGTTCGAAGGGATGGTGCTGTCGATGTACGATTGCTACGAACACCTGCCTTCAGGCGATGCCGAGCTGTACGTCGCCGGCGGAGCGGCAAAGAGTCGCTGCATCTGTCAGATGATCTGCGACTGCATGGGCACTGAAACCTATCGGTTCGAACAGAAAGAGCTCGGACTCATCGGAACAGGCAGGCTGCTGCAGAGCGCGTTTGGCATCAAGTCGGATCTTGCGGCCGTCACGGACCGCTTCGACCCCGATCCGGTGGCGCACGAACAGTATGTGGCGCTATACGAGGATTATAAACTGTTGAAAGAGAGCCTGATGCCTTTTTGGCAGGCGCGACTCGGACGGGAGCCGCAGCAGGCGGAGGAGTAGCCCATAGCGGGCCGGGAGGCAACGATGATTTTATGGATTAAAAACGCCAGAATTGCGACGATGGACGAAGATATTCCCGAGGCATCGTCTGCGGTGGTGAACGGGAAATACTTTGCGTATGTAGGAGACGAGGCAGGGGCAAAGCAGTATGTGGAGAGCCAGCCGGACCGCGATGTGCGGGAACTGGATGCCGGGCAGCGACGCATCATCCCGGGTTTTAACGATTCTCACATGCACTATCTTCATTACGTAAAGACTAAAATACACGTCGATCTGACCGGGACAACGTCGATGCGTGAGCTGATCGATCGCATGCGCGAAGGCCTCCGGCACTACGACCCGAAAAGCGGGCTCTGGTTTGTGGGAGAGGGATGGAATCACGACTTTTTTGAGGATGAGAATCGCTTTCCTACGCGCCGCGATCTCGATCTCATTTCGACGGAACATCCCATCATGGTACAGAGAGCCTGTGGCCATATCGGCTGCCTCAACAGCAAAGCGCTGGAGCTGTTCGACATGACGACGAAAGAGGCTGTTGAGTACAGCAAATATGCCGATGTGGATGAAACGGGCGAAATGACGGGTGTCATCAAGGAAAGCCTGTTCGATTACTTTAAGTCGAAGATGCCGGCTCCCTCCATCGAAGCGCTCGTCGAGATGATGATCGACTACCAGAGCGATCTCTTCGAAAGCGGTATCACCAGCGTGCAGAGCGACGAATACAACTACACGCCCGAAGGGACATTTTTTGAGCTTCAGGACCGACTGCGCAGGGAAGCGGAGCAAAAGAGACTCAGGCTTCGCATTTCGGGTCAGGCGTTGTATTTTAAACCCGACGCACTGGAAGAAGCATTTGCGAACGGATACGATCATACGTACGGGAATCCGACACTGCACATCTCGTCGACGAAGCTGCTCGTCGACGGATCGCTGGGAGCGCGCACGGCGCTGATGCGTCAGCCGTATGCCGACGATCCGGAAACGTCTGGGCTTGCGATGTTTACGCAGGAGGAGCTCGACGAGCTCGTCATGATTTCGCACCGCAACAATACGCCGGCCGTCATCCACGCCATCGGCGACAAGGCCATCGAAATGTGCCTAAATGCGATTGAGCGCGCTCGAAAGACCATGCCTTATCTTACGCCGCGCCACGGCATCGTGCACTGCCAGGTGACCGACATGGATCTGATTCAGCGGTTTAAGGAATTGGACGTCGTCGCTTACATTCAGCCTGTGTTTATCGATTACGACATGAACATCATCTACGACCGCGTGGGTCGTGAACTGGCCGAAACGTCTTACGCATGGAAAGCGTACAAGGATCTGGGCATTCACCATCCGTTTGGAACGGACTGCCCGGTGGAGCCGTTCGATCCGTTTAAAGGGATTTACTGTGCCGTCACCCGAAAGGGATTTAAAAGCGATCAACCCTACGTGCCCGGGCAGGCACTGAGCGTGGAGGAGGCTGTCTATGCGTACACGGCGGAAGGCGCCTATGCATCCGGCCACGAGTGCATCAAGGGCAAAATCAAGGAAGGCTTTCTGGCTGACTTTGCCGTGCTGGATAAGGATCTGTTCAGCATATCGCCGGAGGAGATATTGGAAACAAGCGTCGATCTGACTTACGTAGATGGCGAATGTGTGTTCGACCGCGCAGCTGCGATCGATAGGTAGCGAGGAGGATAACATGGAAAAGACAGTATTGTACAATGGAAAAGTGTACGTAAACAAAGGCGACTTCCGCGAGGCGGTTCTCGTCGAAGACGGCATCATTGCGATGGTCGGGAGCAACGAAGAAATTCTGGAAGCTGCCGGCGATGCAAAGAAAATCGACTGCGAAGGCCGCACCGTCATCCCGGGAATCAACGATTCTCACATGCATATTTTGATGGTCGGTGAAATGCTCTCAGAGGCACAGATCGGCGATTCGAAGTCGATTGACGATATGATTGAGCGCTGCAAAAAATTTGCGGCAGAAAATCCCGAGCTCGTTAAGAAAGGCATGCACAGCCAGGGGTGGAATCAGGATTTGTTTACGGAAGGCGAAGTACGTCTGCCGAACCGCCACGACCTCGACAAGATTTCAACGGAGTATCCGATCGTCCTGGAGCGCGTGTGCGGACACACGTGCGCGCTCAACACGAAGGCGCTCGAAATGCTCGGCATCGGTAAAAACCATCCGCAGATTTACGAAGGCGGTACGATCGAATTCGAAGCGGACGGAAATCCAAGCGGCTACTTTACCGAAAACGCTGTATACGAAGTCCGGAAAGTGGTTCCGCAACCCACGATCGAAGAACAAAAGCAGTCGCTGCTCAAAGCGATGAAATATTGTGTGGAGCACGGCATCACGAGCGTGCAGTCCAACGATGTCGGAGAAATGGCTGAGGACCGGGACGCGCTGTTTGCCATGTACAAAGACGTCTATAAAGAAGGACTGGCTCCTCTTCGCCTGCGCCATCAGGTGTGCTGCATGAGCGAAAAGTCTTTGCAGAGCTATCTGGACGGCGAATACAAGAACAAGGATCAGTACGACGATATGCTGGCGATCGGTCCGCTCAAGTTGTTTAAGGATGGCTCGCTCGGTGCCAGAACCGCCACGATGCGCAACGAGTACGCAGACGATCCGGGCAACTACGGTGTTGAAGCGCTCAGCGATGAACTCATGGATAAGCTCATTAAAATGGCTGCGGATCAGGGCATACAGACCGTTACGCATGTCATCGGCGACGATGCGATCGAAAAGACCGTCGCTTCCTACGAAAAAGTGATGAAGGACGGAAAAAACGTGCTTAGGAACTCGCTCATTCACTGCCAGATCACGGACAGGCCGCTTCTTGAGCGCATCCGGGATTCCGAGACGCTCGTCGCTTATCAGCCGATTTTTCTGCAGTACGATCTTCATATCGTAGAGAGCCGCTGCGGCAAGGAGCTCGCGTCCACATCGTATGCGATGAAGACCGCAAAAGATCTCGGGATTCGCGCATCGTACGGCACCGACTCGCCGGTTGAAGATTGCAACCCGTTCCCGAATATCTATGTCGCTGTCAACCGCAAAGACCTGAACGGAAAGCCGGAAGAAGGGTTCAACCCGCAGGAGTGTGTCGATGTGTACGAAGCGATTGACGCTTATACGAAAGAAAGCGCATATCACGAATTCTTAGAGGATAAAAAGGGCCGCATCAAGCCGGGTCACTTTGCCGACATGGTTATCCTGGACCGCGATATATTTACAGTTGATTCGATGGATATTGTCAACATCCTGCCGGTGCTGACCATGGTAGGAGGAAAGGTGGTATACGAAAAATGAAACAGAGTAACCTGAAAAAAATAATTGAGTTTCGACACGAGCTGCATAAGCATCCCAACCTGTCGAACGAGGAGCGGCCAACGTTGGAACGTATCATCCGCTTCCTCGAAGAGAACACGAAGAATATCGAGATTGTCGATAAAGGACATTATGTCTATGCCATCTACAGGGCAAAAGATCCGAAGAGGCCGAACATCGGCTTCCGCTCGGACTGCGATGCGATCAAAGTCTACGACGACATCGACAAGCCCTACAAATCCGTGGTCGACGGCGTCGGCCACAAGTGCGGCCACGACGGACACACCGCAGTGATGGCCGGCTTTGCGATGGAAATCGACCAGGAGGGGGCAGACCGTGACGTATACTTCCTGTTCCAGCCTGCCGAAGAGGACGGCTCAGGTGCTGCCCGCTGCGTGGACTTTATTACGGATAACGACATCTCCGACATCTATGCGTTCCACGTCCATCCGGGTGCACCGAAGCATTCGGTCACCGTGCGCGACGGGCTTATGAACTGTGCATCCAAAGGCATGCGCGTCCACTTTAAGGGTTCGCCTGCCCACGCCAGCGAGCCGGAGAACGGGCGGAATCCGTCGTTTGCCGTTGCAAAGACCATATTGGAGACCGAGAAGATAACGGCTCCGGGCAACTATAAAGGCCTCGTTATGGCAACGATCGTTCAGATTGCCGTGGGAGAAGAAGAAGCGTTTGGGGTAGCCGCAAGCGAAGGTAAGCTGTTGATGACGATTCGCGGTGCCATCGAAGACGAGATGGACGACCTGCAGGCGAAAATTGAAGCAGCCGCCGCCAAGTTTGCAAAAGAATATGAACTGGAATACGCATTTTCCTATACCGATGCGTTTCCTGAGACCATCTCCCACCCGGAGAGCAATGTGAAAATTCGCAATGTCTCGAACAAACTCGACCTGCCGATCATCGAAATGCCCGAGGCGCTGCGGGGTTCGGAGGATTACGGTCACTTTACGAAGCTGACCAAGGGGGCATCGCTCTTTCTCGGAGCGGGCATGGACAGCCCAGATCTGCATACGACGAAGTTTGATTTCGATGATGAGCTGATACCGACAGCAGTGGCTATTTTTAAAGGACTGGTTTTGGAACCGTAGGAGGAGAGAATGAAGAAAGTACTGTACAACGGTAAAATCTACGTAGAACGCGATGTGTTCGAACAGGCGGTGCTGATTGAGGACGGAAAAATCGCAGCCGTCGGAACGGATGAGGACATTCTGGCAAAAGCGGGCGACGCCGAAAGAATCGACTGCGGGGGACGCACGGTCATTCCGGGATTTAACGATTCGCACATGCATTTGTACTATGTCGGTGAGGCGATGATGAATGTGGACCTCAGCACGTGCCGTTCGGTGGAAGAAATCGTCGAGAAGTGCATCGAATTCCGCAAACAGAATCCGGAATGGACGAAAGCCGGCCTGTTCTCACAGACGTGGAATCAGGATAATTTTGACCCGGATAAACGCAGACTGCCAAACCGCCACGACCTGGACAAGATTGCAACCGACGTTCCTGTGGTGCTGGCCCGCGTATGCGGCCATACAGCTGCCGCCAACACGAAGGCGCTGGAGCTGATGGGCCTTTCAAAGGAAAACAACAAAATTGAAGGCGGCGATGTCATCCTGGAAGAAGACGGAACACCTAACGGCTATCTGGCAGAAACTGCAGCAACTGCTGCGCGCATGGTCGTGCCGAGCCCCTCGTTTGAGCAGAAACAGGAAATTTTAGTGAAAGCGATGGAATATGCCGTTTCGCTCGGTCTCACCACGGTACAGTCCAACGATATGGGTACGATTATCAAGGATCGGATGGAAGCCCACGAACTCATCAAATCGATGTACGAAGAGGGAAAAGGGCTCCTGCGTCACCACTGCCAGGTCGGCTGCCCGACGATGGATGACTTGAAGTCCTATGTGGAAAGCCCAGAGTTTCTGGAAGAGTCATATGACGGCTGGTTCACAGTAGGACCGCTCAAGATGTTTAAAGACGGTTCCATCGGCGGCCGCACCGCGACGGTACGGAACGAATACGCGGACGATCCCGGCAACTACGGCGTCGAGGTCATCGACGATGCAAAGCAGCAGGAGATGGTCAGTTTTGCAGCGGAGCACGGACTGCAGGTTGTGACACACGTCATCGGCGACGATGCGATCGAAAAAACGATCGATGCGTACGAAAAATCCTTTAAGAACGGCACGAACGACCTTCGCCACAGCCTCATTCACTGTCAGGTGACGGATATGCCGCTGCTCGAACGCATTAAGAAAACCGGTGTTCTCATCGCGTACCAGCCGATTTTCCTCCAGACGGATCTGCACGTTGCGGAAAGCCGCTTCGGCAAAGATCTCGCCCGGACGTTCCTGGCGATGAAGACGGCCGCCGACATGGATATCCGCGCCTCATACGGGTCGGACTCGCCGGTTGAAGACTGCAATCCGTTCACCGGCGTTTACTGCGCGGTCACCCGAATGGATCAAACCGGTGTTCCAGCGGGCGGGTTCTATCCTGAAGAGTGCGTCGATGTTCCGACTGCGATCGACGCTTATACGACGGAAAGCGCCTACATGGAGTTTAAAGAAGACGTCAAAGGTAGAATTAAGCCTGGATATCTGGCGGACATGGTCGTTTTGGATCGGGATATCTTTACCGTGGATCCTGTGGAGATCAAGGACATCCGGCCTGTCATGACCATCGTAGGTGGCAAAACAGTGTATCAGAAAGAAGCATAGCGCGCGAGACGTTGGGTTCGGTAGTATGACCGGACCCAACGGTTTTTCTGACGACAGCCGGCGAAAAGGCGCACACCACCCGTGCGGAAGTTCATGCCGGATCGCAGAGAAGGGAGATGCAATGGATAAGGATATTCTAAAGAAAGCGATTGAGTTCAGACACGAACTTCACAAATACCCAAATCTGTCCAACGAGGAACGGCCGACGCTTGAGCGCATCATTCGGTTCCTGAAAGAGAATACAAGCGGAATTGAAATCGTAGACAAAGGTCATTACGTGTATGCAGTCTATCGGTCATCGGATGCAAAAAAACCGCCGGTCGGTTTCCGCAGCGACAACGATGCGATTAAAGTGTACGACGACATCGACAAGCCGTATAAATCTACTGTAGACGGCGTGGGGCACAAGTGTGGTCACGACGGCCACACAGCCATCATGGCGGCGTTTGCCATGGAGATCGACAAAGAAGGTGCGGACCGCGATGTGTACTTCCTGTTCCAGCCGGCCGAGGAAAACGGCAGCGGAGCGGCGCAGTGCCTCGATTTTATTACCGATAACGACATCCCGGAGATCTATGCATTTCACAACGAGCCGGGGCAGCCGAAGTACACGGTGATGATCCGCGACGGACTCCTGTGCTTTGCTTCGAAAGGGATGATTATCAAAATGACCGGTACGCCTTCGCATGCAAGCGAACCGGAAAACGGAAAGAATCCGTCGTTCGCCATTGCTAAAATGGTACTTGCGTCTCAGGAACTGGCGGCTTCCGATCACTATGAGGGATTGGTATTATCGACGATCGTGCAAATTGCAGTAGGCGAAGAAGAAGCGTTCGGCGTATCGGCGAGCGAAGGGAGGTTGCTGATGACGATTCGGGGCGAGCTCGAAAAGGAGATGGATGACTTTCAGGTGAAGCTGGAAGCCGAAGCCATGCGCCTGGCCGAAGAGTATGGACTTGCGTGCGAGTTTGAGTACAGAGACGAATTTCCGGAAACGGTCTGCCACCCGGAAAGCAACGATAAAATCCGGCAAGTTGCAAAAGACCTCGGGCTGCCCATCTACGAAATACCCGATGCGCTGCGGGGATCCGAAGACTTCGGTCACTTTACAAAGCTCGCAAAAGGCGCGATGTTCTTCGTGAGCTACGGGTTGGGTCAGCCGAGCATCCATACGACAAAATACGACTTTGACGACGATCTGATCGAGCCGGTTGTGAACATCTATAAAAAGCTTTTAGATTATTGACACATGGCTCGAAAGGATGAGATATGAACAAGGACAATCTGGAAAAAGCGATTGAACTGCGACACGAGATTCACATGTATCCCGACCTGTCCAACGAGGAACGACCGACGCTGGAGCGGGTGATGCGATTTTTGAAGGAGCATACGGAGCTGGACATCGTTGATAAAGGACACTATGTTTACGCAGTGTATCGGAGTGCGGTCCGCGGCAACCCCAACATCGCCTTCCGGGCCGACTGCGACGCGATCAAAGTGGAGGATGATATCGATAAACCCTATCGCTCTACAAGGCCGGGCATCGGGCACAAGTGCGGACACGACGGGCATACAGCGGCTTTGGCAGGACTGGCGCTCGAGGTCGATCAATTCGGGGCAGACCGGGATGTGTATTTTTTGTTTCAGCCGGCCGAAGAAAACGGAAGCGGTGCAGCGAGCTGCCTGGACTTTATCACCGATAACCAAATCGATGAAATATTCGGCACTCACGGGCACGGACGGTACTATCCGGATCAGTCGGTCGTTTCCCGCTGCGGGACGATTCAGTTTGCCTCTAAAGGGATGATCATCACTATGACGGGCAGCCCGGCTCATGCAGCCAATCCGGAATACGGCAAGAATCCGATTTACGCGTTGTCTTCGTTGGCGCTTGCCACAAGGGACCTCATGAACAGTCCGCACTACAGGGGCTTTGTGCTGGCTACGATCGTTCAGATGGACGTCGGTGAACACGAAGCGTTCGGGGTCATGGCGAGCAAGGGCCGGCTTCTGCTGACGATGCGGGCCGCAGATGAGAACGAACTCGAAGATCTGGATCGTGCGATTCGAGAGGAAGCTTTGCGGCTTGCCGGAGAGGACGGGCTGGACTGCGCGTTTGAGTACCGGGATGAATTCCCTGAGACGCGCAACCACGATACCTCGGTCGACAAGATAAAGCGGGCGTGCCGGGACCTGAGTTATTCGTATTACGAAGCGCCGGAGGCGCGACGGGGTTCCGAAGACTTCGGACACTTTTTAAAGCTGACTAAAGGAGCGATGTACTACTGGAGCTTCGGCGAGGATTATCCGGCCATCCACATGAGTACATACGATTTTGACGATGCGGGCATTGAGCCAATCGTCGAGGTCAACAAGAAACTGATCAGCTACATCGGCTGACGTTCTTAACGTTCACCAGACCGAAAAGTTTGTTACGATTGTATACAATCTTCAGATTGTATGCTATAGTGAAGCTGTCGCAGGGATGCGGCAGCTTCATTATCATCTGTATTTTGGAGGGAAAAAATGATT
>DUTT01000020.1 GCA_012841925.1 Clostridiales bacterium | reverse complement strand
GACGATGACGGTCGCATCGATGTCCATCGCCAGGCTGCAGGCGGCGTGCGAGACCGCATCCGTCATGTCGCCGATCGTAAACTCCATATCCCTGAACCGCTTTTCGTAGCGGATGTTGCGCTCGGTCTCCAGGGCGATTTTCGCCATGGCCTGCAGCGTCTGCAGAGGGTACTTCCCGATCGCAGTCTCACCGGAGAGCATGATCGCACTCGTGCCGTCGTATACGGCGTTGGCGACGTCGGAGATCTCTGCACGCGTCGGCCTCGAGTTTCGGATCATGGATTCGAGCATCTCCGTCGCCGTGATGACGCGCTTGCCGCGGATCCGGCACGCGCTGATGAGCTGCTTCTGGACGGCGGGCAGCTGCTCGAACGGGATTTCTACGCCCAGATCGCCCCGCCCGATCATGATGCCGCCGCACTCGGATACGATTTCCATGATGTTGTCCACACCGGCCCTGTTTTCGATCTTGGCGATGAGCTCGATGTTTTCGCCGCCGTTCTGCTCCAGAAACTGCCGGACATCCAGGAGATCCTGCCGGACGGACACGAACGAACAGGCGATAAAGTCCACATCGTTTTCGATGCCGAACAGCAAGTCCTGCTTATCCTGCTCGCTTAAGTAGGTAAGCTTCAGCACCTTGCCCGGGAAGTTCATGCCCTTCCGGTCGGAGAGGCGGCCGCCCGTGATCGTCTTGCACAGCACTTCGTATTCGTCGATGCGAACGACTTCGAACACCAGCAGGCCGTCGTCGACGAGGATCCGGTCCCCTTCCGACAAGTCGTTGGTCAGACCCTTGTAGTTGACGGACACGCGGTGCCGGTCTCCCGGAACATCGCGCGTGTCGAACGCAAACAGATCACCGTCTTCGAGCGTCACTTCGCCTTCGGCGAACGTTCCGATGCGGTATTCGGGTCCCCTCGTATCGAGCAGGATGGCGATCGGCAGGTTCAGCTCCTCCCGGATGCGCTTGATCCGGTCGATCCGCTCCTTGTGCTCTGCGTGCGTGCCGTGCGAAAAGTTGAGCCGGGCGACGTTCATGCCTCCGCTGCACAGGGCGCGCAGCGTCTCCTCGTCGGAGCTTGCCGGCCCGATCGTGCATATAATTTTTGTTTTCCTCATAGGAAATTGCCTTTCTATTGATATCAGCTGATATCTGCATTGCCTCAGCCCATGGCGGACATGCCGGATATGGCCTGGATGAGCGCCAGGATTACACCGACGACGGCTTCGCCGCCGAGCAGGCCGGGCGCCATGATGTCGCCGGTGCCCGATTCGGTAAACTTCGGTGCGAAACGGTCGGCGAGCAGCTTGAGCGCGCCGCCGATGGCCGCCGTAAGCGAGAGATAAAACGGGAGGTAAATGCCCAGTCCGAGCGTCATGACGGGCAGGTTCAGCACATACAGGATAAAGCCTGCGGCGCAGCCGATCGCAAAGGATGTCATGTGGGGAATGCCCCCGACCAACGCGGCCACCATGCTCGCCTGCGGCGCCGGAAACATCTTGTCCGGTCCGAACGCTTCCGGTCCGTAGGCTTTCAGCACGACGAAGAATACGCCCACCGACACGAATGCGCCGATGATGCCGCCTAAAAACTCGGCGCTCCACTGCGCCTTCGGGCTGCTCTTTAAAAGGTGACCGGCTTTAAAGTCGTTCATGATGTCGCCGGCCAGACCGCAGCCGACAGCGACGGCCGCCGCGATGTAAAACGCCTGCGCCTGCGGCTGTTTGGAAACGAGCTGGATTAAGAGAAGCACGATGACGCCGAACACTTCCATCGGGTT
>DUTT01000019.1 GCA_012841925.1 Clostridiales bacterium | reverse complement strand
TTGCCTGCATGCCTTCTTCAAGCGTGCCGTAGCGGTCCTCGTCGAACGACACCGGAGCACCGTACAGCGTGTGCAGTTTGAGCGCCTCCAGCCGGTCGATCTTTTCCTCCGGATACCACCCGCCCCGCCGGTTCACCTGTCAGATCTTTGCGCGTTACGCTCACCTGTATTGCATGGAACGGATTCGCACTTTCGATGGGCAGATCCGAGCCGGCTGTCACCGCGATTCCGGCATCAAGCATCTTGCGGAAGCAGTAGCTGTATTCCATGCGACTGCCCACGCGTGCATCTGCGATCTTCCAGTCCGAATGCACATACATGGGCTGGACGATGGCGATGGCGCCTGTTTCTTCATATAAATCAAATATCCCGGGATTCATAATCTGACTGTGGATGACCGAAGGACGAAATCCTTTTCGCTTGATTTCATCCATGTTTGCGGCGCACGCTTTGAGAAACAGCTCCGTGGAGCGGTCGCCGATGGAGTGGATTGTTACGTCAAAGTCCCGATTGACGACCGTCGCAACCAGCGATGTCAGCTCGTCCTGATCGTAATACACCAGGCCGCGATCGCCGGGCTTGTCGGAATAGTCTTCGTTGAGACCGGCCGTCCAGGCACCTAGTGAGCCGTCCCCGAGGAACTTGATGGGTCCGATCTTGACGCGTCCGAACGAATCCCACGATTTAAAGCCGAACTCGAAAAACGAATCGAGATCCGCTGGCTGATGGATGCGCAGCTGCAGCACTAAATTCAGAGGCAGTCGCCCTTCCTCCTGCAGTTCCAGGTACGCGTGCATCAGCGCCTTCTTGTCGCCCACGGACATAAAGTCCTCCGTATGAGCAACTGTGACGCCCAGACTCACCAACTCCTGCGCCGCATATGCAATGATATCTTTGATCGTCTCCTTATCGCTGAGCTTCGGCACGATACGGCCGATGAGGCTCATCGCGCTTTCGAGCATCACGCCGTCGGGCTCACCGTGTTCATCCTTGCGGATTTCGCCGCCCGCCGGGTCCGGCGTATGGCGGTCGATGCCGGCAAGCTCCATCGCAAGGGAATTCGCCGAACAGATGGTCCCGCAGCGCCGCGTAATCATGATCGGGTGGCGCACCGACACGCGGTCCAGGTCGTGGCAAGTAGGGAACTGCGCACCGGGATACAGGTCCTGGTCCCAGCCGAAGCCTTCGAGCCACTGGCCGTCAGGTGTATCTTTTTCGGCAAGCCACGCCTGCATAATCTCCACGACGTCCTCCACGTTCCGCGCCGGATACAGATCTGCCGTGCGCAATCCGTAAATGCCGTGATCCATCATGTGCAGATGCGTATCGATGAAGCCCGGCAGCACGTGGCGTCCTCCAAGGTCCGCCACGCGGCCGGCAGAGCCGGCCCGCCGACGAATGTCGGCGGTGCTGCCCAGCGCTTCAATTTTCCCATCTGCAACGAGCATGGCTTCGTACACGCCGTTTTCGGTGTCCAAAGCCCGGATGTTCCCGTTTACAAATGCTGTTTTCATTCTTTCTCCTTCTGAATACTATTCTGCGGCTTCTTCCGCTCCTTTTTTAGCATAATACTTCTGGAAGAAGTAGTACGCAGGCAGACCGGATAACGGGATGAGGAATCCGATGATCGTCTTGGGATCCGAGACGAAGTTCGCAATCATGATGACGATGGATGCGCAGATGACGATGATCGGCAGGACCGGATACCACAGAACCTTGTACGGGCGCTCGATGTCCGGATACTTCTTCCGCAGGCGGAACAGCGATACGACGGACAGCGTGTAGAACACGTTGGAAGCCAGAACCGTCAGATTGACG
This sequence comes from Clostridiales bacterium, assembly GCA_012841925.1. Lineage (GTDB taxonomy): Bacteria > Bacillota > Clostridia > Peptostreptococcales > Anaerovoracaceae > UBA10908. The sequence goes on along the minus strand of DUTT01000019.1, from coordinate 8,651 downwards.
AGATCTTCGAACGTCGAGAAAAAGCAGATGATGCAGGCATAGACCATTGTGATGAGGAGCGAGTTGACCGGCGTTCCCGTCTTCTCGCTTACTTTCCCGAAGATCGGGAAGAACCGTTTGTCGCGGGCCATCACATAATACTCTCTCGGGTACGCCAGAATGGAGCTGTTCGTTGCACCGAGCACCGAAAGAACGATACCGATCGTCAGGAAAGTCGCCGCGCCTTTTCCGAACATGAGGCCGACAGCATCGTATGTCGGATTGTCGGTCGCGACGATATCTGCGACCGGCAGCAGCCGGAGCAGGACGTAGTTGAAGAGAAGGTAGATAAAGCCGATGCTGCCCAGAGCGATTGCAATGGCTCTCGGGATATTTTTCTGCGGTTCTTTGATTTCTTCCGCAACGATGCACACCGATGACCATCCGTCATAGGCCCATTGGCAGGCGATGATCCCCATGGACAAAGCGCCCAGGAAGTTCTTGCCGTTGAACACAAAGCTGATCGGGTCGCCGTTACCGCCCTTGAACGTCAGGCCCGTAACGATGATAAACAGGATCAGCGAAATCTTGATGATGAGCAGAAATGTGGAAACTCCGCTCCCTTCCTTTACGCCCTTGATGTTGATGAGCGTCAGGGTGATGATGACAACGCATGCCATGATCGGAATACCGATACCGCTTACGCCGATGAGCGGTGCGAAGTAACCCGCAAACCCGAGTGCCAGCGCCGAGATCGAAGCCGTGCAGCAGATCCAGAAGTCCGCCCATCCCATGGCAAACCCTACAGACGGCCCGATGCCGGCTGTCAAAAAGTTGTACGTGCCGCCGGCTCTGGGCATGGCGGCGCCCATTTCGGCGTAGCACAACCCCGTGCCCAGCGAGTACAGGGCCGCCAGCGTCCAGGCGACGAGCGCCCAGCCGCTGGACATGTGCAGATAATCCAGCGTGTAGACGCCCACGTAGAAAATCCCGGAGCCGATCATGAGACCCGCCATTACACCGATGGCCCGCATCAGACCCATGTCCCGCTTCAGCGCGGATTCCGGCTGAATCAGATCCTGGATATCGATCGCATGTTTGTTGTTATCCATAGTTTCCTTTCCTCCTTGGCAGCAACCGTCAGATTGCTGCCCGCATGGTTTGCAGCCTACGCTTCGTAGGCCACCTTGCCGTCCACGAACGTCATGACCGCTTTCGCTTCGTTGATTTTCGCCGGATCCACGGTAAAGATGTCCTCCGACAGCACAACCGCGTCCGCATATTTCCCGACTTCCAGCGTACCCTTGACGTCTTCTTCGCGCGCCGCATAGGCCGAACCGATCGTAAATGCGCGCACGGCTTCGTCGACGCTGAGCTTTTGTTCGGGGATCCAACCGCCTTCCGGCTGACCGTCCCAGTTGAGGCGGTTGACCGCAGCGTGGATGCCGTCGATGGGATTGAAATGTTCCACCGGGCTGTCGGAACCGGCGGTGACGATGACGTCTTCGTCGTAGAAGCGCTTCCAGTTGTACGAAAGCGAAGCCCGGTGCACTCCGACCCGCTGCTCGACGATGTCGATATCCGATGCAACAAAGACAAGTTCGCAGCCGCCCACGACGCCCAGCCGGCTGTATTCTTCGATGAGACCTTCCGTCGTTATCTGCGAATGGTCGATGCAGAAACGTAGATCCTTCCCGGGATTTTCGCGCACGAGCGGTTCATAAGCTTTCAGCAGCATGTAGATGCCGCGATCCCCCATGCCGTCGCCCACGAGATCCAGCCCCCCTTCGAACGCGCGGCGCATCAGTGCAGAGAGTGCCTCCTGACTCTGGTTGATCTCGCCCATTTCGGAATGATCGTCTGCATACGGCTCAAAAAGTGCCGCCTGGCGCGTCCCCAGCGATCCGTCGCCGATGAGTTTAAAGCTGCCGATGCGGAAGAACGGTGAACCGTCGCCCGACTTATGCCCGAGCGTAAGGAAATCGTCCAGCAGCTCCCGGGTTGGCAGGTACAGCATCAGCCGCACGCGCAGGGGCAGCTCACCTGCTGCATCCATTTCGAAGTACGCCTGCAGAATTTCTCGGAACGTGCCGGCGCGGGTCAGCTCGAAATCGTCGGTATCCACGGACGTGATGCCCGCCGTTACGTATTCGCGGCATGCTGCAAGCACCGCTTCCTTCGTCCCCGCAACACCCAGCGTCGGGATGCGCGAGTAAATGAGGTGCGTCGCTTCTCCGACAAACACGCCCGTCGGGTGCCCGTCTTCGCCAAGCTCCACGCTGCCTACTTCCGCAACCGGAGGATTGTCGTAGTATCCGAGCTCTTTGAGCGTCTTCGTGTTGACGACGCAGATGTAGCTGCACGAACGACCGAGCGCTATCATGTGGTCTTCCGATATCCGGTCCAGATCGTGACGGTTCGGCATCCGCCCTTCCGGATAGTACGTTTCGTTCCATCCACGGCCCTCCACCCAGGAGCCTTCGGGGATGTTGCGAGCATCGATATGATTGCGCACGTTCGATACGAGATCCTCAATTCCCGTGCAGTCGTCCAGGTACGCCATGGACTGGCTGTACCCGTAGCTCAGCAGGTGCATGTGACCGTCGAAAAACCCGGGCAGCATCGTCTTTCCTGCCAGGTCGATGACCCGGTCTGCCGTCTCAAGCTCTCCTTTGACATCGGCCATGCTGCCGATCTTTGTGATCAATCCATCCTCCATCGCGATGGCTTCCGCAACGGTCCGCTGTTCATCCATCGTGCGGATGTTGCCGTTTATGCATACGATTTTCAAGTGTCCCTCCTTTTTGCAACTCAACGGTGATGCTTGGTATATTTTGTGCACTGTACGATTAATTTCAAAATATATAATGCAGGAATCATGCCAATGGATATTTTCCTGTGACAGGCCTTTCGGCAACTGATAATTGCGGAAACAAGCGAGCTGCAGCAGAAAAAGATGATTGCGAAAGACAAGAGCACTCAATTGTGGTAAAATATATTTTACAGTAGTAAAAATTTTTACAACACAGTCTAAGCTCTACTACATCTTTTGTTTAAAATTTGATTTATCAGATAAAGTATGCCGATCAGGAGGAATTAATATGATAGAAAATCGTGCGGAACTTGCAAATCACCTCGATAAGCTGTTCAGAATCGAAAACTATTACGATGGCATCGTCGTCACCGACCACAACGGCATCATCGTCCACTACTGGCGGCGCTTTCTGGATTCGATCAGCCGCGAAAAGAACGATATCCTGGGGAAATCGGTGCTGGAAGTGTATCCGGTTACGGAGAAATCGAGCACGATTATGCAGGTGCTTCGTACCGGCGTGCCGATCATCGACTGCCAGGAGGAATATCAGCTGTCGGATGGACAGCGGACGGCCTGTATCTTTTCGACCATCCCGGTCAAAGACGGCAGCCGCACGCTCGGCGCCATCGAAGTGTTTAACTTCGCCCGATACTATTCATTCCGCGATGCCATCCACATCCCGGTTCACAATTCGGATGTGCCGCAGAAAATCCATACGCTCGACAGCATCGTTTCCGGATCGCAGAGCATGAAGCAGCTCAAAGAACGCATCCGCATCGTCGCACCGTCGGATCTGGCCGTGCTCATCTACGGAGAGACGGGGACAGGTAAGGATCTCATCGCACAGGCCATCCACGCACACAGCGACCGTCGGAATCATAAATTCATCTCACTCAACTGCGCCGCCATTCCCGCCACGCTTCTGGAAAGCATGCTGTTTGGAACGGTCAAAGGCAGCTACACCGGTGCCGAAGATCAAATCGGCCTGTTCGAAGCGGCCGACGGCGGAACGCTGTTTCTGGACGAAATTAACAAGATGGATATGACCTCTCAATCAAAAATCCTCAAGGCCATCGAAGAGCAGAAAATCCGGCGCGTCGGAGGAATCGAAGAAATCCCCATTGATGTTCGCATCGTCGCCGCACTGAACCAGGACCCCGAGACCTGCGTGCAGAACCAGACGATGCGGCAGGATCTGTACTACCGGCTCAACGTGCTGCAGCTGCGCATCCCACCGCTTCGCGAGCGGAGCGAAGACATCGCCGAGCTGACGCGCCATTTTATCGCCCAGTGCCGCGTCGCTGAGCACAAGAACATCACAGGCATCTCGAAGGAAACAGAAGTATTCTTTCTGGAATACCCGTGGCCCGGGAACGTGCGCGAGCTCAAGAACTCCATCGAAGGGGCCTTTGTGATGGCTGACGGCCCGCTCATCAAGCTGTCCGACTTCGACTGGGCCACGGATGTCACGGAAGCGCTCCGCTGGAACCGCTTTGCAGTTCGCGAAAAAAGCGGCTCGCTCAAGGCGCGCGTCAAAGAATATGAGCGCTCCATCGTGCAAGCCGCCGTCAACGATTCGGATACCCTGCAGGAAGCCGCCGACCGGCTCAAGATCTCCAAGCAGAGTTTAAACTATAAGATTAAAGACCTGGGCATCGTCCGCCCGGAGTAGCCGGAGTTAAGGCTCCGGAATAGGATCCCGGTTAAACTTTATGGTATAGGTCTTCTCGGCGAGACCGTCGGCGGATTCAATCGTAAAGCTCACCTGAGTGGTGGTGGCGTCCAGGTTGAGCGTCACCGAATCTCCTGTGGTCACATTTACACTTCCAATCTTGATGCTTGCGGCTGAGTCCTTCGATACGATGACCAGCGTCACGGACGTGGGCTCGGAACCGATGCTGATGTCAGCCGAATAACCGGGTTTATAGATTGCGCCATCCACCGTAAGGCTCTCGAGCGCCGCACTGGCGGCGACTTCGATCGTCGCTTTATATTCGACGCTTCGCTTGCCCTGCTCCTGTACGATGACAGTAATCGTCGCGGTTCCGCTGGACACGTCGACTTGGTTATTACTCGGTTCTTTTCCGTTAATCGTCAAAGTTCCAATAAAAGTAGAAGCGTTTGCACTTACTTCTACAGTGACGTACGACGTGCCCTCCGGCACCACAACCGCGTACTCCAGCGTGTCGGGCTTAAATCTGGTCAAGACATTCGCAGAGTCCGTATCGGGCACAATGGTAAATGTTTTGAGCTTTAGCGGTTCCGTCGTAACGGCTAAACTGGTTACCGCCGACGCGTTGCCGCTTCCGTCGTACAGCACGGCATAGACTTTGTACGCCGTGTCGCGCGATACGTCGGTTCCCGCGAGCGACACCGTCGCCGATTTTCCGGCTGAAACCGCCACGTTGCCGGAGGCTGTAGCAGCCACATCGGTTGCATCTTTGCCGTCTCGTATGCGAGCGGCTGAGGGCACCGCAGCGTCGGAAGCCAGCAGAACGGCGTATATCCGCCCGCCGACATTGGACGTCGCCTTAAAATCTACCGACAGCTCGTGGGGTGTCACCGAAGCGGCCGACAGCACCGGCAAACCGGCCGTCGTCCACGTGACCGTCGAAGCCGGTACCGCTTCGCCTCCCGCCGTCTTGAGCGTCTGTGCCTTGATGCCCAGCGAATAGCTTGTGTTTAGATCAAGCTCGTATTTGTTTTCCAACGTAATCGTCATCCTCGTGCGCGCGCTGTTTATCGAGACGCTGTAATTGTTTGTGCTCACGTTCGCATTGCCTCTTCTAAACAGAATGACGCTGTTCTGCAGATAGCTGTCGCTTGTGGAAATCGTGCCGCCGTTATACTTCGTAAGCCCTTCCGAGAATTGAATCGTAAAGCTCGTGCGGTCCGCCGCCACCGACTTCTCGCCGCTTGCAGGCGTGTAGGTGACCACGAGCTTCTCCGTGTTTTTCCCCGTGTTGAAGTACGAGGTTTCCGCTTTGTTCTTCTCCCCGTTGTCGTCCAGCATCGTCCCGGCCTTGATGACGATATAGTACCGCGTGCTCTCCGAAAGCGCATCGGTCGGCTTCAGCGTCATCACCTTCTTGGCTGAGTTGATCGTCCCGGTATACTCCACGATGCTGCCCGTGGCCGAGCCTTTCCGCAGGGTGACAATCTTCGAAATCTCGGCATTCGTGATGCTGCTTCCATCCGCTTCTCGCATCGCCGAATTGAACGTCAGCGTGATGTCGGTGTCCAGGTAGACGTTCGTCTTCCCCTGTGCCGGCTCAAATGCGATGACGAGCTCCGGATCTTTGTGGGACGGCGTTTCTCCTCCGGACTGAATCGTCCATTTTTTCGGTTTCGTTTCGTACGTGACGCCTTTGGCGTACACCTGCATATCCTGGATTGTCCCGGCGCCGTGAAAATACGACTCTCCATGGACGTTGGCCTGGCTTACGGATGCTTTGCTTTCGACGGTGATATTCGATCGACGCCCTGCGCTCTTCACATCGAGCGTGGAAATGGTGCCCGACAATAGCTTCAAGTCAGCTTGCGACCCGTCGACGGACACATGGGGAAAGCTTCCCGAAAGCGTACCGCCGGAAGAGCCGCTGACACCGACCGTCACAAAGCCCGGACCGTATTCGCCTCCCGAAAGACTCGCTGTTTCCAGTTCGTACTCTCCGGAACACGACGTCTCCAGGATGGTCGTTTCCCCTTTGGCGAGAAGTCGGACGCGCCCCGCAGAGCGGTTGACAAGCGCATTGACGATGCGCGAATTGCTGACGGTTACGCTTTCTTCGCCGCCACCCTGAACGATCAGTTTGCCGAGGATAACGCAGTTGTCAAGCGACACGGACCCGTCATCCAGGTCCTTGTGAATCGTCACGTTGTTCGAATAGATCCGTCCCGACAGCTTGGTGCCATCCTTTTTGACAGTTGGGTCGGATGTCTCAATCCTTTCTTTACTGACGATTTCGGTGATAATCTTCGCCGCTTGCGCCCGTGTGAGCGGATCGAGCGGGTGAATTTTTCCGTCCGTATAGCCGGAAATGTAGCCTTTTCCGCTCATCCTCTCCATGGCGCCGGAAGCCCAGTCCGCCACCGAGCGGTAGTCCGTATAGCGGCTGAGGCTCGTGCTGTATCCATAGGTCGGAACCAGACGAGAAAGCATCACCGCCGCCTCCTGGCGCGTGATGTTCTTGTCCGGACGCAACCTCCGGTCGTTGAACCCGTCCACATAGCCTGCGGTCACAGCCTTTTGCACATCGAAATAGTACCAGTCTTTGCTCTTTACATCGGTAAATCCGCTGTCCGTGGTCGCCGTGTTCCCCAGTGCACGGTTCAGCATGCTTACAAATTCGGCGCGGGTTACTCGGGCGTCCGGCTTAAAGCGGCCGTCGCTGTATCCCTTGATGATGCCCTGGGCCGCTGCCGCTTCGATATTCTGTTCCGCCCAGTGCCCCTTCGTATCCTTAAACGTCGAGGCGCCGTAGCTTTCCGGAACGGGAGCAACAAAAACTGCCAGGATCGCTACGAGCGCTACCCCGGTCCACTTTCCTATGAACTTTCCTTTTGACACAATGCCCTCCTTACGGCTACAGGTCCGTTCCCACGAGCTCGATGGCTTCCTTGCCGGTCATGGATTCGATGTCCAATGCGTAGACGGCCGCCTTTTCGTTGCCCTGCATCTCTTCATCTTTAAATTCCTTCGGCATGTGACCGGCGTATTTTTCCACAATCGCCCACTGCGCATCCAGGCGCTCCTCGCCTTCCAAAAGCCGCGTGCGCCCGAAGGCGATGACGCTGCGATAGTAGACCGTCAGCTCTTCGGCGACGATGTCGTCCCGGTCGATGACCGTAAAGCACGCCTTTGGATTCGCCGCCATGGCATCGACCTTGTAGCCCATATTTTTTGAATGAAAGTATATTTTTCCGTCGCGGTACGCGTAGCTCATGGGGACTCCGTACGGATAGCCTTCGTCGCCCGCGCAGCACAGCACACCGCCGGTGTTGCGGTTTAGAAGCTCTTCGGCCGCCTCGTGCGACATCTTCTGATTGATGCGGATCATGTCGCGAAACATCGTTTTCTCCTTCTACAGTTCTTTGACTGTCGTTTCCAGCGTAATGTCGAATTCTTTTGCAAACTCGAAGAACTGATCCACCTGAGCGTCGGTCATCATGTCGGATGAGAACAGTCCCTTGCGATCGAACATGCCGCGCAGCAGCATCTTCGTAAACAGATAACCTCCGTGCCCCGTCAAGTACATTTCGGCGGACACACCTGCTTTTGTCCACGAATCCACAAGGCCCGGTGCGCTCACATGCGTCTCGGCCAGCACGCTCTTCCCGTCTTTTGTGCCGTAGGCCTCGATCGCCATGCAGCCCGAATCCATCAGCAGACCTTCATCGATGATTTCTTTGATTTCGTCGGCATACCGCGGTGCGGCGGGTGTGTGCGCATTGACGACGTCGAACGGTGCTATCCGTACGCCGTTGATTTCCTCTTCTTCGTGTGACAGCAATCCCGCCCGGTACAACGGCAGCGCGTAGTCGATGCCGGCGCCGGCATACTTAAAGTACACATTTTTGACGCCCTTAAAGTATTCGTCCGCGTTGAACGAATAGTGCACCGGCTCGTCGTGACAGTGCTCTACGAACGTGATTTCCTTTTCCATGTAGTCGTACTGCCGCTTCACGGGCAGTCCGAATGCCGGTGTGCGCACGAGCTTGCCGTCGATCATGGCATACGCCTCTTCGCTCATGTCGTGCAGCGCCGTTACGGGCGACCACCAGTACGGGATAAACCGGTTCGTCTCCACGCCTTCCCATACGAAGTTGTAGATCGTGTCGCAGGTGTCGAGGTAAC
>DUTT01000018.1 GCA_012841925.1 Clostridiales bacterium | reverse complement strand
CGGCGAGTAGCGGTCATAGGTCCGGAGTCCGGCCTCGACGTGTCCCACGGGGATGCGCTTATAAAAACAGGCGAGCGCCGCGGCAAACGTCGTGGACGTGTCGCCGTGGACGAGCACCCGGTCGGGGCGCTCTTTTTCCAGAACTTCCTCGAGGCCCGCGAGCACGCGCGACGTGATCATGGAGATCGTCTGGCCGGGCTGCATGATGTCCAGGTCGTATTTGGGCGTCAGCCCGAACAGCTCCAGCACCTGGTCGAGCATGCTGCGGTGCTGCGCGGTGACGCACAGGACGGATTCGATGCCCGGCTCGCGCTCCAGCGCGCAGACAAGCGGTGCCATTTTAATCGCTTCCGGCCTCGTGCCAAACACGGTCATGATCTTCATACATCCTCCTCCGGTGTCTCTGTTGCGTCTCTATTATATATGTTTTCGTTTTGCGGATTTTTCTGCGGCGAATCGACCGCTGCCGTTTCCGACCCGACGTCCACGATGCCGATGCCTAAAAAGATTACGATCAGGCTGAAGGCGACCAGAAGGAGCGCCATCGCTTCCAGTCTCATGTCGGAGCTCCAAAGGATGCCGGACACGCCTGCGATGATGCTGATGGAGTACAAAGCGAGCACGGTCCGGCGCTGACCGAACCCCATCGCCATGATGCGGTGGTGCAGGTGTCCGCGGTCGGCCTGCATAATCGGCTGCCGGTTGACCATGCGCCTTGCGATGGCAAACAGCGTGTCGAAGATCGGAAGCGCGAGGATCATCACAGGGATGACGGTGGCAAACAGCGTCGTCCCCTTCGTCGGCGTGTCGCCCGCCAGCGATACGCTCGCCAGCATAAACCCGAGGAGCATCGATCCGCCGTCACCCATAAAAATTTTCGCGGGGTAAAAATTGAAGACCAGAAAGCCCATCGTCGCGCCGGCGACGGCCAGGATGATACCGGCGGTTTCCGGCCGGCCCCTCAGGACCGACGTATAGGCCACCGTCAGGCAGGCGATGCACACGATGCCTGCCGCCAGTCCGTCGAGGCCGTCGATCAGGTTGATCGTATTGGTGATGCCGACGATCCAGAAGACGGTCACCGCCAGCGAGAGCCACAGCGGAAATGCGATATAGTCCGGCCCGACGGGGAGCAGGTTCATCATGCCCCGGATCTGCACGCTGAACACGAACGTGATGAGCGCGCAGGCGATCTGCCCGGCCAGCTTGACGGGCGGACTGATGCAGCGGATGTCGTCGACGACGCCGAGCAGGAACATGAGCGTGCCGCCGCAGAAGATGCCAAACAGCTGCTCGTTCCACGGGAGCATGCGGAGAAAGGATACAAAAATCCCTGCGTAAATCGCAAGGCCGCCGAGCCGTGGAATCGGCCGGCAGTGCACCCGCCGTCCGTCGCAGGGTATGTCCATCGCCCCGATGCGCGGGGCGAGCCGTATGACGAGCGGCGTGAACGCCGCCGTTACTAACGCTGCTATAAAGAACGTTGCCAGCAGTGGTTTCATTCGCCCGCATCCCCCATCACGTCGACTTGGATACCGGCTTCTTTCAGCATCTGATCCGACAGCTCGTCCGGGTAGGCTTCCCGTATCACGATGCGCCTGATGCCGGCGTTGATGAGCATTTTAGCGCAGATGACGCAGGGCTGTGTCGTGCAGTACAGCGTGCCGCCTGCGATGCTCTGCCCCAGGTAGGCCGCCTGGATGATGGCGTTCTGCTCGGCGTGGAGGCCGCGGCACAGCTCGTGCCTCTCTCCGGAAGGAACGTTCAGCTCCTCCCGCAGGCAGCCGCGCACATCGCAGTGTTCGATGCCGACGGGAACGCCGTTGTAGCCGGTGGCCATGATGCGGTTATCGAGCACGATCACGGCGCCGACGCCTCTGCGCAGGCACGTGGAGCGCTTGCGCACGACCTCGGCCATCTCCATAAAGTATTCGTCCCACGCGGGGCGCGTAAGCGTATCTGTCTTCATCGCTGTCTTTCTCCGTTTGCGTTTAATAAAACACTTCTTCGAGATACAGACCCTGCGGCGGCGCCGTGTGCCCGGCACTTTGGCGGTCTTTGCTTTCGATGATGGAAATCATGTCGTCCGGATCGCGCCGCCCCAGCCCGACCTCAGCGAGCGTCCCTGTGATGTTTCGAACCATGTGGTAGAGAAATCCGTTGCCCTCGATGTCGATGTACACCTCGTCGCCCTGCCGCGCCACCGTGCAGGAATCGATGCGGCGCACCGTCGACTTCTGAGGGTTTCCGCCGGCAGAGAGAAAGCACCGGAAGTCTTTTTCGCCGGGCAGATGCGAGGCAGCCTGCTGCATCGCTTCGCAGTCGAGCGGATCCGCAATTTGATAGCATTGATTTCTTAAAAAAATTTCCGGCTTCTCTGCATTTCGAATCCGGTACCGGTAGCGCTTGCCCTTGGCATCGTAGCGCGCATGGAACGCAAGCGGCATTTCCACGGCCGAAACGATCCCGATCTCGCCCACGCGCTCGAGGCGGCTTTGGGCAAGCGCATCGTTTGCGGCACGGAGGAGACCCTCAGGCGGTATGCCCGTGCTGCAGATAAAGTTCGCCGACTGTCCGCGGGCGTGCACGCCCGCATCCGTGCGGCTGGCAGCCGTAAGCTCCACCGGCATCCGGCACAGGTCCGACAGAAGCTCTTCGAGTGCGCCGCACACCGTCCGGGCGGCCGGCTGACGCTGCCACCCGGAAAAACCGGT
>DUTT01000017.1 GCA_012841925.1 Clostridiales bacterium | reverse complement strand
TTGTCGCCGCTGACTGTGGCTCCACCGATATCGGCGTCCCTGGCATATACCGTCACGCTCTCGCCTGCGACCTCCAGCTCACCGATTGTACCTTCTACGATTACGTCGTCGGAGCCGTCATCCACATAGATGATCTCGACCTCTGCGCCGCCTTCGACATAGATCCGAATTTCGCCGTCCACTTTTGCAACGATTACTTTGCCGACATCCGAATTTCCTTTGATGATGATGGAGTCGACGCCGCCGCCGCGCACGACCGTCCGGCCCTGCACCGTAACGTTGTCGAGTGTTACGTCTCCATCGCCGACGCCGTCAGCGATGATCAGGTCGCCTTTGACTGTCACATCTTTGAGCGTAACGCCCGGCACGCGTATAATTACGTTGCCGTCTGCAACTTCATTTACCTCTTCGGCGCTGTCGATGTACTGCTTTACCAGGTTGTTCATGATGGTGGCGAATTCCGCCCGCGTGATGTTTGCCTGCGGCTGCAGTTTTCCGTCGGACCCCTGGATGTAACCTTCCGCTGTCATGCCGGCAAGGCTTGCAAGCGCCCAGTTAGCGATGTCACCCTTGTCCGAAAAGCGATCCAGCACTTTGGGTTCGCCTTCACCGACCAGCTTAAATGCACGGGCGAGCACCGTAAAGGCTTCCTGACGCGTGATACCGTCGTTCGGCCGCATCTTCGTATCGAGCATAAACGTGCCCATCTTGACGGCTTTCGCCATCTCGCCGGCATGCCAGGCATCCGCCCAGCAGTCCGTTCGAGACCGCTTTTTGCAGGGCATCTGTCGACCAGTTATCCGGCATATCTGCAAAGTTCGACCCTGCAGACTCTTCGGCAAAAGCCATGCCCATTGAGCTGATCAGCATAACAACACCGATAAGAATAAATAAAATTTTCCTGTTCATGCCATACCATCCTTTCTTTGTTATTGTGAAACCTATACGAGATTCTGTGAAATGTGGAGACCGGTGTCCATTTATCATACCATATAACCGTCATATGCCAAAAACTTATTCTAAAACTACATACAAACAAGCCAAAATATCCAAAGCCGTGCTGCAAAGGCCTGTTTTACCGGTAAATGTAGCCGTTTCTGGGAACGATATGGAAAGTATGGTGCAATAAAATGCAATACAGGTATTGGTATTTGAAAGGAGGACAAGAGGATGAACAAAAGGAGAATAGCTTTATTCATAATCCTATCCGTACTTTTAAGTGCAGCGGTAACAACGGCTGCCGAGCCACTGACTGACATAGCGAATAATCCTCACAGGAAGGCCATCGAACAAATGGCGGAACTGGGTGTGTTAGCCGGCAAGGGGGGCGGTCTGTTCTGGCCCGGCGACAACTTAACACGGGCGGAGGCTGCAAAGGTGGCCATGTTTCTCGCCGGATTTGACGAAGCGGATGCGGCGCAGGCCAAGGCTCTGTCCCGGACCTTCGACGACGTGTATGCGGGGATGGGAAACCACGAATGGGCTCTCGGCTGGATTAACCTGGCTGTGAAGGAAGGCATCATAGACGGGTACGGAGACGGTACATACGGACCCGGCGATACGCTCACGATGGCTCAGTGGGCGGCCATTCTTATAAGGTCACTCGGATATGAGACCAAAGGACTGGCGTGGCCCACCGGTTACGACCAGTTAGCCGGAGAGTTGGGCCTAACGGAGGAGCTCCAATACATGAGCAGCTTCCATATAAGACGAGATCAGATGGCGAGGTTTACTGCGAACGCAGTGTATAACGCCAAGCGTCCCGACGGGTCGGCGATCATCGACCTTTTGGGAGGCAGGGCCGAGGAAAAGCCTGCGGAAACCGAAGACCAGCAACGGGGGAACATCAACCTGTCTGTTGTATTTTCCCCGCAAATCCTGCCCGAAGGGGGAGGGCAGACCTCTACCATTACCGCTACCGTAACCGATAAAGCCGGAAAGCCGGTAAAGGATGCCGATGTTTGGTTCTTTGCAACGGCCTTAGACGGTGTTGGGGAAAGCGATCGGAGGGCACAGTTATCCCAGTTCGAGACCACTACAAATGCTTCCGGTAAGGCTGTTGTAACTTACACAACTGTGGCGGCGGATGACAAAAAGATAGTGGAAATTAATGCGGGCGCCCATAAAAACAACGTCGATGTTCATAAGCATTACAAAATATTGGCTACCAACCAGGCTGCCGTGATAAGCGGTGTCGTAAGGGATCCCTATACCGGTGCTCCCAAGGGAGGTGTCACAGTACATGTCAGGAGGGACGGGGTTGACCATAGTTTCGATATTACAGAAACAGACGCTCAAGGCTATTATTCAGCGCTCGTGCCCACCGGGACTTATAGTGTGTCCTTTGAAATGGCAATCAGGGATCAAATCACGGTGAATGCAAGCGGTCACGGCAAAACCTATACAGTAGACAACAACAAGGGTATCCTAAAGGGTGTAGTGACCGGGGCAGGCTCGGGGAAAATGGTGATGGCTCTCGCGCCCGACTTTCGCCACAGCCCCGACGCCTGGACACTGCAGGCGAATATACAAAGTGACGGGTCCTTTGTCCTTGCCCTTGCTCCTGGCACCTATGAATTATTTGTTGTTGGAAGCTCCAATCCCTCTAAAACAGGAATTACCGTCCAAAGCGGCCGGGTAACCGACATCGGAACCGTAAACGCGCGCTGAGGATCCTGTCGAAGGCGAGCAGTGACAGTCCTTTTAGGCTGTAGCCTGAAATACAAACCAGCCGTCCTTCGCTGAAAACTGGAATACACCCCCGTGTTTTTCCACGATATGGGCCATGCTTTTTGTTCCGAGACCGTGCTCCTGTTCTCTTGATACAGGAAGCCCCCGGCAAAATGTCGGTTCTGTCTGATAACGGTTGCGAATGTCGATGCACAGCTTGTTATTTTTGGAATACATTCGCACCGCAATAGAGCGATCCGACTTGTCAGGCATATTTTTCGTAGCTTGTATAGCATTTTCTAAAGCGTTTGATAAAAGCGCGCAAAGTTCTGTATCGCTAAACGGAAGCACATCAGGCAGCTTCGCATCTACCGTCAACATGATTTCCGCTTGCTTCGCTTTTGTTGCGTAGGCGGACAAAATCAGGTTGACGGTTTCGTTTTCGCAAAAGCGCGCGGGCGTAATGGCCTCCATGTCGGACTGGGCCGTGCGCAGGTATTCTCTTATCCCCTCTATGTTTTCTTTGGAGGTCAACCCTTGCAAAAGAGCAAAATGGTGGCGCATATCGTGACGGTAGGCTGCGGCGTTCTGCTGCAGCTGCCGCAGGGAGGCAAACTCTGTTTGAGCCAGACGAAACTGCGCATCCAGCATGTCCCGTTCGCGTTGAAGGTTTGCTTGCTTTTGCGTCTCCGCGTAGTAAAGGACAACAAACAAAAAATAGAAAATAGAAATTGTCGAAGGCATAAACTGCACGGCCCATTCGGTTCCGCTGTAAAGCACATCGGTGTAAATGGTGGTCGTATAATCGAACAGGTAGTAAAAGAGAGGCACTCCGCCTAAAAACAAGCGAGCTTTAGCGGAGGCCTCCATCAGCTGTCGAACTGAGCCGGTCACATACCTCTTCAAGAAATAATAGAACAATAGCACGGCTGCGATATAAAAAAGGTGATCTGCAATTTTGCTATCTAAAGCAGCCCCCGCAAGAAAACCAATCCAGCGCGGCGCCTGGCAGCAAAGATAGCCGGAAAGCACACCGATGGCGGACATGAGCCATGGGCGTTTATAGTACAGGGTGAATATTACAATCAGCGGCAGGTGGATAATCAGCGGGTATAGCTTTGATGTCAAATCCAATCCCAGGAGCCGCCAGCTGACGGTCTGGATAAGCAAGAAAACGATACAGAGATAAATGGCGACGCGTTTATTTTTCCTTGTGCGTTCAACCCCCGCAAAGAGGACGGATACCGTTATGCCAAAGACCAGGGAGACTCCAAATCGCAGGAGTCCGATCACGGTGACGGCCATTTTAAGCGTCCTCCTCCATTTGATAATTCAGATAGCGCTGCTTCATCTCCTTTGCCTTGCCCTGTGCGATCGGAACAGCGGAAAGAGTCTGCAATGTAATCTGATGGTTATCGATCGTATCTATATACTGCATATTTACCAGATAAGAACGGTGGGGTTTGACGAAACACCCGTATTTCATCAGGTGGTCGCAGACAGGGGAAAAAGCTTCCGTGCACTCGATGACTTTGCCGGAGTGCAGGTGATAGAGGACGTTTCTGCCGATGACCTCGGCAAACACTAAGCTGGAGACCACTATTTTTTGGATGCCCTCGTTGCTCCTTACAATAATCGCATCCACTTCGTTTCTCATGTTCATCTGCTCCAGCAGATCGTCAAAGGTAAAGAACAGTTTTTCTTTTGAAACCGGCTTGAGCACATAGTTGATTGCCTTCACCGAATAGCTTTCCAGGGCGTACTCAGGCGAAGAGGTGAAGAATAAAATCGGCGCAGTTTTGTCAAATGTGCGGATTTCCTTCGCTGCATCCATCCCGCTAAATCCCGGCATCATAATATCCAGGCAGTATATATCAAACCGCTTTCCTTTTTCCAGGGCTGAAATCAGATCTAACCCGTTTAAAAATCCGGCGTGTTCGCAGTTGATATGCCTTGACGTCCGGTACAGGTCGATGAGCTGTATCATGTTGGACAGCTCGTCCATATGATCGTCACAGACCGCAATATGCAGCATAAGATCTCTCCGCTTCTCAATCTTCTTTAGCAAAGTCATTTTACTATAAAAGTCGACAATCTAAAACTATGTTTCATGCCAGAAAAAATGTGTTTCGTGCAGCGGACGGGTTTTGTTTAGAGAATCCTGTTAAATTGTAGCTGGAATTTTGTGTTTGTATGGTTCAATTTACAGGAGGAAGAAACATGAAAAGGAAAATTGTAAGCCTACTGGTCATCATGTCCATGGTATTGACCCTGATGCCTGTATCGGCTTTTGCAACACAGTGGACAGACGAGAGTACTATTAGAAATGACTGGTATTATCTGCGCAGCATGAATAATTATCTCAATATTACCGCAGATGGAAAAGCGGAACTCCGCAAGCTGTCCGAAAACGAGGCTTTTTACGTGGAAAGCAAGGGGGGTAGCCAGTTTACCCTGAAAATGAAGGATGGCAGGTATCTGGGCCTGGAGGACAGCAGAAAAGACGGGACACGAGTCAAAGCGGTAAAAGACCCCTACATCTGGCTCATCCACTGGGAGGCCACCAACTTCAACAAAGATAAATCGGACATTTTCAGCCTGCGGCCACCTGAGGCTCCACAACTTGTTGTCAATGCATCCGGCCAGAAAAATGCCGACGGAACCAATGTTATTCTCTGGACATATAAAGGTCTGGATGCCCCAAACCATGCTGAATTCCGTTTTATCAAGGCAAGTTCAGAACCGGACACCAGCGGAGAAAGCTGGTCGGTTTATACGGAAAACAATCTGTATGGCTACAAGGACGCCAAAGGCAATGTGGTAATCAAGGCTCAGTTTGACCGGGCAGAGAAATTTTCCCAGGGAATCGCAAAAGTATATGACAAATACAAGGGTGCCTGTGCCTACATCAACACCAGCGGCAAGCTTATCACCCCATTTAAGTATTATCCGGCAGCCAGCAGCCATATTGTTTACGATGGCCTGGTGAAGGTTGCGATTGAAGGGGAGGAAGTAGTCAAGGCCATTATGAACGGGGATGGTGTTGTGGGAGCCGGTTCAGAAAATGGCGTAACTATGGTTATGATGCGAAGCGGCAAGCAGATTAAGCCTGACGATAAGTACGGATTTATCGATACCACCGGTAAAGAAGTCATCCCTCTGAAATTCGATGAGGCCATGTCCTTTCAGGATGGAATGGCAGCGGTATATCAGTACCAAGGCAGAGCAGATGGCTATACCTATAACAAGATAGGATATATAGATAAAACAGGCAAACAAGTCATTCCCTATAAGTACGGGGGTGAAAACATGTACAACAACCTCATGCTTTGCTACAAGGATGGTCTGACCTGTTTTGTTGAATACCTTGGAGCAAAAGGCTTCAGCAAGGGTCTGGTCCTGTATGCTCCCGTAGGGGTAATGGACAAAGCAGGCAAGGCAATTATTCCCGGAAATAAGGACAGAATATATCCTTCCAGTGACGTTGGTTTCCAATGGGCAGACGGCATTATAACCAACACATACACTACGGAAGTAAATAAAAGCGGTGTGCCGACAAAGGGTGGCGGATATTCCTGGACCTTTGCGGAAATATATGATTATTCAGGCAAGCTGATTAAAAAGCTGGATGGCTATCGGGTTGCCGTGCCTCTGGGCGGCGGCTATACCCTGGCAAAACACCAGCTTAACCAGGGGCAAATTATTACATATCTTGATACACAGGCCTATGAGTGCTACTGGACCGTCTTTGACCGCTATGGAAACATTGTGGTAGATTTTGCCGCAAAAAATGACTACTACGTCCTGGGCGGCAGGGCAGACGGCTATGGTTATGGCTATGCAAACGGTTATGTATATTTCGCAGGGGAAAGCTATAAAGTTGCCGATATGCCGGCCCCTGTCAAACCTGCTCCGGCTCAACCCGAGCCAGCCAAGCCCGCCGGACCAAGCGGCTCAGGCGACACCACAGCAAAACCCACAGCCACGAAATTTATGCTCAATGATAAAGAAGTTAATCTTCCTGCCTATAACATCAATAGCAATAACTTTGTAAAACTCAGGGATGTGGCAGCCCTGCTGAAAACCCGCTTCGATGTCCGCTGGGAAGACGGCAAGGCGAAGCTGTACAACCATGCGTTATACACCAGGGTCGGCGGTGAACTTGCCGAAATCGGCAAGGACAGTAAAAGTGCGACGCTCAGCACCACAGACTTTGTGTGGGCTGCCACCGCCGCGCCGGTGACGGGTCTGACCGCCTATACCATCGGCGGCAACAACTATATCAAGCTGCGGGATATTGCAAAGCTGTTTGACTTCGATGTGGACTGGCGCGATGGCAAAGCCTGGATCGAGCCTGACGTGTCGCCGTACACGGAGGACTAACTGCGCCGTGACCTATACAACTTTCGCAGAAAGGAGGAGGTGACGATGCTGCCGATCTTCATCACGATCACAATAGCCGTAATCGCTGCGGCCATTGTTCTATGGATCATCTCCACCCGCCGCAGACTGGCCGCGCTGGATCAGAACAGCTGCAATGCCATGAGCCAGATCGGAGTGCAGCTTTCCTGTCGCTTCGATGCGCTGACAGTCCTTTTAGATTTGGCAAAGGACTACGCAGGGGTTGAGGGCGAAGCGCTGATTGAGACAATAAAATTAAAAAGAAGCATCATCACGGCAACATCCGCGCCGGATGATGTGATGCGTCAGGAACGAGCGATTGCCGAAGCTCTGGACAGGATTGCCATGACAGCGGAGCAGTGCTCCGATCTGAAGACCGATCAAAATTATATCAAAGCCATGGATGCGGTGCAGACGTTTGAAAATATGGTGCGCACAAGCCGCCTGATCTACAACGACAGCGTAACCAGGCTGAACCGCGAAATCCGGATATTTCCCGTCTCTATGGTCGCCGGGATGCTGGGCTTCGGTCAAAGGGGATATCTTGTGGAGCAGACGGACATGTCTCATATGACCTGATTTACGCTTGCGGGGCCTGCGGCTTTGATTCCGGCGGCAACTCTGAAAAGCCTGCCCTCTTTTATAGGAGCAGGCTTTTGCGATTTTGGGCGGAGGCTGCATGTATTCATTGCCTACTGGATTAGTGAGCCTCTATAGAATTCATGCTGTCTGCTGTTTTTGATGATCAGAATCGCTTCCTGATTCAAGGCGACGATTGACTCATCCGCAATGCCGTATATCTGCTCGTCAGTTGCACCCAGGATGGTAAACACCAGGGTATTCTCCTGAATTTTATTATTACCCTTATCCAGCCAGCCACCGCTGGTTTCGTCCGCCATATAGCCCTGGACGTAATCGAGGCATATGTGTCCGAGAACAGCCCGGGCCTGTTCTACGGTCACCAGCTGTTCGCAGGCGTCCTTGTCGGTCAGGCCGATATATAGTTTGTATTCATCTGTAGTGTTTTCGTCACCCTCCATGCTGACCGAATAAAAGTCAACGGCTGAAGATAAAACATCCATTTCATCTTTGCCAGTCTTCGCATGGTCTTCAGTCTGAAGGGCTCGCGCCAGATTGTATAAAGGCACGGTGATCTTCTTTTCCATGTTGCGGAGGATGACGGCGGAGATAAGCATGATGAAGTTTAAGCTGATGCCGGCGGCAATGTACGTCACATTCCAGAGGCGCATTGTATCCGGTTCGACCTTGCTGTAGAAACCGAAAAAGACCAGCAGCAGGGTGAAGGCGATCAACATGACCGCGGTGATGAAATACATAAAGATTCGCAAGCGGATCGAAGTCTTGAGCATCTCGCTATCCTTGCTTGCTTCCGGCCGATATGCCGGGAGCAGCGCAATGCCGAGAGCAAGGGAAACGGATATGAGAGGCAGGATGAGCCCTGCATCGGTCGCTGTAAAACCCTGTTCGGAGAATAGTCCTTGTGCGAAAATTATTAGAGGCAGCAGCAAAAGAAAATAGGCGAATCGGGAAGCTGTTTTGCTGCGAAAGATTTCTTCAGGCAACATCGGCTTATAGTTGCCTTTAGGTAGGAGCATCAGGGAAATGGCGCCAAAGATAAGGCCAAACTCAAAATTATTCAAGAACAACTGAGCGATGCTATTTCCGGGATCGACCTCGGCAAACATCAGCATGGAATAGCTTACACCAATAGCAGCGGCAACAGAACTGTACAGCAATATCGCGATATACTTTACGAGACTCCTGCTGTCGTAGACTAATAGGTTCTGCTTTAAATGTTTTCGATCGGTGGCATACCAGAGTCTGTGCGGGATGTAGGCCATAAAAAAATTAAATAAACTGCCGAAGAGCATCGGCAGATCTAAGGTTCGGTACGTAAAAATATCGGCGGCGAGATTGCCGGCGAAAACTCCGATTGCAGCTGGCATTCCAAAATAAATTCCTGCTGCCGGCGGAATAAACGAGCCGGGGCGGACCTCTGTCCCGGGAAGCAGCGCAAACAAACTGCTCATAGGCACAAGAAAGAGAAAGTAGATCAGGCCGACGGCCGCAGTAATGAAAAGTTGTTCTTTAAAGGCCTTCTTCGTAGTCACTATACCTTACCTCTTAATAAACTATTGTACCATTTTATTATCTTAATACAATTTATTGCCTTGGATAAAAGCTGATTCTTTTAACAATAACTGCATCATGGAAAAGTTCATGTAGATGCAGCAAAAGGAGGAATGGACTGGTGACGCTCGTCAAAATTTCCGACTGACGCGAGCGCGGCTCTGTCGAATCGCCTTCTGCAAGAATCGTGGAATAAAAGTGCAAAATTTACGATAATGAGTGAATACTTTCTAAGTTTCGGAAAGATAATAGACACATTTGCGAAATGTGTCTATTATCTCAAGAGAAACTCCATATATTCCCAAATCGTTCACTCAAGAGCGAAAATTTTGTCCTAATTACAGCTAAGATGTAAAAAATCAGATAAATGCTATCTGCTTCGGGTGGATATCAGGTGCCGCCCGTGCTACCTATAAGATTTGTTTCAGTTTAGGCGGCGCAGGAGCCCTCTACCTTTTAAAAACCTCAACGGCCTTCGCTGCCATGCGTCGCCCGTACGTGCGAAATATGTCCTCCGTTTTTTCGAGTTCGTTTTCCAGAGCGACAGGTCCTAAATGGATGATCGGCCGCCCCAGTGCGCTGCCGCCCGAATAGACCAACATGCCGAACACCATCAGGTGATCGAGGATGAACTGTATCGCCATGGTGCCACCGCCGTGCACGTAGTTTGACGTAGCGAATGCGCCGCCGATTTTCCCGGCCAGGTCGTATTCTGATGCGGATTCGTCGAGCCAAACTTTAATGGCACTGCTCACGTTTGACCGGTGAGTGGGTGTTCCCAGTACGACGCAGCAGCTCTCCTTTATCCAGTCCCGGTCAATTGTGTCGAGCGGGAAGCATTTTGTCTCCACTCCTTCGATCGATGCCATACCTTCGGCGATTATAGCCGCCATGCGCTTCGTGTTTCCGGTTTCGGTGTAGTATAGTACAGACATTTTCATGCGAAGGTCCTCCATTTTTGTGCAAGAAATCTACGCATCCATGCTACCATTGTTGTACATTGCAATCAAACGATTTCCGTGATAAATTATCTTTCAGATTGGAATCGTCCGGTTCCATGTTCGCAACGTTGTCAATACTCGAAGGAACTCTACCCAAATATAGAACAATTATTTACGAAGGAGATCGCATAAATTGAAAGTTGGATTAATCGGCCTGCCCATTGTTGGCAAAACGACTTTTTTTAACCTGCTTACAAACCAAAAGATGGAGACCAGTTCTTTTCAGAGCGGCAAGGTCGAAGCTCACCTTGGGCTGGCACAGGTGCCGGATGAGCGGGTAGCTTTTTTGTCGGAGCAATATCATCCTAAAAAAACGACGTATGCTCAGATCGAAGTGATTGATGTCCCCGGTTTGGTAAGCGGTTCCAGCGAAGGCCTGGGGTCTGGAAACCAGTTTCTGAGCAATATCAGGCAGGTTGATTGCCTTGTCCATATCGTCAGGGCATTTGCCGACGAGCATGTGATGCATGCCGAAGGTTCAATCGACGTTATAAGGGATATAGAAAACATTAAAACCGAACTGCTCCTGGCAGATCTGCAGATGGTGGAAGGCCGGATCGAGCGAATCGCAAGCGGTAAGAAAATCCTGAAAGAACAGGAAGCGGAAAGCACCGTTCTTAAAAAGCTTCTCGCGCTCTTCGAAGAGGGGGTGTCCTTTTCGGATGCAACTCTTTCCGATGAAGAAAGTCAGACCATCGAGCACCTCGACTTTTTAACCGACAAGCCGGTCGTGATCGTCGTGAATGTGGATGACATGCAGCTTGTCGAGGGCTACGAGCAACAGGACGAAATCGTGGCGCACTGCCGGGACCACGGATATCCGGTGTTTCAAATCAGCGCAAAAGCGGAGATGGAAATCAGCGAACTGGATCCGCAGGATCGGGCTGAGTTTATGGAAGAGCTCCGCATCGAAACATCCGGCGTGGACGTGCTGGCCAAAACCATTTACGAAAGATTGAATCTGATATCGTTTCTAACGGCGGGCGAAGACGAGGTTCGAGCCTGGACAATTAGAAAGGGTTTGAACGCCCGGTCGGCTGCCGGTAAAATACATTCCGACATCGAGCGCGGATTTATCCGGGCGGAAGTGGTAAGTTTTGCGGACTTCAAAGAAGCAGGCAGCATGGCAAAAGCCAAAGAACTGGGCAAATTTCGCCTGGAAGGTAAGGAATATATCGTGCAGGACGGGGACATCGTCAACTTCAGGTTTAATGTATAGGTCCGCTATTCCGGTTATTTATTATAGTTTACTTTGCGGGAGGTTGTAAAGTGGGAAGATGTTTGCGAATCTCTATGCTTGCGATTTTGTTGACAGTCGCTTTGTCGCTACAATCTGCTACTGCATTGGCAGCGGGATCGAACGGGCGACTGCAGCGATGTATGTTACGTTCGTTCTGCGGGCTCTGGGGTATGAGGACGGCGGGAATGCATCCGATTTCAGTTATGCACAGGCCGTGAGTTTCGGCATACAGCGGGGCCTTGTGGATGAACGCGTGTCTTCCGGAGGGAACTTTACCCGTGGGGATGCGGCAATCGTTTCAGAGAATGCCCTGTCACAATATCTGCGAACCGGTGAAAAGACTCTTTACGAAAGTCTTCAGGAGGGGGGCGCCCTGAAAAGCACGGCTTACTGGAACGCCGGTCAAACGGCATTGGCTGTTCCTGTGAGTTCGAGTGACGATCAGCAGTCTTATGTGCTATCGCGAATAACCCTGCAGCATTTTTTCCCGGACACGGCGCACGTGCTGTTCACATCGGGCACGCCCGAAGATTCGCCGTTCTATCTTTCCGACCGGTACAGCCGCGAGGAACTCCGGTTTATCGAGGCGCTGTCATACGAGAAGCATTATAGCGGGAGCGACTGGGTAACGGTCAGTGCGGTTCTTGCCGTTCCCGGAGTCACCATCTATTTGACGGACAGTCAATACGAAGTGCTCGGCTGGTGCAGGGTTCCTGATAAGCCGGCGCGTATACAGGAGGTTACTTTTAAGACAGCGACCGGTTTCGACGGTGCAACGCTCAGCGCAGACTATCACCGGATTATCGATACCGTTGCTCAAAACTGGGACAGGAATCAATTTGAGCTCGGAGAAGAGCGATATGCACCGCGGGATGACGGCACAGGTATTTCCTATATCCGTCCAGTCAAGCGGAACGGAAACTATGTTGACAGCGGATGGTATTGCATCATCTTTTCTTATCCCCCGGGTAATGGAAACACCACACGCGCAGAACGGATAGAAAAGACTGAACAGGTCATGGCGACCGTGTTTTTCTTTTCGGACCGGTCGTTACGGGAATACCAGGACAGCGATTGGACAAACAGGTACATTTCGGATTCAGAGTTTCAATATCCGAAAATAACAGAGCCCGGAGCGCCGGCCAGCCGCGGAATCAGGATATACGAACACAGCAGCATGGAACGTGTTGTCTATTTCTTTACCAGAGACGGCGTTTATCTCGGTCGGACTTCGATACCAGCGAGTAGATAGCCGGTGCTATGAGTTACTCGAAGGAGGTTTATATGAAGAAGAATCTTGCAATCATCCTGACGGTGCTGTTGAGCTTTGCGCTGTTCGCGGGATGTAATACAGATAGTGACGGAGATGAAGCGGGTAGCCGGCTGACAGGTGCGGAGGCGCAGGTGCTTGTCCAGGCGTGGCTCGACGAGCATCCGGACATGGCGACTCCCTACGAACCTACGACTATCGCAGGAATGAGTGACGAATTGTATTCCTACGACGGTGAGGAATATTACTTTTTTGAATTAAGCGGATATGACTGGCTCGATATCCTGGTTCACCCGGGAACAGGTGACATGTTGTGCATCGCAACGGAGTACTCCGATGAACCGGCTGAACCTGTCATTGAACCGCTTGCAGACTATTATGACCGGTATTACGCGGGCAAGTGAATAGGCTTGCGGCATTTACAGAACTCCTGGTGAACAGCATGGGAAATAACATTGAATTTAAATATGCAACTGAAGTGGCGTTGGTCGAAGAAGCGAGACAGCTCTTCAGAGAATACGCGCAATCATTGGGAATCAGTCTGGACTTTCAGGACTTCGAAGAAGAACTGCAATCTTTGCCGGGTAAATATGCGTCACCGGACGGTGCTCTGATTCTCGTGTTCGTCGATGGCAAAACCGCAGGATGCGTTGCTCTTCGCAACAGCTCCAAGGATACATGCGAAATGAAGAGACTGTACACCCGCGACGAGTACCGGGGAACGGGTCTGGGCAACAAGCTCATCGTTACGGTCATCGAAGAAGCAAATAAACTGGGCTATCGATATATGAGACTGGATACGCTCCCTTCAATGGAAAAGGCGCAAAGGCTATATGAGTCACATGGATTCTACGACATTGAACCCTATGTATACAACCCCGTCGAAGGAGCGAGGTTTCTGGAGCTGAAGCTGAGAGACTAATCTGATTTTCACAATCAATCTCCGGGTCATACCGGGCCCGATTCAGTACGGCAAAAAAACAAAAGGCCGGGGCCGCTACGTGCACCCGGATCTGAAGTAATTCCCGGCGCGCAAAACAAACTCCGGTCTGTATCAAGCAGAGTGATTTGTGGTATAATGCTCAATGTATAACATAGTAGCGGTGAAGGTGTACACCTTCGCCGCATTCCTGTGTATCGCATTGGGAGGTTAATTTATGAACGTTGCCACATTGCCGAAACCCGTCGTAGCCGCTGTCCAGGCTGCACCGGCGTATTTTGATCTGGACGCCTGCCTTCTTAAAGTGCAGCAGTATACCGAAAAGGCGAAAGCGTCCGGCGCGGACCTCGTCGTGTTTTCCGAGTCGTTTATCCCCGGCTTTCCCACGTATGTCCACATGCTTGCGCCGATGGACCAGCATGCGCTGTTCATGAAGTTCGCGCAGAGTTCCATCGAGATTCCAGGACCTGCATTTCATCGCCTGCAGCAGATTGCACGGGATAACCGCGTATTCCTTTCCGTGGGTATCACGGAAAAAGCGCCGAAGCAGAGCCTCGGCGTGCTTTGGAATACGAATGTCATCTTCGACCGCGACGGGAATATGATCGCACGGCACAGAAAGCTGCTGCCTACGTGGTCCGAAAAGCTCGCCTGGGCGTTCGGTGACGGTTCCACGCTCAATGTGCACGACACGGAGATCGGTCGCATCGGCGCGCTGATCTGCGGGGAAAACACCAACTCGCTCGCCAAGTTTGCACTCATCTCACAGGGAGAACAGATCCATATCTCGACTTATCCTGCCTGCTTCCCCACGTCACGCACGCCATCGAAAGGGCAGCCTTACCTGGATACATTGATCGTGCGCGCTTGCTCCATGTCCTACGAAGGGAAAGTGTTTACGGCGGTTTCGTCGCAGGCAGTCGACGAACAGGGCTACGAAGTGCTCTCCGATGGACGCCAGGACCTTCGGGATCTGCTGGACAAGCTGACCTACGGCGGATCGATGATCGTTTCGCCCGCGGGCCTTGTAATCAGCGACACGATTAAAGACAATCAAGAGGGAATCGCCTATGCGGAGTGCGATCTTTCGCAGATCATTACACAGAAATCCATCCACGACATCGCGGGCAGCTATCAGCGGACGGATGTATTCCACTTCGGCATCAACAAGTCCGTGCTGAAACCCGTCCACATCAAAGGGCAGGGCGTCGGCGGAGCAGACGAAGAGTACTATCCGTTCGAAGTCGAAGGGGACGTGTGCGACGAAGTCTAGACGGGCAGACTACAGGATGCTGAGCGTCAGCCGGTCGTTATCCCGACAGGCCTCTTCGACGGTTTTGAGGATGGATTCCCGGAGTGGATTTTCGGACGGGTCACCGCAGAAGCGGCGAACGAGCACGATGTTCGTCGGCTCGGAGATTTCCGTCAGCAGATCGTACAGCGCGTCGAGGTTGCGGCCGTAGTGCGGCGGAAAACGGAGAATATATTCGAGGTAGGAGTGGGCGGTTTCTCTATCCGTCAGCCGGTTTGCATCCAGCACGATGCAGGCCATCGCGGGCTCCTTTCTGCACGTTTCCCGTGTAGGGAACGCAGGGTTCAATCGTATGGAAGGACCGGTTGCGCACCGCGCGGCCGGTCCGTTTGTTTTCCGCCGATCCGTCAGTAGAGGCGGACGTACGTGGCGTAGTGGTCGTCCGTATAGAATATGAGCCCGTCGTTTGAATACACGAGGCGCTCGGACCCGCGGTAGCCCCCTTCGTAGTTGACGTCGCACTCATAATACTGCCTGCCGTCTGCTTCCGGGAGCAATCTTTCCCGGTTGCCAAACGCATCGCCCCCGATGGACAGTTTGTCGGTCACATCCCACAGGTTTCCTTCACTGCTGTTCCAGCCGAGTGCGCGCGCCTGTTTCTTCGTGATATAGTTGACGGGCAGCTCCCCATAGGCGTGGAGATAGGACGCGACATCCTCCGGTGTCGTATACCGGCCGTGTTCATCCGGCAATTCATCGGTTACACTGCCTTCTCCCCGGTTTACATCCTGCTCTGTTCCGGATTGATCGGGAAGCACATTCGGCGTTGCCGGGTTCCGGCTTGCCATAAAGAGGCCGAAGCTAACGGCGATCAACAGCACAAAAATAGCCACCCTCATACGTTTGCTTCTGCCGCTTTCTGTGTTCCTCATCGTCGATTTCTCCCGTATCCCGCGCGCATTCCAGCTGTCTGCCGCATGCGGTTTGTGCGCATATCACATACAGTATACGAAAGCCGTATCTTCGTTGCAAGCGGGGTCTTTGTGTGCTATATTTTCAAAATGGGTACACGGTACCCGCTCATACGATAAAATTGGAGGAAAACATGAAGAGAAATATCATAATTGCATTGGCGCTTGTTCTGCTGCTCGCTTTGAGCGGATGTCAGAGCGGAGGCGGCGGGGAGTACGACGGGACGCTCGCTTCAATCATCGAAAAGATGTACGAAATCAAAGATCCGGGCATTGCCGTGGGAGACATCGAAGTCGATTTGGAGGATTCGGATGCCGTTCAAGCGTATACGGGGCTGAGCGAAGCTTCCGATATTTCGGAAATCGCTGTGTCTGAGGCCATGATCGGATCGCAGGCGTACTCGCTGGTGCTCGTGCGCACAAGCGAAGGCGCGGCGGCAAAAGACATCGCTCAGGCCATGAAGGAAGGCATCGATCCGTGGAAGTGGATCTGCGTCGGTGCGGATGACCTGCAGGTGGTCGCGCGCGGCGACATCGTGATGCTCGCGATGGTTTCGTCGGAGTTGAGCGATGCAGTCACGTCTCAGGATCTGGTGGATGCGTTTATCCAGGTGCTCGGCGGGGAACCTGACGTCACACTGTAGCGCAGGAGCCTGATTGCCTTGCGGTCAGGTCGATAGGGGAAGATACATGCTGTTTTCGAGCATCACATTTTTGTACTACTTCCTGCCGGTGACATTGACTGTTTATTTTTTGACGCCGAAGAAGCGCAAGAACCTTGTGCTTCTTTTTGCGTCCCTGTTGTTTTACGGCTGGGGTGAGCCGAAGTACGTAGCGATTATGCTGCTGTCCGTAGCGGTTCAGTATGCGTTCGGGCTGATAATCGAAAAACACCGTCACGAAACACAGGCGAAGGCCTGGCTGGCCGCCTCCGTCGCTTTTTCGCTCGGCCTGCTGGGCTATTTCAAATACATGGATTTTTTTATCGCCAACTTCAACGCAGTCACGGGGCTTTCCGTACCGCTGCTGCGCATTTCGCTGCCGATCGGCATCAGCTTCTACACATTTCAGATTCTCAGCTATACCATAGATGTATATCGGGGGGATGTTAAAGCGCAGAGGAGTCTCGTCAATCTGGCGACGTACATTGCGCTGTTCCCGCAGCTGATCGCAGGACCGATCGTGCGCTACGCCGATGTGGCGGCTGCACTCGAATCCCGAACGCACAGCGTCCGCCGGATGCGTCTCGGCCTCGGCCGTCTGATGATCGGCCTCTCGAAAAAGGTGCTCATCGCCAACTCGCTCGGAGAGCTGAGCGCGCTGTTTGGGGAGACGCAGAACGAAACAGTGCTGTTTGCATGGATGTATGCAGCAGCCTTTACGCTGCAGATTTACTTTGACTTTTCCGGGTACAGCGATATGGCTATCGGCCTGGGGCGCATGCTGGGCTTTGACTACATGGAAAATTTCAACTACCCGCTTGTCTCCAAAAGCATTACGGAATTCTGGCGGCGGTGGCACATATCGCTCGGCTCGTGGTTTCGCGATTACCTCTACATACCGCTCGGAGGCAACCGGGTGACGAACCGTCGCTGGTTGTTCAACATATTCGCAGTCTGGATGCTGACGGGTCTCTGGCACGGGGCGGCTTGGAACTTTGTTTTGTGGGGCTTGCTGTTTGCCGTCTTTTTGGTTCTTGAGAAGTTTTGGATCGGCCAGCGGCTTGCGGCGGCGCCCGGGATTTTGTCTCACGCTTACGTGCTCATCATTGTCGGTGTCAGCTTCGTGCTGTTCGATGCGCCCAGTCTGACCGAAGCGGTTCGAAGGCTCGGACTGATGGCTGGAGCGGGCGGCATTCCGCTCACCGATACGGTGTCGTTGTATTACCTGCGCAGCTACGCAGTAACGTTTTTGCTCGCGGCCATAGGAAGCACGCCCTGGCCAAAGCATGTCGCCGAACGCCTGCGCACAGGCCGGATCGGGCAGCGCACGCTGGGGCTGGCTGAGCCCGTCGTCGCGATTGTCTTGCTTCTGGCGGTCACGGCCTACCTCGTGGATTCATCGTTCAATCCATTTTTATATTTCAGATTTTAGGGGATGAGTGTAGTCACGCCAACCGAAAGAGTGTTTAAAGGATGAAGCGAACAGACATTGCGGAAAATCAGGAGACAGGTACTGTTAAGGCAGACAGAGCGATCGTCGCGCTCGTCTGCGGCCTTTGGCTGCTGCTCGCTCTGTTCGCCTGGATCAAGGCGCCGGGAAGCATCTCGCTCGAAGAGCGCCGGACGCTTGCGCAGAGACCGGCGCTGAGCGTGCGTTCGGTCCTTGCCGGGACGTTTATGGACGGGTTCGAGGAGTATGCCAAAGATCAGTTTCCCGCCCGGTTTGGATTCCGGTCGCTCAAAGCGTCGGTTCGTTATCACCTGCTCGGGTACAAAGACAACAACGACATCTACATCGAAGACGGAATCGCGGCCAAGCTTGATTATCCGCTGAACGATAAGTCCGTGCAGACAGCCCTCAATCGCTTCCAGTGGCTGTACGATGCGTACCTGGAGGGAACGCAGACGAACGTATACGCAGCGGTCATCCCGGACAAGCACTACTACCTCGGCGCCCGCATGGACTATCCGTCGATGGACTACGACCGGCTGTTTTCGATGATTGAAGACGGTATGCCGTATGCGGAGTACATCGACATCGCGGATTCGCTGACCATCGAAGACTTCTACCGAACCGACATTCACTGGCGTCAGGAACGACTGTGGGACGTGGCCGGGCGCATCGGGCAGGCGCTCGGCACAGGCACCGCTTCACCGGAAGCGTACGTTCTAACGGAGGCGGACGAACTGCTCCTGGGCGCATACTACGGGCAGTCGGCCCTTCGACTTATTCCCGATCGCGTAGTCTATGCCGAAAACGCAGCGACTGGGTACAGCCGCGTATTCAACGTGGAAACCGACGCGTTTGCACCGGTCTACGACGTGGAGAAGCTGAGCGGCAGGGATCCCTACGATGTATATCTGTCCGGTGCGGCGGCGCTCCTCGTCGTCGAAAATCCGGAAGCTCGTACGGATTGCGAGCTCGTCGTGTTCCGCGACTCGTTTGCGAGCAGTCTCATCCCGCTGCTTCTCGAGGCATATAGTCGCGTGACGCTCGTCGACATCCGCTACATCCGCAGCGAGCTGGTCGGCGAGTACGTTGACTTTGTCGATCAGGATGTTCTCTTTATCTACAATGCGTTGCTGCTGAATTCCGCAAATGTGTTAAAATAGGGCAGAGTCGACGAAACGGATCGCTGCGCCCGCGGGCATTGGAAACGCGGTGCGCTGCGCGTATCCTGCTGTCGATTCGAAAGGAGTAAGCGTCATGACGGTCTTTGAAAAAATCGAGCGGGAGATCATGGCTGACCCCATGAATATGAAGTATACGGCGCGGGAAATCCCGCCTCTTTACACCGTATCGAAACAGGCTCGTATCGCCATCGTCGGTCAGGCGCCGGGCCGCATCGCAGAAGAAACCAGGCTCGTGTGGAACGATGCGAGCGGCGACCGGCTGCGCGAATGGATGGGGATATCCCGCGAAACGTTTTACGATTCGGGCCTCATCGCCCAGCTCCCGATGGATTTTTACTACCCCGGGAAAGGAAAAAGCGGCGATGCGCCTCCGAGAAAAGGATTTGCAGACAAGTGGCACCCCCGGCTGCTGGAAGCGATGCCGGATCTCGAAACGATACTGCTCGTCGGGCGCTATGCGCAGGAGTTTTACCTGAGAGATCGACGTGCAGAGAATCTGACTGAGACCGTGCGAAATTTTAAGGACTATCTGCCGGAGTATTTTCCGCTCGTGCATCCCTCTCCGCTGAATCAGCGCTGGATGAAGAAGAATGCCTGGTTCGAAAGCGATGTGCTGCCGGTGCTCAAATCGGTCGTAGCGGGCAGTGTAAAGCCTATATAGCGGCTTCCGGCTCTATGCAGTCCGGGTGCTGCTCGTGAGCGTAAACGATCGCGTGTTCTGCGCTGCTGAACACGCAGCGCTCGTCGATGAGCTCTCCTATGCCGCCGCGGATCAGATTTGCCATGACTTTCGGCTGCACGCTCGTCAGCAGCACAGTGGTTCCCGATTGCTGCAGCTCCCGAATCAGTTCGTTGAGTGCCTGGATGCCCGAAAGATCGATGACCGGAACCCCCCGCATGGACAAAATCAGGACGGATGCGCGGTCCAGATCCGAAAGCTGCGCTTTCAGCTTGTCCACCGAAGCGAAGAAAATGGTGCCCGTCAGATAAGCGACGCGGATATGGCACGGGTCATCGGTAAGATGAATGCCGATTTCTTCAAGCCTTTTTCGATCGACTTCGCGGATGTCGACATCGAGATCCGTAAGGCGGGCGACGAAGAGAACCGTGGAAAATAAAACCCCTGCGACGATGGCCTGCGTCAGGTCGAGCACGACGGTTGCGCAGAGAGTGACAGCGAATTTTGCAATGCCTGATTTAAACCGGTGTCCGAAAATAAAGCGGATGTTCTCCCAGTCGTTCATTCTCCAGGCGGTGACGATTAACACGCCCGACAGCGCGGAAAGCGGAATGGCAGACATGACGGGAGCGAGCAGGAACATGGACAGAAGCAGCACGACGGAGTGGATGATGCCTGCAAGCCTCGTTACTCCGCCGGACTTGATGACGACGCTTGTCCGTGCGATGGCTGCAGTGGCGGGTACGCCACCGAAAAACGGGATTACGACATTGCCGATTCCCTGAGCGACAAGCTCCCGATCGGCGCTCAGCACCTCGTTCTTCATCTTCCCCGCAGCGGCGCCGCACAGGAGGCTTTCGATCATCGCAAGCGCTGCGATGCTGAGAGCCGGCATCATAAATGTGCCGAAGTCGCCCGGTGACAGGGATGCAAGTGTAAGGCGGTCTGCCAGAAACAGCGTTTTGGGAATCGCCCCCACGAGCGGTGTGTCGAGCTGCAAAAACCGATTGAGAATAAGCACGAGGATGAGGCTGGCAAGAGACGAAGGAAACGTTGCGTTCCACCGCGCGGGCCAGAGAGCCATCACCGCAACTACAAAGAGTCCGATTGCAAGCGTCGGCAAGTGAGGATGAAAACCGTCGGTCGCATAAGACATCAGTTTGACGAGTGCGTGGTCCCCTTTCGACGACACGCCGAACAAGTTGTCCAGCTGGCCGAGGGCGATGATTACAGCGATGCCCGATGTAAAGCCGGTGATGACAGAAGAGGGGATATAGGAAATGATGCGACCGAGCTTTAAAACGCCGGCCAGTATCAACATCAGGCCTGCTAAAAACGTAGCGATGAACATCCCGTTGAGCCCGTGCTTGCTCACCAGAAGTATCAGGATAGCGGTCATGGCGCCCGTCGGCCCCGAAATTTGAAACGAAGCGCCTGAGAGCGCCCCGATGAGCAGGCCTGCGATGATCGCCGTGATGAGTCCGGAAGCGGCTGTAGCTCCCGAGCTGACACCGAACGCCAGCGCCAGCGGAAGGGCCACTGCGGCGACGGTGAGCCCCGCCATCAAATCTTTGGACAGTCCGGTTTTTCCGTACCCGTTGAATTCGCGTTTTATGTCGTTGATATATTCTGTTATCATGCCCGTCCCCCTGCAAATGAGTTTTTGACCATCACACTGAATCATAATGGAAAAGGGATTGATAGTCAAAAGGAGAAGGAAGTATTTGCCGCCGCAGATGCACTACAGTGTAAAAATAATTGACAAATCTTATGAGCGATGTAAGGTAGTGAGAAGGAGGGGTGACCGATGAGCATACTGTTATTCAATGGGAAAATCGCATCGCTGGATGCGCAGGATCGCTATTACGAATCAATCGGGATTGTCGGGAATCGAATTGACTTCCTGGGGCGAAGCGAGGAAGCGCTGAAGGATCGGTATGAGACGGTCATCGACCTGAAGGGGCATCTTGTACTGCCGGGATTCAACGACAGCCATATGCACCTTCTGGGGTACGCGTACGCAAAAAAGCAAATTGATTTGTGTAAGTATGGCTCGATCGACGAAGTGATTCAAGATGTAAAGCGCACCATCCGGAGTCAGAATATCGAAGAAGGCCGATGGGTGCTGGGCAGTGGATGGAATCAGGAGTCCCTTGCGGAAAAGCGTTTCTTTACACGCGAGGATCTCGATGCGATTTCCGACAGACACCCCATCATGTTCGTGCGGACGTGCGGACACATGGCGGTGTGCAATACAAAAGCGATCGACATGATGGATGCGGATGTGCAGACTCATCGAAACGTGGAACTTGCAAGAGGTATATTTAAAGAAGATGCGATGCAATACCCGCGTCGCTACATCGATTCGCCCGGTCTGGATGAGATTAAAGATATGATCGTACAGACAAGTGCAGAACTGACGCAACATGGAGTTACTTCGGTTCAAAGCGACGACTTTCATTCGTTCCCGGATGTCGATTATCTTAAAATTCTTAACGCCTACGAAGAGCTCGACCGCGAAGGCCGGTTGACCGTGCGCGTGTACGAGCAGTGTTCGCTCGACCGGGACGGGCTTGCGCAGCTCATCGGCATGGGCTACAGGACCGGCACAGGCAGTGACTTTTTTAAAGTCGGGCCGTTAAAACTTTTCCAGGACGGCGGGCTGGGAGCCCGTACCGCGCTGTTGTCAGAGCCTTATGCAGACGATCCCTCGAATTGCGGAGTGGCCATGTATCCCCAGGATGAGCTGGATGCGTTTATCGAATATGCCCATAAAAACGGCATGCAAATCGCTGTGCACGCCATCGGCGACAGGGCCATCGAAATGGTCCTTGCAAGCTTTGAAAACGCCCGGCAGCGTCACCGGAGGGACAATGCGCGCCACGGCATCGTACACGGGCATATCCTTACAGAAGACATTATGCGGAAGCTGTCGAGGCAAAATGTGATGGTGTATGTCCAGCCGATTTTCTTTAACAACGATCTTAAAATGCTCCATCACCGCGTCGGGGACAGGGCTTTCAAATCGTATTTAATCAAAGCGTTGCAGGAGCAGGGTGTGCACGTAAGCGGCGGATCCGATGCACCGGTCGAATACTTCAATCCCTATCACAACATCCATTCGGCTGTGCTCAGACAGGACCTTCAGGGTCAGCCACCGGAGGGATTCATCCCCGAAGACCGCCTCAGTCGCTCTGAAGCGCTGCGGCTGTTCACAATCGACAGCGCATTCGCTTCGTTTGAGGAGAGCAAAAAAGGCACGCTCGAAGTCGGGAAGCTGGCCGACCTAATCGTGACCGAACGGGATATTCTCACAGTGCCGGATGACGAAATCAAGGACATCAGGACAGTGATGACCGTTGTGGACGGGCAGATCGTGTGGCGCCGCGAAGGGAGCGGAATATAAACCCGTTCGCGGAGTTTATTCTGCGGTTACTGCAGCGGCTGCGAGCATTTTAGCGATGACCTGCCAGCGTCCTTCGAATTCAATAAAGTTCAGCACGTCGGTGTAGCGCGTCTGCCCGATGCGCAGCGTTACAAAGGCAGCCGCTTCGTGCTCCCCGGTAAACCGGATGGCAAGAATCTCATCTTCGCGCGGCTGTCCGCTTTTTGCGGGCGGATCATCCTCTGCAACCAGCTCTGCAAATTCCTCAATCGGCCAGTCGATGAGCGCACCGCTGTCCCGGAGGCCGTAGATGTGCGCCGCCGGATGAAACACCTCGATCATCCCTTCGCCGCTTCCGTTATAGCTCGCATCGAAATACTTTGCGATGACCTGTTCGATCGCTGCTTTTTTCTGTTCCGACATTTTCTTCCTCCTAAATTGCACGCGCGCTATACGTGCATCGAGTAATCTCCGATTCGCGCCGTTTCGGCGGTTTCGTCTTCGGTAAATTCTTTGTGAGTCGTCTTGATTTCCAGGCTTTGATCCATCACACCGAGCGCGACCCGACGCAGCGTTTCAGCGCTTTCCCGGCCGATGGACAGCGTCCCGTGGCTCGTGATCGCTTCTTCGAACGGAAGATTCAGCATTTTGTCCATGGATGCTACAAAATCTTCCATGGAGCAGTGATCCATGTACATGTACAGCGTCAGGTCGGACAGCATGTCGCCTGCGTAGAGCCTTTTGCGCGATTCGTCGTACAGCACGAGTCCGCCCGGCGTGTGACCGGGCACATGATAAGCCGTGACGCACTCGCCGCCGAGGTCGAACACCTGTCCGTCTTCCACATATTCGACCGGCAGATCCGGGCAGTGGTTGCGGAGCAACGGCTCTTCGTCCCGGTGGATGTGAACGAGTCCGTACTGCTCCAGAGCGCCTACGTGATCGATGTGCGCGTGCGACAGAACGACAAACACCGGCAGATCTGTCAGCCCCTCGACAAAACTCTTTAGATCGCCGTCCGGATTTCCGGCATCGAACAGGAGGGCGCGGTCTCGGCCCGTAATCAGAAATATGCGGACATAATCATCGTCGATGACCGTCAGTTCCGGTCCGATTCTTGTTGCGACATATCTTTCCAATGGTTTTTCCTCCTTCGACTTTGTGTGTAAATATCTTATCATGGAGACCTGTGGCCGTAAAGCCCGGCCGAAGCAGACAGCACATGGTGACGCGTTTTTTTTCGGCATTCTTGAAATATCTCTTGCCACCGGTCGCGGATGCGGTATAATAATAGATGGCATATGTCATAAACTTATAAGGTGTGCCGTACGTTAAGAATAAGCGATGGAGGTGAAAAGAATGCCTGGATGGGACAGGACGGGTCCGCTTGGTAAAGGACCCATGACCGGACGAGGGTTCGGTACGTGTCTGGAATCGAAAGCGGTTCGATGCGCTGCGGGTGTAGGGATCGGCCTTGGCCTGGGCCTTGCGGTTCGTTACGGTCTGTGCCGTAAACTGGACTGCAGACTGGGTCGCCGGTTCGGAATCGGACCTGGCGCAGATCTCGCGTCGGGAGAAAATGACGCGCTGATCGAAGAGAAAATTATACTGCAGGAACGCCTTGGAGAAATCGAAAAGCGCCTGGAGGAGATCGATCGGCAGGAGGAAGAACTGTAGTGTCGGAGAAGCGGGGTGAAGTCATATGGCACGGCCGATAAAATGGAGACAGGTCTGCCGCCTGCCGCAAAGCAGCACGTTCGGCCCGCTCGATTCGGCGGCGGAGGTGCCTGTGCGCCTCAACATGACGGTTGACGAATACGAAGCCATCCGGTTGATCGACCTGGAAGGCTATACCCAGGAGGAATGCGCGCTTCAGATGAATGTTGCGCGGACAACGGTGCAGGGTATTTACAGCGAAGCGAGAAAGAAGCTCGCCGAGTCGCTTGTCGACGGAAAAATCCTTTCGATCGAAGGCGGCGAATACCGGCTGTGCGACGGGATTGCGCGCGGTTGCCGCAGGCATCGGCGCGGTCTCTGTTCTGTAAACGAGGAGGATCTCACATGATCATAGCTATACCTACGGATAACAATGTATTTGAAACGGACGTAAGCGCTTCGTTCGGGCGCGCGCCGTACTATCTTATTTATGACACCGAGACAAAGGAAAGCACCTTTGTAGACAACAGTGCGGCGATGATGGCCGGCGGCGCGGGCGTTAAAGCGGCTCAGCTCGTCGTAGACAGCAAAGCCGAGGTCCTTCTGACTCCCCGGTGCGGCGAAAATGCAGCAGATGTCATTCTGGCTGCAAACATCAGGATGCACAAAACACTGCATAAAACCGCCGGGGAAAACATCGAGGCCTTCCTTGCCGGCGAGCTGCCGCATCTGGACGAAATCCATGCCGGTCACCACGGGCAGGGGGAGCGGTAGCATGAGGGTAGCTGTTCTCAGCGGCAAAGGCGGTACGGGGAAGACGCTGGTCACCGTCAATCTGGCTGCTGTGGCCGCACCGTCGGTGTATGTGGACTGCGACGTGGAGGAGCCCAACGGACACCTGTTCTTTAAGCCCGGGCAGGTGCAGGAGGAGCCGGTGACGGTTCTGATTCCGCACGTGGACCCTGCGGCATGTACCGGTTGCCGGAAATGCGTTGAATTCTGCAACTTTAACGCGCTTGCGTACGCAAGCGGTAAGCTGATCGTGTTCGACGACATCTGCCACTCGTGCGGCGGGTGCGTTCTGGTCTGCCCGGAGGGCGCGCTGAGCGAAAAAGACAAGGCGATCGGCTGCGTGCAGCGCGGTACAGCGGACCGTGTAGAGGTGTACACGGGCATCCTGAATACAGGGGAAGCGACCGGCATACCGATCATTCACAGGCTTCTCGAACAAAGTAGCTTAGAGGAGCCGCTGCACAGCGACTCAGAGCAGCAACCCCGCAGGGCGGACGGCGAAGCGACGTTTATCGATTGCCCGCCGGGCAGTGCCTGCATCGTGATGGAAAGCATCAAAGATGCCGACTACTGCATCCTCGTCGCAGAGCCGACGATATTCGGTATGCACAATCTGCGCATGGTACACGAGCTTGTGACGCTGTTCGAAAAACCGTTCGGTGTCGTGCTCAACAAATGCCTCGAAGGAGAAAATCCTTCCGAGGTGTACTGCGTGGAGCGCGGGATAAAAATCCTGAGCCGCATACCGTTCGATCACGAACTGGGTGCGCTGAACTCCGACGCGAAGATCGTCGCTAACGAAAGCGACGTGTACCGGGATGCGTTCCGGACGCTTTTAGAGACGGTTAAAGAGGAGGTAGGCCATGAAGCAGCTGCTCATTCTTAGCGGCAAGGGCGGCACGGGCAAGACGACGATTGCCAGCGCCTTTATTAAGCTGGCAGCGGCAAAGGCTTATGCAGACTGCGACGTCGATGCGCCAAACCTGCACCTGATTATGGGGTGGACGTCCGAACCGGAACGAAGCGATTACTGCGGACTGCCGCAGGCAGTCATCGATCCGGACCTCTGCACAGCCTGCGACCTCTGCAGGCAGCACTGCCGGTTCGACGCTATCGAGACAGGGGACGTCTACCGGGTACAGCCGTTTTCGTGCGAAGGCTGTGGCGTATGCGAATACGTCTGTCCGGCCGGCGCAGCCCGCATGATTCCGGCGGTGGCGGGCGAGCTGATGCTGTACCGTGACAGCGGACAGGTATTTTCGACTGCGCAGCTTGCCATGGGGAGCGGTACATCGGGCCTGCTCGTTACCGAAGTAAAAAAACAGATGAAATCCGGGGCCGGGGATGTTGATCTCGCGATCATCGACGGCTCGCCGGGCATCGGCTGTCCGGTCATCGCATCGCTTTCGGGCGTGGACATGGTGCTGATCGTCGCGGAGCCTTCCGTGTCGGGCATCAGCGATATGGAGAGGATCATCCGGACGGCAGCCGCTTTCGAAGTCGAGGCGGTCGTGTGCGTCAACAAGAGCGATACAAACCTGTCGAATACCAAGAAAATTGAAGTATTTTGCGCGGAGCACGGACTGCCTTTTGTGGGCAATATTCCATTCGATCCGCGCGCAGTCGAAGCGATCAACGACGGGAAAACCGTCGTCGATATCGAGTGTATTTCTGGAACCGCAGTGAGAAGCGTTTATAAAGAGACGATGAAACTGCTTTTAGAGGAAGAGGTAAACTGAAATTATGAGCGAAAATTGCAACCAAAATTGCAGCGGCTGTTCGGAGAACTGCGCGGAACGAAGCGAACCGCAGAGCGACTTTCTCGAAAAACAGCACGAGATGAGCAATGTCAAAAAAGTCTATGCCGTGGTCAGCGGCAAGGGCGGCGTCGGGAAATCCCTCGTTACGTCTCTGCTTGCAGTCAGCATGCACCGCCTGGGATATCGCACGGCCATCCTGGATGCGGATGTTACGGGCCCGTCGATTCCCAAGGCGTTCGGTGTAAAGGACAAAGCTGCAGGCAGCGAAATCGGAGTATTCCCCGTCACCACGAAGACCGGCATCGACATCATGTCGGTCAATCTGCTGCTCGAAAACGAGACGGATCCGGTCGTCTGGAGAGGCCCCATCATCGCAGGCACGGTCAAGCAGTTCTGGACCGACGTAATCTGGCGCGACGTGGACTACATGTTTATAGACATGCCGCCGGGCACCGGCGATGTGGCACTCACGGTCTTTCAGTCGATACCGGTTGACGGCATCATCGTCGTTACATCGCCTCAGGAACTGGTATCCATGATCGTGGCAAAAGCCGTAAAGATGGCGGAGATGATGAACGTTCCGATCGTAGGGCTTGTGGAAAACATGTCGTACTTCAGGTGCCCCGACAACGGAAAAGACTATCAGATATTCGGTGAGAGCCACATCGAAGAAATCGCGAAAGCGCACAGCCTCGATGTCCTGGCGAAGCTGCCGATCGACCCCAAGCTGACGGCCGCCTCCGACAAGGGCATGATCGAATTGTTTGAGGGTGACTGGCTCGATTCCCTGGCGAAACTCTTAGAAACTGCGGAGGAAAAATAATCATGATTAAAATTGCGGTAGCAAGCGACAACGGAGCCGTAACGGAGCATTTCGGACACTGCGAGACGTTTATGATATTCGAAGCGGAAGACGGTAAAATCGTTCGGGAGGAAGCGCTCGATAATCCCGGGCACCGGCCTGGATTCCTGCCGAATTTCCTGCACGACATCGGTGTGCACGCCATCATATCGGGCGGCATGGGCGGCGGTGCAATCGCCATATTTGACGAAAAGGACATCGAAGTGATCGTCGGTGCGACAGGCGATGCCCGGGCCGCAGCCGAAGCGTATGCCCGGGGCGAACTGACGTCGACCGGAAGCGTGTGCCAGGAGCACAGCCATCACGATGAGTGCAGCGAGCACTGATCAGTCGATTCTCCGTTCTGCATCCGGCTCTTTCGACTCCCGGAGGAGCCGGATTTGTTTTACGATCATAAACGCCATGAACACGACGCCGACATACCCGACGGTGGGAAACACGAGGTTGACCACCTTTTGAAACGGCATGAACGAAGCGAACAGCCCGACCGCTGAGAGCGCGAGCGCCAACAGCCGAAAGCGCGGCGTCTTATCCTCTGCAAAGCGGATGCAGATGGACCACAGCAGCGGAGCGGTCGTCGTAAAGATGCCTGCAAGCAGCACGATGGAAAAGAAGGGGGCGATCGCAGGGATGCCGAGCTGTGTCGCAATGTACAGCATGGGCACGTCGCTGAACGCGACGTGTTCGATGTGCGCAAGCTCTGCGAGCACGACGAGCAGCATGCCGGCGCCGAACGCTCCGCCGCCGAGCAGACCGCCGAGATACGCCTCCCGCTTGTTGTCGATCGTCGTGCCGAGCGACGTGTTGAACACCGCTAAGAGCACGACCATGAGCGTCGCGTGCAGGATGCCCGAAAACCAGAACGACTCGGACATCTTGAACATATCGGTGCTTTCGACGTAGGCTTGAGCGTATTGCAGCTGCCCTGCATTTTTCAGGAATCCGATGAATGCAACGGCCATGCAGCCGATGATCACGAGCGCACCGAGCGGAGCGAGGATTGTCACGAGACGGTGCAATCCGAAGATCACGGACAACAAGACGAGCACCGCCATCGTCAAGCGGCCCCAGAATGGGTCGAGACCGTAGTACTGTGCGAATACGGCGCCGGAGCCTGCCAGCATGATGACGAGCATCGTGTATAACAGAAGAATCGTATACGCCTCGAACAAGCGGCCGACTTTGTCTCCGGCATAGTAGCGAAACACTTCGTTCCCGTCGCCCGAAGGGATGTCGAGCCCTGCGAGGAGAAACGAAGTGCACATGTAGATGTATAAGACGCAGGAGATGGCAACACCTGCGATGCCCAGGAATCCATGAGAACTGAAGTATTGCAAAACTTCCTGGCCTGTCGCAAACGCTGCACCGATGCAATACCCGATAAAAGCCATCGCCACCGAATAGACGGTTTTACCGCTGATCCGCTGTTTCATTCTTCTACCCTCCCACCAACCTGCGGCTATGCTAAACTCAGCATTGCGTACTAATATTAAGTATAAGTATAGCACTTCCCGGTGTCAACCGGAGACAGCGGAGACATAGTGTGATAAAATAAGCGCGTTTACTGTTTCGCTGAACGGAAGTTCTTAGAGATTCGGGGGAAACACCGAAACGAAATCGATATATCAATCAGGAGGAGAACGAAAGATGAAACAGAGCCGCATCGCATTGAAATATGGGGATGAGGTTTTTCAAATAGCGCAGTACCGGGGGGAGCCCGTCATCGGATACAATCAGGAGTGGTATCCGACGAAGTGGCAGCAGACGAGCGGATGCGGCCCGACCGCCGCGTGCAACATCATGGCATACATGCTGTACGCATCCGGTGCGGGGCACAGAATCGAGGCAGGTAATCAAAGCGCCTGCGTGTCGGCGATGGAAGAAGCGTGGAATCACGTAACACCGGGCGAAGAAGGCATGCCGTCCACAGACATGTTCCGGGACGGGTTCTTACGCTACGCAAACGGCAGGGGCTTTCGCGTCTGCGACCACGTGCTGAACGTTTTCGGCTCTCCGGCAGGCCGGCCTTCGTTTGAGACGGTCCGGTCGTTCGTCGAACAGGGACTCCGGTCGGATGCTCCTGTCGCGTTTCTCAATCTGTGCAACGGGGACGTGTGCAACCTGGACCGCTGGCACTGGGTGACGATCGTCTCGCTTGCGTGCGAACCGGACGGCGGGCAGGCCGTCGTTACCGTGCTGGATGAAGGACATGTAAAAACGATCGATCTGCGCCTTTGGACCGATACGACGGTTCGCGGCGGAGGATTTGTATATTTTACATATTAATATTTTGTTGTTGCACTTTGCGCGCAAAGTGCTATACTTAATATGAACATATGAATATATGTTCATATATTCACTTTAGAGAAATCCAGGAGGAAGTGATGCAGATAAAACCGGAAGCTGTGGAACGCTGCGGCGACACAGTCATACACGAAGAGACGGTCAACCGGGTGCGCGAGCTGATGCCGCCGGACGAAACGCTGTACGACCTGGCCGAGCTGTTCAAGGTGTTCGGCGATTCGACCAGGGTGCGGATTCTGTGGGCGCTCGACGAGTCCGAGATGTGCGTATGCGATATCGCAGCGCTGCTCGGGATGACGCAGTCGGCGGTATCGCATCAACTGAGGCACTTAAAGCAGGCAAAGCTGGTCACGAATCGGCGCGAGGGGAAAACCGTGTTCTATTCGCTGGCAGACGAGCACGTCCGACAGGTTTTCGACCAGGCGCTGGAGCACATCCTCGAGGATCGTTACGAATAGGGTCAGCAGGGAGGAAGACATGGCACATCACGACCACGATCACAATCACGGCCACGATCATCACCATGACCACGGAGATGGAGGCATTAGCCGCGGTCAAATCGCACAGCTTCTCGCCGGGAGCGCTCTGTTTCTGGCCGGGCTGATTTTACAGCCGCAGGGCACGCTGAGGCTGGCTGTGTTTTTGAGCAGTTACGTCATATTGGGCCACGGTGTCGTCTGGCATGCGGTTAAGGCGGCGCTCAGGCGCGATGTGTTTAACGAATATTTTCTGATGAGCATAGCGACCATCGGCGCGTTCCTGATCGGAGAATATCCCGAAGGCGTTGCGGTTATGTTGTTTTATCTCGTCGGCGAGACGCTGCAGGGTGTGGCGGTCGGCCGTTCCAGGCGCTCCATCGGTGCGCTGATGGCCATACGGCCCGAATACGCCAACGTGCTGCGCGACGGAGGCGTCCAGAAAGTCGAACCTCAGGAGGTTCACATCGGAGACTCCATCCTCGTCAAGCCCGGAGAACGCATACCGCTGGACGGTCACGTAACCGAAGGAACGTCCATGGCGGACACGTCGGCGCTCACGGGCGAATCCGTGCCGCGCCTGCTCGAACCCGGCAGCGATGTTCTGAGCGGATTTATCAACATGAACGGTGCGCTGACGGTAGCGGTCGAGCGGGATTATGAGCATTCGGCCGTGTCTAAGATCTTAGAGCTCGTGGAGCATGCAGCAAATCGAAAAGCGCCTGCGGAGCAGTTCATCTCCAGGTTCGCCCGCGTGTATACGCCGGCGGTTGTGCTGGCCGCTGCGCTGCTCGCATTCGTGCCCCCGCTCGTGTTGCCCGGCGCGGTGCTGTCTGAGTGGGTGTACCGTGCGCTGGTTCTGCTCGTCATCTCGTGCCCGTGCGCACTGGTCATCTCCATACCGCTCAGCTTTTTCGGAGGCATCGGTGGCGCTTCGAGACAGGGGATCCTCATCAAGGGGAGCAGCTATCTGGAGGCGCTTACGAATGTCGATGCGGTCGTGTTCGATAAAACCGGTACGCTGACGCAGGGCGTATTTCGCGTAACGCAGATTGCCGCAGCGGACGGCTGGAGCGACGAAGACGTCCTCGCCTATGCGGCGCATGCGGAAAGTCAGTCCAACCACCCGGTGGGCCGGGCGGTCATTGCCCGGTACGGAAAGGAAATCGAGCACGAGCGGGTGGAATCGTACGAGGAGATTGCCGGGCACGGTGTTCGGGTCCGCGTGGACGGGCGCGAAGTTCTGGCCGGCAACGAGAAATGGATGCGGTCAAACGAGGTCGTTCTGCCTGTGTCCAATTCTGTCGGAACATCGGTTTACGTCGCAGTCGACCGGGTGTTTGCCGGTCGGATCGATGTCTCCGATGCTCTGAAAGAAGATGCGTCAAGGGCGATCCGGGAGCTGAGGGAACTCGGGATCCGGAGGATTGCGATGCTCACCGGAGACACGCAGACCGCTGCGCAGCGGGTTGCCGCGGAGCTCGGGATTCACGAAGTGCATGCGGGGTTGCTGCCCGAAGAAAAAGTAGAGCTTATGGAAGCGATGGCTTCCGAAGATTCGTCTGCGGGCCGGACGGTGTTCGTCGGCGACGGGATCAACGACGCTCCGGTGCTTGCGCGCGCCGATATCGGCATTGCGATGGGCGGTCTCGGATCGGATGCAGCTATCGAAGCTTCTGATGTCGTTCTCATGACCGACGAGGTGTCGAAAGTGCCTCTTGCTGTCCGGATTGCAAGGCATACGCAAAAAATCGTGACGCAGAATCTTTGGTTCGTCCTGATCGTTAAAGGTCTGTTTTTGATTCTGGGAGCGATGGGTGCGGCGTCGATGTGGGGGGCTGTGTTCGCAGACGTCGGCGTGACCGTCCTCGTCGTACTGAATTCGATTCGCGCCATGCGGTTTAAGAACCGCGTTGCAGGCGCGCAGCAGTTGTAACGGGGGGGCTAAGGGGATGGCGGAAAAACCGACGACAATCGACGGTAAACGGCTTCAATCTGAGCTTCTGGACTGGTACGACGAAAACAAGCGGGATCTTCCGTGGCGGATCGACAAAGACCCGTATAAGATCTGGGTGTCGGAAATTATGCTTCAACAGACCCGGGTGGAAACCGTCATTCCGTATTACGAGCGGTTTATCCGTGCGCTGCCTTCCGTTTCCGATCTGGCGGCCGTGGATGACGATGCGCTGCTCAAGCTGTGGGAAGGGCTCGGGTACTACCGCAGAGCGACGAACCTGAAAAAAGCAGCAGCTATCATCGTCGGGCAATACGGCGGATGCATGCCGCAGGAGCCGTCTCATCTGGTGCAGCTGCCCGGCATCGGTCCGTATACGGCCGGCGCCATCGCTTCGATTGCGTTTGGCCAGCGGGTACCTGCGTCGGACGGAAACGTGTTTCGCATTCTGGCACGGT
Source organism: Clostridiales bacterium (assembly GCA_012841925.1). GTDB lineage: Bacteria > Bacillota > Clostridia > Peptostreptococcales > Anaerovoracaceae > UBA10908. The sequence goes on along the minus strand of DUTT01000017.1, from coordinate 94,964 downwards.
TGACGGCCTGCGAAGAGAGCATCGACCGCCAGCCCGTCAAAAACGATCTGACTGCATCGCTTGAGGGATGGATTCCATCCGATCGTCCGGGTGACTTCAACGAGGCGCTCATGGACCTGGGAGCGACCATCTGCCTGCCCGGCGGTGCGCCGCTGTGCGAACGGTGTCCGTGGAGTGCCGACTGCCTCGCCCGCATCCGCGGTTTGGAGAAGCAACTGCCGGTGCGGGACACAAAAAAAGAAAGGCGCATCGAAAAGAAGACGGTGATGCTCCTCGTCAGCAAAGGACGCGTCGCACTGCAAAAAAGGCCGGGCGGCGGGCTCCTCGAGCACCTGTGGGAATTTCCGGGCGCAGACGGATGGCTGGCACCGTCCGATTTTGCAAACCTGCTGGAGGATCTTACAATCTCCGCATCGTCGATCGCACCTCTCGGAGCCGCCAGACATGTATTTACGCACGTGGAATGGCACATGAAAGGCTATCGGGTCGACGTGCTCTCCGCAAAAAATCCGGATCGCTGGACCTGGGTCGCGCGCGATGAGCTGCTGAGCACCTACCCCGTCCCGACAGCCTATCGCTATTATCTGGACGAACTGCTTCAAGAATTCTGAGATCAGGCGCTTTGTGTAACAAGCGCACAATCGCTTTGTCTTTTTTTGCTGTATCCATTATACTGATGCTATCCGCCGGCGGGACTCTGCGCTGTGCGATTTTCCGCCATATGTACCGCATGCCCTTGTGCGAGGAGCCGTAAACGATGCAAAAAATCCGTACCGGGAAAACAAAAGATGTGTATCTCAATGCAGAAGGAAACGTTGTGCTGCAGTTTAAGGACGACGTGACGGGGGCGGACGGCGTGTTCGATCCGGGGGCCAATGCGGTCGGCATGACCATGCAGGGGGCCGGGCAGGCGGGTTTGCGCCTGACGAAGTTTTTCTTTGAAGAGATTGCGCGGGCGGGCATACCGACGCACTACCTGAGTGCGGACATCGACAGGGGAACGATGACGGTGATGCCGGCGCAGGTGTTCGGAAACGGCGTGGAAGTGATCGTGCGCTATCGCGCGGTGGGGAGCTTTTACAGGCGGTACGGCATGTACGTCGAAGAGGGAGCACCCCTGGACGGATATGTGGAAGTGACGCTCAAGGACGACGGGAGAAGCGACCCGCTCATCACGTCGGATGCGCTTGAGCTGCTCGGGATCATGACCCGGGGCGAGTACGATATCCTGGTCGGCCTGGCGCGCGACATCGGCGATATCGTGGCCGGAAAGCTCGAAGAAAAGGGCCTGGAGCTCTACGATATCAAGTTTGAATTCGGACGTCTGGGGGCGGATGGACACATCGGCCTGATCGACGAAATCTCGGGCGGCAACATGCGCGCATTCGACGGGGAGAAAGCCGTGGATCCGCTCGCACTGGCGGAGCGGATTCTCCAGGGGTAGGACCTGGACCGCGCTTCGACTGCAGAGTAGAGTGCGATACGAACGCACCTTACATGTGAGAGGGGGATTTCATGAAAGAGGTAATAAAATCGTTTTTAGGCAGCTGCCCTCCCTGACTTCTGATTTATATCGTGCTGGGAGCAGGATTCGGGATTGCCTATCTGGTTAAACATTTCTTCGTAAAGTAAAAAAAGAGCGATATCGATTTTGACGGTATCGCTCTTTTAGTCTTTACGGTATCGCTCTTTTAGTCTTTTGAGTATTCATTCTTTCCTTTTACCCAGATACGCTTCGCGGATGCGCTCATCGGCCAGCAGCTCATTGCCGCTGCCCTGCATCGAGATGTCGCCCGTCTCCAGAACGTAGGCGTAGTCTGCGATTTTCAACGCCTGGTTGGCGTTTTGTTCCACGAGAAGAACGGTGATGCCCTCGCGGTTGACGGTCCGGATGATGTCGAAGATATCTTTAACGATTAAAGGTGCAAGCCCCAGCGACGGCTCGTCCATCATCAGGAGTTTGGGTCGGCTCATGAGCGCTCTGCCGACCGCCAGCATCTGCTGCTCGCCGCCGGACAGCGTGCCGGCCAGCTGCCAGGCGCGCTCGCGCAGCCTGGGAAACAGGTGGTATACGCGCTCCAGGTCATCATCTAACTTGTACTTATGGATAAAGGCACCGATTTTTAAGTTTTCGAGAACGGTCAGATTCTCAAACACGCGACGGCCTTCCGGCACCAGCGTGATGCCCATCGACACGATTTCGTCGGGAGTTTTCCCGATCAGTTCATTTCCCTCAAAGCAGATGGACCCGGACGTAGCTTTTACGACCCCTGCAATCGTGCGCAGCGTCGTGCTCTTGCCGGCGCCGTTGGATCCGATCAGCGTTATGATCCGGTCCTTCGGCACGTCGATGGAGATTCCTTTAACGGCGTGAATGCCGCCGTAGTCCACCCGAAGATCTTCAATCGTGAGAAGCCGCTCGTTACTCATCCTCTGCCACCCCCAGATACGCGTCGATAACGCGCTTGTCGTTTTGTATGTGATCCGGCGTGCCGGAAGCGATGAGCCGCCCGAAATCCAGCACATAAATCCGGTCGGAGATTTCCATAACGAGATTCATGTGGTGCTCGATCATGAGTACCGTCAGCTGAAAGTCTTGCTTGAGCCTGTGGATCAAATGAATCAGGTCGTTTGTTTCCTGGGGGTTCATCCCGGCCGCCGGCTCGTCTAAGAGCAGGAGTTCCGGTCCGGTGGCAATCGCGCGCGCAATTTCGAGGCGGCGCTGTTTGCCGTAGGGGAGGGAGCTGGCCACTTCGTCTGCGACATCGGCAAGCTCTAAAATCTCCAACAGTTGAGCGGTCTCCTGCCGCATGCGATGCTCTTCGTGCCGGTTGAGCATAAAGGCAGCCGAAAACAGATTGGCCTTGATGTTCATATGCTTGGCGATCAGCACGTTTTCGAACACCGTCAGGCTTTTGAAGAGGCGGATATTCTGAAATGTGCGCGCAATTCCAAGCTTCGTGATCCGGTCCGGCGTTTTTCGGACGACCCGGTCGCAGATGCTGTCCGCATCGCCTGCGTACAGCTTGCGCATTTTGCCCTGCGGGCGGTTGCTGATGATCGTCTCGCCGCAAAAATCCACAGACCCGTTTGTCGGGGCGTACACACCTGTAATCACATTGAAGGCAGTTGTCTTTCCGGCGCCGTTCGGGCCGATGATCGCGACGACTTCTCCGCGGTTGACGTCCATGGAAAAATCGTTGACGGCCATGAGTCCGCCAAACTGCATCGTAATCCGGTTCAGTTTCAGTACGGTTTCACTCATCGTTCCCGCCCTCCTTCCCGGGCCGCGTCTTGCTTCGTTTCTGCCCGAGGCGCTGCAGGAACGCGTAGATTCCGTTCCACGAGAACTCTTTGGTTCCCATCAGGCCTTTGCGGTAATACAGCACGACGGCCATGAGGATCAGCGAGAAGATGACCATGCGAAAGCCGGTGCGGAACAGCGGTACCTGAACGCCTGCAATCGTCAGCGGATTATCGAAGAAGCGCAGCCACTCCCGGCCGGCGGTCATGAGAAACGAACCCAGCACGCTGCCGGTGATGCTGCCGATACCGCCGAGGACGACGATCAGAAGAATATCGTAGGTCAGACCGATCTGGAAGGTCTTGGAGTCGATGGACCGCATAAAGACAGCGAGCATGCCTCCGCTGATGCCTGTAAAAAAGCAACTGATGACAAACGCCATCTGCTTGTGCTTAAACAGGCCGATTCCCATGGATTCCGCTGCGATTTCGTCTTCGCGGATCGCCTGGAATGCGCGGCCGTACGAAGATCGTATGACGAGGACCATCAGAAAGATGCACAGACCGGAAATCAAAAATACCATGAGCGTGGACGGGAATCCCGGAATGCTCTTCAGTCCGTACGAGCCGTTCGTGACGCGGTTGAGCATGGGCGCCGCGATGAACGCGCGGATGATTTCGGAAAACCCCAGCGTCGCGATTGCCAGGTAATCGCTTTTGAGGCGCAGGACGGGGTAGCCGATAAAGAATCCCAGCAGCGCGGCGAACAGGCCTCCGAGCAGCAGGGCGGCCCACAGCGGAGCGGTCGCCTGCGCCAGAGGTTCGGCAATCCCGCTGATGTAGTACACCGACGGGCGCTGTGCGACGGGAATCGTCAGGATGGCGACCGTATAGGCGCCGATGGCCATAAAGCCGGCCTGCCCGAGCGAGAACAGACCGGTGAACCCGGTCAGCAGATTCATGGCGACGGCCGCAACGGCATAGATGGCGCTGCGCTGCAGGATGGACAGGGAGTAGTTGTACGTGGTGCGGTTATGATCCATGTACAGAAGGACCATGATGGCCGCTGCCAGCAGTCCTGCCGATAACAGATATGTAATCTTTTTATCCAGCGTCTTCATACCTTATCCGTCACCTTCTCTCCGAAAAGACCTGTCGGCCGGAACAAAAGCATCACGATGAGAATGGCGAACGTAAACGCATCGCTGAACGTCGAGTAACCCATGGCGACGAGCACGGTTTCGCCGATGCCGAGGATGAATCCGCCGACGACGGCCCCCGGGATGCTTCCGATCCCGCCGAGCACGGCAGCGACGAAGCACTTCAAGCCGGGAAGTGTCCCGCTGAACGGGAATACCGTCATGCGATCTGTAAAGTACAGCAGCGAACCGATGAAGGCCAGAAGCGAACCGATGGCGAACGTTGCGCTGATTACCCGGTTGATTTTGATGCCCATCAGCTGCGACGTTTCATAGTCCCTCGACACAGCGCGCATGGCCATACCCAGCTTGGTGTGGTTGATAAGCGCGATGAGCAGGAACGTCAGCGCAACGGTTAAAAACGGCGTAATGATTGTGACAAGCGAGGCGGATACATCGCCGATGTGCAGTATTTTTTTCAGGTAAGGGATTTCAGGGTACCCCCGCGGCAGCGCTGTAAACAGGTACGTCGCCAGGTTTTGCAGCAGATAGGATACGCCGATGGCGGATATCATGATCGACATCCTCGGCGCGCTGCGCAGCGGTTTGTAGGCGACCTGCTCGACGGCGATGCCGAGCATAACCGTGAGGATCATGACGAGCGGAATAGCGATAAACCAGGGCATGGAGGCCATCGCGAAGATCATAAAGTAGCCCGCCATCATAAAGATGTCGCCGTGTGCAAAATTGATGAGCCGAAGAATGCCGTATACCATGGTGTATCCGATGGCGATCAGCGCATATGCACCGCCCAGTGAGATGCCTGTCAGCGTGTGCTGCAACAGGATCGTGCTGCTCATGGGGTTCTCCTTTACCGTGTTGCTTTCTGTCAGTTACAAGAAATGGGCGGGAGCGTCGGCCCCCGCCCGGTTCGTTAGACGGATTATTCGACGGAAACGGTCATCAGGAACTTGAATTTGCCGTTTTCGACGGTTTTGATGAACGCCATGTCTTTGTCGGCATCGCCGATTTCGTCAAACGAGATAGCGCCCGTAACGCCGACGACCTCGACCCCGACCAGCGCGTCGCGGATGGCGGTTCCTTCGGTGGATCCGGCCTGACGGATGGCTTCGAGGACGGTGAGGTAGGCGTCGTAGCCCAGTGCGGATACGGCCGGGATGATGTCTTCCTGGCCATTTTGCACGAGATATTCTTTGAATCCTGCGATGAAGGAGGCCGCTTCGTCCGTGGCCGGCTCTTCTTCGTCGAAGAAGGTCGACAGGACGATGCCTTCGGCATCAGCACCTGCATTTTCGATGATGGTCGCATTCTCCCAGGTGTCGCCGCCCATGATGGGGCAGGTGAGACCCAGCTCGCGGGCCTGCTTGATGATCAGCGGTGCCGTTGTGATGGATGACGGTGCGAAGATGACGTCGGGATTCAGCGCTTTGATATTGGTGAGGATGGCCTTAAAATCGGTCTGATTCGTCTGGAACTGCTGTTCGGAGACGACCGAACCTTCGCCGCCCAGCCGGTTGAACGCCTGGACGAAGAACGCGCCGAGACCGGACGAATAGTCATCGCCGAGCTGCGTGATGACCGCAGCGGTTTTTGCGCCGTTCTGGATGGCATAGTTGGCCATGACCGTGCCCTGGAACGGATCCAGGAAGCACACGCGGAAGTAATAGTCGTTGCCGGCTGTGACCTGCGGGTTCGTGCAGGAAGCGCCGACGGCCGGTACTTTCCCTTCTGCGAAGATGTCGCCGGCTGCGATGGATACGCCGGAGCCGTAGGAGCCGATGACGACCGATACGCCTTCGCTGATCAGTCTCTGTGCGGCTGTGACCGCTTCGGTCTTGTCGGACTTATTGTCCACTTCGACCAGCTGAATCGTGTAGGTCTCCCCGTCGATTTCTACGGTTGGATAGATGGTGTTCGCATAGCGGATGCCCAGGACTTCCTGGAACCCGCCGCCTCCGTTCTCGCCTGTGACAGGCTCAAACACACCGACTTTGATGATGTTTTCCGTGGTGGCGCCTCCGCCTCCGCCGCAGCCGGCGAGGCTTGCAAGCAGCAGAAGAACGACCAACAGGGATGCGATAATTTTTCTCATAAGCGTATTCCTCCGTTTCGTTACATCCGGAAGCGGTTAGAATCTTCACGGATTGTTGATGAACATCATTATATCCATTATATGAACACAGTTCAAGCAGTACGTAACTGGCCGGTTTGTAAATTTTTTGCTTTCAAACGGGTCATAGGACTTTATCCGACCTGCAACCTGTGATAAAATCACTACCGTAGTAAAACCTGCCAGCGAAGTACAGCGAGGAGAAAACCCATGAGAATTATTATCGAAGAAAATTATGAAGACATGAGCCGCACGGCGGCTTCGATTGTCAAAGACTACGTTTCGAATCACCCGGCCTGTGTACTGGGCTGTGCGACAGGGACAACTCCGATCGGAATGTATCAAGGCCTGGTGGAAGCCCACCGGGAGGGAAAGCTGGACTTTTCGGAAACCCGTTTCTTCAATCTGGACGAGTACTGCGGGCTCGATCCGTCCAACGATCAGAGCTATACGTATTTTATGAAGGAACACCTGTTCGACCACATCAACGTCCGCCCGGAGCACATCCATCTGCCCGACGGCATGGCCGGCGATATCGAAGCCGCCTGCAGGCGTTACGATGCCGAGATCGAACGCAGCGGAGGGATCGACCTGCAGGTCGTAGGCATCGGTATCAACGGACACATCGGTTTCAACGAACCGGGCGACTGCTTTTATCCCGATACGCATAAAATTGCCCTGCACGAAAGTACGATTCGCGCCAATGCGCGCTTTTTCTCTTCCATAGAGGACGTCCCCACGGAGGCGATCACCATGGGCATCCGGCCGATTCTTCAGTCGAAGATGCTTTTGTTTTTAGCCAACGGCGAAAGCAAAATCGATGCCGTGTACGGTGCGCTGCGGGGCCCGATCAGCCCGCGTCTTCCCGCGTCCATTCTGCAGTTGCATCCCAACGTCGTAGCCGTCATCGACCGGAGCGCAGCAAAGAGGCTGTAGCGGCCGGAGCGGATTCCGTCTTGATGGATTCCGACAGAATCAGGGCGAGCTTTGCACTGGACGGGCCGATGAGTTCATATAATACGGAAGAAGCCAGGATAATTGTCAGCAGCATGTTTCCCGCATCGGGCGGCAGAATCCGCTTTCCCAGAAATGCCAGACCGATGGCGACGCCGGCCTGGGGCACGAGCGCCAGGCCGAGGTAGCGCCGGATATTTTCGGGCGCACCGACCAGCGTGCAACCGAGATAGGAGCCGGCGTATTTCCCGACGATGCGCACGACGAAGTATGCGACCCCTATGACTCCGAGCGTGTTGAATGCGCTGAGATCCAGATTCATGCCCGATACGACAAAGAACAAGGAAAGAACGGGAGGCGTAAACCGTTCGACCTGCTTGTAGAGGTCGCTGTCTTTCGTCAGGTTGATGTAAGTTGTACCAAACAGCATGCAGGACAGAAGCGGAGAGATGTCGACGGCTGCGCACAGACCGGCGATGCCGAGCAGGAGCGCAATCGTTACAATCAGGCGATTATCTTCGCTTCTCTTCGGCGTCATCAGCCGGCTGAGCACGAGCCCGCTCACAAATCCGAGAACGAGCGCCACGAGATTGAACAGCAGCGGCATGCCGATTTCGGCAGCAGACAGGCCGTTGCCGAAACTCGCGCTTACGAAGGCGGCCGCCAGGCTGAACGCTGCGAGGCACACGGCGTCGTCCAGGGCGATGACCTGCAGAAGGAGGTTGACAAAGTTTCCGCGAGCCCGGTACTGGCGGATGGTGACCATGAGGCTCGCAGGTGCTGTCGCCGTCGCGATGGCGCCTAAAAGCAGGCTGAAGCTCCAGTCCAATCGGAAGGCATAGCACATCAGGAGGGTTACGAGCACACCGGCCAGCAGCGATTCGGCCAGGGTGATGATAAAGACACCGGCTCCGGTTTCCCGGAATGCTTCCCTTTTAAAGAACCGTCCGACGCCGAACGCGATGAATGCCAGTGCAATGTCGCTGATAAAGCACATGTTTTCCACCATCTGATTCGGAATCAGATTCAGGACGTGCGGGCCAATCAGAACACCGGCGAGGATATATCCGGTCACATTGGGTAGCTTTGCAATTTTTGTAAGGCGCGTCAGCAGAAACCCGGCCAGCAGGATGGCCGACAGGGATAGAAGTACGACGGTTGTCTCATTTAGGCAGGTCCAGGGTGTCTCATCAGCGTGCGCCTTCTTTCGCTTGTTTTCACTGCCGCGCGTTTTCGATCGGCAGTTGATTCCGGGGTGGATTTTGTGTTCTGCATTTATTATCGTTGCAATTTGCATTAAGTAAAATTATAATATATTCGCAGTTGATAAAATTAACTTATATATAAGCGTTGGAATATAATCGACAGGAGGTAATCCCGTGATCGATCCGAAGCTATACACGCTGCTGGCGGTTCTGGAACACAAAAGTTATACGCGTGCGGCAGAGCATCTTTCGTTGACGCAACCGGCCGTAACCCAGCACATCAAACAGCTGGAGCGCGAGCTGGGCATCAAAATATTTAACCGCGCCGGAAACGAGATCAAGCCCACGGAACAAGGGGAGATCGTGATTTCGTATGCGAGGAGAAATATCGCTTTATATCAGCGGATGGAGCAGAACATCCGGGATGCACATCGCCGCATCCGCCGGCTTACGGTCGGCATCACACACACGGCAGAGAGCAATGCCGTAGCCGAAGTGCTCGGCAAGTACTGCTATGAGCATCCCGGCACAAGCATAACGATCGTTACAGGGTCCATAAGCGATCTTTATGACATGTTGAAGAATTACGAACTGGATCTTGCCGTAGTCGAAGGAAAAGTGCAGGACAACAGCATCAACTCGCTGCTGCTGGACACCGACTCGCTGATGCTCGTCGTGTCGAACAACAGTCCGCTGGCCCAAAAGAGCATGGTGACAATCGAGGATTTAAAAAAGGAACCGCTCATTTTGCGCAGGCCGTCATCCGGGACGAGGAATCTCTTCACGGCGCACCTGGAGAGCAACAACATGTCGCTGGACGATTTTAACCTGATCCTGGAGGTCGACAACATCGCGACGATTAAGGATCTGATTCGCCGGGACATCGGCATCTCGATTCTGGCGCGAAGCGCCTGCCTCGACGAGTTGCAAAAAGGGAAGATTACCGTGCTTCCGATCGAAAATCTCAGCATGATTCGAGAAATCAACATCTTGTATCACAAGGACTTCCAGCACGAAGATATTCTGCAGAGCATCGTAAGAGAGTACAACAAGGCCGTAAAGTTTTACGGCTCTTAAAAAGCTCTTGTTAATGCCTCTTAAAAAGCTCTTGTTAATGGCTTTTAAAAATTCATCCCAGATGCCCGCTTTTCTAGGAGCCCTGTTTAACGGGCTGTTTTTTGACTTGAAAAAAGAACATATGTTCGTTATAATGATCGTGCGACGGAGGGAGGAGCATGATCATTTTCCACATCGATGCAAATACAGCGTATCTGAGCTGGAGCGCGCGGGCTCTGCTCGAGCGGGGTGCTACCCTGGATTTGAGGACCGTCCCGTCCGCCGTAGGCGGCAGTCAGGCTTCCCGCCACGGCATCGTGCTGGCCAAATCGATTCCCGCAAAAAAGCACGGCGTCAAGACCGGAGAGAGCCTGTTCGAAGCCCGTCAAAAATGTCCGGACCTGCTCGTGATTTCTCCGGATTACGATCTGTACATGGGCTGCAGCGATGCGATGTACAGCATCCTGGCGGAATACAGTCCGGTCATTCAGCGCTACAGCATCGACGAGTGCTTCCTGGACTATACCGCTTCGGCCGGCTGCTTCGGCGATGCGTTGGCGGCTGCAGCGGACATTCAGCGCCGCATGCGCTGCGAACTCGGATTTACGGTAAACATCGGCATATCTTCCAATAAACTGCTTGCGAAAATGGCGTCGGAGATGGAAAAGCCGGATCGTATCCACACGCTGTTTCCGGAAGAGATCCCGGAAAAGATGTGGCCGCTTCCGGTGTCGGAGCTGTTTATGGTCGGGCGCGCCACAGCGAAAAAGCTGGCGGCAATCAACGTTCGAACCATCGGCGAGCTGGCCGCCATGGACCGCCGTCAGCTCGTCGCCATGCTAAAAAGCCACGGAGAGCTCATCGGACAGTATGCCAGGGGTATAGATTCCACTCCGGTCATCCCCAACGATCGCATCCTCCAAAAGGGCATCGGTAACAGCATGACGATTTTTTACGACGTTACGGATCGCAGCGAGCTGCACGCCTACCTTCTGAGTCTGTGCGAGCGCGCGTCGGCCCGTCTGCGCGGGCAGAGAGTCCGCGCCTCCCTCATTTCCGTGTCGTTCCGGACCGATGTGTTCGCAAGCAGGCAACACCAGCGGCAGCTTTCGCTTTACACAGATCGGACATCGGAGATTTACCGGATTGCCCGGATGCTCGTGGACGAATGCTGGATGGGCGAACCCGTTCGCCAGCTGGGCGTCAGCCTCGGTGCGTTCAGCCGGACGGATCAGGAGCAGCTGTCGGTGTTCGACCGGACGGATCAGGAACGGCTGCCGGTGTTCGGCCGGGGCGAAGAGCTGGAGAGCCGGTCCGTCGATGCGTGCGTCGACGATATCCGGGCCCGCTACGGAACGGATGCGATTATGCGGGGGGTCTTTGCCAATACGACGATTAAGCCGATGGAGGGCGGCGTCAACGAGGGCCAGTTCCTCATGATGGGAGGATACGGACTATGAAGATCGTGGCAAAGCCGGTCGATGCCATCGCGGTGTTCAAAGGGTCGGGGCATCCGAGGCCGTACAAGTTCCGGTTCCGGGATGCGGACGGAAGCGGACAGGAAGTGCGGGTGGATCAGGTGATCTCGGCAGAGGAGCGTCGCGTCGCCGGGATACAAACCATCGTGTACGACTGTCAGAGTACCGTCGACGGCGTGCAAAAGCGCTATCAGCTAAAATACCTCGTGCGCGAATGCAGGTGGGAGCTATACAAAATATAGCTCCTTTTTTATGTTGACAAGCCGGTGTGAAGGTGTATAATGCAATTATCAATTAATTAGACAAACTAAATAAACCGCTCGAGCAACACCAAAGCGCTCGAGCAACACCAAAGCGCCCGAGCAATACCAAAACACCCGAGCAACACCAAAACGCACATAGCACATATAAATTCAATACTAAAACTGCACATATAAACACTAAAAAAAACGAGGATTCAAATGCCTACATTCAACAGAAGACTCAACGATCTGCTGGTGGACACCTTTAACAGCATCACGAAGATCGAAGAGGTGTCGATCAAGCGGGCCGGACACGACCTGACGGTCAGCGAGGTACACATCCTGGAGGCGGTGGCCGAACCCGAGGGAGCCGGCCGCACCATCGGAGATCTTGCCGAAGATCTGTTCATCACGCCTCCTTCCGTAACCGTGGCCATCAACAAGCTCGTCAAAAAAGGGTACGTCACCAAGGAGCGGGACGAGCTTGACGGCAGAAAAGTATATGTCCGCCTAACCGACAAAGGCAGGCAGATGAACCGGGTTCACCGGTATTTTCATAAAAAACTCGTCAGCAACATCGCGTCCGGACTCAGCGGTGAAGAAAAGGATGCGCTGTACGAAGCCATGCGTAAGATGAATCAGTTTTTTGAAGAAAGGTTGTTGAAAGAAAAGCCATGAGCATAACGATTACGGGCACGGGCAGTTCGCTGCCCCCGCTCAGCGTCACAAATCACGACCTCAGCGATATCCTGGATACGAGTCACGAGTGGATCGAAAGCCGCACGGGCATCGAATCCCGACATATCTGCGAGCACGGCCTTACGCAGACGGCTGCAGAGGCCGGTGCCAACGCTCTCAAAAACGCAGGGCGGGCTGCCGACGAGCTGGATTATATCCTTTGCGCCACCATGAGCGCAGACTACGTCACTCCCGCCCTGGCTTGCCTCGTGCAGCAGGAGCTCGGCGCATCGTGTCCGGCGCTGGACATCAACGCCGCGTGCTCCGGCTTCATCTATGGCCTGGACATGGCGCGGGCACTCATCACTTCGGGGCGGGCGAAGCGCATATTGCTCATCGCGGCCGAATCGATGAGCCGCACGGTGGACTGGACGAAGCGGGAAGTCAGCGTCCTGTTCGGCGACGGAGCCGGCGCAGTCGTCGTAGAAGAGGGCGACGATCTGCTGGCACTCCGGGTCGGGGCCGTCGGCCGGGCCGAACCGCTGTACATGAGGCGACAGGCCTCAAACTGTCCGTACGGTTCCGCAGAGACGGACGATGAAGACGGCTACCTGCACATGGACGGAAGAGAAATTTACCGGTTCGCCGTCGGCGCCATGGTGAAAGACATCTTAAGCGTGCTCGACGACGCGGGCATTTCGCCCGACCAGGTGGATTACGTGCTGCCGCATCAGGCGAATTTGCGCATCCTGGAAGCGGCGGCAAAAAAACTGCCGATCGCGCCGGAGAAGTTTTTAAACAACATGCGCCACACCGGCAACACGTCGGCGGCCAGCATTCCCATCCTGCTGGACGAAGCGTGTCGCGCCGGGACGATACGGGCAGGACAGATTTTGGTGATGAGCGCATTCGGAGCGGGTCTCACGACAGGCGCCTGCATCATAAAGTGGTCGAAAGACTGAGTGGAAAACACTGTATTAGGAAAGTACAAACTGGAGGTACTACCATGGTAAAGGAAAAAGTCATTGCGATTCTTGCAGAGTACAAAGATTGCGACGCCGAAGACATCGATGCGGCACAGAGTTTTGAAGAGCTGAAACTGGATTCGCTGGACACGGTGGAAATCGTCATGAATCTGGAAGAGGCGTTCGACATCGAGCTGAAGATCACCGAAGACCTCAAGACGGTGCAGGACGTAATCGACGCCATCGAGAAGCTGGTATAGGAGGTTCCGGATGCTGCGTTCGAAGGTGTGTGACCTGTTAAAAATCGAATATCCCATCCTGCAGGGCGGCATGGCGTGGATCGCCGATGCTGCACTGGCTTCGGCCGTGTCGGAAGCCGGCGGGCTTGGAATCATCTCTGCGATGGGCACTGACTGCGAACGCCTGCGCTCGGAGATCCGCAAAGTCAAGACGCTTACCGACAAGCCGTTTGGCGTCAATCTGATGCTGATGAGCCCGGGCGTCGAAGACATGGCGAAGCTCGTCGTCGAGGAGGGCGTACCGGTCGTGACGACGGGGGCAGGCAATCCGTCTAAGTACATGGAAGCCTGGCTCGCCGCCGGCATCAAAGTGGTGCCCGTTGCGGCCTCCGTGGCCTTTGCGAGGCTGATGGAGCGCATCGGCGCTTCGGCGGTCATCGCAGAAGGCGGAGAAGCCGGCGGTCACGTGGGCGATACGTCGACGATGGCGCTCGTGCCTCAGGTGTGCGACGCGGTGCGCATCCCCGTGATTGCGGCCGGAGGCATCGGTGACGGCCGCGGACTTGCCGCCTGTCTGATGCTCGGAGCTTCCGGCGTGCAGATGGGCACGCGGTTTCTCGTGGCGCAGGAGTGCGGCATCCACGAAAACTACAAAAAAAAGATCCTCAAAGCCTCGGACATCGCGACGCTCGTCACAGGCAGGCGCTCGGGTCATCCGATCCGCACGCTGAAAAGCCCGCTGGCCAGGCGGTACGCCGAGATGGAATTCGACCGCAGCGTCTGCGACGATCAACTGTCGGGACTTCGGGCGGGAGGTTTAAAGAAAGCGGTTCTGGACGGATCCGAATCGGAAGGCTATTTTATGGCCGGCCAGATTGCCGGCATGATCCGGGAGGAACAGTCCGCCCGCGACATCGTCCGTTCGGTCGTTTCGGAGGCGGAAGAGCTGTTAAAGAGGTGCGACGCATGGCTGGTGTAGGACTTCTGTTCAGCGGACAGGGCGCGCAGTATCCCGGCATGGGAAAATCCCTGTACGAAACGAGCACGGCGGCACGCGAGGTGCTGGACCGGCTGCAGGCAAGGCGCGGCGATCTGCTGGAGCTCTGCTTCGACGGCAGCGCGGCCGATCTTGCGAAGACGGAAAATACGCAGCCGGCGGTGTACGCTGTGGATCTGGCGGCCGCTTTTGCGCTGGAGGAAGCGGGACTGCGGGCCGACGCCGTCGCCGGATTTTCGCTCGGGGAGCTTGCGGCGTTCGCCTACGCAGGCTATGTGACGCCGGAGCAGGGGTTTGACCTCGTGCAAATGAGATCTGCGTTCATGGCGCAGGCGGCTTCGGAGCGTCCGGGTACCATGCTGGCGGTTCTGAGGATGACGAACGAAGAGGTCGAGGCGCTGTGCGAGGGACGCGAGCTGTATCCGGCTAACTATAACTGTCCGGGGCAGCTCGTCGTATCGGGCACCGTTTCTGAGATCGACTACCTGAAGGAAAAAGTCAGGGAAGCGGGCGGTCGCAGCGTGCCCGTGGCCGTCAGCGGCGGATTTCATTCCCCGCTCATGGAAGATGCTGCCCGTTCGATGGAGGAAGCGCTGGAGAACATAGATTTTAGAACGCCGCGCATGCCCCTGTACTCAAATGTCACAGGAGAGCGCTACGGTGAAGATACAGCCCGGCTGCTGCGCGATCAGATCGATCACCCCGTGCGCTGGGAAACGCTGATCCGCAACATGGTTCGTCAGGGTATCGACGGTTTTGCAGAGGCGGGACCGGGCAGGACGCTCGGCGGGTTTTCGGCGCGCATCGCGCCCGGAGTACCCGTATACTCCGTCGACTCTGCAGAGTCGCTGGAAAAATGGAAAGAGGGGCAGATACATGTGGAACGGTAAAACAGCCATCATCACCGGGGGATCCAGAGGCATCGGACGCGCCATCGCTCTGGCGCTGGCGGAGCAGGGCGCAGACATCGCTGTTATATACAACGGCAGCGAAGCGGCGGCACAGGCTGTGTGCGAACAGGCTTCAGCGTTCGGCGTGCGCGCGCAGGCGTATGCGTGCAACGTCGCCGACCCAATCCAGGTCCCGACGGTTGTCGAGGCCATTCTGGCCGAATTCGGAGGTGTCGACATACTGGTCAACAATGCGGGCATTACGCGCGACGGATTGCTCGCAACGATGTCCGAGGAGGACTTTTCGCGCGTGCTGGATGTGAATCTGGGCGGTGCGTTTCACTTTACGAAGAGTCTGTATCGTCACTTCCTCAAGAAACGGGCCGGACGCATCATCAATATCTCGTCCGTTTCGGGCCTGATGGGGAATCCCGGGCAGGCCAATTACGCAGCGTCGAAAGCCGGTCTCATCGGCTTTACGAAATCCGTGGCCAAAGAGCTGGCCGGGCGCGGCATCACGTGCAATGCGATCGCACCCGGATTCGTCCGCACGGAGATGACGGAGGCGCTGCCCGAAGAAAAGCAGCGCGCCGTGCTGGACCAGATACCGATGCGCCGCTTCGGGACGCCCGAAGACATCGCAAACGTGGCCGTATTTCTTGCAAGCGACGCCGGCGCGTACATCACAGGCGAAGTGATCCGCGTCGACGGCGGCTTATATATTTAGGAGGAAACATGCGCAAGTGGGAGGACCATGCCTGGTCCATCGGAGATCTTACAATGGCACTGCCGGTCGTGCAGGGCGGCATGGGCGTCGGTATTTCGCTCTCCGGCCTCGCGTCTGCCGTGGCCGAACAGGGCGGCCTTGGAGTCATCTCGGCGACGGGTCTGGATTTTATGGAACCGGGCCGCAGCGTCGCCAAAGAGATCTATGCGGCCAAGGAAAAGACCGATGGCGTCATCGGCGTCAACATCATGGTTGCACTTTCGGATTTCGAAAAGCTGGTTCGGGAATCCATCGCTGCCGGAGCCGATATCCTCTTTGCGGGGGCCGGGCTGCCGCTGGAGCTCCCGGGACTCTTGCCGGCGGGAACCAAAACGAAAATCGCACCCATCGTGTCGTCGGGCAAGGCGGCAAAACTCATCGCCAAGCGCTGGCAGAGCCGGTTCGGATACACGCCGGATGCCGTCGTCGTGGAAGGCCCTCTGGCCGGCGGGCATCTGGGCTTTAAACCGGACGACTTGACCGACCCGTCCTGTACGCTCGAAAGCATTGTCCGGGACGTGCAGAGGGAGCTTGCGCCGTTTGGGCCGATTCCGCTCATCGCAGGCGGCGGCGTTTATTACGGCGGCGACATCGCAAACGTTTTGGATCTCGGCGTCTGTGCCGCGCAGCTCGGCAGCCGGTTTGTGACGACGGATGAATGCGACGCATCGCCGGAATTCAAGCAAGCTTATATACGGGCGGGCGAGGATGACGTCCAGTTGATCGCAAGTCCGGTCGGGCTGCCCGGCCGGGCGTTTCGCAGCGATTTTCTCAATGCGGTGGCCCGGGGCGATAAGCGGCCGGAGTTCTGCGAGTTCAACTGCCTTACGCCCTGCCCGAAGACCGAAGCGCCGTACTGCATCTGCCATGCACTGATCAACGCCTACCGGGGTCGCATGGACGAAGCGTTCGTGTTTACAGGCGCCAAGGGCTATCTGGCGCAGGAAATTTTACCGGTAGCCGACGTGTTCCGCCTTCTTAAAGAAGAATTCGAATCGGGGAGAGTGTCATGAGAAGAGTAGTTATCACGGGCATGGGCGCCGTAAGTCCCATCGGCAACAGCAAAGACGATATGTGGCAGGCCATGCTGGCCGGGCGCCACGGCATCGGGAGCATTACGCATTTCGACACATCGGAATATAAAGTAACGCTGGCCGCCGAGGTGAAGGATTTCGACGGGCCGGCGGTGCTCGGAGGAAGCGAGTTCCGGAAGTACGACCGGTTTATCCAGTTTGCGCTTGCGGCGGGTGACGAGGCGATGGCGGACAGCGGTCTGGCGGGCACGGTCGATGAAGACCGGCTGGGCGTGTATATCGGCTCGGGTATCGGCGGGCTGGGAACGATGTTTCAGGAGACTGAAAAGCTGCTCGAGCGCGGTCCCAGGCGCGTGTCGCCCTTTCTCGTACCTATGATGATCGGCAACATGGCCTCAGGGCTGGCTGCGATCCGCTATCGGGCCAAAGGAGTCAACCTGCCGGTTGTTACAGCCTGTGCGACGGCCACCCACGCCATCGGCGAAGCGTACCGGGCTATCGGGCACGGCTATGCCGATGCGATCATCGCAGGCGGCGCGGAAGCCGCCATCAATCCCATCAGCGTCGCCGGATTTACGAGCAGCATGGCGCTGACGACGAGCACGGATCCGGATCGTGCTTCCATTCCATTCGACCGGGAGCGTTCGGGGTTTGTGATGGGCGAAGGAGCGGGCGTTCTGATTCTGGAAGAATACGAGCGCGCCAAAGCGCGGGGAGCGCATATCTATGCGGAAATCGCCGGATACGGTAACACGTGCGATGCGTACCATATGACGGCTCCGGATCCGGAGGTCGGCGGCAGCAGCCGGGCCATCGAGCTGGCGCTCGCAGAGCGGGTTGGAAACGGGTACGAAAAAATGTACATCAACGCGCACGGTACGAGCACACCGCTCAACGACAAATACGAGACGCTTGCCATACGCACCGCACTCGGCGACCGCGCGGATACAGATGTGCTTGTAAGCTCCACGAAATCCATGACAGGCCACATGCTGGGCGCTGCCGGCGGCGTGGAGGCCATTGCCAGCATCCTGGCGCTGCGGACCGGACACATCCCGCCGACCATCGGATACCGCGAGGCGGATCCCGACTGCGATCTGGATTACGTTCCCAACCGGGCGCGCGAGGCTGGCGTCGATGTAAGTCTGTCGACTTCGCTGGGGTTCGGGGGGCACAACGCGTGCCTGGCCTTTGTGTCGCTGTAGACCGGAAAGGAAGAAAAATGGACATCAACATTGTGGAACAGCTCGCCGATCTTCTGATCGCCAAAGGCCTGACGGCGATCGAGGCCGAACAGGACGGACTGCGGGTCCGCGTCGAGAAAACCGGTCAGACCGTATCGGTGCACAGCGCGGTCTCTGCACCTTCTCAGGAGGTGCCGTTCCGGACGGACGCACCTCAGCCGGCCGTTGAAGAGCCGGTCCGAAGCGATCTGCTCGAAGTGGCCTCTCCGCTCGTGGGCGTCGTTTACCTGGCGCCGTCTCCGGAGAGCGAGTCGTATGTGTCGCAGGGAGACCGCGTGAAGCGCGGACAGGTGCTGTGCATCGTCGAAGCCATGAAGATGCTCAACGAAATCGCGTCGCCGGTCGACGGGATCGTCGAAGAAATCTGCGTCGAAAACGAAGCGGTTGTTGACTACGGAGCCTGCCTGTTCCGCTTAAAAGAGGTATAGAACATGGATCAGAACGAACTCAAAAAAATACTGCCGCACCGGCCTCCCATGTTGCTGTTGGACGAGGCGGATCTCGTGGACAGCGAGGCGGTCGCATCGTATCGGGTGCGGGGCGATGAATTTTTCCTGCAGGGCCACTTTCCGGGGCATCCGGTCGTGCCCGGCGTCATCCTGTGCGAAATGATGGCACAGGCGTGCTGCGTGCTGCTGGGAAGCGACATGCCTGCCGGTGCCACTCCGTACTACACGGGCATCCGTCAGGTTAAATTCCGGGAAAAAGTGCAGCCGGGTGACGAGCTGGAGATTCGCTGCAGCCTCACGAAGAGCCGGCCGCCGTTCTACTTTGCGCAGGGAACGGTGTCCGTTTCGGGCAGGGTCGCGGCGGAAGGCGAGTTTTCGTTCGCCGTTTTGGAGGGATAACATGTTTCAGAAGGTGCTGATCGCTAACAGAGGTGAAATCGCCGTGCGCATCATCCGCGCGTGCAAGGATATGGGCATCGCCACGGTGGCTGTCTACAGCGATGCGGATCAGGAAGCGCTGCACGTCGGGCTGGCCGACGAGAGCATCTGCATCGGAAAAGCGCCGGCTGCGGACAGCTATCTGAACATGCAGGCCATTCTGTCTGCGGCCGCCGTCACGAACGCGGAAGCCATCCATCCGGGCTACGGGTTTCTGGCGGAAAATGCGAAATTCGCTGCGCTGTGTGAGCAGTGCAACATCCGGTTTATCGGGCCGGAGAGCCGTCACATGATCGCCATGGGAGACAAAGACCACGCCCGCAGGACGATGAGGGATCTCGGGCTTCCGGTCGTTCCGGGAACGGAAACCGTAAGCGATGCCGGCGAAGCCAGAGCGGCTGCGCGCGATATCGGATATCCTCTGATGATCAAAGCGCGCGCCGGAGGCGGCGGCCGGGGCATCCGGCTCGTGACGGACGAAAGCGATTTCGAACGCGCGTTCCTGGATGCGTCGCGCGAAGCGTCGTCCGGCTTCGGCGATTCCGGGCTCTATCTGGAAAAATACATGCAGAATGTCCGCCACATCGAAGTGCAGATTCTGGCCGATGCTTTCGGCAAGGTCATCTGCCTCGGCGAACGGGACTGCTCCATGCAGAGGCGGAAACAAAAGGTGCTGGAGGAGAGTCCGGCGGTGGATTTTCCCGAGCAGACGCGGGCGCGCATGCATGCCGACGCTGTGCGGGCGGCCGAGCACATCGGATACGTCAATGCGGGGACGCTGGAATTTCTCGTCGACGAGGCCGGAGATCACTACTTTATGGAGATGAATACCCGCCTGCAGGTCGAGCATCCCGTCACCGAGACGGTGGCCAACATCGACCTCGTCAAATGGCAGATTCGCATCGCCGCCGGCGTGCCGTTTCCCTATAATCAGGAAGATGTAAACATTCAGGGGCACTCCATCGAGTGCCGGGTCAATGCAGAAAACCCGGCGGAAGGGTTCCGCCCGTCATCGGGTACGGTGGACTTTCTGCACATTCCCGGCGGGCCCCGCGTCCGGTTCGATACGGCTCTGTACACGGGATGCACCGTTCCGCCGTACTACGATTCTCTGCTGGGCAAGATGATTGTCCACGCGAGCACGCGGGAAAAAGCGATCCGCAAGATGCAGGCGGCGCTGGCCGAACTGGTGATCACCGGCGTGGATACGAACATCGACCTGCATCTGGACATCCTGGCCGATCCGGTATTTCAAAGCGGTGCCTATACGACGGATTACCTTGAATCGAGGGGTATAAAATGATCAAAGGACTTTTTAAAAAGCCGAGGAACGAACTGGAGCTTTCGACAACCGGTGCGAAACCGGCGCCTTCCGGCGTCTACATTCCGCCCGAATTGTTCACCGTCTGTCCGAGGTGCAAGAAATCGGTCTTTACGTCCGATGTGCAGGAAAACGCCTACACCTGTCCGAACTGCGGGCTGCACATGCGGTTTCCGGCCAGGCAGCGCATCGCCTGGATCGCCGACCCGGACAGCTTTGTCGAACTCTGGCCGGATCTGAAGAGCTCCGATCCGCTGAATTTTCCGGAATACAAAGAAAAGCTGGAAGCGGCGGAGCGCGCATCCGGGGAAAGCGAAAGCGTCCTGACGGGGACGGCGCGCATCGGCGGCATCGAGACCGCATTGTTTGTAATGGATGCTGCCTTTATGATGGGTTCGATGGGAACGGTGACGGGCGAGAAAATTGCTCGACTGTTCGAACACGCAGCAGAGGAAGACCTGCCGGTCGTGGGGTTTACGGCTTCGGGCGGTGCGCGCATGCAGGAAGGCATGTTGTCTTTGATGCAGATGGCGAAGACCAGCGGTGCGGTCAAGCGGTTTTCTGACGCAGGAGGCTTTTATCTGGCCATGCTCACGGATCCGACGACGGGTGGTGTTACGGCGAGTTTTGCCATGGAGGCGGATGTGACCGCGGCGGAGCCGGGTGCTCTGATCTGCTTTGCCGGGCCCAGAGTCATTGAACAGACGATCCGTCAAAAACTTCCGCCGGGGCTGGGGCGTGCCGAATCGCTGCTTAAAAACGGATTTTTAGATAAAATTGTACCGAGGGATCAGCAGAAGAAATTCATCGTCCGGATGCTCCGGGCGCACAAAAAACCTCGCAGGGAGGGATGAATCATGGAAGCCAAGCATCGCGTAGCCGCGGCCCGGGCCAAGGACCGGCCTACAGCGCGTTCGTATATAAGAAGCCTGTTTGACGAATTTACAGAGTTCCACGGGGACCGGCTCTTCGGGGATGATCCGGCGATCGTCGGCGGGATTGCCCGGCTCGGGCAGACATATGTTACGCTCATCGCCCAGGAAAAGGGGACGACGACCCGCGAGCGGGCTGCAAGAAACTTCGGGAGCGCACACCCGGAAGGGTATCGAAAGGCGCTTCGCCTTATGAAGCAGGCTGAAAAGTTTGGACGACCCGTCGTTACGCTCGTCGACACGTCCGGGGCCTTTTGCGGCATCGGCGCCGAAGAGCGCGGCCAGGGCCGGGCCATCGCGGAAAATCTGATGGAAATGATGACGCTTCGCGTGCCCGTGCTTGCGATTTTAATCGGCGAGGGCGGCAGCGGCGGTGCGCTGGGACTGTCGGTTGCCGATGAAGTGTGGATGCTGGAAAACTCCGTATACAGCGTCATATCGCCGGAAGGCTGTGCAAGCATCCTGTGGAAGGATGCAGGCCGGGCCGCGGAAGCGGCGGACTGTCTCAAGCTGACGGCGCAGGATCTGGTGCAGCTCTCCGTGGCCGAACGCATCGTACCCGAGCGCGGCAAGGGATTTGAAGAGACCTTTGCGCTGCTGCGCAGCGACATCGAAGCGTTTCTCGACGAAAAGCAGCGCGTTCCTGCCGAAGAACTGCTGCAGGCGCGTTATCAAAAGTTCAGAAAAATTCAGCCCTGATCTCAGCGGAGCCTGTGCCCCCGCCCCAGCGCGTAGACGAGGAATCCTGCGCTTCTGGCCGCTTCGGCATCGACGGAGCCGCGCGCATCGAGAAGGTTCCGGTGCCGCATTGAGCGGGCGACCGATCGATAATCCAGTTGACGAAATTCCGTGTGATTGACGCCCAGAATCAGGAGATCCGCTCCTTCCGTCGCTTCGAGTACGTCCGGGGCGTTGCCCGGCCGGTTCCTCACGTGAGGATCGTGCCAGCGCACGTCCATGCCGCGGCGCTCGAGCTCTTCGATCAGCGTGAGTATGGGGCTTTCTCTCGTGTCGTCCACATTCGGCTTGTACGCAATGCCCAGGACGGCGACGACCGGTCGGCCGACACCTTTGGGGTACGTCGCCCCGACCGGGTGTTCTTCTTCAGCCGGGTGTTCGATGGCCGACAGGATTCCCGATGCGAGGTCGGCTGCATAAAGAGGCATGCGGTCGTTGATTTCTCTCGAAAGCCGTATGAGCTGCGAGTCTTCCGGATTTTTCTCCACGATGAACCACGGATCCACGGCGATACAGTGTCCTCCCACGCCCGGTCCGGGCTGGTGAATGTTGACGCGCGGATGCCTGTTGCACAGGCGTATCACTTCCCACACATCGACACCCTGATCCTCGCTGATCTTCGCCAGTTCGTTGGCAAAGGCGATGTTGACGTCGCGGTACGTGTTTTCCGCCAGCTTGCACAGCTCAGCCGTCCTCACGTCTGTCTCGTAGATGCTGCCCTGCACGAATGCCCGGTACAGCGCTGCGATTTTTTTTGCCGATGCCCCGTCGATACCTCCTGCAATCCGGTCGTTTGTAACGAGCTCGCGCAGGATGTTGCCGGGGATGACGCGCTCAGGAGAATACCCCAGCGAGAAATCCGTTCCGGCCGAAAGGCCGCTCTGTTCCAGCAGAGGTTTTAGCCGCTCTTCCACCGTCCCTGCGGGAGAGGTGGATTCCAATACGACGATGTTGCCGGGCCGCAGCAGCGGTGCAATGGAGCGCGCCGCCGATTCGACGAACGACAGATCCGCTTTTTTCTCCACATCCAACGGGGTCGGCACGGTGATGATGAATGCGTCGGCCTCTTCGGGAGTCGTGGATGCCCGGAGTTTTCCGCTCGCGACGACACCCGGAATCCATTCCGCCAGTCCGTCCTCTTCGATGAGCGTCCTTCCCTGATTCAGCTCGTGTACGATGGTCTCGTTGCAGTCGACGCCCAGGACGTCCAGTCCCGAACGCGCGAACATGGCCGCCGTCGGAAGCCCGATATATCCCAAACCGATTACACAGATTTTCATGATTGTCCTCCCGGATTTAGATGCGTTTATGATAGCACAAGCGGCGCTTCGATACTATCGGTTTGCGCAAATTCGTGTTTAATGAACAGGAGCTTTGTGGTAGAATACATGCGATAGCGGAGAAGGGTATGGATCAGCGAAAAGGCACAATCGATATTCTGGGCATCCCTGTGGATAATGTAACGATGGGGGATGCCCTGTCTGCGTTTGACGGCTTTCTCAACGGGAAGTCGATGGCGTGGATTGCAACGCCGAATGCCGAAATCGTGTCTCAGGCTTCCGGCGATTCGTCGCTGGCACAGCTGCTGATGTCCGCAGACCTTGTTATTCCCGACGGTGTCGGGCTTCTGCACGCATCGCGAATGCTCGGGCGTCCGCTGCGCGAGCGGGTGGCCGGGATCGACTTCGCCCACTGCGCCCTAAAGCGCTGTGCAGCGAACGGGGTCAGCGTCTATTTTCTGGGCGGCCGGCCGGGTATCTCCGAACAGGCGGCAGCAAACAAGATGCGCGACATTCCGGGGCTTCGTATCGCCGGCACACATCACGGATACTTCGAGCAAAGCGACACCGCTTCGATCGTCGAAGCTATCAACGAATCGGGGGCAGGGTTTCTATGTGTAGCCCTCGGCTTTCCGAAACAGGAGCGGTTTCTTCTGGAAAACAAGAACGCTCTGCACATGAAGGCAGGCATCGGAATAGGCGGGAGCTTCGATGTGTGGGCCGGCGCGCTCAAGCGTGCGCCAAAGATTTTCCGGTCTTTTGGATTGGAGTGGCTGTACCGGCTCGGGCAGGAGCCCTCCCGCATAAAGAGGATCGCAACGCTTCCGCTGTTTTTAGTCAGGGTAGCCGCACAGAAGGTCAGCGGAGCGTAAAATTATAAAAGCATAATTTGCATACATCGCGCGGCAGCGAAGGAGGGAACATGGATAACAAAGCATTGCGGGACAGGGCGACGGCCATCCGGCAAAACATCATCCGGCAGGTGTACCTGGCCGGATCGGGACATCCCGGCGGATCGCTGTCGGCTGCAGACATTCTGGCCGTTCTGTACTTTGAGCATATGAACATCGACGGGAGCAATCCGACGGATCCGGACCGGGACCGCTTCGTCCTGTCGAAGGGACACGCTTCTCCGCTTCTGTATGCGGTTCTGGCGGAGAAAGGATTTTTCCCGGCCGAGCTGCTCGGCACGTTCAGAAAGATCGACAGTCCGCTGCAGGGGCATCCGTCCATGCGCGCCGTGCCGGGCGTGGAGATGTCCACCGGTTCGCTGGGGCAGGGATTCTCGGCCGCGGTCGGCATGGCGCTTGCCAGCCGGATCGACGGCAGAGCCAGCCGGGTCTACGCGCTTTTGGGTGACGGGGAACTCCAGGAGGGCCTTGTGTGGGAAGCGGCTATGGCCGCTGCGCACTACGGACTGGACAACCTGTGCGCCATCGTCGACTTTAACGGGCTGCAGATCGACGGAGCTAACGACGATGTGATGCGCGTGACGCCTGTCGCAGAAAAGTTCGAGGCGTTCGGCTGGAATGCAAAAAAGATCGATGGTCACGACATCGATTCGATCCGCGCCGGGCTTGCCGAAGCCCGCGGGCACAAAGGCCGTCCGACGGTGCTCGTAGCCAGGACTGTCAAGGGAAAAGGTGTTTCGTATATGGAAAACGAAGCCGGCTGGCACGGGAAGGCGCCGGACAAGGAGCAAGCGTTGCAGGCGATGAGCGAACTGGGGGGTGTACTGTGATGGCAGAGATGATTGCGACAAGACAGAGTTACGGCAAGGCACTCGTCGAACTCGGCGCTGTGCGGCAGGACATCGTCGTTCTGGATGCCGACCTGTCCGGCTCTACGATGACGAAGTTTTTTGCGGGCGCCTATCCGGATCGATTCTTTAACGTCGGCATCGCTGAAGCCAACATGTACGGCATGGCTGCAGGACTTGCCGTATCCGGCAAGACGGTCTTCGCCAGCACGTTTGCGATGTTCGCAGCCGGCCGGGCATACGAAATTATAAGAAACTCCATCGGGTACACCGGCGCCAATGTCAAAATCTGCGCAACGCACGCAGGGCTGACTGTCGGGGAGGACGGAGCGAGCCACCAGGCGATCGAGGATCTGGCGCTGATGCGTGCGATACCGGGCATGACGGTGCTGAATCCGGCTGACGATGTCTCCGCCCGGAAGCTGCTGCAGCAAGCCGCAGATCTCGACGGACCCGTGTACGTGCGACTGGGCCGCGCCGCAGTTCCGGTTCTCTACGAAGAGGAGGCGGACATCGAAATCGGGAAGTCCCGCGTGCTGCGCGAGGGGTCAGGCTGTGCGATCATTGCCACAGGCATCATGGTCAGCAAAGCGCTTCTGGCTGCGGAGCAGCTGGCGCTCGAAGGTATCGAGGCGCGCGTCATCGACATGCACACGCTCAAACCGTTGGACGAAGAAGCCGTGATCCGTGCCGCGCGCGAGACGGGCGGCATCGTAACCGCCGAGGAGCATACGCTCGAAGGCGGCCTGGGGGCTGCCGTCGCCCGGATCTGCTGCGCTCACCATCCGGTGCGCGTGGCGACGGTCGGTATCCGCGACACGTTCGGCGAGTCGGGTAAGCCGGATGAACTGCTCGAAAAGTATGGACTGACGGCAGGGGCCATCGCGCAGGCTGCCCGCAATCTTGACAAATATGGCAAATAATGTATAATTTATCCGGCGTGGGTGCGGGTCTTCATATGGGGAATGACCATGCAGGCAAATCAGATATTTCGGATTCCCGATGCCGGAGGGAACCGGCCGGAAGGCGCTGACGTCCAAGAGACAGTGCGCATGGCCGTAATCGGCGTGGCACAGGGTAGCGGTGTCAGCTTTGTTGCAGGGCTTCTGGCTGCGTGGGTCGGGCAGGCGTTTTCCGACGAAAGCGTCGCGCTCGTCGAGCTGGGGACTCCGTATTTTTACGAAGCGTACGGCATCGAAAAACGATTTTTGTACAGGGATTTCTATCCGTTTCACCGCCTGGTCGCAGAGCGCAAGAACATTCGCGGTCTGGCGAATATGGAACAGGGGATTAACTGGATTCTGCGCTGTCCTGGAGATGCACCCCCGGGCGGGGTCCACGAGGCGCTCTCGCCTGGAGATTCGCTGCGGCTTGTGCACAATGCAACCGGCACCGTCCGCTTGTTCGACTGTTCCGGCATGAGTGCCGGACTGATGTGGGACATTCTGCCGGATATGGACGCCGTCGTGTGCGTGCTGGACCCTCTGCCGACGCGCCTCTGCCCTTATATCGCCGGCATCGAGCGCATACGGATCGAAGCTCCCCGCCCGGTGTTTGTCGCAAACAACATGAACCGGGGCGTTCACCGGGGAGAACTGAGGCGGTTTTTCAGGGGAACGGACTGGCTGGAGCTGCCTCATGTGGCGACGGAGGATTTGTACCGGGCACAGTACAACTGCGTACTCCCCTATAGCATCGCTTCCGTGCGAAAAATCGTTGCACCGGTACTGGCCGAACTCTGGGACCGTACGTGCGGATCTCCGGATGCGCTGCGCACGAGAGGCACAGGAAATGGTGTTTCTAAAAAAGCGAAGATATAGTATACTTGATGCGTTAAACTGCCAAAAAGACACAAGAGAGGATCGTACGTGATAAGATTCGAAGGCGTCACCAAGATGTACGGCAGCAATGTCGGTCTCGAAGACGCAACCATCAGGATAAAAAAAGGGGACTTCGTATTTCTGGTCGGTCCGTCCGGGGCCGGGAAGTCTACACTGATTAAACTCATATTAAAAGAAATCGAACCCGACGAAGGAAGCATCTTTGTCAACGGGCAGGACATCACGCACCTGTCCAACCGCGAAATTCCGGCTCTTCGCAGAAATATC
Organism: Clostridiales bacterium; assembly: GCA_012841925.1. Taxonomy (GTDB): domain Bacteria; phylum Bacillota; class Clostridia; order Peptostreptococcales; family Anaerovoracaceae; genus UBA10908. Next base: position 67,678 of record DUTT01000017.1, on the reverse strand, counting down.
GGCATGGTGTTTCAGGATTTTCGCCTGTTGCCTCATAAAACCGTGTACGAAAATGTGGCGTTTGCCATGGAAGTTGTCCAGTCCACGCAGCGCGCCATGCGCCGTCAGATACCGCTGGTTCTGTCCATTATGGGTATCAGCGACAAGGCCGATCAGTTCCCGGCGGAACTGTCTGCAGGAGAGCAGCAGCGGGTCGCTATCGCACGCGCCCTCATCAACAATCCGATGATGCTGATCGCCGACGAGCCGACTGGAAACCTGGATCCGGACACCGCCTGGGAAATCATGAAGCTCATCAATCAGATCAACCGCAGGGGAACGACGGTGCTCATGGTCACCCATGCCAAGGACATCGTAGACCGGATGGGGAAGCGCGTTGTGGCGATCGACAAGGGGAAAATTGTGCGCGATGCGTGGGGAGGAGAATACGGCTACGATGATTAGAAGCTTGCGCTATTCTCTCACACAGGCAACCGTCCAGGTATTCCGGAACAAGGGGATGAGTCTGGCCTCCATATTCTCCATCACGGCGATGCTGCTGATCCTGGGGTTGTTCTTCTTTATCAGCGTCAACATCAACATCGCTACGGAGAAGGCAAAACAGCAGTTCAACACCATCGAAGTGTATCTGCTCGAGGAGACGACGCGGCAGGATGCGGATGTCATCGCGCAGAGCCTCCTGTCCATGGATGAGATTTCGGGCGTGGTCTACGTCAGCAAAGAAGACGCCATGCAGGCGTTTAAGCAGCGCTGGGGCGAGAAGTCCTACCTGCTGGACGGACTTGCCGACAACCCGCTGCCGAATGCACTTCGGGTCGAGCTTGCGGACCTGGAGGACGGCCGTCTCGTCTACGAGGCCTGTCGCAACCTCATCGGCGTGGAGGACGTGCGTTTTTACCAGGAAGAGGTCAGTAAAATCCTGACCATCACGGATTTTATACAAAAGGGCGCGCTCATCGTCATCGTGTTCTTGATCATCGTCTCCGTAATCGTCGTATCCAACACTGTCAAGCTGACCGTGATGGCCCGGCAGCGCGAGATTATGATTATGAAATATGTCGGTGCAACGAACTGGTTTATCCGCGGACCGCTGCTGGCGGAAGGCATGATGATCGGCTGCATTTCCGCCTTCATCGCGCTGGGCCTCACCTGGTTGATTTACGCGCGCATCGTCAATCTGTTTGCCACCCAGGCTCTGCTTCTGTTCTCCAGTTCGTTTGTCGAAGTGGGGTTCATGATGAAGAATCTGTCGTGGATCTTTATCGCGCTGGGGGCGAGCATCGGTGCGTTTGGCAGCATCCTGTCCATGAGGCGATTTTTAAATGCATAGACCGGAGGTTTACATATGAATTACATAAAGAAAGAGATGAAAACCGGTACATCAAAGCGCAACGGCGCTCGGTTGCTTGCTGTCATCGTGGCGGCGAGTCTGTGCTTCGCACCGTTCGTCTACGCCACAAGCGATCAGAGCAAGCTCGACGACATCCAGAGTCAAATCGACGACACGCAGAAAGCGCTGGACAAAGGCAAGCAGGAGGCCAGCGCGCTGCAGAGCGAAATCCGCACGCTCGAAAAACAGATTTACTCGGCAGAAGTGGAGCTCAACTCGCTGCAGAAGAGCATCAATGCGACGAAAGCGAAAATAACGAATAAACTGGCGGAGCTGACGGAGCTCGAGCAGGATATCGCTGCGCAAAACGAAGCGCTGAATGCGCGCTTGCGCACGATGTACAAAAATGGCGAAGTCGGCATTCTCACCGTGCTTCTCGGATCGTCGGATATGTCGGACTTCATGACAAATCTGGATATGGTTCAGCGGATTTACGACAGCGATGCGGAGTTGCTCGAAACACTGCAGCAGCAGTACGATGTTTTTATCGGGCAGAAGATTCAGCTGCAGGCTCTGCGGGACAACCTGCTCGCGCAGCAGGCCGAAGAGAGCTCGCGCCAGGAATCGCTCCAGTCCAGCAAACAACAGGTACAGAGCAAAAAATCAGCCGTCGATCAGGACAACAAAGCGTTAGAAAAGCAGGTCGATGCGCTCAACGCCGAAGCCAACGCGCTTACAGCTAAGATCCTGGGTCTGCAGGGCAGCGGCAACTACATCGGCGGAACGATGCAGTGGCCTTCGAAAGCCAGCACCCGCATCACGTCGCCGTTCGGGATGCGCAACCACCCCATTCTGAAAGTGCCCAAAATGCACACAGGCATCGATATCGGAGCCAGCTCCGGCACCGACATCCTCGCCGCCAATGCAGGCACGGTCATCACGGCCGGCTGGAACAACAGCTATGGCTATATGGTGATGATCGACCACGGGGGCGGCATCGTTACGCTGTATGCGCATGCGAGCAAACTTCTGGTGAGCACAGGCAACGTCGTCGCCCGGGGACAGACCATTGCCAAGGTCGGCTCGACCGGCATGTCCACCGGACCTCATCTGCACTTCGAAGTCCGGCTCAACGGCGTGTACAAAAATCCGCTGGATTACGTTTCGCGCTGAACTGATGCCGTACAAAGCCGGAGAAACGCGATGGCCCGATGGGTATTTACACAGAAAAATAACGACTTGCTCAGGGGACCCCGCAGGGTCCCCCCTGCCATATTGAGCATTCTGCAGGAGCGCGGAGTTACCGAGCCGTCGTGCGTCGAAGACTTTCTCGCTCCGTTTCCAAAGCTGACGCACGATCCGTTTCTGCTCAACGATATGGCGCAGGCGGCGCAAACCGTCGTTCAAACGGCACTGGGCGGAGGGCGCATCTGCGTGTACGGAGATTACGATGCGGATGGCGTCACGTCGGCGGCGCTTTTACTGTGCACGCTTCGCGCGATTTCGGATCGCGTGCGCTACTATATCCCGTCCCGCTTTCATGAAGGGTACGGGCTATCCACACAGGCCATCGACACCATTGCCTCGGAGGGTATCGATCTCATCATCACGGTGGACTGCGGCAGCACATCGGTGTCCGAAGCCGCCCATGCAAAGAGCCTCGGCATCGAATTGATCATCACCGATCATCACAGTCCCGCGCCCGATGCGACGCCGGACTGCCTGTTCATCAATCCAAAGAGAAGCGACAGCACCTATCCTTTCCCCCATCTTTCCGGATGCGGTGTTGCGTTTAAATTGGCGCAGGCGATTCAGCGTCTGCTGGAACAGCAGGGTGACGGACGCTTTTTAAAGGCCGATCTCAACCGCCTCCTGGATCTCGTGGCGATTTCGACCGTGGCCGATGTCGTGCCGCTTCTGGATGAAAATCGCACGCTCGTCAAATATGGCCTTGAGTTTATCAACCGCAGAGAACGAGAAGGTCTGGACGCGTTGCTGGAGGCGGTGGATTTCGGAGAAAGAGAAGTCGAGGCTGGTCACATCGCCTACATGATCGCCCCAAATATCAATGCCCAGGGGCGTATGGAGTCTGCGGATCCCGGTGTCGACCTGCTGTGCGGCGACGCCGACGGGCGGAGCGGGTTGGACCGCATCGCGCGGGATATGGCTGCAAACAACCGGGCCAGAAAAGCCGAACAGGAAAAGACGCACAGGCTGTGCGAGAAAATAATCGGGCAGGGGGGGTCCGGCGAACTGTTCCCCGTCGTGTACGCGCCCGACGCCCACGAAGGTGTCGCCGGTATCGTCGCAGGGCATCTGAAAGAGTCGCTGTATCGGCCCGTGTTCATTGTGACCGATGGGGAAGAAGGGCTCGTTAAAGGGACGGGGCGGTCGGTCCCGGGGCTCGATCTGCACGGCATGCTTTCGAGCGTTGCCCCTCTGTTTGAGCGCTTCGGGGGCCATGCGGGTGCATGCGGGTTTACGATGAAAAAGCAGAATCTCGAACGGTTCCGGCAAGCGATGCAGGAGGCGATGGCGGAGGCTCTGCGCGCCGACCCCGATATTCTGACAGAAGAAATCAAAGTCGTCAAAGTGCTCGACGCATCGGAGAAAACACTGGAGTTTGCCGAAACGCTGCGCCTGCTCGAGCCGCACGGGGAAGCCAATCCAAAGCCGTTGTTTGCGAGCGGCCCTTCGCGCGTCGAATCAGTGCATCGCATGGGAACCGAAGAAGAGCATGCGCGCTTTATGCTGCGCACAGGAGACGGAACGATGCTGCCTTGCATCTTATTCCGGCGCGCCGCCGAGTACGGGATGTACCTGCAGCCCGGAGCCGTCGTCGATGTGGCAGGCGAACTCGGCATTAACGAATTCAGAGATACCCGGAGCCTCCAGCTCGTGGCCCGGGATATCAGGAGAGGGGACGGAGCATGATTTCCATCAAGAAAAGATCGCTGATCGTTCTGATCGCCGTAAGTCTGATTGCAGGGGCGGCATCCATGGCGCTGTACGCCGGTGTGGATGTGTACCGGCTGCTGCAGCCAGGATACAAGGCGGAGCGGATGATCTCCGAAGAGGACTACGACTGGTACCGATATTTGCACAACGCATACGGGAAAATTGACAGGCTGCGCGAACACGTCAGCGCACACTACTATCTGCCGGTCGAGGATGACGATCTGGAACTGGGTATGCTGCGGGGACTTTTCGATGGACTGGATGATCCGTATTCTTATTATATGACAGCGGAGGAATACGAATCGGTCGTAATTTCCCTCACCGGTGAATATTCCGGCATCGGCGTTTCGCTGAGCACGAATAAAAACGGAGCGATCGAGGTGGTCGCCCCGCAGGACGGCTCACCTGCACACGCTGCGGGCGTGCGCCGGGGTGACATCATACTGAAGGTGGACGGCACGCCCTATTCGGGCACGGAGATCGATCTGGCCGCTGCCGCGATACGCGGGAAGGCCGGCACGCGGGTGACGCTGACGCTCCTGAGAGACGGGGAAGAAGTGGAACTGTCGATTCGGCGCGAGAAAATCATATCGCAGACAGTTCGCTGGGAATGGATGGATGGCGACATCGCTCACATCCGCATCGCTTCGTTTGAGGAGAGCACGGCCTCCGACTTTAAGAAAGCCCTCAAGACGGTGGAGCAGCGCGGTGCAAAAGGCTTCGTGCTCGACCTGCGCGACAATCCGGGCGGGCTGGTCAACGCCAGCGTCGATGTGGCGGATGCGCTCATGGACAAGGGAACCGTCGTGTACAGCGAGGACCAGGCCGGTAACCGGGAGTATTTCCATGTAAAAGACGGAAAAACGGACCTGCCGTTTGTGGTCCTCGTAAACGAAGGATCGGCCTCGGCGTCGGAAATTCTGACGGCTGGTCTCCAGGACAACGGCGTTGCGCTCATCGTGGGCACGACGACATTTGGGAAAGGTATCATTCAGCAACTGGAACAACTGCGGGACGGAAGCGCCATCAATTTAACGGTCATGCAGTACTATTCACCCAAGGGACACGTCATCCACGGCGTGGGCATCGAGCCGGATATCGAAGTCGAGCCGGAAGAAGAAGATTACGCGCAGGACGGCACGCTGCTCGTCGACCGGCAGCTGAATCGCGGGTGGGAAATCGTAAGCGGACAATGAAAGCCGGATGGCTAGAGCTGCAGTCGCTCTAAAAGCATGCGATAGCCTTCGGCTCCGTACAGCAGGCATTTGTTGACCCGGCTGATCGTCGCAGCACTGGCGGTCGTATCGGAAGCGATATCCTGATAGGTGCGGCCCGCATGGAGCATTCTGGCCACTTTCCAGCGCTGGGAAACGGCCTGCAGCTCTTTGATGGTCATGAGGTCTTCAAAGAAACGATAGCACTCTTCTTCGTTTTGGAGTGCCAGAATCGCCCGGAAGAGTTCGTCGTTCTCTTCGGATTTGAATTTTGAAACATAGGCCATGAGAAACCTCCCTGCTCTTTAGTGCTATAGTGCGCAACTGCGCTAAACTGATTATAGTCGATGCGGGGACAATTAGCAAGTTATGGAGGGAAAATGGATCGACACGATCGCGCATATGCGCTCAACACGCTGAACACGCATGCGGAAAAAGGACTGAATTCCGAAGAAGCGCGTCTCCGCCTGCAGCAGTACGGCCCGAACGAATTCGAAGAAGAACAGTCAAAATCGCTGCTTCAAATGATTGCGGCTCAGCTTCGGGATCCGATGATCTACATCCTGATGGCTGCGGTGCTCATCTCGCTCGTTCTTCGGGAATTCGGCGATGCGATCATCATCGCGGCCGTCATCGCCATCAATGCGGCCATTGGCGTCGTGCAGGAGACCAAGGCGGAGCGGTCACTCGAGGCGCTCAAAGAGCTTTCGAGCCCCGTCGCCGCCGTTCGCAGAGATGGCCGGGCGATGGAAGTTCCCGCTTCTGAACTCGTGCCGGGCGACATCGTCCTCCTGGAGGCCGGCCGCATCGTACCGGCGGACCTCCGGCTGCTGCGCAGCGTCAACCTGCGGATTGAGGAATCCGCGCTGACGGGCGAATCCGTCGCATCCGAAAAGGATGCCGACTTCGTAGCCGAAGAGCCTGTCTCGCTCGGTGACCGCATCAACATGGCGTATTCGTCCACACCGGTATCCTACGGACGCGGCGAGGGTGTGGTCTGGCATACCGGCATGGAAACCGAAGTCGGGAAGATTGCCAGGATGATTAAAGAGGCCGGTTCGGAAATGACGCCGCTGCAAAAGCGCCTCGCCGATCTGGGGAAAATGCTCGGCATCGTAGCTGTTGCTCTGTGCGTGGGCCTGTTTGCGGTCGCCCTGCTGCAGAGCCGGGATCCGGTCGAGATGTTCCTGACTGCGATCGCGCTTGCGGTTGCTGCGATACCGGAAGGGCTGCCTGCGGTCGTGACGATCGTCCTGGCGCTCGGTGTGCAGCGGATGGTCAAAGTGAACACGATCATCCGCAGACTGCCTTCCGTCGAGACGCTCGGTTCTGTGAGCATCGTGTGTTCCGATAAAACCGGTACGCTCACTCAGAACAAGATGACCGTCACGAGGCTGTACACCGACGGCCGCACGGTCGACGTCCCCGATGCGGACTACGAGGCGTATCATCTGTTGATCGACGGCTTTGCGCTGTGCTCGGATGCGTGCGTCGACGGAGAGATGCGCCTCGGGGATCCGACGGAGCTGGCGCTTGTAGATCTGGCGCTCGCCAAAGGAATAAAAAAGGAAGCGCTCGAGGAGCAGCTGCCGCGCGTCAATGAACAGCCGTTCGACTCGGTCCGTAAGATGATGACGACGGTCCATCGCGACAGCAGCGGGCATACCGTTTCCTATACAAAAGGAGCGACCGACGACGTCCTTAAAAACAGCACGAAAATTTTGCAGGGCGGAGAAATGCGGGATCTCCTGCCGGCAGATATCGAAGCGATTCAGGCTGCCGCCGGAGAGATGGCGGCCGATGCGCTCCGCGTCCTCGCGCTCGCTCTTCGCTACGAAAACCCTGAAGCGCTGGAATCGGAACTCATCTTTGTCGGTCTCGTCGGCATGATCGATCCGCCGCGGCCCGAAGCGGCGGAAGCGGTGCGGAGGTTTAAAGAGGCACATGTAACGACGGTCATGATTACCGGTGACCACCGGGAAACCGCCTATGCGATTGCAAAAGAACTCGGCATTGCGACTTCTCAGGATCAGTGCATCTCCGGGGATGAGCTGGCGCGCATGGACCAGGAAGAGCTCAACGGGCGCGTGATGGATCTGCGCGTGTTTGCGCGCGTGTCGCCGAAGCACAAAGTCATGATCGTCAACGCTTACCGCTCTCACGGCCACATCGTCGCGATGACCGGAGACGGCGTCAACGACGCCCCGTCGCTCAGCGCGGCCGACATTGGAATCGCGATGGGTATCACGGGGACTGACGTCGCCAAGAGCGCGGCCGACATGGTGCTGACGGACGACAACTTTGCCAGCATCGAAAAAGCGATCCACGAAGGGCGCGTCATCTACCACAACATACGTAAAACCGTGCTGTTCCTGCTTTCGTCGAACTTCGGCGAAGTGATCACGATGTGCAGCGCCATCGTCGCAGGGCTGTTTTCTCCGCTGAAGGCCATTCACATCCTGTGGGTCAATCTGATTACCGACTCGCTTCCGGCGCTTGGACTCGGCGTCGATGAAGGGACGGCGGAGATCATGAAAGAACGTCCGCGCGACCCTGAGGAAAACCTGTTCGCTCACGGCGGATTTGCAACGACGCTTTTCTACGGCGCCGTGATCGCCGCCATCACGCTCGGCGCATTTCTGATCGTACCCGTCAGCTTGCTCCTCGATGCCGGCCTGGATATCTCCATCCGGAACCTCAACGAGGCGATGAGCACAGGCGATACCTATATGCGCTGCCAGACCTATGCGTTTACGACTTTGGGTATATCGCAGCTCTTCCATTCGCTGGGCATGCGCGATGTCCACACCTCGGTGTTCCGCATGAGTTATCGAAGCAACCGGATGATCCTGTTTGCATTTTTCTTCGGGATACTGCTCCAGGTCGCCGTCACGGAGCTGTCGTTGTTTGTCCGCATGTTCGAGACGGTCGAGCTGAGCCTGGCCGAATGGCTGCGCCTGCTGGCGCTTTCGACGGTACCGCTCTGGCTGCACGAGATTCGCGCTCTGTATCACAGCCGGATGCACGCTGGGGAGGAATGAGCGGTGGATGTGTTCGTCCTGAAAAAAAAGCAGGGTAGAGCGTACGATTCGGAGGAGCTCCTCCGGTCGGTTCTCATCCGGCTCGATGCGGCGGATGCGGTGCTTATACGCAGGGAAAACGGAACGTGGGGCATCGAAAGGAGCGCCGGCAAGCCGGCGCTTTGCGTCTCCGTAAGCCATACATCCGGGTACTGGGCCTGCGCCGCAGGTGAAGAAGGGCCGGTGGGCTTCGACATTGAAGAGCGCGGGCGCAGAGTCCAACCTCGCACGCTGCGCATCCTCCATCCGGCTGAGCAACGGTATCTGGCGGTTCTGGAGGAAGGGTCTGCGGAGCACGGGCAGGCGTTTCTGGAGATCTGGACGCGCAAGGAAAGTTATGTAAAATATCTCGGCCGTGGCCTTGCGTTTGGCATGTCGTCGTTCTCTGTCGTCGGGAAAACCGGGGAATTCCTAAAAACTCTGTCCGATCCTGACGGCCGTTCGGTGCACGTGTGGAGCCCGGACATCGCAAGCGGGTTGCAGGCTGCGATTTGCAGCGCCGGCAAACCCGGGGTCCTATCCGTTCACCGGTTCAGCGACCCTGGTCAGCCTGTAAAGCCTCCGCTCGAACACGCTGCAGATTTTCTGTCGCGGAGGGATTATGCGTCCGGTCAGCTGAAGAAAAAGCTTCTGGAAAAAGGTCATTCGCCGGAAGCGGCCGCTCAGACTGTGCAGCAGCTGGCACAGGACGGATACATCGACGACAGCCGGTTTGCCGAAGACTATGCAAAGCGCGCGATCGAAAAAGGAAAAGGCCGCCGCCGGATTGTGCGAGAGCTGATGGAGCGGGGCGTGGAGCCCGGGGAGGCTCAGCAGGCCGCCTTGCAGGCGGATGACGAAGCGGGCGGATCGGATTATGAGAGGGCGCTTGCGCAGGCGCAATCGATGCTGGAGAAGGAAGGGCTGGCAGGCGAGGATCCCGTTCCGGATAAGCTCAAGGCGCGCATCGCGCGGAGGCTTTCCTCGCTCGGATACGAATCGCAGGATATCTGGCGCGTCCTGGAGCACCTCCGCTCCGAGGCTTGACGGCCGGATGCCATTTCACTATACTATTTGAGTATGCAACTTGCGTATGCAACCGCATACGCCATCGTCATCGATTAGGAGAACTTGTAAAGGAAGCTGTCATGTTTCGCAATTTGTCGGATGAACCCATCGCTGAAGTCCAAAATGCGCAGGCCGATGCCTGGGAACAGGAGAATCTCCTGGAAAAATGCGTCGCAATCCGTGAAGGCGGGCCGTCGTTTGTATTCTACGAAGGGCCGCCGACGGCAAACGGTATGCCGGGCATTCACCACGTCGTGGCCAGGACGCTCAAGGATTCCGTGTGTCGCTACAAGACGATGAAGGGATTCCAGGTTCGCCGGAAAGCGGGCTGGGACACGCACGGCCTGCCTGTCGAGATCGAAGTGGAAAAACAGCTGGGTATGTCGGGCAAAAAAGATATCGAAGCGTACGGCATCCGCGAGTTTAACCAGAAGTGCCGGGAATCGGTGTTTACGTACGAAAAAGCGTGGCGCGAAATGACGAAACGCATGGGGTATCTCATCGATATGGATAATCCCTATATCACGCTGGAAAACGACTACATCGAGTCCGTCTGGTGGCTGCTCAAGCAGTTCTTCGACGGCGGGCTCATCTACGAAGGTCACAAGATCCTGCCGTACTGTCCCCGCTGTGGTACCGGACTTGCTTCCCACGAAGTTGCACAGGGATATAAAGAGATCAAGAGCAATACGATCACATGTCGCTTCCGTAAAAAGGGAGAGGAGAACACGTACTTCCTCGCCTGGACGACGACGCCCTGGACGCTTGCGTCGAACGTCGCGCTCACCGTGGGCGCAGAGATAGACTACGTCAAGGCAGAGCAGAACGGGGAATACCTGTACGTCGCGAAAGAGCTGGCCGAAACCGTGCTCGGACCGATCGGTCCGTACACGGTGGTGGAAACCGTCAAAGGCCGGGATCTCGAATATATGGAATACGAGCAGCTGATGCCGTTCATCAGCGTGGATAAAAAGGCGTTCTATGTGACGCTCGGCGATTATGTGTCGACGGCAGACGGTACGGGCATCGTCCACACGGCGCCCGCCTTTGGCGAGGACGACTACGTGACAGGCCGCAAATACGGCCTGCCGGTCCCCAATCCCGTGGACGGGGAGGGGAAGTATACACAGACGCCCTGGGCCGGCCGCTTCGTTATGGAGGAGGGGCTGGATATCGACATCATCAAGTATCTGGCTGCCGAAAACAAGATTTACTCCAAGGAGAAAATCGAGCACAACTATCCGCACTGCTGGCGCTGCAGCACTCAGCTCGTGTATTACGGCACGCCGTCGTGGTACATCGAGATGACGAAGCTGCGCGATCAGCTCGTCGCAAGCAACGACGACACCAACTGGTTCCCGCCGTTCGTCGGTGAGGGGCGCTTCGGTAACTGGGTGGCCGACGTCAAGGACTGGGCCATTTCCAGGAGCCGATACTGGGGCACGCCCATCAACATCTGGCGCTGCCCGTGCGGGCATCTGGAATCGATCGGATCGCGGGCCGAGCTCGTCGAAAAGGCGATTGAAGACATCGATACCGGTATCGAGCTACATCGGCCCGATGTAGATGATGTGCACATCCGCTGCCCGGAGTGCGGCGATTCGATGGCGCGGATTCCCGAAGTGCTGGACTGCTGGTTCGACAGTGGAGCCATGCCGTTTGCACAGCATCACTATCCGTTTGAGAATGAAGCTATCTTCGACGAAAAACTGTTTCCGGCCGACTTCATCTGCGAAGGCATCGACCAGACGCGCGGGTGGTTTTATTCGCTCATGGCCATATCGACGTTTATCAAAGGGCGCTCCTCGTACCGCAACGTGCTCGTCAACGACCTCGTGCTGGACAAAGAAGGTAAAAAAATGAGCAAGTCGCGCGGCAACTCCGTGGACCCGTTCGAACTGTTCGACAAGTATGGAGCGGACGCGACCCGCTGGTATCTGATGTACGTTTCTCCGGTCTGGTTTCCGACGCGCTTCGACGAAGAGGGACTGGTGGACGTGCAGGGCAAGTTCTTCGGGACGCTTCGAAACGTATATAATTTCTTTACGCTGTATGCAAACAACGATGGAATCGATCCGTCTGCGTTTTCCGTTGAACCGGAAAGCAGGCCCGAGCTCGACCGGTGGATTCTGTCGAAGTATCATCGGCTCGTGCAAGAAGTGACAGCGGCGATGGACGCATACGATCACAACCGCAGCGTGCGCAGGATTCAGGACTTCGTCGCCGAAGATCTGTCGAACTGGTATATCCGCCGGGCGCGCAGGCGCTTCTATGCGGACGATTTGACCGACGATAAAAAAAGCGTCTACGCGACGACGTACGAAGTGCTGGAAGGAACGGCCCGGCTCATCGCGCCGTTTGCGCCGTTCATTTCAGACGAGCTCTATATCCGGCTGACCGGTGCGGAATCGGTGCACCTGGCGGACTATCCGGATGCGGATACTTCGCTCATCGACGACGGCCTCGAAGAGCGCATGGATCTCGTGCGGAGCATCGTGACCATGGCCCGGGGCATTCGGGAAAAGACGCGCATCAAAGTGCGTCAGCCGCTGCAGGAACTGCTGATCGACGGAAAGTACGAAGAGACGATTTCGTACATGTCGGATCTGATACGCGAAGAGCTGAACGTGAAGCAGGTCGTGTTCGAAAAAGAGATGGACCGATTTATCGACTACGGTCTAAAACCCGATTTCAAGGTCGCAGGACCGGTTCTCGGGCCGAAGATCAAAGCGTTTGCCCGGGCTCTTGCCGGCGCGGATGCCAGGCAGATCGTCGATTCGTTGTCCGCGAACGCCGAGCTTTCCATGGAGCTTGACGGCGAAGAGATTCAAGTTACTCCGGACATGGTCGACATCGCGGTTTCTGCAAAAGAAGGGTTTACGGTGGCGCTGGAAAACGATCTGTGCGTTATCCTGGACACAGACGTTACGGAAGAGCTGGCCACGGAAGGTCTGGCAAGGGAGTTGATTTCCAAAGTACAACAGCTGCGGAAGCAGAAGGATTTCGATATGATGGACCGCATCCACATCTACGTGGATGCGCCCGAAGCCGTACAGGAAGCGCTTCGAGTGTACGATGAGTACATTCGAAGGGAGACGCTGGCCGATGCCATCGTCGCAAAGAGCGGCCTGCCCGGGTTCGATTTAAACGGTCAGTCGACCGGTATCGACGTAGAGAGAATCTAGTAAAGCGGAGACAAAACTGCTGAAACTTACAGCAGGATAAATTCGTCCGGGCTTCCGCCCAGGATGGCAGTGCGCGCGGTGCCTCCGAGGAATTGCGTGCAGCGTGCAGCAAGTTCTTCGACGGCGGCTGCCAGGTCGTCATTTCGGGCAGGATCGACGGATTCGAGCACGAGGACGGCGCGGACCGTGCGTTCGGTGAGCATCGTGCGCACGCCGTCACGCCAGTTCCAGCACCGGCATACGATACCGACATCATCTCTGTACACGACCTCGCCCGGCAGGGCGGGGTCTTCTGTTTCGTCGCCGAGTGCGAGGAACGACTCGCCGCCTTCGGCCACGGTCAGCAGCAGATCGCCTTCGATGGTATCGATATCTTCGCCTCCGCAGGGCAATCCGTATTCGAGCGAAATAGCATTGTAGATGTCGACGAGGGGATTGATCGGTCCGACGGGATTTCCTTTTTCGACGCGCTTCAACAGGCTCTCGATGGAGCTTCGCACGCCTTTCTTTGTTTTGAACTTCCGAAACGCTTCCCGCCATACGGCAACGGCGGGGTTTTCGCTGAACACTTCCTTGACCAGGTGGCGTTCCGCCTGCTCGTTAGCGAGTTTCAGCCCGGTCTCGATGTCCGGATGCGTGACGGTGTTGTCGATGTCCTCGAGGCAGACGAGCGCAATGCGCGCATCGGGGAACAATGCGCGAAACGAATCTGTGATACGAACGGTTTTCATGATTCCTCCATGTGGCGTAGTGTATTTCTTGTCCTGCGCAGCTGGCGCACGAGGCGGTTGAGGGCGTAGATATGGGTGACGACTTCCGGCGTGCTGGTGTTGCGATACAAAAGAACGCGGTTCAGCGTGGCGCCCAGGTCGTCGAGGATGCCCGAAGCATCGCGTGCAAACTGTTCCCCGAGATGCCGGGCGAGCGGGAGATCTGCCGTCGCTTGAACTGCTTCGTCCTGTTCGAGCTCTTCGATTTCGTAATGATAGTCCATGCCGAATGTGTCTGTAACGGCACTGGTCAGGTCGAGCTTAAAGACGTTGAGCTCTGCTTCGAGCCGCTCTGAAAGGCCCGGTACGATTACATCCTGATCGGCACCGAGCTCGCTTACAGTGGTCGATACTCGCTCCCGGAACGCATCGAGTTCCCTTTCCATGCGACCGACTGTCCGGTCGAGAACGAGCGGCGGCATCACCAGGACTTTCCAGTACAGTTCAATTTGAGCAAGCGCCTCGACGATGATATTGTACAGCTTGAGCCTCGACGATTCGCACAGGATGCGCAGAAGACCGGTGCGGCATTCCCGCAGCAGCATGTCCCTGAGCTCCTCAATCCCCGTGCCGATCTTGGCGCTGACGGGGAAGAGGGTAATGTTGCCGGTCTCCATGAGTTTTTCCAGAAGGTCATTGCAGTAGGCGACGAAAGCGGCGAGGTCTTCCGGACTTACGAGGTCGATCTTGTTGACGACGAAGAAAAACTTGCCTGCGAATGCGCGCGTATTGCGAAGGAATTCAATCTCGATTTCGTTGATGGGCGTATCGACAGACAGCATAAAGATGACCGCATCGCTTTCGCGTACGAACGCGTAGGCCGCTTCCGTATTGTGCTTGTGAAATGATCCGACGCCGGGCGTATCGACGAGCGTCAGCCCCTGTGCAAGGAAAGGCGAAGGGGAGTGGATGCGGACAGAGGATACGTCGAGCCGGTTATCCGGATTTTTTTCTTCGCTGATGTAGTCGGGCAGATCTTCGATCCGGACAGGCTGCACGAGACCGTTGTAAAATCGGATGGCTACGTTGGGGTCGCCGTGGTGGATTTCAGTGACCGCCGATGTGACGGGGATGATGCCCACCGGCAGCAACTCCTGCCCGAGCAGAGCGTTGACCAGGGCGCTTTTGCCGCGCTTAAACTGGCCGATTACCGCGATGTTGATGCGTTCGGCTTCCAGTTTTTTTAAGACGATGTCCGCCCGGGCGGCCTGTCTGCCTAAAATGTCGGATCCGTCCAGGAGACGCTTCGTCTCCCGGACGAGATCGGTGATGTCGTTCTTTAACTGCAATGATTTCTCCCATCGACCGGCTGCGCTACGCTTTCAGCAGTCCCGTCGCCTCGTTGAATGCGCGGATGAGTTCGTCGAGCTCCTCCGCCTGCGCATGGACGGCGTCCCACGTGTTTTCCGTGTCGTACCACAAGTCGTTCAGCTCGTGCATGTCGCGGCCCTGCTGCTCGACCCACGTATAGTATTTCAGATTGTGCACCCGCTTGCGGTCTGCGTACGTCAACTCAGCCATGTGATCGGTCTTCTGCGCCAGCAGGTGTCTACAGTAGTCCATGTGCGCTTCCTGCGCGTGGTAGGGGCCGTACTGTTGTTCGAGTTCGTCGATGCGGGAACGGTACATGTCGGCGGAGTCGGTCAGTACGGTACCTATAACGTCGTTTTCCGTCAGCTCGTAGTACTTCGCCATTTTGATCGCGGCCAGCATGTTTGCAACGCCGGATATGCCCATCAGCGAGAAATGCTCCACGAGGCCGGCGTCGAGCTTCAGTTCGTCCCGAAGGTATTGTTTTCCGGGTTCCGTGTTGAACAGGCGCATCAGCCGCACGGCGTCTTCGTCGTCGATGTCGATGACCATGTCCGTATTTTTTACATTGTGAATCCACGGAATATGCTTGTCTCCGATGCCTTCGATCCGGTGGCTCCCAAAGCCGTTGGAAAGGATGGTCGGGCACTGCAGCGCTTCGCCGACGGCGAGCTTCAGCTCCGGATAGACATCTTTCAGATAATCGCCGGCGCTCATCGTGCCTGCGGAACCGGACGTAAAGCAGGCGGCTGCAAAGCGGTTGCCCGGCTTTTTGATGGATTCGTACACGTCGGCCATGGCCGTGCCTGTCACATTGTAGTGCCACAGCACGTTGCCCATTTCCTCGAACTGGTTGAACACCATGACGTCGGGCTGCTGCTTCAGTTCCCAGGTCTTGTCGAAGATTTCTTTGACATCAGATTCGCTGCCCGGGGTTGCGATCACTTCGGTCGCGATGGTCATCAGCCAGTCGAACCGCTCTTTGGACATGCCTTCGGGCAGGATGGCGATGGAGTGGCTGGCCAGAAGCTTTGAATTGAACGCACCGCCCCGGCAGTAGTTTCCGGTGGAGGGCCAGGCCGCTTTGTGATGCGTGGAGTCGAACTGTCCGGTCAAAAGCCTCGGCGCCAGACAGCCAAACGATGCGCCGACTTTATGGCAGCCGGTGGGGAACCACTTGCCGGCCATGGCAAAGATGCGGCACGGTACGCCGGTGAGCGCAGACGGAAGTTCGATGTAGTTCGGAACGCTCTGAAACTGCCCGCCCTTTTCTTTGGGTTCATTCTTCCATGTAATCCGGAACAGGTTCAGCGGATTGACATCCCACAATCCTACATTCTTGAGCTTTTCTTTGATAGCGTCCGGAATGCGTTCCGGATCGCGCATTTCCGCAATCGTCGGAATTACGATGTTGTTTTCTTTCGCGACGCGGATGTTGTTTTCCAGGCCTTTTTTGTCGATCGTCAAATCAATCATGGCAAACCCTCCTGTTTGTCGATGGCTACCTGCAGGCAGCCCGTTTCGATCATTATACCCTAAAAACGCTTTCAGTCCAGGTCAAATCCGGCGCGTCTCTTCCCGTTTTCCATGTGACGAATGCAGGCTTCGGTGGCTGCCTTTTTATCCTTGTTTTGAAATGCCATAAAAATTTCCCGGTGCTCCTGCAGCACTTCGTCGAGGTAGGCGAGAATGTATTCGCTGCTGACTTTTGTGTTTTTTGTATAAATCTGATAGGAGGTCAGCACATGCTGGAGCATGCGATTTTTTGTGGCAGCATAAATGAGGCTGTGGAAACGCATGTTCATCATCAACATCTTGTCTGCGTCGTTTTTCTGTGTGTAGAACTCCATCATGTCGAACGCTTCTTCCAGTGCTTCGAACTCTGCATCCGTGATGCGCTCAACCGCCCATCGCACGGCAATGGCCTCGTAGGCTTTGCGCAGCTCGTACATATCTTCGATGTCCTGGCGTGTAAGTCCGATTACGAACGCACCGCGGTTCGGGATGATTTCGATGAGTCCGTCGAGTTCGAGTTTCTGGAACGCTTCGCGCACAGGGGTTCTGCTGACATTGTATTCCTTGCAGATACGTTTTTCTGTCAGTTTTTCGCCTGCCTCGATTTTGCCTTGCAGGATATCGTCTCTGAGTTTGTTGAAAAGGTTCTGCGGCAGGGAGAGCGCCGCATTCGCTGCCTGTGACTGTGTCGTAAGCATGTTGCATTCCTTTCTGTCCGAATCCGTACGACCGGTAGATTTGTATACAACTATACCGGTAGATCAAAATCTTGTAAAGCGCCGATTGCCGAAACCGGATAAAAACCGGTTGAGTCCCGATTCGAAATACTATATACTGTGCTTTGCAAAGGGGTTATCACTACATATAGCATTGAAGAGCAGGGCCGGATGTGCGGCTGCACGCGGCTTCATAGGGTATACAAACGGAGAAGAGGAAGGGAAGCGTCATGAAAACGGTCATCAAACGGGACGGGACAGAGGTGGTATTCGACGGCTCGAAGATTAAAACCGCCATCGAAAAAGCGATGCAGGAAACGCGCTTAGGCGTAGATGAGCACTTGTCTGCAGGCATCGCCGAGGCGATCGAAAAGCAGGTGGAACGATCTAAAAGGCTTGTCAAGGTCGAGGATCTGCAGGATCTCGTCGAAGACTTCCTCATGGCCAGCGAACGAAAGGATGTCGCCAAAAAATTTATCATCTACCGCTATGAGCGCGAGCGGACGCGCGGCGAGAGACGCAAGCAGGAAGGCCGGATCATCAGCGAAGAGTTTATCAGTCCGTACAAGCACGCACCCTCGCCCATGGATCAGCTCGGGAGCTTTGTGTTTTATCGGACGTATTCGCGCTGGCTTTCTGATGAAAACCGCAGGGAGTATTGGTGGGAAACGATCCGGCGTGCCGTGGAATACAACTGCAGTCTCATTCCGACGCCTGCAGACGAAGCGGAAAAACTGTTCGACAACATCTTTAACCTCAAGCAGTTTCTCTCCGGTCGCACATTCTGGGTCGGCTCGACCGATGTATCCAAATACTACCCGATGAGCAACTTCAATTGCTCGTTTCAGGTGCTCGACAGCTTTGATGCGTTCCACGATGTGTTCTACCTGCTGATGGTCGGCTCCGGTGTCGGTGTGCGCGTGCTGAAGTCTGATGTGGCAAAGTTTCCGACCATCCGAACGGATATCGATGTTATTCACGAATCGTATACGCCGCTGCTCAAAAGCCTCCGGCAGGACAGCACGGGACTGGATTTTACGCACAACGACACGGTTAAGATCACAATTGGCGACAGCAAAGAAGGGTGGGTGCAGTCGCTGGATTACTTCTTTAAAGTGCTGTACAGTTCCGAGTACCGCAAAATAAAGACCATCATACTCAACTACGATCACGTGCGCGAGCGCGGCGAAAAGCTCAACACGTTCGGCGGGACGGCAAGCGGCCACTCCAGCATGAAAAACATGTTTACGAAAATTACGCGCGTCATCGAGAAAGCCGGCGTGCGTCAGGTCGACGGCCGGACACGGCTGCAGCCCATCGACTGTCTGGATATCGCCAATATCATCGGCGAAAACGTCGTCGTCGGCGGTGTGCGCAGAACGGCGGAAATCGTCCTCATCGATGCCGACGATCAGGAATGCATTCAGGCCAAAAATCAGCTCTACAAAAAAGAGGGCGAAAAGTGGGTCATCGATCAGGAACTTTCGCACCGGCAGATGAGCAACAACTCCATCTACTACGAAAAAAAGCCGACGCGCGAAAAGCTGCACTGGCACTTAACGCAGATGCGCTACTCCGGCGAACCGGGCTGGGTCAATGCAGAGGCGGGCGCAAAGAGGAGGCCGAACTTCAACGGCATCAACCCCTGCGCCGAAATCCTCCTGGATTCCAAGGGACTGTGCAACCTGACGACGATCAACGTCAAGGCGTTTGTGAACGAAGACGGGACGCTCGACCGGGCTGGGCTCATGGAGGCACAGCGTCTGTCAGCGCGGGCAGGGTACCGCATGACGTGTACCGAGCTTGAGATTCCCGACTGGAACAATGTGCAGCAGAGAGATAAACTCCTCGGCTGTTCGCTCACGGGCTGGCAGGACATGGTCAACGCCGCGGGTCTGGACCGGGCTGCCCAGGAAGAACTGCTCCGGGACTTAAAAGCTGCAGCAAGGCAGGCAGCGGAAAGTTATGCAGACGAACTGGGATTGCCAAGACCGCTCCTCATCACCACGGTCAAGCCGGAAGGCACACTCAGCCTCCTGCCGGTCGTATCTTCGGGCGTGCATTTTTCCCATGCAGCCTACTACATCCGACGCATCCGCATCTCCGCAGACGATCCGCTTACAAAGGTATGCGAAGAGCTCGGTTATCCCGTATTGCCGGAAGTGGGGCAGACGGCTGAAAACTGTTCGACGAAAGTAGTGGAATTTCCCATTAAGGCGCCGGAAGGAAAACTGAAAGGCGATGTTACTGCTGTGGAGCAGCTCGAAATCTACAAGATGTTCATGGAAAACTACGTGGAGCACAACTGTTCGATTACCGTGCACGTGCGCGACAGCGAATGGGATCAGGTGGAAGAGTGGGTGTACGAAAACTGGGACGATACGGTGGCGCTTTCGTTCCTGTCCTATGACGACAGCTTTTACGACCTGCTGCCCTACGAGGAAATTACGGAAAAAGAATACCGCGAGCGGACAGCGGCCATGAATGCGTTCGTTCCCTCGCTCATTTCTAAGTACGAGACGGCTGAGGTGCAGTACGACATCGGCAGCGACGGCTGCGAAGGCGGTGCGTGTCCGGTGCGGTAGAGGAAAGGAAAAGGAAAAGTAAAGGAAAAACTTATTACACCCCGTTGCGGGCGCATACATCCAGCAGGATGCATTCGTCGCAGCGGGGTTTTCTTGCGGAGCACACCTGTCTTCCGTGGTGAATCAGCGCATGGTGCATGGCCGTCCAGTTCTGCTCCGGGATGACTTTCATGAGCGCCAGCTCGGTCTTCAGCACATCGGGCTCCTTCGTGAGTCCGATTCGGTTG
The DNA here is from genome assembly GCA_012841925.1 of Clostridiales bacterium. Taxonomy (GTDB): domain Bacteria; phylum Bacillota; class Clostridia; order Peptostreptococcales; family Anaerovoracaceae; genus UBA10908. The sequence goes on along the minus strand of DUTT01000017.1, from coordinate 47,740 downwards.
GCCAGCCGGAATACGTGTGTGTCAACCGCGATCCTCTGCTCGCCGAACGCCACGGACAGGACGACATTTGCCGTTTTTCGCCCGACCCCGGGCAGTTCGATCAGCTGCTCGTACGTTCCCGGTACCTCGCCTCCGTATTTTTCGATCAGCATGTTCGACAGATTCCAGATGTGATCCGCCTTTGTGCGATACATGCCGATGCGGCGTATGTATTCCTGAATCTCTCCGGGTGACAGAGCGACCATCGCATGCGCATCCGGAGCCACAGCGAAAAGCGCCGGTGTCACTTCGTTGACGCTGCGGTCCGTCGTCTGTGCGGACAGCACGACGGAGACCAGCAGTTGATATTCAGTTGTAAAATCCAGCGCACAACCCGCCGCAGGATAACCGGCGAGCAGGCGGGAGACCACTTTTAGGCGGTCAGCTTTTTTTAAAACGGGCATGGACTACGCATCCTTTCCGCAGCACTTCTTGTACTTTTTTCCGCTGCCGCACGGGCAGGGATCGTTCCGGCCGATCTTCGGCTCTCTGATGACGGTCTTTGAGCGGCGGTAACGGCTGTAGATGGCTTCCTGTTCGTCGGCCGAAAAAACGCGGTCCCATTCCTCCAGGCCGTACAGATAGTCTGCTGCAGCGACGTGCATGTTAAACAGAAGCACATCGTAGTCGATGTCCAGCGTAAATTCGCTTTGCTCGTCAAATTTCTCGAGCGGCAGCGGCTCTTTGAGGCTGGAGTTGATGCCGTCCAAGAATCCCATGTACAGCACCGGTTCAATGCCGTAGCTTTCGGCCAGCTCGCCGAGAATACCCTGCGGCACGGCCGGATAGCGCTGCAGGATATCTCTATAGATGCGTTCCTCAGCAGAGGAATATTCTTCCCAGAATGCGTCGAACGTATCGTCGGTCTGCCCGCCGATCCATTCGCTCCACCGACGATGCAGACTCATGGCAGCCTCCGTGTCGGCAGTGCGCGGCCGGCTGTTTCCCGAACGATGCAGGCTGCAATTTCGAGCAGGTCGCCTGCGACAGCGCTTCCGGTCGGCAGCGGTCCGGCGCCTCGTCCCTGCAGGAAGATGTCGTCCGCCATGTTGCAGGAGATCAGAACCGCATTGAACTCGTTGCGAACGCGAGCCAGGGGGTTTTCCGAAGGAAGGGGTACCGGCCGCACGCTTGCGCGCAACATACCGTTCTCTTTATCTGCGGTTGCGATGAGTTTGATCGTTTCTCCGCTGGCCGCAGCCGCGTCCAGATCGTCTTTTGTGACACCTGTGATCCCCGTACAGTCAATGTTGTCGGGGCTGATCGTATCGCCGAACGCCGCTGCAATGAGAAGCGACAGCTTGTTTGCCGCATCGTGCCCTTCGACATCCGCCGTCGGATCGGCTTCTGCAAAACCCAGGTCCTGCGCCTGCTTCAGCACCTGTGCGTACGGCGCTCCTTCTTCGCCCATGCGCGTCAGGATGTAGTTGGTCGTGCCGTTTAATATTCCCTGAATGCGCGTAATCTCGTTTGCACCGAGCGCTGTGGAAATCGCGTTCATGACCGGAATCGCTCCGCACACCGCCGCTTCGTAGCGGAGCATGAGACCGAGCTCCTGCGACCGTTCGGTTAAAGATCCGCCGAAACGGGCAAGCGCTTCCTTGTTGGCGCTTACGACGTGGCGGCCGCTTGCGAGCGCGCGCTCCATGTACGTGACCGCCGGTTCGACGCCCCCCATCAGCTCAGCGACGATGTGGATGTCCGGATTGCCCAAGATCGCTTCGAAGTCGTCTGTAAACAGTTCGGCGGGCGCGTGTACGCTCCGTTCTTTGTTCAGATCTCTCACGAGGATGGCTCTGACGCATACGTCGGCCCCGACCCGTTTGGATATGAGCGCTGCGTTTTCCTCCAGGACGCGATATGTTCCGCTGCCGACATTACCAAAACCCAGCAGCGCGATGCCGATCGATTCTTTTTTCATTTACATACCTCTACATATTTCCGTGTCCGGTCCGGGTTGCTGATCCCGTCCGTTTTGCCTGCCAAACATTATAGCATACAATGTTCAAAGCATGCACGAAATGTAGTACAATACACAAATGGCACTTCATATCGTTTTAGTGGAACCGGAGATCCCCCCAAACACCGGAAATATTGCGCGGACGTGTGCGGCGACCGGCACGGTGCTGCACCTCGTGCAGCCGCTCGGCTTCTCGCTCGACGACCGGCAGCTTGCGCGCGCGGGGCTCGACTACTGGCCGTTTGTCGAGCTCATACTGCACGACGATCTCGATGCTTTTCTTAGCAGCTGGAGCGGAAAGCGCATGTTTCTCGCCACGACGCACTCGACGCGCCGTCACACAGACGTGCAATACCGGGACGGGGATGCGCTCGTGTTCGGAAAAGAGACGAAAGGCCTTCCGGATTGGCTGATCGAAGAACGCAGTCAGGATACCGTGCGCATTCCCATGAGTTCCTGCGCACAGCTGCGCTCTCTCAATGTTTCGAATGCCGCCGCTGTCATCCTGTACGAAGCGCTTCGCCAGATCGACTTCCCGCGTTTGAAATAGGCGGCGCCCGATGATATAATTTGATGTTGTCGGTCGTCGTGCGACCGACGCGAAACGAAATCTACCGCACGGCTGGGAGGCTTGTCCGTGAGACTGGGATACGAACTCACCATCGAACAGAGTCAAAAGCTTGTGATGACCCCGGAATTGATCCAGGCCATCAAAATTTTGCAATTCACTTCCCAGGAATTGGAGCTGTATGTCGCCGACCAACTGCTGGCAAACCCGGTGCTCGAACTGGACGAACACGCTTCGGCGGAGGGCGGGGAAAGCTCGGAAGGCCCGGAAGTCGACGGGGACACCTCGATCGCCGACGCGACCGATATGGAGACAGATACGGCGGAACCGGAGCAGGAAGAGTTCGACTGGTGCGAATACATACGGGAGCGGGAGTTCGACGATATCAGCTACCGGCAGTTTCAGGGTGTACGTGTGGAGCAGGATACATCGCCCGAGCAGTATGTGCAAAGCGAGGTGTCGCTTACGGAGTATCTGATGACACAGGTGCAGTTTATCTGTCTGGATACCGGCTGCCGGCGCATCGCCCGCTGGATCATCGAGGCGCTGGACGAAAACGGATATCTGACGCTGAATCCCTGCGACATACCGGCCATCGCTTCCGTCGATCCGATACACATTGAACACGCGCTCGCAGCCGTTCAGAACCTGGACCCGGCCGGCATCGGTGCACGCGACCTCAAGGAGTGCCTCCGCCTCCAGCTCGAACGAAAAGGGCTTGCGGAACCGGTGGCGTTGCGCCTCATCGAAGACCATCTGGAAGACATCGCGATGAACCGGATGTCCGTCATCGCAAAAGCGCTCGGCCTGTCGTCCGAAGAAGCGCAGGTCTACTGTGACCGCATACGCAGCCTGGAGCCGAAACCGGGCCGCCAGTTCGGTTCTTCGCAGGAAGTCCGCTACGTCAGCGCCGATGTGACCGTGGAAAAGGTCGATGGTGAATACATCGTCCTGCTGAACGAGAAAAGTACGCCGCAGCTTTCCATCAGCCCGTATTATCGCAGAGTGCTGGCCGAGTCGGAGCACGACAAGCAAATCGAGGATTTCTTAAATAAGAGTCTCAATGCGGCTGCCTGGCTGATCCGCAGCATCGAGCAGAGAAAGCAGACGATCTCAAATGTCGTTGCGGCCATCGTCGAGCATCAGAAAGAATTCTTTGAGCAGGGTGCCAGGTACCTGCGGCCGATGACGCTTGCGGAAATTGCAGACGAAGCCGGCGTGCACGAATCGACCGTCAGCCGCGCTGTTAACGGAAAGTATGTGCAGACGCCGCGCGGCTTATTTGAGCTGAAATACTTTTTTACCGGAGGCGTGTCCGACCGGACCGGAACAGGTATCGCATCCGGCAGCGTCAAGGAACTGCTCAAGGAGATGATCGCCTCAGAAGACCAGGCGTCGCCTCTGAGCGACCAGGTTATCGCGGGGCGTCTCAAGAAGGAGCACGGGATCAGTTTGTCCCGCAGAACGGTTGCGAAATACAGGGATGAACTCGAGATTCCCGCTTCATCCAGAAGGAAACGCTACTGAACACGCAAAGGAGTTGCAGGGAGGCTGCCATGAAAAAGTCCATCGCCGACATCGATGTGCAAAACAAGAGAGTGCTTGTGCGCTGCGATTTGAATGTGCCCATGGAGAACGGGCGCGTTTCCGACGCCACCCGGATCGATGCGTCGCTGCCTACGATCCGCTATCTGATGGAAAAGGGCGCGGGCATCATCCTGATGTCCCATCTGGGCCGGCCCGGGGGAAAGCCGGACACGGAGTTTACCATGGCGCCTGTCGCAGGTGAACTGTCGGCCCGTCTCGGTGCGGATGTGCAGTTCTGCGCGTCTTCCGCTGTCGTGGACGACGAGGTGCAGCGATGTGCGGAAGCGCTGGCACCCGGCGAGATTATGCTGCTCGAAAACCTGCGGTTTCGACCGGAGGAGGAACAAAACGAAGACCGTTTTTCAAAGCAGCTCGCAGATCTGGCGGACATCTATGTAAACGACGCGTTTGGCACGGCTCACAGAGCGCATGCTTCGACGGTCGGAGTCGCACAGTATCTGCCAGCGGTGTGCGGCTTCCTGATCAAAAAGGAGCTCGATTTCCTCGGCGAAGCACTGGACCACCCGAAACGGCCGCTCGTCGCCATTCTCGGGGGATCGAAGGTCAGCGATAAGATCGGCGTCATCGAAAGCCTCATCGAAAAAGCGGACCGGATCATCGTGGGAGGCGGCATGGCCTACACGTTTATCAAGGCGACCGGCGGGCACATCGGCCTTTCTCTGCTCGAGGAGTCCAGCGTGGAACTCGCTCGCGACCTGCTGGAGAAGGCCAAGAAAAACGGCGTGCCGTTTTTGCTTCCCACCGATCACGTCGCCGGCGATGCATTTAAACCGGATTGCAATGTGCGGATCGTCGACGGTGTCGATATCCCGGACGGCTGGATGGGGATGGATATCGGACCTGAGACCGCCCTGCGTTTTGCGTGCTATGCAGGCGAGGCTGCGACGGTCATCTGGAACGGACCGATGGGCGTTTTTGAATTTCCGGCGTTTGAAGGCGGCACGCTTGCCGTGGCACGCGCTATGGCCGAAAGCAGTGCCATTACCATTATCGGCGGCGGCGATTCCGCGGCGGCGGTCAACCGGTTCGGGCTGGCCGACCGCATGAGCCATATCTCCACGGGGGGCGGGGCATCCATGGAATTTCTGGAAGGGAAAGTGCTTCCCGGTGTCGCTGCGCTCATGGACGCGTAAGCAGGAGGACGACGCATGAGAAAACGATTTATCGCGGGGAACTGGAAAATGTACAAGACGACAAAGGAAGCGCTTGCGTTTGCACAGGGGATTTCCTCCCTGGAGCTGCCTTCGGATGTCGTCGTCGCGATCGCAGCTCCTTTTACCCAGCTTGCCGCCCTGCAAGAGGCTCTCGCGGGGAGCGGTGTCCGGCTGGCGGCGCAGAATATGCACTTCGAGGATGAAGGCGCCTATACCGGCGAAATCTCCGCTCCGATGCTCGCAGAGATCGGCGTGGACTACTGCATCATCGGTCATTCGGAGCGCAGGCAGCACTTCGGAGAAACCGACGAAACGGTCAATAAAAAATTAAAAAAAGCGATTGCATCCGGCATTGAGCCCATCTGCTGTGTCGGCGAGTCGCTCGAGATCCGGGACGGGGGAGAAGCTGAAGACTACGTTGCATCCCAGATTCAAAAGGCGTTCAGCGGGATTCCCGGCGGAGAGGCGGTCGGTGTAACCGTCGCCTACGAGCCGATCTGGGCCATCGGGACGGGGCGGACGGCAACGCCCGAACAGGCCGGTGACATGTGTAGCCACATCCGGCATACGCTGGGAACCCTGTACGGCACCGGCGTATCGGAGAAAATCATCATACAGTACGGCGGGAGTGTAAAGCCGGATAACGCATCCGCCCTGATGAACACCCGGGACATCGACGGGGCGCTCGTCGGCGGTGCAAGCCTCGTTTTAGAAGACTTTTGGACCATCATACTGGCGTAAGGAGGAACGGACATGGTATTTATCGAAGAGATCTATGCGAGAGAAGTGCTTGATTCGCGCGGGAACCCCACCGTCGAGGTGGAGGTGTGTCTCAGCGATGGCACGGTGGGGCGGGCCATCGTTCCATCGGGTGCGTCGACCGGTGCCCACGAAGCGGTCGAGCTGCGCGACGGAGATGAGGGGCGCTACGGCGGGAAGGGTGTGCTGCAGGCTGTTAAAAATGTCAACGACATCATCGCTCTGCACGCTGAAGGGCTCGATGCAACCGATCAGGCCGGCCTGGACAAGCTGCTCATCGAGCTGGACGGAACGCCGAACAAGGGCAAGCTCGGAGCCAACGCCATTCTCGGCGTTTCCATGGCCGTTGCGCGGGCGGCTGCCGAAAGCATCGGGCTGCCCCTCCATCAGTATCTGGGCGGCACGAATGCCAAAACGCTGCCTGTACCGATGATGAACATCCTGAACGGTGGCGAGCACGCCGACAACACGGTCGACATTCAGGAATTTATGGTGATGCCCATCGCGGCAGAGAATTTTAAGCAGGCACTTCAAACAGGTGCGGAGATTTTCCACAGCCTCAAAGCGGTGCTCAAAGCGCGCGGCCTGGGTACGACGGTCGGGGATGAAGGCGGCTTTGCGCCGGACCTTGCGACGAACGAACAGGCGATACAGGTCATACTCGAGGCGATCGAAAAAGCCGGCTACCGGGCCGGGCAGGATGTCGTTCTGGCGCTGGACGTTGCCGCATCGGAGATGTACGATGCGGAGACGGACCGCTACCACATGAAAGGCGAAGGCGTCGTATACACCTCGGACGAAATGATCCGTTACTACGAGGATCTCGTAGAGAAGTATCCGATCGTATCCATCGAGGACGGACTCGACGAAGATGACTGGGAGGGCTGGTCGAAGCTGACAGAAAAGCTCGGAGGCAAAATCCAGCTCGTAGGAGACGACCTGTTCGTCACGAACACGGAGCGGCTGTCCAGGGGGATTTCGAAAGGTGTGGCCAATTCCATCCTCATCAAAGTCAACCAGATCGGGACGCTGACGGAAACGTTTGACGCAGTCGAGATGGCCAAGAGAGCCGGATACACATCCGTGATTTCGCACCGCTCGGGCGAGACGGAGGATTCGACGATTGCAGACATCGCGGTGGCGCTCAACGCCGGTCAGATTAAGACGGGCTCGCTGTCGAGGACGGATCGCACGGCGAAGTACAATCAGCTCCTCCGGCTGGAAGACACGCTGGACGACGTGGCGGTCTACGCCGGATGGGATGCTCTTTACTGTCTTCGCCGGGAGGATCGATGATGGACGCAGCGCGCGCATCTCTGCTGTTAAAAGAGCTGGTCATCTTTAAGAATCTGGCGACCGACCCGCTTGTGGCCGGATTGGTGAACCTGCTCGAATCAGAGAGTTACGAGCAGAAGCTCGCCGCCTCGTCGGCGGTCGCCCGCGCGCTGTATCCGGAAAGCACCGATGCAACGGAAGCGGTGTTCGGCCGGGTGTGTGCGGACGACAATTTTTACGTGCGGTGTCTGGCGGCCGGCGGCGAACCGGATTCTGCGATTCGCGCCCAGCTCGTCCGCGAGCTCGAAGCGCTGGCTGCTGCGGCCGGATGCTCGGTGACCGGTGACGATCTTCCCGCATGGAACGCCGAAAAAATCGATTTCGTCGCGCGGTTTGACGCGCGTATGGCGCGCGTCGCAACGGAAGGATTCGGTCTGTTTGCGGTACACCGCGTGTTCTCCGTGGATGCCGCGGGGCACCTCGTGCCGGTCCGCCATCCCGACCCGCTTCGCATCAGCGATTTGTTCGGATACGAAGAGGAGCGGGGCAAAGTTCTGCGGAACACCGAAGCGCTCCTCGAGGGTCTGCCGGCGGGCAACATGCTGCTGTACGGCGATGCGGGTACGGGGAAATCCAGCACGGTGAAGGCCGTCGCAAACGAGTTGTCGGAGCGCGGACTTCGGCTGATTCAGGTTGAAAAGCAATGGCTGCATACGATTCCCTCCCTGCTCGACGAGCTGGCCGATCATCCGCTGAAGTTTATTCTGTTTATCGACGACCTGTCGTTTTCCACCGGTGACGGGCATTTTAATGCGCTCAAATCCGTGCTGGAGGGCAGCGTTGCGGCCCGCCCGGACAACGTGGTCGTGTACGCGACGAGCAACCGGCGCCATCTGATCAGCGAAACGTTTTCCGGACGGACAGGGGATGATGTGCACGCGAGCGATACGCAGGAAGAAATCGCCGGTCTGGCAGCCCGCTTCGGCACGATCGTTACATTTGGAAAGCCCGACCGGGATCAGTATATCCGCCTCGCGATGCGCCTGGCCCGCAAAGTCGGTCTGGACATCGAAGAGGAAGAGCTGGTGCGCGAAGCGGAAGCGTTCGCAATTCGAAGCGGCGGGCGAAGCCCGCGAACGGCCAGGCAGTATGTGGAAGGGCGCATCGCTCTCAAGAAGTCAAAATAGGCCTTGACAAGGGAGCGCAAGCTCTATATACTCCATCTAATTTATAAACTATGCGTTGATGGGAAAAAGTAGCCCTCGGAAGAGTTCAAGAGAGTTGTCGGCCGGTGCGAGACAATACTTCTGCCGATGTGCGAACGTCATCCCGGAGCAGTCTGCCCAAGGACGATGTCTGTGTAAGCACGACCGGGTGCGCCCGTTATCGCGCGGGAGGTTGAAAGATCTCCGGTGAGAGGCTTTTTCGAAGACGGAAAGGCAAGAAGAGTGGTACCGCAGTGGATGATCCGTTGCCTCTTCGCCCGGATAATGGGTGAAGGGCAACGGTTTTTTCTTTGAAAGGAGGCACACGGTATGAAAATGACAGGTGCAGAAGCCATCGTAGAAGTGCTGATCGAGCAGGGTGTAAAGGATATTTTTGGATATCCGGGCGGCGCGACGCTTCACATCCACGATGCGCTGTGCAAGCGGCAGGGTGAGATCAAGCACTATCTGCCCGCCGATGAGCGCGGTGCCGTGCATGCCGCGGACGGATATGCGCGCGCCACCGGCAAGGTGGGCGTCTGTCTCGCGACGAGCGGACCGGGAGCGACGAATCTCGTTACGGGAATTGCGACTGCATTCCTGGACAGCATTCCGCTCGTGGCCATTACAGCCAATGTCGGCACGAGCCTGATCGGCAAAGACAGCTTTCAGGAAGTGTACATCTCGGGAATTGCAAGCCCCATCGCCAAGCATACGTATGCGGTGCGGGATATCACGCGGCTGGCCCACACGCTGCGAACGGCGTTTCAAATTGCAAACAGCGGGAGGAAGGGGCCGGTGCTTGTGGATATTCCCAAGGATATCACAGCCGGCATACTCGACTTCGAACCGGCCGGTCCGGTGTGTGCGGACGCCCCGAACGTACCTGACGATGCGCTCATCGAAAAGATCGCAGGCATGATACAGAAAAGCAAACGGCCGGTGCTGTGCTTCGGCGGAGGCGTTGTGAGCAGCGGTGCTTCTGAAGAAATCAAGATGTTCATCGAAAAGACCGGCATCCCGGCCTGCCACACGATTATGGCTACCGGCGTCGTCGCATTCGGAGACGAACTGGACCTGGGCATGACGGGTATGCACGGAAGCGTAGCCGCCAACTCAGCGGTTGCCGAGGCCGACCTGCTGATCGCAGCCGGGACGAGGCTGTCGGACCGCGTGGCGCAGGGGCGCAAGACGTTTGCGCCGGAAGCGCCGATCATACAGTTCGATATCGATCCGAGCGAAATCGGTAAAAGCCTCGAATCAGGAGGGTCGCTGATCGGCGACTTGCGCAGTACGCTGCAGGCGCTCATGCCTCTGGTCGACAAGCAGCCAAGAGCCGAGTGGATGGAGCAGATCTGTCGGTGGAAGGAAAAGGATTATTTCCCGGAGTGCGGAAACGGCAGCATCCGTCCCCACGAAATTATGGAAATCATCGGTGAACTGGCCGGCGGCGAATCCATCATCACAACCGACGTCGGGCAGCACCAGATCTGGGCGGCGCAGTACTGCAAGACGACGAGACCGCGCGGCTTTATGACGAGCGGCGGACTGGGGACGATGGGCTTCGGTTACGGAGCGGCAGTCGGCGCTCAGGTTGCATTTCCAAACGCGCCGGTCATCCACATCACAGGCGACGGATCGCTCCACATGAACATGTGCGAAGCGGCGACCGCTGTTTCCTACAATCTACCGGTCATCACCGTCATCATGGACAACGAGGTGCTCGGCATGGTGCGGCAGCTGCAGTGGGCCTATCACGACGAGTGTTATATGGCGACGGAACCCTACCGGAAAACGAATTATGAGATGGTTGGAAAGGGATTTGGCGCTGAGACCTACCGCGCCGATACGGCCGACGCATTTCGCGATGCGTTTTCTAAAGCCTTAAAAAACGAAGGGCCTTCCTGGATCGTGTGCCATATCGACAAGAAGGAAAAAGTACTGCCCATGATGCCTGCGGGCAAGGGTGTGGAAGATATTATTTTGACACAGGAGGAAGGAGGCTTATAATATGGAGAAGACAGTCATTTCCCTCATGGTGGAAAACAATGCCGGCGTACTGGCCCGCGTAGCCATGCTGTTCGGCCGCCGGGGGTTCAACATCGATTCGCTGACGGTTTCGGCGACGGACAACCCCGACATCTCGCGCATCACCATCACGACGACGGGCGACGAGCAGATCATCAATCAAATCGTGCTCCAGACAGGAAAGCTCGTGGAAGTCCGCGCGATTCGGGTAGAGGACCCGCTTGAGAGCATCCAGAGAGAGCTTCTGCTCCTCAAGCTGCGCACGAGCGAAAACGATCTGAACGACATCGCTGCAATCTGCAGCATCTACGAAGCGAAGATCGTGGATTTGTCCGAACGGAGCCTCATCATCGAGCTGACGGGTAAATCCGGAAAAATTGACGCATTTTTGGCTGTCCTCAAGAAGTATGAGCTCATCGAGCAGTGCCGTACAGGCGTAACGACCATCGAGCGCGGGGAGACTGCGTTTGCGTACGAACAGAGAGAAAGCCACCGTTCATAAATGGAAAAAGGAGATTCGAATGATTAACAAGTACTATGACACCGATTGCAACCTGGGATTGCTGGACGGTAAAACCATCGCCGTGATGGGTTTCGGCTCGCAGGGCCATGCGCACGCGATGAATCTGAAGGACAGCGGCATGAACGTCGTCGTGGGACTGCGCGAAGATTCGGCGAGCGCCGCCTCGGCGCGTGCGGCCGGTCTCGAAGTGATGACGGTGGCGGAAGCGGCAAAGAAAGCGGACATCATCATGATGCTCGTACCGGACGAAAAAGCGCCTTCTGTGTATCGGGACGATGTGTTGCCGCATCTCAAAGAGGGCAACATGCTCATGTTTGCGCACGGCTTCAACATTCACTACAACCAGGTACAACCGCCTTCGTTCATCGACGTCGCCATGGTTGCACCCAAGGGTCCCGGCCACACCGTCCGCAGCCAGTACGAGGAAGGAAAAGGCGTTCCAAGCCTCATCGCCGTCCATCAGGATTATACGGGCCGCGCCAAAGACATCGCATTGGCCTATGCATCCGGTATCGGTGCGGGGCGCGCAGGCATCCTGGAGACTTCGTTCAAAGAAGAGACGGAAACCGACCTGTTCGGCGAGCAAGCCGTGCTGTGCGGCGGTGTCACCGAGCTGATGAAGGCCGGATTCGATACGCTCGTCGAAGCGGGCTACGAGCCGGAGATGGCCTACTTTGAGTGCATCCACGAGATGAAACTCATCATCGACCTCATCAACAGCGGCGGTTTTGCCATGATGCGCTACTCCATTTCCAACACAGCCGAATACGGCGATTACCGCACCGGTACGCGCATCATTACGCAGGAAACGCGCGACGAGATGAAGAGGATTCTGCGCGAAGTCCAGGACGGGACATTTGCAACGGAGTTCATTCAGGAGTTCGGTGCGGGCAACCAGGCTAAGTTCCTCGCGAGCCGCAGGGTTCAGGCAGAGCATCCGCTCGAGGCCGTCGGCAAAAAACTGCGCGATATGATGAGCTGGCTCAGGAAATAGGAAAGGGAGTTCGATGAGGAGTGATAACGTAAAGACCGGCGCAGAGCGCGCGCCGAACCGGTCGCTGATGTATGCGCTGGGGCTTACAAAAGAAGAGATGGAGCGGCCGCTCATCGGCATCGTCGATTCGAGAAACGATGTCGTCCCCGGCCACATGCATCTGGACAAGATTACAGAAGCGGTCAAGACCGGCGTTCTTCTGGCCGGAGGCACGCCGCTCGTCTTCCCGGCAATCGCCGTATGCGACGGCATCGCCATGGGACACGAAGGGATGAAGTACTCGCTCGTGACGAGGGAACTGATTGCCGACTCGACGGAAGCGATGGCCATGGCTCACCAGTTTGACGGGCTTGTGATGATTCCAAACTGCGACAAGAATGTGCCGGGGCTGCTGATGGCGGCTGCGAGAATCAACATTCCGACCATATTCTGCTCAGGCGGCCCCATGATGGCCGGACAGATGAGCGACGGTACCCGCACGTGTCTGTCGGATATCTTCGAAGCGGTCGGCGCATACAAGGCCGGAAAGCTCGACGACGAAGGGCTTGCCGAGTACGAGGAAAACGCCTGCCCGACGTGCGGATCGTGCTCGGGAATGTACACGGCGAATTCCATGAACTGCCTCACGGAGGCGCTGGGCATGGGCCTTGCGGGCAACGGCACGCTGCCGGGCATCTATTCGGCGCGTCTCCGGATGGCTAAGCAGGCGGGCATGCAGATTATGGAACTCGTAAAGCAGAATATCCTTCCGCTGGACATCATGACCGAAGCGGCGTTTCACAACGCCGAGGCCGTCGACATGGCGCTGGGCTGCTCGACGAATTCCATGCTTCATTTGCCGGCGATCGCGCATGAGTGCGGCTACGATCTTCCGCTGGATCTGGCGAACGCCATTTCGGCTCAAACGCCGAATCTATGTCACCTGGCACCGGCCGGGCCGACCTATATGGAGGATCTGCATCGCGCCGGAGGTGTACCTGCGGTCATGAAGGAGCTTGCGAAAAAGAATCTGATCGACACGTCGCTGCTCACCTGCAGCGGGAAAACGATCGAAGAAAATCTGGCGGGAGCCGTCAACCGGGATCCGAGCGTCATCCGCCCGATCGACGATCCGTTCTCATCGTACGGGGGCATCGCTGTGCTCAAAGGGACGCTGGCTCCTAACGGGTGCGTCGTCAAGCGGTCAGCCGTCGATCCTGCCATGCTCGTACACGAGGGACCCGCTCGCGTATTCGACAGCGAGGAAGATGCCATCGCAGCGATTTATGAACAGAAAATCGTAGCCGGCGATGTCGTCGTGATTCGCTACGAAGGGCCCAGAGGCGGTCCGGGCATGCGCGAGATGCTCAATCCGACATCTGCAATCGCAGGCATGGGGCTCGATAAAGACGTCGCTCTTGTTACCGACGGCCGGTTTTCCGGCGCGACGCGCGGCGCATCGATCGGCCACGTGTGTCCGGAGGCGGCTCAGGGAGGTCCGATTGCGTTCGTGTGCGAAGGGGACCGGATCAAAATCGACATTCCGGCATGCACCATCGATTTGCTGGTCGACGAAAAAACGATGAACGAGCGCAGAGAGCAGTGGGTGCGTCCCGAGCCAGCGGTTCGGAAGGGGTACATTGCACGCTACGCAAAGCAAGTGTCCGACGCCTCAAAAGGTGCCATTTTAGAGTAAAAACCCTCTTGCGGACGACTAAACGGTGTGCTATCATGGATTAGTTGTTTTAGCAAGGAGGTATAGTAGTGAAAACAGTCCTGATGGTCGTATTAGCCTTGGCCTGTCTGGTGCTGATCGCCAGCATCCTGTTCCAGTCCGGAAAGAGCGCCGGGCTCTCCGGTGCAATCGGCGGAGGTGCTGAACAGTTGTTCGGCAAGAAGAAGAGCAAGGGATACGAAGCCATATTGAATAAAATCACCGTTGCCGGGGCGGTCGTGTTTATCGTCTGCACGCTGATACTGGTAACGCTGGAGTAATCTGTCCGGATGGCATGTCGCCGTGCGGACGGCACGACATGCATCGTAATAGACCAAGCATAAAGAGGTCTGCCGGCAACGCAGCACCTCTTTGCATTTTCTAACATTCCCGAAAACGCAGATAATCTGCAGGCTATCTTAAAGGAGGATGCGATTCATGAACGATGTACTTGTATACATATCGCCGGCTGTAGGCATACTGGCCCTGCTCGTGGCTTATTTTCTTGCGAAGTGGGTGGGCAGTCAGGACCCCGGAAACGATAAAATGCAAGAAATCGCTGGATTCATCCACGAAGGATCCATGGCGTTCCTGAAGAGGGAATACCGAACGATGGTCATCGTCGTCGTAGTGCTGACGATCGTCCTCGCACTGTTCATCGACCCGATCACGGCGACGCTGTTTGTCATCGGCGCAGCTTTTTCGGTGCTGGCCGGGTTTTTCGGCATGCAGGTGGCTACGAAGGGCAACGTGCGCACTGCAAGCGCCGCCAGCGACGGCGGGATGAACCATGCGCTCAAAGTTGCGTTCCGCAGCGGAGCGGTCATGGGCCTGTGCGTCGTAGGTCTCGGTCTTCTGGGTATCGGCGCAGCGTTTGCCGTGCTCGGCGTGGCCACGTCGGCGCAGTGTATCACCGGTTTCGGACTCGGAGCGTCCTCGATGGCGCTGTTTGGCCGGGTCGGCGGCGGAATCTACACAAAAGCAGCCGATGTGGGTGCTGACCTCGTCGGAAAAGTAGAATCCGGCATTCCCGAAGACGATCCCAGGAACCCGGCTGTCATCGCCGACAACGTGGGCGACAACGTGGGCGATGTGGCCGGCATGGGCTCCGATCTGTTCGAATCGTATGTGGGATCCATCATCTCCGCCATTACGCTGGCGGTCGTTATCCCGAGCGTCGAGCCGATGTTCGGACAGCCGTTTACGCTCGATCCGCTCACCGGATCCGTGTTTCCGCTCATCCTGTCGGCCGTCGGCATCCTGGCATCCATTGCGGGCATCCTGGTCGTGAAAGGGGACGAAGACTCCAATCCGGCCAAAGCGCTGAACATGGGCACATACCTGTCGGCCGTTCTGGTTATCATCGTATCGGTGCTCCTGAGCAAGTCGTTCTTCGGAAACTACAATGCAGCTATCGCCGTCATCGCGGGACTCATCGTAGGGACTGCGATCGGAAAGATTACCGAAGTTTATACATCGGATGAATACAAGCACGTTAAAAAAATTGCCGAGCAGTCCCAGACCGGTGCTGCGACGACCATCATCAGCGGCCTGGGTGTCGGGATGCTTTCGACGGTCTATCCCATGCTCATCATCTCGGTGGGCATCCTCGTTTCGAATGCGGCCGCCGGCCTGTACGGCATCGCGCTCGCTGCGGTCGGCATGCTCTCCACAGCCGGCATGACCATCGCCGTCGATGCGTACGGCCCTGTTTCCGACAACGCCGGCGGCATCGCCGAAATGGCAGGTCTTCCAGAAGATGTGCGGAAAATTACGGATACGCTCGATTCGGTCGGCAACACGACTGCCGCAATCGGAAAAGGGTTTGCCATCGGTTCGGCGGCGCTTACCGCGCTGGCGCTGTTCGCCTCGTACTCCCAGGTCGTGGGATTGTCCAGCATCGACCTGCTCGATCCGTTTGTCATCGCCGGACTGTTTATCGGAGCCATGCTTCCCTTTATGTTCTCGGCGCTGACGATGAATTCCGTCGGCAAAGCAGCCAACCAGATGATCGAAGAGGTGCGCAGGCAGTTCCGCGAAGACTCCGGTATTATGGAAGGTACATCCAAACCGGATTACGCGAGGTGCGTCGACATCTCCACCAGCGCTGCGCTTAAAGAGATGATCATTCCCGGACTCATGGCGGTTGTAGCGCCGCTGGCCGTCGGCATTCTGATGGGTACGGCTGCGCTGGGCGGCATGCTCGCAGGCGCTGTCACCTCCGGTGTACTGCTGGCGATCATGATGGCGAATGCAGGCGGCGCCTGGGACAATGCAAAGAAATACATCGAAGGCGGTGCATACGGCGGCAAAGGCAGCGAAACGCACAAAGCGGCCGTCGTAGGCGACACGGTCGGCGATCCGTTCAAGGATACATCAGGCCCGTCCATCAACATCCTCATCAAACTCATGACGATTGTGGCGCTCGTGTTTGCACCGCTGTTCGTCGCTGTCGGAGGTCTTATTCTGTAGACTGGCCATCCGCCCGATGAAACGCTGAACCGGGCACACGATGCGTAAAAGCAAGCGGCAGAGCGCCGTAAGACCGATCGGTCTTACGGCGCTCTTTTGATGTGCATACGGATGGAGGTGCTGCGACGACGCTGGACATTTCTCAATAAATCTATTATAATAACACTGATTGGAACAGTGTACAAGGACATTAGGAGGGGTCGATGTTTGGAGCAATCATAGGGGATATCGTCGGGTCGGTGTACGAGTTCAACAATATCAAGACAAAAGATTTTCCGCTGTGGAAGCCGAACAGTCACTTTACCGACGACACCGTCATGACGTGCGCGGTCTATGCCGCTCTCAGAGAGTACAAGAAGGATAAGACCCAAAGCGCGCAAGTGCTCCTCACGAGCTACATGAGAGAGTTCGGAAGAGAATATCCGAAATGCGGATACGGGTCTCAGTTTGAGAAGTGGCTGCAGGCAGACGATCCTAAGCCGTACAACAGCTACGGAAACGGGTCGGCGATGCGCGTATCCGGCGCTGCATGGCTCGCCGACAGCCTGTCGGAAGCCAAAGAGCTGGCGACGCTGTCGGCTGAAGTTACGCACAACCATCCCGAAGGCATCAAGGGGGCTGTCGCCGTGTCCGAAGCTATTTACATGGCCAGTCAAAACTGTACACAGGAGCAGATCTACAAGCACGTCGGACAGTACTACGATTTGGACTTTACGCTTGCGGAAATCCGTCCGGGGTACGGGTTCGATGAGACGTGCCAGGGGAGCGTACCGCAGGCGGTCGTTGCCTTTCTCGAAGGAAAAGACTTCGAAGACGTAATCCGCAACGCCGTATCCATCGGCGGAGACAGCGACACCATCGCCGCCATCGCCGGCAGCATCGCAGAGCCTTATTTCGGCATCCCTGCACGGTTGAAGGCCAGAGCGCTGAACATCCTGGATCCCCTTCTTAAAAAGGCGCTCGGGATTACGGACTGAGAAAAACATGAGCCGGCGCATGCACGAAAACCGCATACCGCTTACGATGCGCGGGCATATCACAACAGGGCTGTGCGCCCTGTTGTTCTTGATAGGGCTCGGTCTGGCTCTGGCCGTACTCGCCCGTCCACTGTATGTTCTGGAAATCGCCCGGCTCGACCTGCAGCAGGCTTCCGGGCTATCGGAAGCGGAGATTCTGCAAAACTACGACGGGCTGATTCGATGGAGCGCCCCGTGGAACCGCTCCGACTTTTCGCTTGCGACTCTGCCGTCATCCGAAGGAGCGGTCGTACACTTTCACAAGGTGAGGCATCTGTTCCGCCTCGTATGGCTGGGCGGTGCCGCCGGAGGGGCGGCGATGATTCCTCTGTTCAGCCGGTCGCTGCGTCAAAAAGAAGGACAAAGGTTCAGAGTCGCCGGAAAGACGGTGCTCGCCGTGCCTCTTTTAATCGGAGCTGCGGCTCTGATAGATTTTAGCCGCGCCTTTACGCTTTTCCACGAAATCGCATTTCCGGATGATTACTGGTGGTTCGACTACCGGATGGATCCGGTGATCCTCCTATTGCCGGAAAGCGTGTTTCTGCACCGCTTTCTGCTGATTCTTGCGACGGTGGCCGCCGGCGGTGCGACGCTGTGGCTACTTGGAAGAAGGATGGATTTGTGATAATCTAAACGGTGAGAACAATCGCCGTCTCGCACGGTTATCTGCGAAATAAACCTTATGCAAACGAGAAGAACGACAATCAGGAAGGAAAAAACAGCCATGAAACAATCGATCGAAGAAAGGATTTACGCGCGGCTTAAAGACATGGTCGCCATCGACAGCGTCAGCTACTCCGCCGCTGAAAACGCTATGTCGGACTACGCACTCCGGTTCTTTTCCGACATTCCCTATTTAAAAGAACGGCCGGATCAGTTCGGGCTGCACGTCATCGAAGGCGATGCGTTCGGCCGCACGGTTCCCTATGCGCTTTTGCTGGGGAATTCGCCCAATACCGTCGTGTCGATGGGGCACATCGATGTGGTCGGAACCGAAAGCTACGGCGAGCTGTCCAGGCAGGCCTACGAGCTGGGAGATGAGCTGGAGCAGGCGCTGGCCGCGATGGATCTTTCCGAAGAAGCACGGAAGGACATGGATTCCAACGAATGGATCTGGGGCCGCGGTGCAGCGGATATGAAAGGCGGACTTTCAATCCACATGGCGCTGTTCGAAGAGTATGCAGCGCTGGCGGAACAGGGAGAGCTGCCGGGCAATCTGCTGATGATTCTCGTCCCGGACGAAGAATCCTATTCGGCCGGTATGCGTTCGGCTGCAGGGCTGATTCTGAAGCTCAAAGAGCAGTACGGGCTGGATCTGAAGCTCGTCGTGGACCCCGAACCGACGAACGAGCGGGGCGGAGCGCAGATCATGTCCATCGGATCAGTCGGCAAGATTATGCCGGTCGTGATGGTGCAGGGAGTGACGGCGCACGTCGGCCACTGTTTTGACGGCATCACACCGTTAGGTATCCTGGCCGAGATCTATCAGAAAACGAACTTGTCTCTTGAGTTTTCGGATCGCTACAAGGACGAGGCGACCGTGCCTCCGACGTGGACGTATCTGCGCGACATGAAAGAACTGTACGACGTGTCGATTCCGTACCGGGCTGCCGGATACTTTACCGCGCTCACGTTCGACTCGACGCCGGAGCAGGTCATGGTCCGCCTCAAGAGGATTGCGGAGAATGCGCTGGAAAACAGCGTTCGCGAATTGGATGGCGTCTATCAGGAGTACAAGAAACGCGACAAGTTCGCCAAGAAAGAGGGCATCAGCTACAAGACGGCTGTGTACTCGTTCGAAGAGCTGGCAGCAGAGTTGAAGGAGCGTGACCCGGCGAAATTCGATGCGTACTACGGCGACGTGTATCGGGAGATCGGCAAACGCGTCGAAAGCGGCGAGCTGAATTTTCCCGCAGCGACGCTCAAGCTGATGGAGGCGGTGCTGCAATATGCGGAAATCAAGCACCCCGTTGTCCTCATAGGATTTGCGCCGCCGTACTATCTCCCCATCCACGCCGACCTGATTCCCGGCAAGGAAAATATGGGCAGCGAGGCGTACGCAGTCGTCAAGCAGGCGGCTGAATCGGAGTTCGGCCAGACCATGGATTACGAAAACTACTTTATGGGCATATCCGATGCGAGCTACTGCGGTATCGATCACCCGTTCGACTATACGAAATTTTCGGCCAATACGCCGATGTGGGGTGACCTGTATCAGCTGGATTTCGATGCGATGGAAGCGATCGGCATTCCGGCGGTCATCTACGGACCGATCGGTAAGGAATACCACATGTGGACCGAACGGGTCAACAAGCGGAGCCTGTTCGAAGTCGTGCCGTCCGTTACGCGCACGCTGTTTAGTCACATCTGGAGCCTGTAATCAGGGCTCTGTAAACTCGACAACTCACAGGAAAGGGAGGCCCTGCCGTGGCGCTGGTTTCACTCAAAGACATGCTGCAGAAAGCCGATACCGGCAGGTACGGCGTCGGCAATTTCGATGTGTTCAACGTCGAGCAACTGATCGGGGTCATGCAGGCACAGCAGGAGATGCGCGCGCCGTTGATCCTCGCGTACGGACCGCCGTTTGAGCCGTATTCACCGATGCGGCACTTTGCGCGACTGCTACGATCGTACGCCGAAGAAACGGATCTTCCCGTCGCGATCCATCTGGATCACGCGAACACGCTGGACGAAGTGAAGCAGGCGGTCGAAGCCGGATTCACTTCGGTGATGATCGACGCCTCGGCGCTGCCTTACGAAGAAAACATTCAAAAGACCAGAGAGGTCGTAGCGTACTGTTCTCCGCTGGGGATTCCGGTGGAAGCCGAACTGGGTCACGTAGGAGCCGAAGGCGATAGCGATCCTGCCGCGTACGGCCTGACCGATCCGTCGCTTGCGGGCGAATTCGTCGAACGAACCGGTATCGATGCGCTTGCGGTTGCCATCGGCAACGCACACGGCGTGTACAAAGAAAAGCCGTGGATCCGGTTCGACCTGCTGGCCGCTGTGCGCAGGGAAGTGGCTGTGCCGCTCGTCCTGCACGGTGCATCGGGCATACCGGACGAGGACATACGCAGGTGCACGGAACTCGGCATCTCGAAGATCAACATCCACACGGAGCTGCTTCAGTCGGCGATGGAGAGCATCCGCCGGGATATCGAAGCCGGTTCCGGTTATTACGACGTGTTCAATCATCACGTGCAGGCGGTCCGCGAACGGACTGCAGAGAAGATGCGACTGTTTGGAAGCGAGGGGAAGGCGTAAGATGACATTCAAAAAGGGAACAGCTCTCTGCTACGGCATGGCGGTGTGCGACGTATTGATACCCGGCCTCCCGCGGGATGCCTTTTCGGAAGAGACGACCCGCATTCCCCGGTTTTATTACAGCACGGGCGGAGATGCCATGAACGAAGCGGTCGCCCTGGTGAAGCTCGGTCACCGGGCGAAGCTGTACAGTCTTGTTGGAGCGGATCTGTTTGGAGACTATGTTTTAAAAAGCGGGCGCGATGCAGGCGTGGATATGCTGGGGGTAGCACGGGATTCCGATCTGCCCACAACGGTGTCGCTTGTGTGCATCCATCCCGACGGCGAGCGGAGCTTTATCGTAAATCAGGGAGCGGATAATGCGATTTGCGAGACGTGCTTCGATATGGACGCGCTTAAAGCTGCAGACGTGATGTCCGTCGGGAGCGCATTCTGTGCTCAATCGCTGACCGGCTCAATCGCAGGGCTCCTGAAGGCCGCAAAGGATGCAGGCGTTACGACCTGCGTCGACGTGATGCGCGGTCCGGATCCCGATGCGAAGAGCGCCGCTCGGAAGTTTTTGCCGTACACCGACTTCGTGTTCCCCAACTACGACGAAGGCTGCTGGCTCACGGACGAAACGGAGCTCGACCGGATCGGTGCGAGCCTGCTGTCCATGGGAGCGGGGCATGCCGTCGTTAAAACGGGAAGGGACGGCTGTCACGTGTTCGCTCAAAACGGAGAACACACTCATGTGCTCGGCTTTCAGATCGACGATGTTAAAGACACGACAGGGGCCGGCGACCACTTTGCGGCGGGATTCATCGCTGCGCTCATGGAAGGGAAGTCACCCGTCGAGTGCGCCCGGTTTGCCAATGCGGTTGCGGCATGTTCCATTCGCTACGTCGGCACGACGGGGCTCGCCGGACGGGAAGAAGTAGAGGCGTTGCTTCAGAGTGATTACGTGGCAGGCAAGGAGTAGATCATGAAGAATTATGGCGCATTGCAAAACGGAAGCGATATACGCGGTGTCGCAATGGCCGGCGAACCCGGAAAACCGGTGGATTTAACGCCGGAGGCGGTCGTCGATCTGACCCTTGCCTTCGTTTTGTGGCTGGCAGCAAAAACAGAGAAAAAACGGGAGGAGCTCACCGTAGCCGTCGGGCGCGATTCGCGCTTGACAGGCCCCGAGCTTTCGCGCATCGTCTGCGAGACGCTGGCCGGCTGCGGCGTACAGGTGCTGTGCTGCGGCATGGCCTCCACGCCTGCGATGTACATGGCGACCGTTTTCCCCGAAGTTGCGGCGGACGGCGCTATCATGATTACGGCAAGCCACCTTCCGAAGTATCGCAACGGCTTCAAATACTTTTCCAGCGAGGGCGGGCTCGACAGCGAAGACATCGCGTCCATTGTGAGCACCGCTGAATCTCTTGCGCCCTTTACGCCATCCAGAGAGGGCGCGCCGGTTGAAACGCTGGATTTGATGGCTCTGTACACGGCGCACCTGCGAAGCTTTATCGCGGATGGCCTGGGTGCTTCGGAAGAAGACCGGCCGCTCGAAGGATTGCACATCGTCGTGGACGCAGGGAACGGCGCGGGAGGATTTTTCGCAACCGACATCCTGGAGCCGCTCGGCGCCGATACGACGGGCAGTCAGTTCCTGGAACCGGACGGGACTTTTCCCAACCATCCGCCGAACCCGGAGGATGCCGGTGCCATGGAATCCGTGTCCGCCGAAGTCAAGCGGTCGGGTGCCGAGCTCGGCCTGCTGTTTGATACGGACGTCGACCGTTCGGCGGCAGTCGGCGAAGACGGGCAAGCCATCGCCGGAAACAAGATTGTCGCCCTGGCGGCGGCACTCCTGAAGCCCGGTGCGCCGGGGCGCATCGTCGTAACGGACAGCATCACCAGCGACCGGCTAACCGGTTTTCTGGAGGACGTGCTGGGGCTTTCCCACTTCCGCTACAAACGAGGATATCGCAACGTAATCGCAAAAGCGATCGAGCTGAACGAAAAGGGGGAGGACTGTCCCCTGGCCGTCGAAACATCGGGTCACGCGGCGTACCGGGACAATTACTTCCTGGATGACGGCGCCTATCTGGCGGCTCTGATTACGGCTCGTGCAGCGCAGCTGAAGCGCGAGGGGAAGGGAATCCGTTCGCTCATCGAGGCGCTTGCCGAGCCGGTGGAATCGCTTGAAATCCGGATTCCCATCCGGGCGGAAGGTGCGTCCATGTACGCCGACGGTGTGCTGATGGAACTCGAGAGTCTGCTGAAAAGCGGCCCGTGCACAGAGGAAGCACCCTGCGAAGGGCGCTGCCGCTGCGGTATGAGCCTGGTGCTTCCCAATTATGAAGGGGTTCGCGTTGCCTGCGATGAGGAAAACGGGGACGGCTGGTTCCTGCTGCGGAAATCGCTGCACGAGCCGCTGATGCCGCTCAACATCGAGAGCAATACAGCAGGCGGTACCCAGGTCATCGCCCGGAAAGTGGCGGATCTGCTTTCCGTATATTCTGCACTGGATCTGGATGTGTTACGAGAGTAAGGAGGGAGTGACATGACCGATTATGAAGCATTTGCCGGCCTGAAGGAAAGACTCCTGGCCGAAAATGAGGAAAAGTATAAGAACGAGCTGATCGCGCTGTACGGCGAAACGCAGTTAAAGAAAGCGCGCGAGCGATTTGCGGCACTCACGCAAGAGGAATTCGAACGGGCCGAGAAACTGGCGGCCGACTTTACACATGCGCTCAAGGAGGCTGCAACGACCGGCGATCCCGCCTGTGCCTCCGCCCGCGAAGCGTGCAGTATCCATCGGGAGTGGCTGGCTATCTACTGGGGCAAGGGGACGCTGAAGCCCGAGGCTCACCTGGGTCTTGCCGATATGTACTGTGCCGATCAGCGTTTCGCTGAGAACATGGAAGCGCTGGCGGAAGGACGCGCCGAGTTCTTTAAAAAAGCGCTCGCGCTATACTACGACGTGTAAGGAGAGCCTGAGCATTGTTGAAATTTAACGAAGAACAGTTTGTAGAGGGTGTCCGCGGTGCGCTGGCGCTGCGGTCGCAGATCGAACCGATCGTGGACGATATCTGCCGGGAAGGATACCGGAATATTCTCCTGCTCGGAATCGGCGGCACGTACGCATCGTGCCTGCAGACCGAAGTCCACATCAAAGAGCGAAGCGACATCGACATCATCGTGGAAAATGCGGCCGAATATCTGACAACGGGCAACAGGCGCATCGGGCCCGGTACGTTGGCCGTCATCTCTTCTGTAACGGGATCGACTGAGGAGATGGTAAAGGGCGTTGCCAAGGCGAAAGAAGCTGGTGCCAGGGTGCTCGGCTTTATCGACGACGAACAGGCCGCGCTTGCCGGCATGGTCGACTGGCACATCGCCTACCCGGAAAACGAGCAGCTGAAATTGTTTATGGTCGCAGATCGGCTTATGTTCAACGCAGGCGACTTCGGCGAGTACGATGAGCTATACCAGGAATTTGACCGCTTTCTGCCGGAGGCGCTTGCTGAAACGACGAAGCAGGCCGACGAGTTCGGCCTTGCGTTTGCTCAGGCGCACAAAGACGACGCCATTCACTACTTTGTCGGTGCAGGAAATCAGTACGGTGCAACGTATTCGTATGCGATGTGCTACTGGGAGGAACAGCACTGGCTTCGTACGAAATCCATTCACTCGGCGGAGTTTTTCCACGGCATGTTCGAAATCGTCGATCGCGACACGGCAGTTACGGTCTTCGTCGGCGAGGATTCGCAGCGGAGCTTAAGCGAACGCGTTGCAAAATTTCTGCCGCGCATCACCTCGCGGTATACGATCATCGATACGAAAGACTATCCGCTCAAGGGAATCCGAGCGGAATTTCGCGGCTGCATTTCGCATCTCGTGATGCGCGCCATCGCAAGCCGCATCGACGTGCACATCGAACGGCTGAACTGTCATCCGATGGATATCCGGAGATATTACAGGCAGTTGGAGTATTAGAGATGCACGCGTAATCCGTGCGCTGAAGTGCCAGCGGAGACCGTGGGTATTCAATGATCTGTTATCAACACTGCCGACGTCTGAAGAAACGACGTCGGCAGTGTTGAATCACGTGTGTGGATATAATTATTCCTCTGAGTATTCAATAGCGTGAACCGGGCACTCTTGTATAATGGTTTGCAGCAACGCCATATCGTTTTCTTCCGGGTGGGCGTTCTTTACAATTGCCTTTTTGTCTTGCATCTCAAATAAAGCCGGTGCGCTGTTTGCGCAAATGGAGCAGCCCATGCAGGCATCCCGATTGACATGGAGGCCGGGCTTCGTCAGAACTTCACCCGGCAGGTCTTCGTCTTTGATTACTTTATCCGATATCCAGGAAAAGACAAGAATTGCTGCGACCGTGAGCACCCAGCGGATAGCCATAAATTTCGGTCCCAAAAACTTCGCCTCATTGAGCAACATGGGCACCTTAATAACAGCCCAGGAACTCAAAATGATAACGATGTTGCGGATAGAGGCACCTTTTTTGTGGAGCATCACGCACATGGGAAATGCTGCATAAATCGGTCCTGCCGAAATACTGCCCACTACAAACGAGAGGAAAATACCTTTTGCCCCGGCATCTCTGCCCAAAAACTGCATAATTTTTTCTTTTGGAACCCAAAGATCCAGCAATGCCGTCAGAATGAAAATAACCGGCATAATCATGAGCATTTCTTTGATGTAGTATCCGCTGTTTTTAACAGATGCGCTGCCCATAGAAGGATTGATCGCAAACACGGCGATATACATGACCGCTACAACTGTTAAGAATAAATTTTCTTTTAGTTTTTTTATCATCGTCACATGATCACCCCCATAAC
The DNA here is from genome assembly GCA_012841925.1 of Clostridiales bacterium. Taxonomy (GTDB): domain Bacteria; phylum Bacillota; class Clostridia; order Peptostreptococcales; family Anaerovoracaceae; genus UBA10908. Next base: position 22,347 of record DUTT01000017.1, on the reverse strand, counting down.
AAGCGCAATGACAATTGCAAATAAGAAGCTGAGGCCGTTTCGTATTGCGGTAAATTTTATTCCGAATTCTTTCTTTTCGAGCGGAAATGTTACGACCCCCACCATGGTAAGCGTGGTGAGAAACGCAACTGAAGGCACTATGCTAACCCCCGCATCAACTAACGTTCCAACGAGTGGAAATGCGATGAAGGCAGGCACGAGCGTAATTGTTCCAAACAACGCCGCAACAACCGTCGCAAGCAATACAGATTGTTTCCCCACGTAGCCGGCGATCTCTGCAGGCGGCAGCAGTGTTAAAATCAGTCCGATTGCAAAAATGATGGTGAAGACACTCCCTGCCATCCCTTTGCCCATGCCCAGACCCATTTTAAGCGCTTGCTTTGTTTTCACTTTGTCTTTGGCAAAGGAAAGAGCGAGGAAAATCAAGGTGCCAATCCATATTGCCAACGTAAAGATGTCCATACTTACTCCTTTCGACACAATAATAGCGAAATTATAAAATATCTGCATGCGCATAGATAGACACGTAGGTTTCTTTATTGCATAATAAAGAAAGAGAGGTAGAACAGATGACAGAAGAAGTAAAGCACATTGCACTCTTTCAGGGAATTGATTCCGCTACACTGGAGCGGCTGGTTGTGGAGCGGGAGATATACTGCCGGTCGTATCACAAGGGTGCAACCGTGCACGAACAAGGCAAGGTATGCATCGGAGCGGACGTCGTGCTTTGTGGTAAGCTGATCGCGTACGCGTTGGCCGACAACGGGTCCGAAACGGTCGTGTTTACATTTGGCGCCAACAGCTTAATCGGTGCGAACCTGGTGTTTGCGGAACAAAATACTTATCCGATCAATATTTACTGCACGGAGGGCTGTGTGTTGTATCACGTCACAAAATCCGGCATCGAGGAACTCCTGAAACATCGTGAATTTGTGATGCGATACGTGCAGTCACTGTCGGAAAACTCACAAGGAATGAACCAGAAGATTGCCATGTACACGCGAAAATCTTTGCGGGACAATTTGACGGATTACTTACGCGCTCTTTCTGTTGAGCAAAAATCGGATACGATATCACTGCCGATAACAAAAAAACAGCTGGCCGATTACTTCGGTGTACAGCGGCCATCGCTGTTTCGCGAGCTCAAGAGGATGAAGGACGAAGGGATAATAGAAATTGCAAAAAAGGAGATAACGTTGAAATTTTAAATAGGGATTTGTGCCGGTTGCGGTTGATATGATCCACACTGCCAGGCTTTGACAGAGTGAGGCGTAACATGAAAGCGAAAAGGCGAAGCCTTATGGTCTATAACCCAAACCGTTCAATTAAACTTTCCTGGAGCACCTTCGACAGGCTGATGTTCCTCTTTTGGGCTTCGTCGCTCATCCACTTCGGAATGGAAATCGTTTTGCGAATCGCTCTCGTATCTCTGCGAAATTTATCGACATCAGAGCTGACATAGCCTGCATGACCTTCTCTTAGATCGAGGTCTTTGATATCGGTCGGTTTGGGAAGTTCAGTTCCGTCTTCCATTAAGGAAGCAAGGTATAAGCCTAGGGCTTCCTGTGCCATCTCGGCAGCATCTTCGATTGTTTCGCCCGAGGATTGACAGCCGATTAAATCTGGAAATTCGACCCAATAGCCTTCATCTTCTTCATGGAAAATTGCTGGATAAACTCGTATCATCTGAAACCTCTTCTCAACTTACATCATCCTGTTCGAGGCGCTTTAATATAGCCTTAAGCAATCCCGTTGGGAGATCTCGATTGTGTACAGGGATCACTTCAGTTTTTTTGCCATTCTTCATAACGTAGTGGCTTCCTTGTACACGATCAACGTGCCACCCCTTTTTGTGCAATAACTTGACGAGTTCTTTTCCTCGCAAAGCGTGACTCCTTTGTAAATAATATTACATAAATTACGTAATGTCAAGCTGAAGGCTTGTCGACCATATTATATATTGTAAATTTATGTAAATCAATAGTATTCTTCTCCAGCGGTGAACTTCCGTGCCGTAACCTGCACAAAAAGCAGGATACGATGACGGCAGCTGGCGCGACCATGCTCTCTGGACTCTTACAAGCATCTACGGAACCAAACTTCTGGAGGACTGCCTTGAAACAGTTCGACAGACATGCTCGACCTATTTTTGATTGTTACAAATCTGTGCACGGTAATGCGAAAGACGCCGTCGCAAGTCGCATCGACGTGCACATCGAACGACTCAACTGTCACCCGATGGACATCCGAAAGTACTACAGGCAGTTGGAGTACTGATCGTCACAATCTAAAACAGCCTCCGGTCGGAGGCTGTTTTTATTCATCGGATGCACGAGTGTACAACACCAGATCAAACGACGTTTTGCCATCTTCGTCCTTCGTTCCACGGAAAAAGAGCCCCGCGGGACGGGTCGCGACGGAGACGGTAAAGGCGTCGTTTTTTCTAAGCTCTGCAGAAAAATACACTTCCATGCGGCGCAGGCTCACAAGCGAGTCGATTTCCGCATCTGTCATCGCATCGTAGGCAAACTCGGCGTAGCGGATGTTGTTGACGTGCCCGAGCATGTCGAGAAAGCTGTTTTCGACGCGGCGGTTTGCCCTTATTTGAAAGTTTGCTGCGATGTCTTCCGCAGCGTTGCCGTAGCTCTGTTTCCACGTGGCCGTGCCCGACGTGAGCGGCCCTCTGTCCGCCGTCAGCGCATACATCGGATGGCTGCGGTCGCGAAACACCTGCCGCGCGTTTAAGTCGAACAGCACGCTGTGCGACGTGCCGCGAAAGCACTCTGCTCCTTCGCTGTTGTAGAAGATGTAGTCGCGCAAAAAATAGGGTCCCTTCCTGCCGGACTTCCACGTTTCTGCCTGCAGGAGTCCGGGCGGCGGGCCCGGATTTTTAATGTCGATGGCCATCGATACGAGCACCCAGGCGAGTCCGGTTTCGCCTGCTTTGTCGCTGCCCACGCCGTGAGCCGACAGGTGGCGCTCGGCGAGCTCGCAGTACAAAGCCTGATAGGCCTGCGGTTTTAGTATTCCGTTTTGGTTGATGAGCGACGGGTCGAGCAGGATGCCGTAGCGATTATTTTTCTCATTGTTTAACATACGGACATTGTATTCCAACCGGCGAGCGAACGCAAGGAAAGGATAGAAGAACCAGGGCATATATGGTACAATTAGTACTCGAAAAGAGCTTGTAGGCACCAAAAGGAGTACTCATGGGATTTACCCATTTACATCTGCATACCGAATACAGTCTGCTTGACGGCGCCGCCCGGATCGACCGGGTCGTCGAAAAGGCAAAAGAGCTGGGGATGAAGTCGCTGGCGATCACGGATCACGGTGTGATGTTCGGCGTCATCGACTTCTACGAGAAAGCGCAGAAAGCCGGCATTAAACCCATCATCGGCTGCGAAGTCTACACGTCGACGCGGACGCGCTTCGATAAAGAAGCCGCTTACGACAAGGATCAGGGACACCTGGTGCTGCTCGTCAAGGACCGGGAAGGCTACGAGAATCTCATCAAGGTCGTGTCGGCGGCCTACACCGAAGGGTTTTACTATAAGCCCAGAGTCGACCACGATCTGCTGCGCGCTCACAGCGGCGGCCTCATCGCTCTGTCTGCCTGTCTGGCCGGCAAAGTGCAGTCCGAACTCCTCGAAGGGCGCTACGAGGGAGCACGCGAAGAGGCGCTCGCGCTTCTGGACATTTACGGCGAGGGCAACTTCTATCTCGAGCTGCAGGACCAGGGACTCCCGGAGGAGCGTCAGATTCTGCCGGACATGCTGCGCCTGTCAAAGGAAACCGGAATCCCGCTCGTCGCGACCAACGACGTGCACTATGTGGAGCGCGAGGATGCGCATGCGCACGACATCCTTTTGTGCATTCAGACGGGCAAAACGATCAGCGATGCAGACCGGATGCGCTTTCCCAACGACGAGTTCTATCTGAAGAGCGAAGAGGAAATGCGCCGCCTGTTTGCAAGCATCCCGGAAGCAATCGAAAACACGAACATCATCGCCGATCAGTGCAATTTCCAGTTCAACTTCGACGAACTGCATATCCCGGACTTCCATGTGCCCACAGGCGAGAGCGAAGACGAGTATCTGCGGAGGCTGTGCGAAGAAGGGTTGCGCGAACGATACGGCGATCCGGGGGACGAGCTTCGAGAGCGCATGGAATACGAACTGGATACGATTCGCAACATGGGTTACACGGGTTACTTTCTGATCGTTTGGGACTTTATCAACTTCGCGAAGACAAACGGTATCATGGTCGGACCCGGGCGTGGCAGCGCGGCGGGCAGCATCGTCGCCTATGCGCTTAAAATTACAGATATCGACCCGGTACGCTTCGGCCTGATCTTCGAGCGCTTCTTAAACCCGGATCGCATCAGCATGCCGGACATCGACGTGGATTTCTGCGTGGAACGGCGGCAGGAAGTCATCGACTACGTCATCGAAAAATACGGCGAAGATCACGTGGCTCAGATCATCACGTTTACGTCGCTCAAACCCCGGGCGGGCGTGAGGGACGTTGCGCGCGTGCTCGACATTCCGTTCTCAAAAGCCGGCGACATCGCAAACATGATTCCAAAGACGCTGGACATCACGCTGGATAAAGCGCTCAAAGTCAGCCCGGATCTCAAAAAGGCCTACGGGGAAGACCCCATCGTACAGCAGGTCGTCGACATCGCCAAAGCGCTGGAAGGCGTCCCGAGAAATTCGTCGACGCACGCAGCCGGCGTCGTCATTTCCAAGCGGCCGGTCGACGAATACGTCCCTCTGATCCAGTCGGACAAAGGGCTGGCCACGCAGTTTACGATGACGACAATCGAAAAGCTCGGTCTGCTCAAAATGGACTTTTTAGGCCTGCGGAACCTGACTGTCATCCGGGATACGCTTGCCATGCTCAAAAGGGACCGGGGCATCGAAGTGGATCTGACGGCTCTCACATACGACGACCCGGACGTCTACAACATGATATCGGAAGGCAACACGGTCGGGATCTTCCAGCTGGAAAGCGGCGGCATGACCCGCTTTATGAAGAACCTGAAACCCGACTGCCTAGAAGACATCATCGCCGGCATCAGCCTGTTTCGGCCCGGTCCGATGGACTCCATCCCGCAGTACATCGAAAACAAAACGCATCCCGAGCAGGTATCGTACATGACGCCGGAGCTCGAACCGATTCTGTCGGTCACGTACGGGTGCATGGTCTATCAGGAGCAGGTGATGCAGATCGTTCGCGATCTGGCCGGCTATTCCTACGGGCGCAGCGACCTGGTGCGACGGGCCATGAGCAAGAAGAAAGCGGCGATCATGGCGCAGGAGCGCGAATATTTCGTGCACGGCAAGGTGGATGCCTCCGGCAGCGTCGAGGTGCCGGGCTGCGTGCGGAACGGAATCCGCGCCGATGCGGCCAACGAGATCTTCGACCGGATGACGAGCTTTGCGGAGTACGCATTCAACAAATCGCATGCTGCCGCCTATGCCGTCATCGCCTATCAGACAGCGCATCTGAAAGCCCACTACCCCGTCGAGTTCCTCGCGGCGCTGATGAGCAGCATGGTCGGCGACGCTGCATCGGTGGCGACGTACATCCGCAACGCCAGGGATATGGGCATCGACGTGCTGCCGCCGAACGTCTGCTGCAGTCAGAAGCAGTTTTCCGTCGAGGACGGAAAAATCCGATTCGGCCTTCTGGGTGTCAAGAACGTAGGAGAAGGCATCATCGATGCCATCATCGAAAGCCGCGAGAGCAATGCACCTTCCGATTTTTTCGAGTTCATCGAACGCATCGATGTGCGGCACTTAAATAAAAAGGCAATCGAAAGCCTCATCCGGGCCGGCGCAACGGACTGTTTTCCCGGAAACCGCGCTCAGAAGCTGGGCGTATACGAGGGACTCGTCGAAAGCGCACAGACGAGCAGCCGAAACAACCTGGAAGGACAGCTGTCTCTGTTCGGCCCCGATGCCCCGGCGGCGACGGGCGGGCTGGCGGTGGCGCGAGATTTGCCGCCCGCCAACGATTACCGTCGCGAAGACCTCATGTTTATGGAAAAGGAGATGCTCGGTGTGTTCCTGACGGACCATCCGCTCGCCGATGTTACAGACAGGCTCCAGGAAGTCATAACGATGGACTCGGGGAGGCTCGAAACGGCCGAAGAGGACGACGAGATCCGCGACGGGATGGATGTCGTCATGGCGGGAATCGTGACCGGCAAGCGCACGCTCGTCACGAAGAAGGGGCAGATGATGGCGTTTATCGCGCTCGAAGATCTGTACGGAAGCGTGGAGGTCATCGTATTTCCCAGGACGTATGAGCGCTGCTCCGGCATCCTGGAGGAAGACAATGTCCTCGTCGTCACCGGCAGGCTGGACATGAAAGAAGAAGGTGTGCCCAAGCTGCTGGCCGGCAAAGTCAGCCTTCTGTCAGAATACCGGGGCAAAAAACCGGCACCGGCATCGGCGTCAGCACCGAAGCGCAGCAACGGCAGGAACGGCGAACAGGAAAAAAGCGTGGCCATGATCCGGCTCGTCATACCGGAGACATTCGAAGAAGGAGAAGGGCTCCTTGCGTTCCGGGACATCGCCCGCGAGTATCGGGGCGACATGCCGGTCGCGGTGATGGTTGCATCGACAGGGAATAAGTATCAACTGGATTACGATCTGTGGGTCGAGCCCTGCGAAGGGTTCTACAGGCGGGTACGGGATATCTTCGGCGAGGAGAGCATCCGTCCGTAAAAGGGAAAGGACACAGGAATGAAAAGAATCGGCGTCATGACGAGCGGGGGAGACTCTCCGGGTATGAATGCCTGCATCCGGGCAGTCGTCCGCGGAGCGATTCACAACGGCATGGAAGTGTACGGAATCAGACGGGGTTTTGAAGGTCTGATCGACGGAGAGGTCGAAGAGATGCACATCGCATCGGTAGCCGATATCATTCACCGGGGCGGCACCATTCTAAGGACGGCCAGGAGCGACCGCTTTCTGGAAGAGGACGGATTTTCCCGCGCTGTCAACATGCTGGATACGTTCGGCATCGAAGGGGTTGCCGTGATCGGGGGTGACGGCTCGCTCCGCGGTGCGGCGGATATGGATCTGGCCGGGGTGCCGGTGATGGGGCTGCCGGGAACGATCGACAACGATCTGGCCTACACCGATTATACGATCGGTTTCGACACGGCTGTCAACACGGCGCTCATGGCCATCGGAAACACGCGCGACACGTCCTCGTCGCACGGGCGGACCACCATCATCGAAGTCATGGGACGCTACTGCGGTGACATCGCCCTGTATGCGGGGCTCGCCGGAGGTGCCGAGACGATCCTCGTTCCCGAAGAGCCGCTGGATCTCGCATCGATTTCAAAAAAGCTTCTGATCGGGAAAAACAGAGGAAAGCTGCACAGCATCATCATCAAGGCTGAGGGTGTCGACATGCCTTCCGATGAATTGAGTCGCATCCTGGAGGAGCGCACGGGCCTTGAGACGAAAGTTGTCATCCTGGGGTACATTCAGCGAGGCGGCAGCCCGACGGCCAGAGACCGGCTGATGGCAAGCCGCATCGGTTATCGCGCTGTGGAACTCCTCCGCGACGGAAGCACGAGCAAAGCCATCGGCATACGCGGTGAGGAGATCATCGCCTGCGATATTCACGATGCGCTCAAGATGCCCAAACTGTCGAACGCGGCCGAAATCATCGAGCTGTCGGACATCCTGTCCTGACGCGTCGCAAAGCCGGCCTGCAGACGGGAAGAGGTTATGGAACGCTGGATACTTCACTGCGATATGAACAGTTTTTATGCGTCCGTGGAGCTGCTGTCGCATCCGGAGCTCCTGGATCGCCCGGTTGCGGTGTGCGGAAGTCCAAAAGACCGGCGCGGCATCGTGCTTGCAAAAAACGAAATCGCCAAGAAGTGCGGCGTCAAAACGGCGGAGACGATCTGGTCGGCGGAGAGAAAGTGTCCCGGGCTGGTGCTCCTGCCTCCTCACTACGATCGTTACGACGAGTACAGCGACATCGTCAACCGGATCTACATCCGGTACACGGATCTCGTCGAACCGTTTAGCATCGACGAATCCTGGCTCGATGTAACGGGCAGCCTCGAGCATTTCGGTAAGAGCGCCGTCGAGCTGGCCGACGAAATCCGCGCCGTTGTAACGGACGAAACCGGCCTGACCCTGTCGATCGGAGTATCGTTTAACAAGATCTTTGCGAAGATGGGCAGCGACTACAAAAAACCCGATGCGACGACGCTCATCGACCGGAATAACTACAAAGACATCCTGTGGACGATGCCGGCGCGCCACCTGTTCTTTGTAGGCGCTGTGACGGCCGAAAAGCTGAAGGGCATGAACATCCACACGATCGGCGATCTGGCGCAGGCGGATCCTGCTTTTCTGACCGAGGCGCTCGGCAAGCACGGCACGCAGCTCTACACGTACGCGAACGGACTCGACGACAGCCCGGTCGCAAAGTACAGCGAGCGCCGGGCGGTGAAATCCGTCGGAAACGGCATCACGTTTAAGCGGAATCTGACGGGGCGGGACGATGTCCGCACAGCGCTCAAAGCGATTGCAGACCGCGTGGCGGGCCGGCTTCGGGCGCAGGGCATGCGTGCGGGCGGCGTTAAACTCGACATCAAAGACCCGGGCTTTCGCGTTATCACGAGGCAGCTGCAGCTCGACCGGCCGACGGATCTTGCAGCCGACATCCACAACGCGGCGATGGATCTGGCGGAGCGGAACTGGAGGTTCGAGGATCCCATCCGGCTGCTGACGGTTACGGCGATCAACCTGCAGGACGATGCGCAGGACGAACAGCTCAGTTTCGATATGCTGGACAGCGGCGACGAAGAGCAGGATCGCGCTATGGAGGAGACGCTCGACTCCATACGCAGGAAATTCGGACGCCACGCCATCGTGTTCGGCAGCATTGTCGATAACGACCTCGGGATTTCGAGCGGAAGGCGGGAAGACATCGAGTACGAAGAACGGTAAAGATCATCGGTGCGGGGAAGTGCATCGATCGGGCAAAGCAACACGAAGGGAGAGCTCCGGGTGTCGGAGCGGAAATGAAATGAAACTGACCACACAACGAATCGGACAGGAGGAGCTGGCCCGTCTGTCGAGCCGGCACGGGGTGCCCGGGATTACATGTCAGCTGATTCGCGGAGGCGATCTGCTGGAGGCTGAGGCGTACGGCGTAAAAAATGCGCAGACCGCAGCGCCTATGGAAATCCACACGATGTTCGAAGCGGCATCGCTCACCAAGACGATGTTTGCCGTGCTCGTGCTGCGCCTCGTCGACCGGGGCATCTTCGAGCTCGACGAACCCGTTGCAAAGAGGCCGACCGGCCTTCACATTACGGATGACGAGCGGATCGAACGGATTACGATCCGGCACATTCTGTCGCATGCGAGCGGACTGCCGAACTGGGCGGAGAAGCCGCTGGAGTTCCGGTTCGACCCGGGGCACGGGTTCGGCTACTCGGGCGAGGGATATTATTTCCTTCACAAGATTGTAGAGCAGGTTACCGGCAAGAGCTTTGCCGACCATTTCCGCGACGAGTTCTTCGCACCGCTCGATCTGAACAACAGCGTGGCGGTCTGGGACGCATCCATCGTTCCCCGGATGAGCAACAAGTTCGACGAGCTGGGCAATATGATCCCGCTGCGCAACCACATCGATCTGGCCGGCAACGCACCGGAGCCGAATGCAGCCTGGTCGCTATATTCGAGCGCACCGGACTACGCAGCGTTTCTTCTGGAAATCTATCGGAACCGGGCACATCTGAGCGATAAATTGTTCGGAGAGATGGTGCGGCCTCAGAATAAAGCCGACGAAAACGTGTCGTGGGGACTCGGTGCAGGGATTCCCGCCGCAGACCCGTCCGTCGTGTGGCACTGGGGTGACAACGGAGGCTATCGCAGTTTTGCGGTCATCGACCTGGAAACCGGCGACGGTGCAAGCGTGTTTACCAACAGTTTCGGCGGTACGGATCTGTGCATGGAGTTGCTGGCTGGCTGCACGGATGCGACGTTTTGGAACGGGATTGCCCGCTTCCTGGAAACGGCTGAAGCGTAGCATAAACAGCGGTAAGAAAGAAGGCGCACCGTGAAACGCATCCGGATCGAAACAGACCGACTGATACTCCGCGAGTACGAGTGGAACGACCTCCACAGACATCACACGCTCATTTCAGATGCGGACATCATGTACTACATCCAGGATGTGTACAGCCGTTCGCTTCCGGAATCCAGAGAGAACCTGCGGCAGGCTCTGCTGTCCAGGCGGCAGGCGCCGCGGGTGCAGGTGTTTCTCGTCATCGAGACGAAGCAGGGCGATTACGTCGGCGGTATCGGCTATACGGTGACGGAGCAAAGTCCAGCCGGCAAACGTGCGGAGATCGGATATTTTACCTATCCGGTATTCCAGGGAAGGGGCTATGTGAGCGAGGCGTTCCGCGCACTGATGCGCTATGCGTTCTGCGAAGACGGCGTATACAAGATCAGTGGCACGTGCGTTACGGACAACCTGCGCTCCGCCCGCGTTATGGAGCGGTGCGGCATGCGGGCCGAAGGCATACGCCGGGACCACGACTGGCACGTGGACAGCCTCAAGAGCCGCAGCTATTACGGATTGTTGAAGCGAGAATGGACAGAAGAACGGAAGGAGGAACACGTTGAACGTACAACAGGCGATTTTACAGAGAAGAAGCATAAGAAAATATAAAGACATTCCGGTTTCGGATGAGCACCTCGCCATCCTGCTCGAGGCGGCCCGGCTCGCCCCGACGGGCAGCAATACGCAGACCGGCCGGTTTATCGTCGTCCGTGGAGACGAGATGCGAAAAAAGGTGGCAGAAGTGAGCCACGACCAGAAGTGGATGACGCGCGCGCCGCTGTTCATCGTCTGCGTGTCCGATCCGACGGCGCGAATCCCGGAGGGACTGGGCTATGTCGACGAGGAGAGTACGGCTTTCGAGCTGAAGCAGAGCATCCGCGACGTCGCCATCCAGGCCGAACACATCGTGCTGCAAGCCGAAGAGCTCGGTCTGGGCACGTGCTGGATCGCCTGGTTTATCCAGGAAGAGATCCGTCCGGTGCTCGGCATTCCCGAAGACAAGTTCGTCGTCGCTGTGCTGATCGTCGGTCATCCGGACGAAGCACCGGCCGCCAGGCCGAGGATGGCGCTCAAAGACATCGCCTGCGACGAAAAGTGGGGCTGGTGAGAATCATTCGACCGCCTCGAACGCCTTGTCGAACTCTGCGATGATGTCTTCCGCATTCTCCAGTCCGATGGAGAATCGCAGCTGGCCCATGGAGATGCCGGCGGCCTTCATCTCTTCCGGCGAATACTGACGGTGCGATGTCTTGGCCGGATACGAAATAGTCGTGCACACACCGGCTAGACTGGGCACGAACTTGATCGACTCGCAGGCGGCGATAAAGTCGCTGGCACCTTTCTCTCCGCCCCTGATATCCGCAGAAAGCATGCCGCCGCAGCGCCCTTCGACGAATTGGCGGTTTGCAAGTTCGTGAGAAGGAGACGAGGCGAGGCCTGCATAGTACACGCGCTCTACTTTGGGGTGTGCTTCGAAGTATTCTGCAACCTTGAGTGCGTTTTCGCTGTGGAGCTTAACGCGCGGTTCGAGCGTCCGCAGGCTCCGGGCGAGAAGCCAGGCATCGAACGGGCTCATGATATTGCCGTACAGTGTATTCAATTTGTGAAGAATCGGCAGGTCTTCCCGGTTGGCACACACGGCGCCGCCGAGGATGTCGCTGTGCCCGCCGAGGAATTTGGTGGCGCTGTACGCGACGATATCGGCGCCCAGGTCCATCGGCCGCACGACGGCCGGCGTGGCAAATGTGCTGTCGATGATGAACTTGCAACCGTGCTTGTGAGCGATATCGGCTACTTTTTTTATGTCCGGTACGCTCATCAGCGGGTTGATGATCGTTTCGCTGTAGATGACTTTTGTGTTGGGGCGGATGTGAGCTTCGATGTCGTCGGTATCAAAATCGACAAACGTGGTTTCCACACCAAAACGCGGGAGTTCGTTTTTCAGATAATCGTACACGCCTCCGTACAGGACCGGCGAGGAAATAACGTGGTCACCCGCCTCGACAAAACATAAAATCGAAGTGATGATCGCAGCCATGCCCGAGCTGAATGCAACGGCTCCGTCGCTGCCTTCGGCAGCGGCTAGCACCTCGCACACGCCGTCCGTGCCCGGATTGGTCATGCGCGCATAGACGTACCCGTCGTGAGTCCCGTCGTATACACCGTCGAGCGTCGGCACGTCGTCAAACGAAAATACGGAACTCATAAAAATCGGGGCGACTTTCGGAACGGCCACGCCACTCATGACCTTTTTCATAAAATCCACTTCGCCGGAATGGATGATATTCGTTCTGAATCCTTTGTCGTTCATCGGAATCCTCCTATAGATCATCATGGAATGTATTATATTTCAATCCCATTGTACACCAGGAAGCAGGCGATGTATAACAATAATTCCGTCGGCATATTGAGCATGCAACGGGGCAAGTTTGTTGTATAATGATGTGGAATGGTTCTGTATCAGATGCGTACAACGATAGGAGGGCGTATGAATATCATCGACATGCATTGCGACACGCTGCTGGAGTGCTACATAAAAAAACAGCCGCTGCGGGACGGCCCGTTTCAAATCAATGTGGAGAAGCTGAAGAAGGGCGGCTGCCTGGCGCAGTGCTTTGCCATCTTCGTCGTATCCAACGACGTGGCCGACAGCCTGAATATGGCGTTGAGTCCGTACGAATTTTATCGCGATATGCTGGCGCTTTATAAAAGGGAAATGGAGGAAAACAGCGACCGGATTGCGCCGGCGCTGTGCGCAGATGATATCGGGCGCAACCGGTCGGAAGGCCGGATGTCTGCCATTTTGACTGTCGAAGACTTTGTCGCTGTCGACGGAAAGATCGACCGCATCGATGAGTTTTTTAACGACGGGGTGCGCATGGCTTCGCTCACATGGAATTTCGAGAACAGCATCGGTTATCCGAACAGCGACGACCCGGCCCTCCATGCAAAAGGACTAAAGCCGTTCGGCATCGAAGCGCTTTCTCGCATGAACGAGCTGGGAATGATCGTGGATGTGTCGCATCTGACGGAAGGTGGATTTGACGATGTCGCCGCACACGCGACAAAGCCGTTCCTGGCCAGCCATTCCAACGCACGGGCGATCGCTTTGCATCAGCGCAATCTGACGGACCGCCAGCTGAAAGTTGTGGCCGAAAATGGAGGCATCGCGGGAATCAACTTCTGTGCGCGCTTCCTCGAGGACGATACGGATTATTCATCCATCGAAAACATCGTAAAACACATGATCTACATCCGTGAAAAAGCCGGCGTCGAAACGCTGGCCTGGGGTTCGGATCTCGACGGCATCGAGGGGAGTATCCTGGAATACGAAGATTACGCAGGTTTCCCGAGGATACTGGACGCATTGTCAAAACACTTCAGCGATGACGAACTGGATCTCATCAACCACGGGAATTTTATGCGGGTGTTCCGGGATAACGCAGGATAAAGCCTCAGTCGGATTTTGGCGGCCACGTCCACGAAAACTCTTCTGTAGCGCGTTCCGGCTTTGCGGGGGCTGCTGTGGGACGTGCGACGCGCAAATCGTCACCGTTGAATAGATCTTCCAGTTCGAGCGGTGTAACTGAAAACGGTTCCGGCACTTCGACTTTCTGATCCAGAATATCGATGATGTCCTGCTTTTCGGGCGGTGCTTCAGGTGCGGCAGGAGCTGGAATCACGGGGGTTTTTGCTATCGAATTTTGAGGCGCCCCGTCTGCAATCAGGGCGATTTCTTCTTCGGTGAGCTGGATCGTCGGGTCCAGCAGAGCTGCCCGCGCAGCGCGCTCTCTTTCTTTTTCCAGTTTAGCGAGACGCTTTTTGCCAGCAGCATCTGCTTCGGCAGCCATACGGATTTCCCGCAGTTTTGCTTCCCGCTCGCTGCGGGTAAGGCGGCGAAGCTCATCGCGCTCCTGTCTGCGGGCCTCTGTAGCAGCCTGCTTTGCCTCCACGCGCGCCCGCGCCTGCGCCGCTTGCGGCCCGGCTTCGGGTTTAATCATATACATGGAATAGACGAGCTGCGACAGGCCGTTGAGCATCATCGCTCCGCCCACGAGCGTCAGTTGATTGGCTTGCGAAACGAGGCTGTGCATCAGCATAATTAAGCCGGCAACTGTACTCAGGATTGCCAGAGGCAATACTTTTGCCCAGTTGATGGGATCGATGCGGCTCACAGCGAGGCTTTGCGTAAAGCGTATGGATCCGGCCGCCGTCAGCCATGCGCCAAAAAACATGACGAGCGCAGTGTCGGGCACTTCGTTGTTCAGAATTACAAATCCGAACAGCAGTGTAATCATCCCTTCAACCAGCACGGTTTCGGGCAGACGCTTCTTGCCGGATACGATATAAGCGGCGATTAAAAAAACAGCCGACAGGATCAGGGCGATGGCCAAAACAAATGCGATGCTGGAAAATGCGCTACGATAATAGGCAAGGCACCAGGCACCCGTGGCCGAGATGATCACGCCGGACATAACAGTTAATATTCTCATCAATACCTCCGTGCCAAAAGACACGGACACATTATAAACAAAAGAAAAATGATAGTCAACTTATGTTGCGGGAACAGAAAGGATGCATATGAGAACAGCACGTGATTTCCATATAGCGATCATCGGAGCCGGTGCGGCAGGGCTCATGGCAGCAGTGGCTGCCTCGGAGATTGTACCGGGCAGACGCATTCTCCTTCTGGAGAAAAACGACCGTCCGGGGAAAAAGTTGTATGCGACCGGCAACGGGCGCTGTAACTTCCTGAACCGCGGAGCGGAGGCAGCGCACTATTTTAGCAGGGAGAGTGCTGAATCTGTCGAAGACTGGGTCGTACCTGTCCTGCAGGCAAGCCCTCCGGCTGCGCTGGAATCGCTGTTTGACGAGCTGGGTGTGACGGCTGTGCACCTGGAGGAAGGTCGGTTGTATCCGAGATCCCTCCAGGCGGAGAGCGTTGTCGAGGCGTTGGCGGATTGTATCCGCACCCGGGGCGTGGAGCTTCGCACTCAAACAACGATCGTCGAATGCCGGAAGACTGCGGACGGATTTATCCTCAAGAGCGATTCGGGCGAAACGCATCGCACGCGATGCGTGCTCCTTGCGACCGGAGGCAAGGCAGGCATTCAGTACGGATCCTCCGGCGACGGTTACAAAATGGCGACTTCGCTCGGACACCGCCTGGCAAAACCCATCCCCGCACTTACGCAGCTTGTCGTGGAGTCACCCGATCCGGCGCTTGCGGGCGTCCGGGTGCGGGGAGCCGTCAGCCTGTGGCGCTTCTCAGCGGCCGAAGCGCAAGAGGTCTCGCGCGACGAAGGCGAAATCCAGTTGACCGCGGACGGAATTTCGGGCATCTGCACGTTCAATATCAGCCGCTACTACGAAATTATTCCGAACCGGTCGTATGCCGTACGGCTCGATTTCTTTCCTGAATACGGAGATGAAGAGCTTTTTAAGTTTTTGAAGAAGCGAAAGCAGCAGCTCGACGGGCGGTCCGCAGGCATATTCCTCAACGGCTTGCTTCCCGCGAAGCTGGCCGCTCACCTCATGGCGGAGGCCGGCGTCGATTTCGTCGCCCGGTCGGGGTCGCTGGAAGAAGAACAACTGCACCGCCTCGTTGCGCAATGCAAGCGGTACGAGCGTCGGGTCGCCGGGACAAAGTCGTGGAAGCACGCGCAGGTGACAGCCGGAGGCGTATTGCTTCGCGAAGTGGATCCCGGGACGCTGCAGTCAACAAAAATCCCCGGCCTGTACTTTGCCGGGGAGATTCTCGATGTAGACGGACCGTGCGGAGGCTTTAACCTGACGTGGGCGTTTGCATCGGGTCGGGTTGCGGGGATGTCTGCGGCCCGGAGCGCCGCTTCAGAAGAGAACGTCCGGTCATCTCCGGCGGAACCGGCAGCTCCATAAGCTCCAAAAGCGTGGGCGCCACATCGCACAGGCTGCCGCCCTGTTCCAGGCCAATCCCTTCGGCGCCTGCGACGATCAGCGGAACCGGTGCGGTCGAGTGCGCCGTAACAGGCTCTCCCGAAGGAGTCAGCATGCGGTCGGCGTTGCCGTGATCGGATGTGATTACGACGCGTCCGCCTCGCCGGAGCAGTTCCTCAGCGAGGACTCCGACGCACTCATCGACCGTCCGCACGGCGGTCACGGTTGCTTCCAGCACGCCGGTGTGGCCGACCATGTCGCAGTTCGCAAGGTTTAAGACGATGAGGTCGTATGCATCTGTCCGGATTCGGTTCACCGCTTCCGCAGTGATTTCGTACGCGCTCATTTCCGGCTTCAGGTCGTAGGTGGGAACGGTCGGGGAGGGAATCAACATCCGGTCTTCTCCGGGATCGGGTTCCTCGATGCCGCCGTTGAAGAAGAACGTAACGTGAGCATATTTTTCGGTTTCTGCAATGCGCAGCTGGCTCTTTCCCAGATGCGACAGGAATTCGCCCAGCGTGTTTTTCATGGGGAGAGGCGGATAGGCAACCGACACGTTTTCGATCGTCGCATCGTACTCCGTCAGGCACACGTAGTGCAGGCGCTCAATCGGCCTTCCGCGGTCGAAGTGTTCGAACTGTTCATCGACGAACGCTCTCGTAATTTCCCGGGCGCGATCCGGCCGGAAATTGAAGAATACGAGCGCATCGCCGTCCTGCACGACCGGAAGCGCTTCGCCTTTTTTTACCACCAGTCCGGGCAGCACGAATTCGTCGGTGATGCCCCGCTTATACGAAGCGTTGAGCAGTTCCTCGGCCGAGGCAGCCCGTTCGCCCTCGCCTTCCGTGTACAGACGGTAGGCTTTTTCGACACGGTCCCAGCGGTTGTCGCGATCCATCGCATAGTATCTGCCGCTGAGGCTGGCCATTTTTGCGTGCGGATAGCCGGCGAGAGCCTGCTCCATTTCTGCGAGGTAGGTTCCGGCTGTCTGCGGACCCACATCGCGCCCGTCGAGCAGGGCGTGGATGAATACGCGGGGCAGCTCTGCACGCGCGGTCAGCTCCAGGAGCGCCAGAATGTGCCCGGTATGAGAGTGCACGCCTCCGTCAGACAAAAGACCCATCAGGTGGAGCGTCGAATCGTTTGAACGCACGTGTTCGACCGCCTGCAGCAGCGCAGGATTCCGAAAAAAATCCCCGGTTCGGATTTCTTCGCTGATCCTCGTCAGGTCCTGCCAGACGATCCGTCCGGCGCCCATGTTCAGGTGGCCGACCTCCGAATTGCCCATCTGCCCCTCGGGAAGGCCGACAGCTTTTCCGGATGCGCTGAGTTCAGCACAGGGCCAGGCAGATTCAAGGCGCGCCAGCGAGGGCGTGCCTGCGATTGAGATCGCATTTCCCGGGCCCGGCGGCGAAATGCCGTAGCCGTCCATGATGATCAGCATGGTTGTCTGCTTCATACGTTCCTCCGATTTCGCCTAATCATACCACAGATGCGGGCAATCGTGTATAATGAATAAATGGAGGAAATGAGACATGCAGTGGACCGATCGACAGCGTACCGCCATAGAGCGTGACGGCAACAATCTGCTCGTTTCGGCTGCGGCCGGTTCGGGAAAAACCGCAGTGCTCGTGGAGCGCGTTAAGCGATTGATACTGGAGCAGGATGTCGGCGTCGACGAACTGCTCGTCGTTACGTTTACAAATGCCGCTGCCTCCGAAATGAAGGAAAAGATTTTTAAGAGTCTCACCGGCGAACTCATCCTGTCTCAGGACAACTCGGAGAGGCTGCAGCATCTTCGCAGGCAGCTGACGGCCATCGGTACGGCGAACATCAGTACATTCCATGCGTTTGCCTACGAGGTCGTGCGCCGCTATTATCACATCATCGGCAAATCGCCGGGCCTTTCGCTCTGCGACGAAACCAGGCAGAGCATGATGCAGGCCGAATCCATGGACGAACTGCTGGAAAAGAAATTCGAGCAGGGCGATCCGGATTTCCTCTCTTTTTTAAATCGCTACGCTACGGTCAAGAGCGACCGAAATGTGCGCGATATGATTGATTCGCTGCACCGCTTTCTGCAGAGCCTTCCGGATCCGGACGTCTGGATGGAGACCCAGCTTCGACGGATGGAGCGGGCGGATTTCGATGTAGACGACCCGATCGGGGCACATCTTTCGAAGCGCGCGAGGCGGGAACTCGGCTGGATCGTCGCTTATTTCGAAAAGACGACGGAGGTGCTCCGTTCCGTATGCGGCGCTGACGGGCTGCCTGCGCTGGCAGGCCTGGCGTCAAAAAACGAAGTCGATACAGAGGTATTTCGAGCACTGAAAGAAACGGCGGATTCAGGGGATGTGTTTGCCCTGCGCCGCGCACTGGAGCAGCGGCCTGCCTATGCGCAGATGCGCACGGTCGCTGCGGAAAAACCCTATTACAGCGACGAGCTGAAGTCGCAGATCACGGCGCTGCGGGATGCCGCAAAAAAACGGGTTAAAAACCTGACCGATCTTCTGGACCGCGAGCACGCGGAAGCGGTCGCCAAAGAATACGAAACGATGCGCTCCGATGTGCGTACGCTGTGCGAACTCGTTCGCGAGTTCGACGGCATCTATGCCGAAAAGAAAGAGAAGAAAGATCTGCTCGATTTTTCCGACATCGAGCGCTTTGCACTGCAGATTCTCGACGATCCCGAGGTTCAAAAGGAGTACCGCGAGCGGTTCCGCTATATTTTTATCGACGAGTATCAGGACAGCAACGGCGTGCAGGAAGCGCTGATCCAGAAAATCTGCCGGGCAGACAACGTGTTTATGGTCGGAGACGTCAAGCAGAGCATCTACAAATTCCGCCTGGCGGAGCCCGAGCTGTTCATAGAAAAATACCGCTCGTACCGCAGCGGAGAAAAACGCGACAGCAGCGTGGTGGATCTGAACAGTAATTTCCGCTCCAAGCAAAACATCATCGATGCGGTCAACGATTTGTTTTCCGTGCTCATGTATCCGGAGAGCACCGGCATGGAGTACGACGAGGATGCGGCGCTCGTCAAAGGCAGTCCGTACGAAGGGCCCTGCGATGAAAAACCGGTGCTTTACATCGTCGGAACCGAAGACAGCGACTTCGAGGTCGACGAAGAAATCGCCGATCTCAAAGCGACGGAACTCGAGGCGCTGCAGGCGGTCACCCTGATAAAAGAGCACGTCGGCCGCACGATCTACGACGACAAGCGCGGCTGTGAACGCCCGCTCCAGTTTCGTGACATGGCGGTGTTGATGCGCGCTGTGAGAGGAAACGGAGAAATATTCTACCGCACATTTATCGATGCGGGTATACCCGTGGTGTTTGAGCGCGGCGAAGGATACTTCAACACGGTTGAAATTCAGGTATTCATCAATCTGCTGCGGCTCATCGACAACCGAAAGCAGGACATCCCGCTCCTGAGTGTGTTGCGCTCGCCGGTGTTCGGCTTTTCGGCTGACGATTTAGCGGCGATCCGCATTTTTGCATCGGAGGCCGGCCTGCGTTCCTGCCCGTACAATGAAGCGTTTACTCTATATGCCGAATCCGGTCCCTGGGGAGATCTGAAAGACCGGTGTGCCGGATTTCTAAGCAGACTTTCGACGTGGCACGACAAAGTGAGGCACTGCCCTCTCGGCGACTTTCTCGCTGAACTGATGAACGATACCCGGTATCAGATCTTTGCCCGTGCCATTCCCGGCGGTGCCCAGCGTCATGCGAACCTCCGTGCACTCATCGATAAAGCCGAAGCCTTTGAAGCGCAGAACCACGGCGGACTGCAGGAGTTCATACGCCATGCGGAATTTCTGGCAGACCGGAAGAGCCGGGCGGACGTCGGCCAGGCCGGACTGCTGGCCGAGGGGACAGATGCAGTCCGCATCATGACGATCCACAAGAGCAAAGGGCTCGAATTTCCGTTTGTGCTGCTCGCAGGACTCGGCAAAAGGCTGACGTACACCAAGGCTGCGCCTCCGGCTGTTCATCACAGAGAGCTCGGCATCGGGTTTCGCCTCGTCGACGACCGGAAGGGAACGTACACAGACTCCCTCGCATTCCAGATGATCAACGACCGCCTGCGCGAAGAAGAGCTGGCCGAATCAATTCGCGTGCTTTACGTGGCGATGACGCGGCCGATGGACCGGCTGATTCTCCTGGCAACGGCCAGGAGCGCGGATGCTGTTTTGCGGCGTGCGGATGCGGCGATTCCGGGCGATGTGGAAAGCGCCGGCAGCTATCTGGAGATGATCGTTCCTGTTCTCAGAGGAATTATTGAAATCATCGCCGTCGATAAGGGTAGCCTGTCGATGGCGCGCGCAGAGGAGCGCGACATCCGGGGAGAGCTGCGCTTGAAGCTCGAGCAGGGCTTCGACCCGGAGGTGCATTTGCTGGATACCCCGGATGGCGTGTGGCTGCACGACGTGTTCGGCACCTGCTTCGTTGCGGATGCGCCGCAGGAATCTGTTAAGTTGACGGTGACGCAGATGGCTGCCCTGGCGGCTGAATCGATTCGACCGGGCGTGCGACTGTCGGCAGACGGGCAGGATGAAGGCTGGGAAGGCCGTTCAGAGAGCGGACCGTTTGTGCTCACCATGCCGCAGTTTATGTCTGCTAAGCGGCAGTTGACCGCTGCGGAGCGCGGCACGGCGTATCACGATATTCTGGAAAGAATTCCCCTCTCGGCGCGCTACGAAAACGCCGGAGAGGTTGCGGCGTTTGTAGCCGGGCTGGTCGACCGGCGTCTGCTTAGAGATGAAGAAGCCGCAGCTGTCAATCCGGAAAAAGTCGCCGCTTTTTTTCGCTCCGGCATCGGCCGGCGAATTTTAGCCGCCGGTGATGTGCACCGCGAAGCGCCGTTCGTGATGGAAACGGAATTTCGGGACAGCCGCAGGCTCGTTCAGGGGACGATCGACTGCTACTTCCGTGAAGGAGACCATTGGGTGCTCGTAGATTATAAGAGCCATGCGATGGACCGGTATGGATGGAGGGGAGCGCGCGAAAAGCTGGCGCGCACCTACGAAGTGCAGATGCGCCTCTACAAGGAAGCGCTGGAAGGCATCACAGGCGTTCCGGTGAGTGAAGCCGTTTTATATTCGATTACGGCAGAGGATTATTTTTCTGTAAAATTTGATATCAGCTAATGTTCATATACGAAAGGAGACCGATATGGTATTGGTGTATCTGGCAGAAGGATTCGAAGAAATTGAAGCGCTCACGCCGATCGATGTGCTGCGGAGGGGCGGACTCGATGTCAAAACCGTGAGCATGGGCGATTCGCCGACGGTGACAGGTGCGCACGGCGTGCCGGTCGTCTGCGACACGATGTTCGAAGAAAGTCAGAGCATTGACGCACAGGCGTTGATCCTCCCGGGCGGCATGCCGGGCTCAACGAACCTGCTCGCGAGCAAAGAGCTCCTGCAGCGGTTGCGAGACGAAAATGCAAAAGGGACGACGATTTGCGCCATATGTGCAGCGCCGATGGTGCTGGCCGGTGCCGGTATTCTGACGGGCCGCACGGCCACCATCCATCCGGGCATGGAGCCCGAGCTCGGCGACGCGACCGCTTGTGCAGACCGCGTGTGCATCGATGGAAATCTCATCACATCCCAGGGACCTGCGACAGCCATGCCGTTTGCTTTTGCGATTCTGGAAGCGTTGACCGACGCAGCGCTGAGCAAAAAGATCAAAGGAGACATGCTCGTTGAAGATTGATATCGATCTGCATCTGCACACGAACTACAGCGACGGGCTCGAGAGTCCGGAAGCGCTTGTGACCCGGGCTTCCCGCAGCGGACTGCGGACGATCGCCGTAACGGACCACGACGGGATCGACGGCGTGCAGGCGGCGATCGACGCGGGTGCCGGACTCGACATCCGCGTCATCCCGGGCATCGAATTCTCCGCCGAATGGATCGGCGGAGAAGCTTTCGGAGTGGAAGAAGCGCATACGATTCACGTGCTGGGCTACGGCATTGACCTGGACAGCACGACGCTCACGGGTAAGATGCGGGAGATGCTGAACAACCGGGCGAAACGCAACGAAAAGCTGCGCCGCGTTTTCCGCAAAAAAGACATCGACCTCTCGAGCAGCGACCTGCAAGAAGATTCGCGAGGCGGCTTTGTCGGGAGGCGATCGTTTGCGGCAGCACTCGTGCGGAAAGGGTATGCAGCCAGCATTGAGGAAGCGTTTTCATCCGGGCATTTAATGGGCGACCCGTCGGTCCGGGCCATCCGAAAAGAAAAGATAAACGCGGAAGAAGCGATTCGCATCATCCATGCAGCAGGTGGTAAGGCGTTTTTTGC
>DUTT01000093.1 GCA_012841925.1 Clostridiales bacterium | reverse complement strand
TTTCGGCTGGAGTTATACAGGAAGGCCGCCGTTCCGATCTTTCCTGTATAACTTTTCCGACCCCAGAGCGTAATGCGGCCTTGAGGCCTATAGAATCGGAAAAGAGCGCCGGCACCGGCGCTCTTCCTTCTCCTTCACCGCTCGCGCGGAGCGCACAGCGATGCAGCCAATCCATCCTTTGAAAAATCATGGCGGTCAACGCACATATCGGCAGGTCAACCGGGTTCAGGACATAAAGAAACGCAAATGAGAGCTCGACTTCCCTGTCACTCAAAAGGGGTTGACAGATGCTGGCAAATATTGTAAACTGCAGCTACCATATATTTCCAGCCCAATCGGCGAAAACGCCATGTTGGAATTGAAATAGCAAAATCGTCACGCGAAACTGCGGCATCTAAACGGTCGCACAGGACTGGAAATGTTGAATCGTCACGCAGGAGGAGAGCCAATGTCGAGCCGTTATCTCTGTGACCGGGTGAAGGAAGAGTTGGACGTCACGCGGAGGCAGCACCAGAAATTGTCCCTTGCGCTGGAGAAATTCCCCGAGGGCAGCCTGTGCCGCAAGCGCGTTAAGGGCGCGACTTACCACTATCACTACACCTATTCTGCCCGCGATTACAGGAAGAGCAAGCGGCCGGAGCGGCAGCGCTACCTGCCCGATTCGGCGAACGGCCTGAAGTCGGAGCTCGCGCAAAAGGCGTTTGCGCTCCGGGCGGTCAAGCTGCTGGAGCGGAATATAGCAGCGGCGGAGAGTTTTCTGGCCGAGTACAAGCCGTTTTCGCCGACGGATATCTGGAATGCGCTTCCCTGCGTGGCGGGTCTTGCCGCACCGTTCATTTCCACGGGCAACGAGGCCGATCAGGACATTCTCCAGTGGCTGCAAACGCCGCCAGCCCGCGAGGCCCCTTACCCGGAGAATCTGATATATTTCGCGGCGTCCGGGCAGAAAATGCGCTCGAAGTCGGAGACGCTCATCGCGTCGATCCTCGAATCTCATGCTGTCCCGTTCCGCTACGAGGCGGATCTTGCTCTGGGTAGTCGGACAATCTTTCCGGATTTTACGATTATGCGTCGGTCGGACCGGCGCGTCTTTTACTGGGAGCATTTCGGCATGATGGACGACGAGGGCTACCGGAAGGCGGCCGCGGATAAGCTGGCGCACTATTCGGCATACGAAATTCGGCCGTTCGAGCAGCTGATTACGACCTACGAATCCAAATCTCAGCCGTTTGACACGACTCACATCGACCGGATCGTGCGCACCCTGCTCGTGTGACGAGGGTGGGCGGTGTTGACGAGCGGTATGTCGGACGAGCATGTGAGCTAACGTGATTGCGAGCGGCGCGCAAGATGTGCGATTGGATGGATGATGGCGCAGCAGATGTAGGTGGGCGGCACGCAAGGTGTGCGATTGGATGGATGATGGCGCAGCAGCTGCAGGTGGGCGCGGTAGCGTTTATGTTGACAATGTGCGCATAATGCTTTACACTCCAGGCAGAAAGGAGTTGGTTTTATGAGCACGTCAAATATAAATATCCGCGTTGACACCAAGGTCAAAGAGCAGGCCGAAGCACTGTTCAATGAGCTCGGTCTGAATATGTCTTCCGCCCTGAATCTATTTTTAAGGCACTCGATTCGCTATGGAGGCATCCCTTTTGAAGTGCGGCTTATCCAGCCTAACGATGAAACTCGCTCTGCGATTGATGATGTTAACGAGAACCGCAACCTGAGCAAGACGTTTGACCGCATTCCGGATTTAATGAACGATCTGAATGCTTAAGATACGGTATTCAAGTCAATTCAAAAAGGTCTTTAAGCTTGTTCAAAAACGTGGTTACGATACAAGGCTATTGGAAGAAGTCCTATATCTCCTGGCGGATGGAAAATCGCTCCCGGCAAAATACTGCGATCATAGTCTTGCGGGGAATTATAAAGGGTTCCGTGAATGTCACATCCAGCCTGACTGGCTTCTAATTTATAAGATTGAAAAAGATACTCTCATCTTAACTCTCACCCGCACAGGGAGTCATGGTGACTTGTTCTAAAGTTCTTTGCATAAGAATTTTCTAAAATCTCAGCGACAGTCTTTATCGGTAGGCCGCCGCAAGTTTCAGGCGGCCTTTTTAATGTCGCTGCATTGGAGGGAGGGTGACAGTTATACAGGAAGGCGGTCGTTCCGAGGTTTCCTGTATAACTTTTCGGCTGAGGTTATACAGGAAGGCGGCCGTTCCGGGGTTTCCTGTATAACTTTTCGGCTGGGGTTATACAGGAAGGCGGCCGTTCCGATGTTTCCTGTATAACTTTTCGGCTGGGGTTATACAGGAAGGCGGCCGATCCAAGGTTTCCTGTATAACTTTTCGGCTGGGGTTAT
>DUTT01000016.1 GCA_012841925.1 Clostridiales bacterium | reverse complement strand
GCCCGGGTCTACCTCTGATTTTAGCCGCGCTTGTTCGGATTTCTGGGGAACCAGCCTCGCTCGACGCGCTGTTCCTGTTCGAACAGTTCGTGGATGCTCCACAGGCTGGAAAATCCGGTGATAGCGATGATTGCAGAAAGGACGATATTTTGAAGAAGCGCCGATGCGGCAATCAGAAGCAGGCCGGCGACCAGAAATGCAGGCCATATTTTTTTACCGATATAGTATTCGCCTTTGATTACAATCGGATGGAATGCACCGATGATTGCAAATGATGCCAGGCCGATAATCAATCCTTCGAAGTTCATAATTTCCCCAACCCTTCAATGAGATATATTATTTTAACACACGAAATCCGATGCGAAAAGCAGCATAACGGCGACAGGCGCACAGAGTCCGTAGCATCGACTGACCGAAGACAGTCAAAATAAAAAAGCACCGGACACTTTGCAAAAGTGCCCGATGCCGGTCGAAAAAGGTGCTTTTCAATCGATCTTCATACTCAGGGTCGATTTTACCAGTCAGCTTCCCTATTTATTGTGATCGTCTCTCACCCGGTTCCACTCTTTGATGATGGCAGGTACGACCTGGTACAAATCGCCCACGATGCCGTAGTCGGCGACTTCGAAGATCGGAGCTTCTTCGTCTTTGTTGATGGCGACGATCAGATCCGATGTCTGCATGCCGGCCAGATGCTGGATCGCACCGGAGATGCCGCAGGCGAAGTAGATCTTCGGCTTAACGGTCGTTCCGGTCTGTCCGACCTGGTGCGAATGGTCGATCCAGCCTGCGTCAACCGCTGCTCTGGAGGACCCCACCACGCCGCCGACGGCTTCCGCCAGCTCGGCGATGAGCTTAAATCCTTCCGGATCGCCCAGTCCGCGGCCGCCGGAGCAGATGATTTCCGCATCCGTCAGCGAGACCAGTTCCTTGGCGGCCTTAACGACTTCCACGACTTCCGTCCGGATGTCGCCTGCCGACAGCTTGTGCGCAACGGTAATCAGCTCGCCCTTTTTCGTCTCGTCTTTATCGAGCATGCTCATAACGCCGGGGCGCACGGTCGACATCTGCGGTCTCGTCCTCGGGCAGAGGATCGTCGCCATGATGTTGCCGCCGAATGCAGGCCGCGTCTGCTTCAGATTCTTGTTGTCCGCATCCGCCTCCATGCCTTCGGTGTTCAGCGTCGTCGATTTGTTCAGGTATTCGACGTAGCGACCGGTGCTGACATCGAGCCTCGTGCAGTCCGCCGTCAGGCCGGTGTTCAGGCGCGCAGCGACTCGCGGAGCGAGGTCACGCCCGATATGGGTGGCCCCGTACAGCACGATCTCGGGCTTGTACTCGTTGATGGCGTCGGTCATCACCTTCGCATAACCGTCCGTCGTATAATTCTTAAGCAACGGATCGCTGATCAGATACACTTTGTTCGCGCCGTAGGCGTACAGCTCGGGGATCAGGTGATCCACATCGTCGCCGATCAGAAGGGCGCAGACGTCACGCTCCCCGATCTCGGCCGCCAGCTTGCTGCCCTCGCCCAGCAGCTCCAGCGAAACGTTCATCAGCTTGCCCGCACGCTGCTCGGCGAAAACCCACACGTCCTTGTATTCGGTCAGGTCCGCAGCCTCCTGCTCGCTCTCCGTCTTGATGATCGCGTCGAACGGACAGGCGGCGATGCACTGCGAGCAGGCCGTGCACTTCTCGTTGATGACGGCATGCTTTCCGACCATGTCGATCGCATCGAAGGGGCAAGCTTTAATGCAGAGCTTACAGCCTTTACATTTTTCTTCTATTACTACTACAGCCATTTTATCTCCTCCTATGCGATGATGTATTTTTCTTTCAGCAGGGCCAACAGCGCTTCCGCGTTTTCTTCGACCGTGTCTTTTTCGATCATCACGCCCTTGGCTTTCGGCGCCGGCGTAAACGAGCGGTACACGTTGGTCGGTGACGCGTCGAGCCCGACGGTGCTCAGGTCAATCTCCAGCTCCTTCGCGCCCCATGTGGGGATATCGGCTTTGACCGCGTCGTAGATGCCGCCCACGGACATGTAGCGCGGCGTGTTGAGTTCCTTGATCGTCGTAAGCACGCACGGCGTCTGCAGTTTGATGACTTCGTATCCGTCTTCGAGCGCACGCTTGACCGTGATGTCTTTACCGTCGATTTCGAATTCGCGGACGTACGTGACCTGCGGCAGGCCGAGTTTTTCGGCGACCTGCGGACCGACCTGCGCGGTGTCTCCGTCGATCGCCTGACGTCCTGCGAACAGGATGTCGAACTCGCCTACTTTTTCGACGGCTGCGGCCAGCGCGTTGGACGTTGCCCACGTGTCGGAGCCGCCGAGCGCCCGGTCGGACACCAGAACGCCTTCGTCGGCGCCCATGGCCAGGCATTCGATCAGCAGATCCTTCGCCTGCGGCGGGCCCATCGTGATGACGGTGATGTGTGTATCCGGATGGCTGTCCTTGATCTTGAGCGCTTCTTCGAGAGCGTTCGCGTCGTCGTGGTTCAGGATGCTGGGCACCCCTTCGCGAATCAGCGTGTTCTTGACGGGATCTATTTTTACCTCGTTCGTATCGGGAACCTGTTTAGCTAGCACAATGACTTTAAGTGACATATTCTTTCCTCCCCGCGCGTATCTATATTCGCGCACATTCTCTATCTAAATATATCCGCTGCGATTACGAGCTTCTGGACCTCGGATGTACCTTCGTAGATCTCGGTGATCTTGGCGTCGCGCATCATCCGCTCGACCGGATAATCCTTGATGTAGCCGTAGCCGCCGTGGAACTGGACAGCTTTCGTCGTTACGTGCATAGCGGTTTCCGCTGCAAACAGCTTGGCCATCGCCGCATGAGAGCTGTATTTTTGACCCTTGTCCTTCATGTCAGCCGCTCTGTAGATGAGCAGACGGGCCGCTTCGAGCCGCGTCTTCATGTCCGCCATTTCGAACTGCAGCGCCTGGAACTTGCTGAGGCTGCGGCCGAACTGCTTTCTGGCTTTCATGTATTCGACGGTTTCGTCAAACGCGCCCTGCGCAATTCCCAGCGCCTGCGACGCGATGCCGATCCGGCCGCCGTCCAGCGTGGACATGGCGATCTTAAAGCCGTCGCCGATCTTGCCCAGCAGGTTTTCCTTGGGCACGATGCAGTTCTGGAAGACGAGCTCCGTCGTCGACGAAGCGCAGATGCCGAGCTTGTCTTCGGTTTTTCCGATGGAGAATCCCGGGAAGCCCTTCTCGACGATAAAGGCGCTGATGCCACGCGTGCCTTTTTTCTTGTCGGTCATGGCCATCACGATATAGGTGTCCGAGTAACCGCCGTTTGTGATAAAGACTTTCGCGCCGTTCAGCTCCCAATGGTCGCCCATGTCGACCGCTCTTGTCTGCTGGCCGCCCGCGTCGGACCCCGCGTTCGGCTCTGTGAGTCCGAATGCACCCAAGTGCTCGCCCTTGGCGAGGGGAACCAGGTATTTCTGTTTCTGCTCTTCGGTGCCATACGCCAGTATCGGCCATGCGCACAGCGATGTGTGAGCCGAACAGATGACGCCGGTGGATCCGCACGCTCTGGAGAGCTCTTCGACGGTGATCGCGTACGAGATGTTGTCACCCCCGGCTCCGCCGTATTCCTTTGGAATGGGCACGCCCATCATCCCAAACCGGCCCATCTTCTCGACAGTTTCTACAGGAAATCTATGTTCTTTGTCGATGTCTGCGGCGATGGGAGCCACTTCCTCCTCCGCAAACTTTCTGACCATTTTCCTTACAAACTCTTGTTCTTTCGACAGCTGATAGTTCATATTCGTCTTTCCCTCCGCTATGAAATTTGACTGGTATTAGATTGATATAATATATTGATATATTCGAGCCAATATATTGTTATAAAATTAACACACTCTTGCTATTAAACACCATTTCAATAGAAAATGCAACCTTAAAAGCAAAATAAGGAGAAGTATTAAAAATCGGCCGGAATGGCCGATTTTTAAATGTTTGTCTTTGGGAATCGGCGTGGATTGTGCGGTGTTGTGGCGGGTGGGCGAGCGGGGAGCGGCGGTGTTGTGGTGGGCATAGAGCGGGCGTTTTCGTCACCGAGATGATGTTACTTTGCAAATGTGGTGTCGAATGTGACACCATGCAAGGCCGAATTTGCAAGTTTGGTGTCACAGCAGCCGAGCACCAGCCGAGCGACAGGCATATTGATGCCATCGCAGAAAAATGCTTGCGTCACGCAACGGAATATGATATTGTTTTGATATCAAATAGATATGCAATGCGAAAGGAGTACAGCGCATGGAAGAAAAAGTATTGCGGCCCGTCAACGGACTTGGAATGTTATTCTTTATCCTGATCGAAATGATTCTGTCGTTCAGCCTGATCACCTCCGGAGGAAGGCTCTTCGGATATTTTAGACACTTCGGGCCAATCCTGTTTTTGCTGGGCTTCGTCGGACTCGCGGCAGGTCCCGTTCTGCTGTTTGGATTGAAGACGGTCAAGCCCCAGGAAGCACTCGTGCTGACCCTGTTCGGCAAATACAAAGGCAGCATCAAAGAACCCGGCTTCTATTTTGTCAACCCGTTTTCGTCGGCCATCAACCCGGCCGCCCGTACGAAACTGGGACAGAGCGGCGACGTCGACAGCGGCCCGTCAAAGATCCTGATCGGCGATAAAAGTGCGGCAGCTCAGATCGACCCAGGCACCGGCAAGAAGATTTCGCTCAAGATCATGACTCTCAGCAACAGCCGTCAAAAGGTAAACGACGTTCTGGGGAATCCGGTCGAAATCGGCATCGCCGTCATGTGGCGGGTGGTCGACACGGCGAAGGCTGTGTTTACCGTCGACAACTTTAAGGAATACCTGTCGCTTCAGTCCGACAGCGCGGTCAGAAACATCGTCCGGATTTACCCCTACGACATCGCGACGGGCATCGACACGACGGGTGACGGAGAGGCGGACGAAGGAAGTCTGCGGGGATCGAGCGAGATTGTCGCCGAGAGGATTCGCAACGAAATCCAGAAGCGCGTGGAGGAAGCCGGCTTGGAAATAATCGAAGCGAGGATCACCTACCTGGCGTACGCGCCCGAAATTGCAGCGGCGATGCTTCAGCGGCAGCAGGCGAGCGCCATCATCGACGCGCGAAAAATGATCGTTGACGGAGCGGTAGGCATGGTCGAAATGGCTCTCGATAAACTGAGCGAACGCGAAATCGTGGAGCTCGACGACGAGAGAAAAGCAGCCATGGTGTCTAACCTGCTGGTCGTGCTGTGCGGCAGCAAGGATGCCCAACCCATTGTGAACAGCGGAAGCCTTTATTAGCATGAGCGAGCAGAAGAAACAAATTCCACTCAGGATTTCCAAGAAACTGTACGAGGAAATCGCGGCCTGGGCCGAAGATGACTTTCGATCGATCAACGGTCAGATCGAGTATTTGCTGACCGAGTGCGTCAAGCAGCGAAAAAAAGGCAAAGAGAAAGCGTGACCGCGAAAGAACGCAGCGGCCGGAATGCGGATAGGGAACAAATTCGCTGCAAGCTGCAGATTCAAGAATGTAGTCTGAACATCTGTAGTTCGGCAACAAACGCTGTATGCAAAATGCAAATCACGAATTGGAGTCTGGATGTCTGTAGTTCGAAAGCAAACGCTGTATGCAAAATGCAAATCACGAAATGCAGTCTGGATGCCTGTAGTTCGGCAGCAAACGCTGTATGCAAAATGCAAATCACGAGTTGCAGTCTGGATGCCTGTAATTTGACACCAAACTCCATATGTAAAAATACAAAACCCCGGGTCCCAGCATGGGCGAGGCCCGGGGTTTTTTTATAATTCATAGGTTAGCCGCTGTGCTTATTTTTCATTTGCTCAGCGATAGCATTCTGCAGCAGCTTAGAAAAATTCAACCCATGCGATTCCGCGTAGGTATTCATATAAGCTGGGATGGTGAGGTTTTTCCGAATCGCCTTGTTGCCGTACCTTTCTGCATAAGAATTCATGTCAAGCGCCAGAAGCGTTACGATGCCCTGACTCTTGGTCTTTATTTTAGGAAGTGTGCTCGGGGGCGGAACGTCGCGCCCGTTTTCCCACTCGTCGAGAATCCAGCCCGAGGCTGCATCGATACCCATCAAAATGGCATTTGCCATCGAGTCGCCCTCCGTAACGCATCCAGGCAAGTCGGGAACTTCCACGACAAACCCTTCCGCTCCGTCAGAAAATGGATACAGAATGGCAGGGTATACCAGTTTCATATTTGATTCCTTTCTATATCAGATCCGCTAAGCGCGCTTGCTTTTTTATGGAACGAATGGTGTCTATATGTAGATCCTTGCTGCCGTGGTTCGGTATTGTGACCTTCCCGGGTTTTATCGGATGTTTATAGTGGTTGTGTGACCCCTTTTTAGCAACGAAATACCATCCGTCTTCTATGATCATTTTTTCAATTTCTTTGAACTTCATTAGCTGCTCCATTAATTATACGCATAGTGCGCATAATGTCAACTGTGTGACGAAGGATTTATGAGATTTCGCGCATACTAAAATTGGCATAATCTACAATATATACCATATCAAAACTTGCGATGGAAAGCAACAACTAAGAGGGAGTGCGGCTAATGTGATTTACACAAGATATCGTGTGTAAAAGGGTGTCTGGTTTGGTTTCGTCCAGTTTGGATTTGCAGGCCTGAGATGAGGAGGTTAAAGGCAACTATTTACCGCCTAATCCCCAATAATAGTTGCCTTTCGATCGATGGCTCAGGATGGATGAGTTCGGCCGGGCGGCAAAGGCAACTATTTACTGTCTTATCTCCAATAATAGTTGCCTTTCGATCGACGGCTCAAGACGGATGAGTTCGGCCGGGCGGCAAAGGCAACTATTTACCGCCTAAGCCCTAATAATAGTTGCCTTTCGGCCGATGGCTCAAGAGGGACGAGTTCGGCCGGGCGATAAAAGCAACTATTTACTGCCGGAACTCCGATAATAGTTGCCTTTCGGCCGATGGCTCAAGAGGGACGAGTTCGGCCGGGCGATAAAAGCAACTATTTACTGCCGAAGCCTCAATAATAGTTGCCTTTCGGCTGATGGGTCAAGACGGACGAGTTCAGCCGGACAGTAAAAGCAACTATTCACTGCCCAAGTTCCAATAATAGTTGCCTTTCGAACTTCGAGCAGCTGCGAGCCATTTGCGTCACCCTACAAAAGCAAGCCGACAGAACCACTCCTGCAAAAATTGATCTTTTTCCGCAAAAGCGTCGTCAAATCTGATAAAATCTAACAAACACACGAGGAGATTCAACGATGGAACGATGCAAGAATATAGATGAAAAAATCCGACAGGGCTACGAACTCGAAGAGAGTAAGCAATCAGCCGCTGCGTGCGATGTCTGGCTGGATGCCTGGGAGGATATCAAGGGAATTCTCGCAGAGGAGGAGTTGCGCGACATCAAAAGCCTTGAAACGAAGTACGACTGGCACGAATTCCTGATAAATTACGTTCAGGATCTCGAGATGGAGCTTGGCAAAGTCGGCGAAGTCCAGGAAGAATATCTGACGAAAAGAATCCAGTACTGCGAAGAGATGATCGAAGCGCTTAACGAGAACGACAAGCTGACGATTGAGAATACCCGACGGGCGCTTGCGGATTCGCATTATGCCCTCGGCGCCAGCGAGGAGTGTGACCGACTCTATACCCAGTGGCTCGACGATGATCCGAGCTGGGGCTGGGGGCACATCGGCTGGTCCGACTGCTACAGATTCGGGACAGACAAGATCGCACCCGACAAGGCGAAGGCCGAGGAAATTCTCCGAGCCGCGCTGGAAATAGAAGGCATGCGAGACAGAATTGAGGTCCTTCTACGCAGTGCGGATATCTACGATGAGTTGGGTCAGCCGAAAAAAGCTAAAGAGCTGGATGCGGAAATCGAGCGTTTGTCAAAAGAAGAGCGCTTGTTGCCTCCTTCCGACTATGTCAAGCTTTTTACAACGCCGGATAGTCCGGTGACAGCAGCTGGCCGAATCGAAGGAGGAGAGCGCTCAGCTACAGCGAGCAGCCAGCCCGCAGCGGTCACCAAGGTTGGGCGTAACGACCCTTGCCCCTGCGGAAGCGGAAAGAAATATAAGAAGTGTTGCGGAAAAAACTGACTGGCGATTGTTGCAGGTCTACCCACCTATTTTACTTCCTAAAATCAAACCCGTTTTTCGCCAGAAAATCCAGGTACTGTGCCTGGGTGTACGTCTGGTCGTCGTCGAAGTAGTAGCAGCCGAACAAGAACTGGTACGGTGTAAGGACGCCGGCTTCGTCGACTTTTTCGATGCGCGCGTTTGCGATTTCTTCGCCGTATTGCTGCGACAGCGCGCGGTACAGGCTCTCGCGCCGCGCCGGTGTTAAGCGGGCCGTCTGCGGGTGCTTTTCCTTGTACGCACTGTACAGTTCTTCGACGGGCCTGTCGCGATACACTTCGTCGTGGAGCAGCATGGAGCGGTCGAACTTTTTCGACGGCTTGTATTCGCTCGACGAGGGATAGCCAAGCGTAAGCATCAGAGCCGGGACGACGCCCGCCGGCAGCTCCAGCAGCGCCGACATCTCCTCCGGCTGCTCTAAAATGTTTCCGTTGTAGCAGCTCCCAAGCCCGAAGGCTTCCGCCGCCAGCGCCACGCTTTGCGCTGCAATCGCCGCGTCGATGATGCCCATCCAAAGCAGTTCGATGGCCAGCGCCGGCTCGTCGAGAGAGCCTTCGTATTCCGCCACCCGACGCACGCGCCGGTGATCGACACAAAACACGAGGCTCAACGGCGCCTTTTCGACGAACGTTTGACCCCGGCTCATCTCGACAAGCTTCTTCCTGCGTTCGGGATCCCGCACGGCGACGATGCTGATCCGCTGAAGCCCGCCGGATGACGCTGCCGATGCAGCCACATCCATCAATATCTCGAACACGTCGTCCTCGATCGGCGCGTCCCGAAAGTTGCGGTGCGTCATGCGCTTTTCCAGTATGTCAAAAATTCCTGCATCTCGTACCTGTTGTTTCATTGCGATCTCCGTTTAAATCATTGTTGCGTTTTTTCGTGACGACCCCGTCCGGGGCAACCCTGTTCTCGCATGGAAGGCCCTATGGCGAAAATCGGCACAGACAGTATACCAAAAAATCAGCTCCCGGCACAGCCGACGGTTTGCATTGTTGATGCTCCATGCACGTCCGCATCAGATCCGTTTGCCTTCGACCTTCTTACAGTATTTGACCCCGCTCTTCCTACCGCATTTGACTTCGCCCTTCTTACAGTATTTGACCCAGCTCTTCCTACCGCATTTGACTTCGCCCTTCTTATCTTATAAGGTGAGGCGAACGGACTGAAACAATTTCGATCGGCGAATCGGCTTCCATCTAAACGTTCGTGCGCGTTCGCGGAAGCGTGAGGTTGCAGGGAGGCTTTGAAGTTATGGCAGATAAAATTTTAAGCGCAAATCAAATATCGCAGAACCTGCGGGAAGCCAGCCTGAAAAATATCGAATCGATCTACGACGAGCTCGGCACGTCCACCGAAGGGTTGTCACCCGTGGACGCCGCCCAGCGGCTCAGGGATTTCGGCCCGAACGAGATCACCTACGGCAAGCGAAGCCCCTGGTACGCCTACCTGTTGAAATCCTTCCTCGACCCGTTCATCCTGATCCTGCTTGCGATCGTATTTCTGACGTTCTTTACGGACATCGCGTTCGCTTCGATGACGGAAAAAAGCTGGGTGACGATCGTCATCATCTCGATCATGATCCTGATCAGCGTCGTCCTACGCTTTAGCCAGGAATACAAATCTCAGATTACTGCAGACAATTTAAAGGACCTGATCCCGACGACCACTGCCATCAAGCGGCGGGGAACCGATGCGGCGGAAATCGTGATGACCGATGTCGTGACGGGTGACATCATCCACCTGGCGGCCGGGGATCTGATCCCGGCTGACATGCGGCTGATCCAGACGGTCGACCTGTTTATCAGCCAGTCTTCGCTGACCGGCGAGTCCGAGCCGGTCGAAAGGTTTGCAGATTTCGCAGCCAGCGCCGACGACATCGAAAACCAGAACGTCTCAGACCTTGGAAACATCGCCCTGATGGGCACGATCGTCGTGTCCGGATCGGCCAAAGGCGTCGTGCTGCAGACCGGCAACAATACCTACTTCGGCAGCATCGCGGAATCCATCGCCAAAGACGTCGGAGAGACCAGCTTCGAAGAGGGCGTCAAGAGCGTCAGCATGCTCCTGCTCCGCTTTATGCTGGTGATGGTGCCGATCGTCTTCTTCGTAAACGGCATCACAAAACAGGACTGGCTCGGCGCCCTGCTGTTTTCCATATCGATCGCCGTCGGGCTGACCCCCGAAATGCTGCCCACGCTCGTCTCCACGAACCTGGCGAAGGGCGCGGTCTCCCTGTCCCGGAAAGGGATCATCGTCAAGCGGCTCAGCTCCATTCAGAACTTCGGAGCGATGGACATCCTGTGCACGGATAAGACGGGCACGCTGACGGAAGACAAGATCGTGCTCGAAAAATATCTGGATCTAAAAGGCGAGGAAAACGACCGCGTTCTGCGCTACGGCTATCTGAACAGCTACTTCCAGACCGGTCTGAAGAACCTGCTTGACCTGGCGGTCATCGACCGTGCCGAAAAGAACGGCATCGACGAAGCGCTCAACTTTTATAAAAAGGTCGACGAGATCCCCTTCGACTTCAACCGGAGACGGATGTCCGTCGTGGTGGAGAGCGAGAAAAATCGAAGGCAGCTGATTACGAAGGGTGCGGCGGAGGAGATCGTGTCCATCTGCTCCTTTGTGGAGATCAACAGAGAAGTGTTCCCCATCACCGACGAGATCGTCGAACGCGTGTTCGAGACCGTCAACAGCCTGAACGCCCAGGGCATGAGGATCATCGCCGTGGCCCGGAAGACCGACGTGCCCGACGTGGATGTCTTCTGCGTGGAAGACGAAAGCGATATGGTGCTGATCGGCTACATGGGATTCCTGGATCCTCCGAAGGAAAGCTCCATCTCCGCGATCCAGGCGCTGTACAAACACGGCATCGACGTCAAAATCCTGACCGGCGACAACGATATCGTCACGAAGAAAATCGCAAGCGATGTGGGCATCCCGTCGGACAAGATCGTCCTGGGCTCCGACATCGAAGCGCTGTCCGACGAAGATCTGTACGAACTGGCCACCGGCACCAGCATCCTGGCAAAGCTGTCCCCCTTGCAAAAAGAGCGGGTCATCACCGTCCTGCAGGACCGCGAACACGTGGTCGGTTATCTGGGTGACGGCATCAACGATGCGCAGGCGCTCAAGCAGGCGGACGTGGGCATCTCCGTCGATACCGCGGTGGACATCGCAAGGGAATCGGCGGACATCATCATGCTCGATAAAGATCTGAACGTCCTCGAAGAGGGCGTGGTCGAGGGCCGGCGCGTGTTCGGCAACATCATCAAATACATCAAGATCACCGCAAGTTCGAACTTCGGCAACGTGTTTAGCGTGCTGATCGCAAGCGCATTCCTGCCCTTCCTGCCGATGCTGCCGATCCAGCTGCTCGTGCAGAACCTGCTGTACAGCGTCTCGCAGATCTCGATTCCCTGGGACAACATGGACGAGGAATATCTCCACGAGCCGCAGCAGTGGAACGCGGACGAGATCGGCAAGTTTATGGTCTGCATCGGTCCGGTGTCCTCAGTCTTCGACATCGCGACCTTCTGGATGATGTGGACGGTATTCGGCGCCAACACGCCGGAGATGGCGCCGCTGTTCCAGTCCGGATGGTTTGTCGTCGGGCTCCTGACGCAGACGCTGATCGTGCACATGATCCGAACGAGGAAGCTGCCGTTTATCCAGAGCCGCGCCTCCGGGCCGGTCAACATCATGACGGCCGTCATCATGGCGCTCGGCATCCTGATACCCTTTACCGGGCTCGGGACGTACATCGGCCTCGTAGCGCTGCCCGCCCGGTACTTCGCCTGGCTGCTCGGCATCCTGATCGCCTACTCCGCGCTGACCGAAATCATGAAGAACGTATATATTAGAAAATTCAACTCCTGGATCTAAGTCCGGATCGCCTCCGGCGAGACTTTTGTGCCGGCGACAGGCGGGGCGGATGCGACAACATGTGCAATTATTGGCATTCTTAAAATAATTACACACTTTGCTCAATTTATGCCAAAAAACATTAAATGTGGTAGAACCCGGGCCCCTTGCGTTGCAGGAGCCCGGTGAGTTGTGTTCGCTGCTTTGCACGAGCCGGTGAGCTGAATTTACTGCTTTGCACGATTTCGCGATAAATCTGACTTCCGCTGAGCCAAATTCGCCGTCTTGCACGAGCCGGTGAGCCAAATTCGTTGCTTTGCACGATTTCGCGATAAATCTGACTTCCGGTGAGCCAAATTCAGTTGCGTCAATATAATGGTGTAAATTCAAAACAAAAAGAGAACATGCTTCTCCTATCGGTTACAATGTAGTTGCAAATCAACAAGAACCGGAGGTGAAGAAACATGTCTCAAATCGATATTACATT
>DUTT01000002.1 GCA_012841925.1 Clostridiales bacterium | reverse complement strand
CGCAGGGGCCCGGTGAGTTGAATCTGCTGTCTTGCACGATCTCGCCTTCTACGCGCGCAAATGCTTTTCGATCAAATCCAGGAACATCTCTAAGTCCTCGGCCCGTTCAAAGATGGCCCGGGCGAGCTTCGCCTTGCCGCCGCCCCGGCCCTTGTACATATTGGCGTAGTCGCGCACGAGATTCCCTGCGTGCGGCGCACCGGGCGACAGGAGAATGGCTGTGTGCTCCCGCACCGAAACGAGGGCGACCGGACCCGGGAGAGATTCTTCGACCGCGTGTCCGAGCGCCTGCAGGTCATCAGCCGAATAGCGCGTATACCGATAGACACCGATGGAGGCAAGAGGTTTTCCGTCAACCGTCCCCTGCAGCCATTCGCTCAACAGGCATTCAGCTTCTTCTCGCAGCAGATCTTTCTTTAAATCGTACAGCTCTTTGCGCACGGCTCCGTTTTTCTGCTCCTGGACACTGATCCGCTCCATCAGGCTCCCGATGTCCGCCGAATAGCGCACGCAGAGCGCATCGGTGATCCGCTGGCGAAGCGATGCATTGTGGAAAGCGGGCAGACCTGCCGTAAACGTCATGCGGATCATCCCCTTGTAATTCTCCGTTTTCAGCAGCTGAATCAGACCGATGCTGCCGGTCGAAGGCACGTGCGTGCCGCAGCACGCGCAGCAGTCGTAGAGCTCGGCGCCCCCGCCGATGCACACGACCGTGATGCCTTCGTCGATCGCAAGCGGTTTGCGCAAGGGGTGTGACGCCGCCTGGTCGGCCGATGTGCAGAAGTGCGTGGCCACTTCGATGTTTTCCCATACGATTTGGTTTGCATCGAGCTCCAGCTGTTCGAGCATCCCCTGCGAAAATTCCTTGACGTCTCCATCGGGCGGGAACAGGATGTCCAGCGTCGCGTAATCGCTCCCCATGTGAAACCCCTTGTTTACGCCGTGCCAGTTTCTCAATATAAGCCCCGACAACAGATGCTCGGCGCTGTGGAGCTGCATGTGCGACAACCTCCGGTCCCAGTCCAGCTTGCAGAACACGTCAGATCCGACCGTCGGAAGCTCAGTGTCCGCGGCTACCTGCAGGCGGTGGTAGATGGTCTCTGTGCCTTTGGCCAGGAACACGTCGACGACCGGAATGCCCGCGATCGTCCCCAGGTCACAGGGCTGCCCGCCCCCTTCGGGATAAAAAATCGTTCCGTCCAGTTCGATGAGAACTGTGCCCGGAATATGAGGTACGCTCCGCTCGGCGCACTGTTCTTCGCTGCCGAGGAGCGATGCAACGGCGGCGTAGTCTTCGCATTTGCAAACATCGGTTTCATATTTCTTAATCGTAGCCATTTTTTCCTCTGTGCGGCACGCTTCGGATGCATCTGTCGAACCCTGTGCCGGAATCTTCCATTGTGCGACACGCTGCGGAATACCCGCTGTGCCCTGTGTTCAAATACTACCGGATGTGTGATAGAATACCTGAGAACGATTGTACCACATTCCCGGGCGGTGGGTGCAAATAAATGAGAGTTTTACGCTCCCGACCTGGGGATAACTTTATGCAAAACTTTTACAGCCAAGTTCAAAAGCCTTGAAACAACTGCAATACAGCGCTTTTGGGTTATCCACAGCCTGCTTGGGATAAAAATGCGTGATTCGATTGTGGGATATGTGGAAAACCGGGGGAAGCGCATAAGCAAGCGCTTTGAGGCATGTTGAAAAACGTTCGCGAAGCGCAAACAAGAGTTAACATAATGCACATCGGTTTGTTCGTCAGGTAACCGTAACCGATACGCGCGCGCTGACGCTGCGGTGCAGCGCAGGAGGAGAGCATTGCGACAGGAGCATTTTATCGTCGAGAGCAACCGTTACGCAGGAGCCGGGCTGTACCGGCTCGAACTGTCGGGGAACACGGAAGACATCCGCGCCGACGGGCAGTTTGTAAACGTGTCCGTCCCGGGGAAATATCTGCGGCGGCCTTTTTCGGTGTACCGGGTCATACCCGGCCGAATGACGCTCCTGTACAAAGTCGCAGGGAGCGGAACATCCCTCATGGCGGAGTGGACGCCCGGCACCGTCGTGCACATGTTGACGGGACTCGGCAGCGGCTACGGTTTGTCCCGCTGCGGCGACAAACCGCTGATCGTGGGCGGCGGCTACGGTTCGGCGTCCGTCTATGGTCTGGCGCGGGAGCTGGCGCTCGAAGGCAAGGCGCCGTCGGTCATTCTGGGTTTCGACACGCAGGAGGAGGCGGTCGTCCTCGAGGACTTTATCGGTCTGATACAGTTCGGTGCGTCGGTAAGGCTTGCGACGCGTGACGGAAGCGCCGGCATCCAGGGGCTCGTGACCGATCTGATCGACACCTCTCAGCAATCGAGCAATCCTCTCTATTCCTTTATATATGCCTGCGGGCCTCTGCCCATGCTCCGTGCGCTGTCGGATCAGCTGCCGGAGCTGCCCGGTCAGTTCAGCCTGGAAGCCCGGATGGGCTGCGGCTTCGGTGCCTGCATGGGCTGCACGATTCAGACGACTCGGGGGCCGCTGCGCGTCTGCAAAGAAGGACCCGTCTTCGACAAGGGAGAGATCATATGGACATAAGCAGAAAGGCGGACGCAGGCGCCGCGGCAGACAATAGTACGATCGACACGCGCGTAACGCTCAGCGGCTGGACGCTGGACAACCCCGTCTTAGCGGCGAGCGGCACGTTC
Organism: Clostridiales bacterium; assembly: GCA_012841925.1. Lineage (GTDB taxonomy): Bacteria > Bacillota > Clostridia > Peptostreptococcales > Anaerovoracaceae > UBA10908. Next base: position 718 of record DUTT01000002.1, on the reverse strand, counting down.
GGATACGGGCAGGAGCACGCAGAGATCTACGACATCAACGTGCTGGGCAGCTTTTCGTTCAAAGGAACGACGCTCCACCCGCGCTTCGGAAACGAACAGTCGAGGATCGCCGAGTCAGCCAGCGGCATGCTCAACGCTGTCGGCCTGCAGAACCCGGGTATCGACGCCGTCATCGCAGAAGAACTGCCGGCTCTTCAGCGCGTATTCCATAAAAAAGTCATCGCCAACATCAGTGGGTTTTCTATAGAAGAATACGTGGAGTGCTGCCGCCGCATCGATGCGGTGGAGCAGGTCGGGCTCATCGAGTTGAACGTCAGCTGTCCGAACGTGCACGCAGGCGGCGCAAACTTCGGCACATCGCCCGACACCGCCGCAGCGGTCACAGAAGCTGTCCGTCGGGTCACGTCAAAACCGCTGTACGTCAAGCTGACGCCGAACGTCACGGACATCGTGGCTATCGCAAAAGCCTGCTGGAGCGCCGGAGCGGACGGTTTCAGCCTCATCAACACGCTCGTGGGCACGCGCATCGACATTCGCACGGGAAAACCCGTTCTGGCCAACCGCACGGGCGGTCTGTCGGGACCGGCGGTCTTCCCCGTGGCGCTGCATCTGGTCAGCAGCGTGGCCTCTGCGCTCGACGTGCCCGTTATCGGCATGGGCGGCGTGTCAAGCGCAGAAGACGTCGTCGAAATGATGATGGCCGGGGCGACTGCCGTCG
>DUTT01000015.1 GCA_012841925.1 Clostridiales bacterium | reverse complement strand
GGCGAGAGCCGGTCGCTTTTTTCTGCACACATATAAACGGATTCATCCGATCGCGGGAATATTCGTCAAGCGAAACATCTGCTGAGTGCCGGTTGCTTTTTTCTACACGCCTATAGGTGGATTCATCCGCTTGCGCGAGTATTCGTCACGCGAACGGCCTGTGAATTGTATCCGACCGGCCTGCGCCTGTTCGCGCGAGCACCCGTCACGCGGCTGGCCTCCAGGCTACATTCGATTAGCCAACTTGCGTCCGCATACGGGCAGGTCAGTTGCGTACCAGTCCGCACGAGTACCCGTCACGCGGGCAGTCTGTAATCACTCTACGAATAAACTCAACCCAACGAGCAGGCAGCCCTGGATGTAGGGGTACTCCTTTTCGTCCAAAAAGGCGAGCAATTCTTCGCTTTCCGCGCCAGGCTGAATGACAATGCTCTTAAACGGCTTTGTGCATTCCTGCATCAGACGCAGACCTTTTACCGGATGGATGCACAGATCGATGACGTCCAGATCGCCCGGGATGTCGTTGAGCGATTCGAGCTCCTTGCCGACGCTGTGAACCTCATATCCCTTGCCCATCATCTTGTGCTTGATGATGTGCGCATATTTCTCCTCGTTCAGCGTATCGCCCACGATGGCAAACGACCGCTGTTTCATGACTTGTTCAAGTTCCATGGCAGCTCCTTTCGATGTTTTCGAAATTATACCATGTGCGTATTTTGTTTGCAATGTACGCGCGTGCTCGCACCTGCCAATGCGAAGTGTGCGCGTGCTTGCACCTGCCAATGCGAAGTGTGCGCGTGCTTGCACCTGCAAATGCGAAGTGTGCGCGTGCTCGTACCTGCCAATGCGAAGTGTGCGCGTGCTTGCACCTGCCAATGCGAAGTGTACGCGTGCTCGTACCTGCCAATGCGAAGTGTGCGCGTGCTTGCACCTGCAAATGCGAAGTGTGCGCGTGACTTTAATCTTCCAGCTCCAACCGAACCGGCTCTTCTGGCATAAATCGATGTTTTATGACAAAAATGTCGATATTGAGTGAATCCATCTCACGTTTCGCCGAGATAATAGACACTTTTGCGAAAAGTGTCTATTATCTCTTCCTTTTCCCTTAAGAATCCACTCATAAACGAAAATATTGTAATTTTATATGCGAAATGCTGCTGCGCCTTCCTCCGGCTTCCCAAAATCTGCAAAGAAGGAACATGTATATCCTTAATCCGCCTATTGTGTTCCTTCCGGGCAGAGTATTGTAAAAAGAGGAACGCGCTTGTTCCCTCCACCGTTCGCAACGTGCCAATAAGGAACAAGCGCGAGCCAATCCCGACATCCCTGTTCCTCTGCGACCGATTTCTATAGAAGGAAGGAACGCACGCGTTCCTTCGACCTCTTCAAATCCGCAAGAAAGGAACACGCATCGCCCGAATCTGCCTTCAGCGACACCATCGCCGCAAATCCAAGCCTAGTCGGTGTCGAAATCGACACCACCTTTTCAGAAAAGCAGCAGTACGGCGGCCGCCACGCCCTTATCCGCCTGCAACGACACCATCGCCGCAAATCTAATCCCAGGCAGTGTCGAAATTGACACCATGTTGCAGGAATATTCAAAGCGATGCCCGAATCAAATATTTAGGCTGCTCAAAAAAGGCATATCGCTGAGGCTTGAGAGCATATGTGAGCCAAATTCGCTCAAGTGCACGAAACGCCAAGCAAAATGCTCAACAGTGAGCCAAAATGCCTGTCTTGCACGATATATTCCCAATATATGGAAAATAATCGTGCAAATCAACGAATTTGACTCAGAAAAGCACTATTTCATTGCATATATCGTGCAAATCAACGAATTCTGCCCATTTTTCACCCAAGTCGTGCAAAACGACGAATTTGGAACATCAGACGGCCGTGCCACCCGCGCCAGACGGCCGTGCCACCCGCGCCAGACGGCCGTGCCACCCGCGCCAGGCGGCCGTGCCACCCGCGCCAGACGGCCGTGCCATCCACATCGGCCGACGCGCAGGCGCGCAGATCCTGTTGCACCCATCGGCTGGTCGAGCTACCTGCGTCAGTCGCCGCACAATACACATCTGCGAACAGTAGCGCAGGATTGCAGAACTTCGACTCCCTCCGATTGCAAACAACGTCCATCTGTCGTACAATATAAAAGTACATACGCTTCGTTGCAGCAATAGAAACATGAGCACATGCACGATGCGCTGCAGCGGAACGATCAACGCACATGCACGACACGCTGCGGCGGAACGATCAACACACTTGGGCTGTACTGCCGTAAATATACGGTGCAAAACACGACGCTAAAGACGATACTCGAAAGGAGTAATTGTATGGAATATGTACGTTTGGGCAAGACTGGTTTAAAGGTATCGGCAGTTTCCTTTGGAGGGATTCCCATCCAGCGCTGTACGGCCGACGAGGCCGCTGTCATCGTGGACAAGCTCGACGAAGTCGGCATGAACTTCATCGATACGGCGCGCGGCTATACCGTTTCGGAAGAATACCTCGGGGCAGCGCTCAAGGGACGCCGGGATCGCTTTATCCTGGCCACGAAGAGCATGGTGCGCGACTGCGAGGGCATGAAGAAAGAAGTCGATGTCAGCCTCGACAAGCTGCAGACCGACTACATCGATCTGTATCAGATTCACAACATCAAAACCAACGACTTCGACAAAGTGTTCGGCGAAGACGGTGCATACCGCGCGCTTGAGGAAGCCCGGCAGGAAGGGAAAATTGGTCATATCGGCATTACGGCGCACAGCTCGGACGATCTGAAGCGCATCGTCGAATCGCACGCGCACCAGGTCGAGAGCATCATGTTTCCGTACAACATCGTCGAAATTCAGGGCGCCGAAACGCTCAAAGAAGCACGCAAGTCGGACATCGGCGTCATTGCCATGAAGCCTCTTGCGGGCGGGAATCTCGAAGACTGGCGGCTGGCGCTGCGCTTTGTCGCTTTGTCGGGTGTGTGTGACGTCTCCATCCCCGGCATGGGCAGCGTGGAAGAGGTGGAACGGAACGCATCCGTCTGCTGCGATCTGACGCCGCTTACGGATGCGGAACTGGAGGAAATTGAGCGGCTGCGCAAAGAGCTGGGCAATCAGTTCTGCCGTCGCTGCGGCTATTGCGCACCCTGCACCGTGGGGATCGACATTCCGACGTCATTCGTGTTTGCGAACTATCTGCGGAAGTACGGCCTCGCCGACTGGGCGAAGGAGCGCTACGCGGCGATGGGAGCTCATGCGTCGGATTGCATCGCATGCGGCGTGTGCGAAGAGCGCTGCCCGTACGACCTTCCGATCATCGACATGATGGCGAAAGTAGCTGCAGATTTCGGGAAGTAGGTGTGACCGGGCTCGCGTAAAGACAGTTCGGAATGCATCACACCGCATGCAGAAAGCGGATTGGTCTGGATGCGGGATGTACAAAACCCATCTAGCTGCGCTCTGATAGCTATTCGGCTTAGGTGCCTGGCGTGCAGAATGCATCACACCGCATGCAGAAAGCGGATTGGTCTGGATGCGGGGTGTACAAAACGCATCTGGCTGTGCGCTAAAAGCTGATCAAATTGCTTGCTGAAAGCTGACCAGCCTGCACGGGACCATCCATACACCATACGATAAAAACCGGCCGGTTCGCGTCAGGCGAACCGACCGGTTTTCTTTATTTCGCTTTTAATATCTATTGAGCGTACAACCTGCGTATGGTGCGCTCCGTGGCTCCTGTGAGCATGGCGCGCGCGTTCTTCATGGCCAGCTCCAGCGGCACGGATTCGTCGGCGACCGCCACGATTGCATGGAACCGCTTGCCGAACGCCTGTCGGCCCGGGTCGGTCACGCGACCGCAGATAGCGATGACGGGAACATTCTGCTTCTCGCACCGCTCCAGCACACCGAAGATGACTTTGCCGCGCATGGACTGAGGATCGAGCTTGCCTTCCCCCGTCAGCACGACGTCGATGTCGGCCAGCTTTTCGTCGAACGATGCGAGGTCGAGGATGGCATCGATGCCCCGGACGAGCCGTGCGCCGGTAAAGCAGACGAGGCCCATTCCAAGACCGCCGGCCGCTCCGGCACCGGGGATATCGCGCGCGCTGATGTTCAGCTCCTTTTCCACGACATCGGCAAAGTGCCTCAGATTATCGTCGAGCAGGAGAATCATGTCGGGTGTCGCGCCTTTTTGAGGCCCGTACACGTACGACGCTCCTTCGGGACCACACAGGGGATTGTTGACATCGCACATCACGAGGATTTCGGTGTCGGCCAACCTGGGGTCCAGGTCGCTGCAATCAAGCTTTGCCAGTTGACCGAGCGCACCGCCGCCCGGCGGGAGCTCGTTTCCATCTTCGTCCAGGAGGCGGGCGCCGAGCGCCTGTGCCATGCCGGCTCCGGCATCGTTTGTGGCCGAACCTCCGATACCGATGCAAATCGTGTGGCAGCCCATGTCGAGCGCCTTGCGTATCAGCTGACCCGTGCCGTACGTCGAAGCGCTCAGCACGTCGCGCTCCGCCGCATCGACGAGCAGGAGCCCCGATGCCTGCGCCATTTCGATGACGGCTTCGCCTGTATCCAGGATAGCGTAGGTGGCTTCAACCGGTCGGCCGAGCGGATCGAGCACTGTCTCCGTGACAGCCCGTCCGGGCATG
>DUTT01000014.1 GCA_012841925.1 Clostridiales bacterium | reverse complement strand
CCGGGACACACCGAGTTGGCCCGGATGTATGGAGCACATTCCAGAGCGATCGTCCGCCCGAGCAGGATGACGCCGGCTTTCGATACGTTATAGTCTGTATAGTACGGATGGGCGTTCATTCCGTTGTTGGACGCCGTCAGCAGGATGACTCCCGATTTTTGCGGCATCATGCGGTCGACGGCCTCCTTGCAGCACAGGTACATGCCATCCAGATTGATGCCCAGCACTTTTTTCCACTGCGCAAAATCTGTATCGACAAACTTATTGCGGATGCTGATACCGGCATTGGAAACCAGAATGTCGATGCCGCCCAGCACGCGGTCGGATTCGATAAATCCGTTTCGCACGCTCTCTTCGCTGCTCACATCCACCTGCACGATGCCGGCCAGCCCGGGCAGCGCCTCTCTCGCCTCTGCAAATGCGGCTTCGTTGATATCGAATACGACGACCCGGGCACCTTCGTCGATGAACCTCTTCGCTGTCGCCATGCCGATCCCGCTGGCCCCGCCCGTCACGATGACCCTCTTGTCTTTTAAATCCGGATACTGTGCCATGATCTACCTCCTGATATCAATCCGCATAGAATATTTTTATTCCTGTACTATTTATATTACACGCTCGCCGGCAAATATGCGACTGTTGTTTTACCGGATGTTTATGATAGACTGGACATATACAGACGCTATTACGTTTTATGCAACAGGAGGTTTCCCAATGCACCGCAAAAAACTGAGCTTCGCCACGCTGTGTGCGCACAACAACAATCACCTGAAAGACGGAGGTCTAAAGCCGACTGTTCCGCCGCTTCATCAGTCGACGAGCTTTCATTTCGACAGCACGGAAGACGGCGCAAATAAATGCCAGGACTACGACTGTGGATACGCCTACACGCGCGACTGCAATCCCACGAACATGTATCTGGGTGACAAGATCGCCGAGCTCGAAGAAGGGGAGGCCGCCATGGTGTTTGCTTCCGGAGCCGGCGCAGTGAGCGCAACGCTGTTCATGATGACCGCTGCCGGGGACCACGTCATCGCAGACGACACGCTGTACAGCGCATCGCACAACGTGCTCGACACCATCCTTCCCCGCTACGGCGTGGATGTGACGTTCATGGATACAGGGGATGTGGAGCTTCTCGAAAAGACGATCAGGGATAACACGAAATTAATCTATCTTGAGACACCCGCCAATCCGACTATGAAGGTGGTCGACCTGCCAAGAATTGCCGAAGTCGCCAGGAAGCACGGCGTAAAGACCGTCGTGGACAGCACGTTTGCGACTCCGTATCTGCAAAAACCGATTACCCAGGGTATCGATGTGGTCATCCACTCTACGACGAAGTTTCTCGGCGGGCACGGTGACGCACTCGGCGGTGTGGTCGTGTCGAAAAAGGATTTTATCAAAGAGTTGAACCTGACGTCGCTGCAGAACATCGGAGCTGTGGCAGCGCCGTTTAACAGCTGGCTCATCCTGCGTGGGCTGAAGACGCTGCACCTGCGGATGGCATGGATGTGCGACAGTGCGATGAAGATTGCCGCGTGGCTCGAAAACCATCCGAAGGTCGACACGGTCAACTATCCGGGCCTCGCAGGCAACCCGTACCACGAAATCGCGAAACGCACGATGAGGGGATACGGAGCCATGATTTCTTTCGAGCTGAAGGGCGGCATGGAAGCGGGGCGGACGCTCATGGATGGCATCGAACTCTGCAGCATGGCCGTAAGCCTGGGGCATGCCGATACGCTTATCCAGCACCCGGCCTCCATGACGCACTGGTACACGAGCAAAGAAGATCGCCAGAAGACCGGAATCACAGACGGACTCATCCGGCTCGCCGTGGGGCTCGAGGCGCCGGAGGATATCATCGACGATCTCGCACAGGCGCTGGAGCGCGTATAGCAACGTATTACATGAATAGTAAGAATTGAAGTAGATACTTGTAATATTTTTGATAGGAGTGAATACATTGATCACAATCCGGGGAAACTATGCAGAGGCGATCATCTATGCGGATGCAGTGGAACCCGAAGCCCGCCGGCAGGTGCAGGAGCTGTGCGATCAGCCGTTTGCGGCCGATTCGCACATCCGCATCATGCCGGACGCCCATCCGGGCAAGGGGTGCGTCATCGGCCTTACGATGACGTATACAGGCAAAATCGTACCCAATCTTGTCGGCGTCGACATCGGCTGCGGCATCCGGACGATACGCATCGCGGAGAAGACATTCGATCCGGAGCGTCTGGACCGCATCATCCGACAGAACATCCCTTCGGGTTTCAATATTCGAAAAGCCCCGCACGCGCTGGTCGAAAGGGTGAATCTCGATCAACT
>DUTT01000004.1 GCA_012841925.1 Clostridiales bacterium | reverse complement strand
GACACGTCGTACTTCGCCGCATCGGTGAGAATCTTCAGTTTTGCCATGATTGCGTCTGCGTTGTTCATAGATAGATTATAGATCGAAAAGAACATATGTTCAATGTTAAATTGATCAGATTTACCTTAGCATTTCTCCTTTTTCATCTTTAACAGATCCCCCTGAAAAAGTGTACGCACACGTTCGCCGAAACGACGTGCGCTGTCTTCTCTTTTATCCCTGCGGCCGGAATATGTTATAATATCGTTGAAAGAATGGAGGGATACGATGTATGAAGAATTAAAGCAAATCCTGGACAACGGCCGGCACATGGTATTCTTTGGAGGTGCGGGCGTGTCCACGGAGAGCGGCATCCCGGATTTTCGATCGGAGAAAGGCCTGTATCAGGCGCAGAATCGCTACGGTGTCGCACCGGAGTATCTGCTGTCCGAAGAGTGCCTGCGCACGGAGCCTGTGACGTTCTTTGAATACTTTCGCGAAAACCTGATGCCGACGGACGCAAAGCCCAACAAGGCGCACATCGCGCTGGCGATGCTGGAGGAGCAGGGAAAGCTCGCTGCGGTGATTACGCAGAACGTCGACGGTCTGCACCAGGCGGCGGGCAGTAAAAACGTGCTGGAGCTGCACGGGTCTGCGCAGGATAACCGCTGCATGGAATGCGGTGCGCGCTACGCGCGGGATTTCTTCCAGCAGGATAAACACTGGAAGGACGGGATTCCCCGCTGCCCGGCGTGCGGCGGGACCGTGCGTCCGTGGGTCGTGCTGTACGGAGAGTCGCTGGACCAGGAGTGCATCCGCCGCTCCGTGGATGCCATTGCGGCGGCGGATGTCCTCATCGTAGGCGGCACGTCGCTTGCCGTGTGGCCGGCTGCCGGGTTCCTGGACTACTTTACCGGCGATCAGCTCGTGCTGATCAATCGGGGGCCCACCGCTATGGATCAACGTGCAAATCTGATCATCCGCGAACCGATCGGCGAAGTGCTCGGCGCATGTTTAAATATCTGACAGCAGAGCGGCAAGCAGCAACGCATCCGCACTTCGCGTGCAACAGTCAAGAAACCTGCATACGGCTTACCTGCTGCATGCATACCGAGTTCATCGCGAATTAGCAGCTACAGAACAGCAAGCAGCCAGAACGGCGTTTACACCGCCAATCTCTACCGCTAACTCCACAAAAGGTACCGCCATGGATAAAGAGAAAAAGGGCATCCACCTGCCCGCACTCGGACGCAGATCGAAGCAAGAGGAGACGATCCCGGAAGACGACCGCAAGGGAAAAGCCGAACGCTCCATGCCATTCTCAAAAGCAGACGATGCACCCGTCTACCCTGACCCGGTGCCCGGCCGCACGGCGCTCGTGCTGTCCGGCGGCGGCTCCCGCGGCGCCTACCAGGTCGGCGTGTGGCAGGCGCTGCGGGAGATGGATGTCCCCATCCACATCGCTGTTGGGACATCCATCGGCTCGCTCAACGCGGCCGCCGTCGCCCAAAACACCTACGACAATGCCGTCGCACTGTGGAACCAGCTCGAAACGGACATGATCTTCGACTACGCGAACGTCGTAGAAAACCGGGGCGTCAAATTTACAACGATCAAGGACGTGCTGCGCAAGAATCTGATCGAAGAAAACATCCGGGCCTCGGATGTGGATTTCGGCATCGTCACCGTAAAATTCCCGTCCATGGAACCGCTGTACATGTGGAAGGAAGACATGCCCGAAGGCGAAATGCTCGACTACATCCTCGCGAGCAGCTCGGTTTTCCCGGCCGTCACGCCGTACGAGATTCACGACGAAAAGTTTCTCGACGGCGGATATCACGACGTGATGCCCGTCTCCATGGCGCTGGAGAAAGGTGCCGAGCGCATCATCGCCGTCAACCTGGATACGACCGGCATCCTGCGCAAAGAAGCGATCGAATACGCCGGAGACCGGCTTACGATCGTTCAGTGCCACTGGGAGCTGGGGTCGTTCCTCGTTTTCGACACCGATAACGCCCGGCACATTATGCGACTCGGTTATCTCGACACGCTCAAAACGTTTGGGATTCTGGAAGGGTACCGCTACTCGTTCGGCCGCGGCCAGATGGGCAAGCGCAGCCTGCGCCCGGCCGAATATGCCGCTCACGCATTTTCGCTCGATCCGGAAATCATCTACACGAGCGATATGTTTATGGAAAAACTGGGCGGGCAGATAAGGCAGTACGTGGAGTCGAAGGATTCGGAACTCGAGGATCTGCGCCGCAGGTTGCGAAAGCTGTCGATCCTCCAGTTTGAACGAAGCATCGATCAGATCCGAAGCGCCAGCCGGCGCGCACTCATCGTCTACAGCGCCGATTTGATCCGAGCAGGCCTAGGGGCAGCGGATCCGGAGAGCAAAGCCGTCAAAGAGCCGCCGGCGCCGTTCCGGAAGCTGTTCGAAAAATTGTTTGCAAGCGACATAGCCGCCGCAGCGTGGCTTATAAAAAACAACCTGATTTGACGAGACTTGCAGGATATGCTCCTGCAAACAGCAAGGAGAACGCTATGATTACCATTCTTTGGACGAGCGCCAACGACGACGGTCTGACCGCCGAGGCGACAAAGCGAATCGCATCCGGCATCGAAGCCGCTGGCGAAACGACGACTTCTTTCTATTTGAATCAGCTCCACCTGCACCACTGCATGGCGTGCAACGGGGGATGGGGCCTGTGCAAGTCCGAAGGGCGCTGCATCATCGAAGACGACTTCGAAAAGGTGTACGATGCCGTGCTCGCTTCGGATGCCGTCGTGTTTGTGACCGCCGTGTACTGGCACGACCTCACCGAGTGCTTCAAAGCGTTCTTCGACCGCTTCCGCCGGTGCGAGACAGCGCACAACAAGCAGATGCGCGGCAGAGAGTGTCTGCTCGTCGCCTGCGCAGGCGGCACTGGCTACGGCGCAGTACGGTGCCTGGAAAATCTGGAACACTCCGTGGACCACATGGGCATGATCCCCGTCGACCGGCTGCCGGTCATACAGTTCAACAAAGCGTACATGCTGCCGGCACTGGAACAAGCGGGCAAAGCGTTTGCAGAGCGAGTGGCTGCGAGTCGCTGATCAGAAGAACTGGGTTCACAAACGGCAGATATGAAACTGTAAAGT
>DUTT01000013.1 GCA_012841925.1 Clostridiales bacterium | reverse complement strand
ATCCGGACTGAAGCCGCAGAGGAATCCAGAAAACTGATGGAGGACGCGAGGAAGGAAATCGTGGACATCGCTCAGAAAGCGAAGGAAGAAGCCGACGAAGTATACAAGAAGGCGCTTTCGAAAGCTGAGTCCGAGGCGAACATCATTTTCGACAAAATCATCCTCAACGCGAAAAGGGATTGCGATGCTCTTTCGTCCGGGGCCTCCCGCAATAAAGAAAAGGCAGTGTCTATCATAGTGGAAAGGATCGTAGGCTAGTGGCTATCGCGAAGATGAAAAAGCTGACGCTCATCGGACTTTCCCGGGAGAAAGAAGCTCTGATCAAAGAGTTGATGAGCCTGGGCGTCGTGCAGATCTCCGAACAGGATGCGCGGCTGTCCGACGAAAGCTGGAGCAACGTCGTCAGGAAAGACGACGCGGAAACCGCATCGGTCAAGTGGGAAACCGAGCTGGAGCGGGTCGACAATGCGCTCAAGCTGATCGACCGGTTCGGAGATTCAAAAAAACCGCTGATCAGCGAACGCAAGGCGATTCAAACGCAGGAGTTCGAAGACGCGCTCGTCAAGGAATACGAAATCCGGCGCGACGTGCTCAAGCTGACCCGGCTGTCCAGGAAGCTCGCCCACGTGCTGCTTGCGGAAAACAGGGCGAACATCGCCAGGATGTCGCTCTTGCCCTGGAAGGAGTACGACATACCGGCCGAGCAGTTTGCGACAAAGGCGACGCGGGTGTGGCAGGGCGTCGTTCCGGCCGGAAACGACAGCGCGGACTTTCTCCGCATTCTGGCGGATAAAACGCAGTACACCGACGCGGAAGTCGTGCACACCGACAGCGAGCAGCACTACATATCGATTCTGTTCCTCGCAGAGGAACTCGATGCGGTGCAGGCTGCGCTGCGGGACCTGGGATTCAACCGCATTGCCCTCCCGATGGCCGAAGGGGCGGTCGGCGAGGCGCTGGCGGAGCTGGAACAGGAGCTTGCGGATATCGACGCTCAGAAGGAAGATCTCATCGGGAAGATCCGGGAGCTCAAAGACTGCGAGCCGAAACTCAAGCTGTACCACGACGAGCTGGTGATGCGCCGGGACTGTGCGGCGATTCGCGATAAATTCCTCGTCACGGACAGCACATTTTATCTGGACGGCTGGTTCCCGAGGATCGCAGAGGACAAGCTCAAGGCGCTCCTTACGCGCTACACGTGCCATTTCGAAACGGCCGACCCGGAGCAGGACGAGCAACCTCCGGTGCTCCTGCTCAACGGGAAGCTGGCCGAGCCGTTCGAGGCGGTCACAAAACTGTATTCCTTCCCCGATTACTGGGGCATCGATGCGACGGCGTTTTTCGCACTTCCCTACGCGCTGTTCTTCGGCATGATGCTTTCCGATGCGGCCTACGGCCTGCTTCTGATGGGGATTACCTATTTTGTAAAGAAAAAATTTACGCTCGAAGGCATGATGAAACAGCTCATCGACATGTTTTTCTTCTGCGGCGTGTTTACGCTGTTCTGGGGACTCATGTTCGGAAGCTTTTTCGGCGACCTGATTACGGTCGTCTCTTCGACGTTCTTCGGGCGGACGGTCAACTTCCCGACGCTGTGGTTCAATCCGGTGGAAGAGCCGATGACGCTGCTGATTTTCAGCTACGCGCTCGGCCTGCTCCACATTCTCCTGGCCATGGGTCTCGGCGGGTACATGTCGATTCGGGACGGACAGCCGCTGGATGCGCTGTTCGACGTCGGATTCTGGTACATGCTGATCATCGGTCTGCTGCTGTTTATGGGAGCGGGTATGGTGCCTGCGCTGCCGGCGGGTGCGCCTCTGTTCGGGAAGTGGATGGCCATTGCGGGTACGCTGGGCATCATCTGCACGGCCGGGCGGCACAACAAGGGGATTACGCGGATCACCGGCGGGTTTACATCCCTGTACGATATTACGGGGTACCTTTCCGACGTGCTGTCGTATTCGAGACTTTTGGCGCTGGGGCTTGCGACGGGCGTCATCTCGTCGGTGTTCAACACGCTGGGCGCCTTAGGCGGGCCGACGCTGACCGGGGTCATTCTGATGATCATCGCATTCAGCATCGGGCATCCGTACAACTTTGCAATCAACGCGCTCGGCTCGTTTGTGCACTCCTGCAGACTGCAGTATGTAGAGTTCTTCGGTAAATTTTATCAGAGCGGCGGAGTTGGGTTTGCGCCGTTCTGCGAAAATACTAAGTATTTTAAAATCATTAAGGAGGAACAGTAATGGACGTATTAACAACGGCGGCAGAATCGCTTCTCACCGGTAACTTTATGGCGCTTCTGGGCGCAGCGGTCGCGGCTCTTGCGGGTATCGGAAGCGCCATCGGCGTCGGCATCGCCGGCGAGGCGGCAGCGGGTGTCACGGCAGAGGATCCCAGCAAGTTCGGTCAGGCCCTTTTGCTTCAGGCGCTGCCCGGCACACAGGGTATTTACGGGCTCCTGATCGCCTTCCTGATCATGAACAAAGTCGGCCTCATCGGAGGTAGCGGTATGCTGGAGCTGACGCTTCTTCAAGGCGCGCTGATTTTTACTTCCGCATTGCCCATCGGCATCACCGGAACGCTGTCGGCTGTCGCACAGGGTAAAACCGCCGCAGCCGGAATCATGATGATCGGAAAGCGGCCCGAGGAGATCGCAAAAGGAATGGTGTATGCCGCCATGGTCGAGACGTATGCCGTGCTGGCGCTGCTTGCCTCGTTCCTCATGTTGAACGGTATCACACTGTAGTAATCGAGGGTAGCGATGAGCATTGAGCGAATAAAGGAAAAAATCCTGGAGAATGCCAAAGAAGATGCAAGAAGGATCTACGACAAGGGCAAGATGGAGAGCCGGGCGCTGATTTACGAAGCCCGTCGCATCGGCGAGGGTGAAATTCGCGAATCAAAAATCAAAGCATCCGAAGACGCTGTCCGGGTCAAGTCCCGCAGGGAATCCATTGCGAATCTGGAAGCGCGCAAGATGCAGCTGGCCGCGAAACAGGAAGTGATCGGTGCGTGTTTTGAGGAGGCGAGCCGCCGGATACTGGCGCTCCCCAAAGAGGAATACGTGCAGTTTCTCGCCGGAAAAATCGAAGAAATCGGCGCAGAGCAAGGTGTGATTGCGCTGAACGAACGCGATCGGGAGGCGATCGGTACTGCGCTGATCGAGGCGGTCAACCGCAAAGGCGGAGCTTTTACGCTTTCGGAGGACACCATCGATGCGACCGGGGGCTTTATGCTCACCATGGGGCGCATCGAGATCGACTCGACGCTGGAGATGATGATGTCTTCTATTAAGGAAGATGTAATGCCGGACGTGGTGGCTGCGCTCTTCGGCTGATCCGCGCACGCCTGCGGGAAAGGAGACGATATCTTGCGATATAAGAGCAGCGATTATGTATATGTATCCGCATATGTCCGCAGCAAGGAGAGGCGCCTTCTCGACTCGAAAGGGATCTCCAGGATGGTCGCGGCAAAGTCGGTGCAGGAAGCGCTTCGCGTCCTCGGCGATTTTGGCTATGCGATCGAGGAAGGGTTTCGCGGTACAGAAGGGGGCATGGAACGCCTGTTGTCGTTCGAGCTTGCCGAAGCGTACCGCAACGTCCTGCAGATGCTTCCGGATCGCAATGCGCTGGACGCATTGCTGATTCAGTACGACTATCAGAACATCAAGGCGCTGATCAAAGGAGAGATGGCCGGTGTCGACCCGTCGGATTCGCTGGTGGACATCGGTTCGATTCCCAAGGAAACGCTGGTGCGCGTCATCAAGGAACGCGATTTTCTGATGCTGTCGTTCCACATGAAGAGCGCCATCGAATACGCGCTGGAGACGTTTGCAAAATCCAAGGATCCGCAGCACATCGACTTTATCCTGGATCGCGCGTGCTACCTCGAGATGAAAATAGCCGCCGAAGAGACCGGCTGCCAGTATCTGATCGACTACGTAACGCTCCTGATCGACACGATCAACATCAAGACTTTTGTGCGGATCCGGGAGATGAAGCGCGACTGGGTCGCTTTTAACCGAGTGTTTCTGCCCGGAGGCGATATCGCCGAAAGCGTGTTCGTAACGGGCTTCGACGAAGAATATGTGCAGTTTGCCGAACGGCT
>DUTT01000012.1 GCA_012841925.1 Clostridiales bacterium | reverse complement strand
CTCACGACGATCGAGGAAAAGTCGCTCGGAGCTATCGCCAAGTCCGGCAACCGGACGATTCAGGGCGTGTTGGAATATCCGGAATCTGCGCAGGGCCGCAAAGGGCTCTGGATCAAGGACAGTCCGGGCCGCGAGCCCGAGATCCTGACCGGCATGGGTGCCACAGGTGCGCAGGTCATGCTGTTTTCGACGGGGCGCGGAGCGCCGCAGGGCTTCCCGAGCATGCCCGTCATCAAGATCTGTGGAAATCCGAACACGTACGAACGCATGGAAAACGACATGGACGTCAACGCAGGGAAGATCATCCTGGGTGAAAAGACGATTCAGGAAGTGGGCGAAGAGGTGTTTGCCCTCCTGATCGACGTGCTGTCCGGCCGCCTTACGAAAAACGAAGCACTCGGTTATTTCGGTTCTATCGATATCCACACGCTGGGACCGGTAATATAAAGACAGGTAACCCTGTCAGGGAAACGTCATCACTATTTGAGAGCATAGTATCCACAGGAGGTAGAACATGAGTAATTACGATCTGAAGTGTGCAGGATTTGCAACGACCGCGATCCACGCAGGCCATTCCAGAGATCCGGAGTACGGCGCACTGGCCACCCCGATCTTCCAGACGTCCACGTACTGCTTCGACACCGTCGAAGAAGGCGGCGACGTATTTGCAGGCAAGACGACGAAGTACACCTACGCGCGTACAGCTAACCCCACCGTCAAGACCTTCGAAAAGAAGATCGCGATGCTGGAGGCGGAGCTGACGCGGTTGCAACCGGTTCCGGCATGGGCGCCATCGGTTCGGCCCTGCTTGGACTTCTGAAGACAGGCGACCATATCGTAACGGCTGACACGCTGTACGGCTGCACCGACGTGCTGATGAGAGACATCCTGCCTTCGCTGGGCATCGAGACCACGATGGTCGATACGTCGGACATCGCGAAGATCGAAGCGGCGATCCGTCCGAACACAAAAATCATCTACTTTGAAACATCGGCCAACCCGACGATGCGGATCACGGACGTCGCAGCGGTGGTCGAGCTGAAGAAAAAGCACGCCGGCATCAAGCTCGTCGTCGATAACACCTTTACGCCGCCTCCCATCATCTGCCCGATCACGATGGGCGTCGACGTCGTCGTCCACAGCGTCACGAAGTACCTCAACGGTCACGGGGACGTCATCGGCGGAGTCGTCGTCGGAAGTGCGGAAGACATCCAGCTGATCAAGAGCCGCGCCGTCGGCAAGCTGACGGGAACGCACATGAGTCCGTTCAACGCCTACCTGATTATCCGCGGCATGAAGACGCTCGATCTGCGCATGCGCAAGCACAGCGAAAACGCCATGGCGCTGGCCGAGTTCCTCGAGAAGCAGCCCTACGTCGAAGAAGTTCACTATCCCGGACTGCCCTCGAACGGCCTCGACCACGAAGTGGCGAAGAAGCAGTTCGCGAACGGTCTGTACTCCGGCATGGTCGCCTTCGAATTCAAGGAAGGCTACAAGGGCAAGAGCGCGTTTGACAATGCGAAGAAGCTCGTCAACAGCCTCGAACTGCTCAGCATCGGCGTATCGCTGGGCGACCCGGACTCGCTCATCCAGCATCCGGCCAGCATGACGCACGCCAACGTAACACCGGAAGGCAGAATAGAAGCGGGCATCACCGACGGTCTCATCCGGTTCTCCGTGGGCCTCGAAGATGTCGAAGACCTGATCAAGGACTTCCAGAACGCAGAGAAAGCTCTGTAATCGAATAGGAAATGCAGCGAAAGCGGATGTCTGAATGCCATCCGCTTTCCCACATTTATACCAAGGAGAGAGGGGAGGAAGAACATGGCATTTTTATCTGAAAAAAGCAAGCAGACACCTTCATCTGTCATCCGTGAATTTGTAGGTATCTCCTATAAATATGACAATGTGCTGAGCTTCGGGTTCGGGCAACCGGACTTTGTGACACCCAAACACATTTTAGAAGCAGCGAAGGCGTCCATCGACCGGGGCGAAACATTTTATGCACCGAATACCGGCATCCTGCCGCTTCGGGAAGCGATCAGTAACGAATACGCAAAGCGCGGTCTGTCCTACAGCCCGGACGATATCCTAATCGGAGCGGGCGCCATCAGCGTTCTGCTGCTCGGCGCAACGGCGGTGCTCGACATCGGCGATGAGATGATCATCTCCGATCCGTGCTACGCATCGTATGACAGCCTGGCCATTCAGCTCGGCGCTGTGCCGGTGCGCGTGCGCGTGCGCGAAGAAAACGGATTTATGTTCGATCCGGAGGAGGTGCGGGCTGCTGTCACAGATAAGACGAAGGTGATCCTGCTAAACTCGCCTTCGAACCCGACGGGCGGTGTGGCCTCGTACGAAAACCTGAAGGCGCTCGCCGAACTGTGCATCGAGAAGGACATCTATGTCATCACAGACGAAATTTACCGCGAACTGCTCTGGACCGGCGAACCGTACGCGAGCATCGCGCAGTTCCCGGGCATGCGGGAGCG
>DUTT01000011.1 GCA_012841925.1 Clostridiales bacterium | reverse complement strand
GGATGTTGCCGCGCCACGGATGGATCTTCAGCTCCTCCAGCACTTCGAAGCTCAGGCGCTTGTTCTGACCGTAGCGGGTATTGTAGCGATGCAAAAACTCCAGAGCGAGCGGGACGATCTCGTCGGTTCGCTCGCGCAGCGGCGGGATATCGACCGCGATCACGTTCAGTCTGTAGTACAGGTCTTCCCGGAAAGTACCTTCAGCTACCATGCTCTTGAGATCCCGGTTCGTAGCCGCGATGACCCGCAGGTCGACCTCGATGGACTCGGTGGAGCCCACGCGACTGATGCTCCTGGATTCGAGCACGTGCAGAAACTTGACCTGTAGAGACAGGCTCATCTCTCCGATCTCATCGAGCATCAGCGTACCGCCGCTGGCCGCTTCGATGAGGCCGCGCTTGCCGCCTTTCGAAGCACCCGTAAAGGCACCCTCCACATAACCGAACAGCTCCGACTCCAAAAGGGTCTCCGGTATGGATCCGCAGTTGACGGAGATGAACGGCTTGTCTTTTCTCAAGTTGCTGTGTTCGTGGATATAGCGTGCGAGCACGTCCTTGCCGACGCCGGATTCGCCCGAGATGAGAATCGTCGTGTCGAAGTCAGCCACTTTGTTGGCCAGCGCATAGACTTCCTCCATCCTGCGGTCCAGCACGACGATGCCTTCCTTCTGTCTTTCGTCCTGCGTAAGAGCCTCCAGGCGGTCATAGTAGACTTTCTCCATTTTCCGCGCATCGTCGAGCTCTTCTTTAAGCGCATAGATTTCAGAAATGTCGCGCGTGTTGACGACCACCATTTTTATGCCGCCTTCTTTGTCGAAGACAGGCGTGCCGGTTACGATGATGCTCTTGTTGTGGCGCGTCGTGTGGTGCATGGACACCGGTTTTCGCTGCTCGATGGCCAAAAGCGCCACGGAGTTTTTCATCCAGACAGGGTTAATCAGCTCGCGCACATTGTGTCCCAGCAGTTCCTCCTTCCGGAGATCCGTGTTCCGGACATACGACTGATTCAGGAGCAGCACATTGCCGTCTCCGTCCGTCACCAGGATGCCGTCAAACGACCCTTCGATGATCTCCTGCAGCGTTTCCAGCAGGTCTTCCGGCTTCGCGAGATCGCTCAGCACTCCGCCCGCAGTTTTTTTGGCCATATCGACCCTTTCCGGCAACGGCTTTTGTTCAGAACCAGCCTGCCGATCTGTTGCGCTAACAGTTTCCGTACAGAGACAGTGTACTACAACAAGCCGTCCGGGTCAAAAATCGGTTTCCTGCTTGTGTCAAATCGCACAATCAAATATGATATAGTTATCAGAACAGGATTTGCTGATTTTAGCCACCGTTTACCGCTGCTCCCGAAAACCGAAAGGAGCCGTCATGAAAAAAGTGATCGCATGGCTCGTGCTCATCAGCCTCGTCTTTCTGATGTCGTGCGACAGCGCACAGTCCGGAGAAGACGAATGGGCTGTGTACTGGTATCTCTGCGGCAGCGACCTCGAGACGAGATTCGGATCGGCGACAGATGACCTGATCGAAATGCTCCAGGTCGAACTTCCCCCGGGCATCACGGTCGTGATTCAGACCGGCGGTGCATACAGCTGGGATAACGATACCGTGGACGCAAGCCGCCTGCAGCGATATGTATACGACCGGAACGGATTCGAGCTCGTGGATGAAATTCCGCTTGCAAGCATGGGGCAGGAGCAAGTCCTCTACGATTTCCTTGTGTTCGCAAGCGAGCGCTACCCTGCAAAGCGCACGATACTCAATATCTGGGATCACGGCGGGGGTTCGCTCGCAGGCGCTGCGTTCGACGAACTGCACGACATGGACTCGCTGGACCTGGGCGAAATGACGCGGGCAGTTACCCGGGCGCTAGGCAGCGACCTTTCCGCTCCGCCGCTGGACATCATCGGCTTTGATGCCTGCCTCATGGCCACCATCGATGTCGCCCGGTCATTCCACGGTCTGGCGCACTACCTCGTGGCGTCGCAGGACGGCGAGCCGCTCGACGGCTGGGATTATACGGGCATGATGGAGACGCTGGTCCAAAAGCCGGAAACGACAGCGCTCGACCTGGCCGTGTCGATCTGCAGCACGTATTACGAAGCGTGTGCGGATTCGAGCTTTGCGGACAGCGTTACGCTGTCGGTGGTGGATCTGCCTGCAGCCTCCGGCCTGTTCGAAGCCTACGAGGAGTTTTCCGCCGAACTGCTGATGGCGGGTCTGCAGGATCGGAAAGCGATCGCAGCGTTTACCCGGGCCTGTTCGCTCATCGACTGTTTCGGTCCAAACTCGAACGAGACCGGATACACGAACATGGCAGATCTGGGGCAGATGGCCGCCCGCATGACCGACGTGCTGCCGAGGCAGGCGGGAAAACTGCAGGCTGCAATGCGCAACTGCGTACCGTACAACGTGCGCGGCCGCTACGCGCTCGAAGCAGGCGGATTGTCCTTTTACTGCCCGTTCGACGGCAGTCAGGATAATTTAACGGCCTATGCCGATCTGCGAACTGCAGAAGGCATCAACTACTTATACGACTACATGCAAAGCGGAGAATTCAACTCAGATATGATGCTTTTCCTGCTGGGCCGCGGTTACGCCCCTGCATCTGATGCTGAGCCCCTGTTGACATTCGACGATATCTACGCGGACAACCATCCTGTCTACCTCGACCAGAACGGCGCGCCGGCGATGCTGCTGCATGCCGACATCATGGATATCCTGGCGTCAGTTGAACTCCAACTGTACCGCTGGCACGACGGCATGTTGATGGAAATGGACATTTCCGACGATGTATCCGGCCTGTGGGATGCCGGCCTGTTCCGGGCGGACTTTACGGGTACGGGATTCTATCTGGACGACAGTCTGTGCAGCGCGAGCGTTCTGTCGGAAAACGAGCGCTACCGGACGCATTCCGTGCCGATTTATCTCAATGGAGACGGCTGCTACCTCCGGGTGCTTTACGACCTGGATCTCGACCGCTATGAATTAGGATATGTCGAAAGCGATCTGCACGACAGCGGCGCCATGCAAAAGGAAATCCGCTACCTGCAGGAGGGGGACATCGTCGAACCGATCGAATACGTAATGCTTGGAGAAGACTTCTGGTCCCGGCAGATGAACGTGCCCGGAGAATCGTTTACGGTTTCACCGCAGACAAGCTTCTACAGGGCCCCTCTACCTGACGGGACCTACTGGCTGCGCTTTGTGATGACAGATCTTTCTGGTTATGTCTCGTATTCGCAGCCCGCCGTCGCTGCGATTGCGGGCGGAGAAATCAAGTTCAGCCTGGAATAGCGCTATTATTATTTGCCGTACACGGTCAGAGCCTGCTCGAAATCCTCGATCAGGTCGTTCGGATTTTCCATGCCGATAGAGACGCGCAGCATACCTGCACTGATGCCGAGTCTGCGATACTCGTCCTCAGACATGCCGGAGTGCGACGATGTGACCGGATGCGAAATCGTCGTGCGAAAGCCGCCGAGCGTCGTCGCATAGCGGACGATTCTAAGCTTTCCGATAAATGCATTCATTTTTTCACGGTCGTCGTCCGCCATCAACACGCTGAGCATCGCTCCGTAGCCGTAGTCGAACTGTTCTTTCGCAAGTGCGTGCTGGGGATGCCCGGTCAGGCTCGGGTGCATGACGCGGCGTACATTCGGATTCTTTTCGAGCGCGGCCGCAAACCTGGCTGCATTGTCGATCTGCTGCTTAACCCGGACATCCAGCGTTCGCAGGGAACGGAGGACCAGCCAGCTGTTGAACGCATCGGATCCTGTGCCCAGGAGCGTCTGCAAATCGTACGCTTCTTTTATGAAATCTTTTGTCGATGTAATGGAACCGAGCAAACAGTCGCTGTGCCCGTTGTAAAATTTAGTGAGGCTGTTGACGACAATGTCAGCACCCAGCTCGATAGGCCGCACCATGACCGATGTTGCAAATGTGTTGTCGACCATAAGCCTGGCGCCGCCAGCGTGGGCGATTTCGGCAAGCGCCCGGATATCCGAAACGAGCATCATCGGGTTGCATATGGTTTCGGCGTATAGCACCTTTGTGTTAGGCTGGATGGCTGCCTTGACCTGTTCGTGATCAGTAAAGTCTACGTAGGTGACATCCACCCCATATTTTTTGAATACGCTGCTCATAAAGGTAATCGTATCTCCGTACAGTGTCATATCCGAAAGAATGTGATCACCTGAACTTGTAAGCGCCATGAGCGCCGTGGTGATCGCGGCCATGCCACGCCCGCAGATGATGGAATCCTCTCCGCTTTCCAGATACGTCATCGCTTCCGCGAGCGCCGTGCGATTCGGGTTGTTCGTGCGATTATATGCAAATCCTCCCCCGTCGTACACAAACTCCATCTCGTCGAGGTCCTTAACATTGAACGCGCTCGTCAGATACAGCGCATCCGCTTCGGGTTCGTCCATTTTACCGGGAATGTGATGACCCCGGTATGCGAGTTCTGTCTCGCGTCGATATACTTTTTTCTCCATGAGTCCCTCCTTATGAATTCCGCAGCTCACCGGCAGCGCACCGCACGACTGCTTACGCAGCCTTAAAGTTATACACCGGTTTGATGACGGCAAGCAGCGTCGCCGCCGGGCCGATGTGCGCTACAATCTCCTGCATCGGCTTGTAGGCAAACGGCGCCTCGTCGATCGTCGCATGCGAGACAGCTGTTGAAAAAATCCCTTCCATGGATTTTTCGTACTGCGCCATCGTGATGCTCTTGCGCGCCGCACCCCGGCTCATAACGCGGCCGGCGCCGTGCGGAGCAGAAAAGTTCCACTCGGCGTTTCCCTTGCCGACGCACAGCAGACTGCCGTCGCGCATGTTGATGGGAACGATCAATCTCTGGCCCTGTCCGGCCGACACCGCTCCCTTGCGAATGATGCGGTCTTTCGTATCGACATAGTTGTGGACGGTTTCAAACGCATCGACCTCCGTCCAGCCCATGTGCGACAGAATCGTTTCCGCCATGGCCAGTCGGTTGACAGCCGCATACTCCTGGACAATCTTAACATCGTCCACGTACTGCCCGAGTGCCTCCCCTTCCACATAGGCGAGGTGCCGGGGCGGTCCGCTTCCCCTTATCGCCAGATTCTGATAGTGCTCGGCAATCTGTTTGCCCAGATGCCGGCTGCCGCTGTGGATTAAAAGGTAAAGTTCGTCGTCGGCTTTCGCAACTTCGATAAAGTGATTGCCCCCGCCCAGCGTGCCGATTGAGCGCTCTGCCCGGCTCCGGT
The DNA here is from genome assembly GCA_012841925.1 of Clostridiales bacterium. Classification (GTDB taxonomy): domain Bacteria; phylum Bacillota; class Clostridia; order Peptostreptococcales; family Anaerovoracaceae; genus UBA10908. Next base: position 319 of record DUTT01000011.1, on the reverse strand, counting down.
CGATACGGGCAAGCGCGTGCAGTTGATCGAGATTCACCCTTTCGACCAGCGCGTGCGGGGCTTTTCGAATATTGAATCCCGAAGGGATGTTCTGTCGGATGGCGCGATCCAGACGCTCCGGATCAAATGTCTTCTCCGCGATGCGTATCGTCCGGATGCCGCAGCCGATATCGACGCCGACGAGGTTAGGTACGATTTTGTCTGTATACGTCATCGTAAGGCCGATGACGCAACCCTTGCCCGGATGGGCATCCGGCATGATGCGGATGTGCGAATCGGCCGCAAACGGCTGATCGCACAGCTCCTGCACCTGCCGGCG
>DUTT01000010.1 GCA_012841925.1 Clostridiales bacterium | reverse complement strand
TGATGAGCGATCTTTTTAACATCGTAATCATCGGCATGCCCGGCTGCGGCAAGACGACGGTCGGCAAGCAGCTTGCGGCGGAGATGGGGCTGGACTTTGCGGACACGGACGAAGCCGTGGAGCAGGCGGCCGGCATGTCGGTTCCGGATATATTCGAGTACCTGAGCGAAGCGGAATTCCGTCAGATGGAAGCCGAACAGGCGCAGCGGCTGGGGAAGGACCACAAGCTAGTAATCGCCACGGGTGGGGGCATCATCAAAGACCCGCTCAACTATGAGCGTTTGAAGCAAAACGGGTTTATCGTCCTTTTAAAGCGCGACTTGAGACTGCTGTCGATTAAGGGGCGGCCCCTGGCCAAAGACCGGAAGGAAGTGATGCAGCTCTACCGGGAACGGATGCACCTGTACGAAGATTTTGCAGACATCCGCATTTCGGCCAACTGCCCGATCGACGAAGTCGTCGCAGCGATTCGTGAAAGGATTGGACGATGAGAAAACTACTGATCATCAACGGACCGAACATCAACATGCTCGGCATCCGGGAGCCGGGTATCTACGGGAGCGAAACGTACGCTGACCTCATGGAGCGCATCGTGCGGGCCTGTGCGGAGCACGGCTTTGAGTGCACATGCTTTCAGAGCAACCACGAAGGGGCGATCGTCGACGAGATCCAGCGTGCGCTCGGGCGCTTCGACGGCATCGTCATCAACCCGGCGGCCTACACGCACACCAGCATCGCCATCGCCGATGCACTGCGGGCGGTCAATCTTCCTGCAGTCGAAGTCCACTTAAGCGATATCGACTCCCGCGAAGATTACCGGAAAATCTCCTATACAAAAGAAGCCTGTATCGGAACGATCGCGGGGCTGGGACCGGCCGGCTATGAACAGGCGATCGCATTTTTAAGGGAGCATTTCGAGAGAGTGTTTTGAGAGCATTTCGAGAGAGTATTTCGACGGCCTCAAATCCGGATGAGACGCCTTAAACCCACGAGGAGGGGTAGCGCTAAAAGCCAGCTTCCGAGCACATCGCTCGGCCAGTGGACGCCGGTGTAGATTCTCGAAAAACCCATGAGGATTACATAGAAAGCAAGCAGAATGCAGATAAACAGCGCGCGCTGTTCCGACCGGATGTGTGGAACGGCGCGTTTTTGTTCTCTATAGATCGGCAGGTTTGCTCCGCCGGTGCGCGCATAATACAAAAGCAGCAGCGCAATCATCCCGTAGACGAGGAAGCTCGTAAGGCTGTGCCCGCTGGGAAAGCTGTAGCCGCCCTGTTCGAGCAGGTGGAGCGACGGATGGGGCCGCATCCGGGTAAACGCGTACTTGAGCGAATAGTAAAACAGCATGGACGTCGAGGCCGCCAGCGTGACGGGGACGCCGTACGATGATCTCGTCGCCGGAACGATCAGCAGCAGCGCGCACAGCGGGACGATCGCCTGCCAGTTGCAGCTGCACGTAAAGGGGACCATAAACGCCGTAAGCGCCGGGCTGCGCATAGCAAATACGCGGTCCTGAACCCAGGCGTCAAACCCGTCCATCCGCCCGGTTGCGACTAAAAAGGCCACGAAGAGAAAGAAGAGAAACCCGATGCCTCCCAAAAGTGCCAGCTGTTTTTCCCTTCGGCTCATGTTTTCGAACAATCCCTCAACCCTGCCTTCCTTTTCCGGTGAACGCATTCAAATGTAGCGATACTGTGTGATATAATACAGGATATCGCGTACGTTGTGTACCGCGATTTTAACAAAGCTAAAAAAAGGAGACCGTATGAGACCAAAACCAATACTCGTCATCATGGCGGCGGGCATGGGCAGCCGCTACGGCGGACTCAAGCAGATGGATCCGGTCGGCAGCAACGGAGAGCTCATCATCGACTTTTCGCTGTACGATGCGTGGCGCGCCGGATTCGACAGCGCTGTGTGCATCATTAAAAAAGAGATCGAAGACGACTTTCGGGCGATCATGGACCGGGGCGCCGCCCGCTGCATGGACATCCGCTACGCGTTTCAGGAAATCGACGATGTGCC
>DUTT01000009.1 GCA_012841925.1 Clostridiales bacterium | reverse complement strand
AAGGGCGTATCCGTCCAGCATCTCCACATCTCCACGCTCAAGCCGTTTACGGATCCGCAGGTGGTCGACGCGCTCAAAAAAGTACGCTACGGAGCCATCTCCTTTGAGAACCACACGACGATGGGCGGGCTCGGCACGAACGTGGCCGAAGTCATCGCCGAAAACGGCCTCGGCACGCGCCTGGTCAAGATGGGTCTGCAGGACGAATACGCGCACGGCGCATCGAAGATGTACCTGATGAAGCGCTACAAGCTCGACGCGTACTCGCTGGTCAAGGAAGTCGAGAAGATGATCGGAAAAGACCTCGGCATTGAAGAAGGCGAGCTGGAGGAAGTCCGCTTCGAAGATTACACATTCGTGTAAGCGATACATGCAGAAATTTATGCGGTGTCGCGCGTGTGAACAGAGTGTGCATCAGTCAAGATGGCAAGCTAAACAGCATATACACATGGAATAAACATGTAAGCACATACACGCGGAGCAAGCACACTGCGCATAATCAAATATAGAAAGGATATGAACATGTTTGAAGATACAAAGAGAGACATCATCAAAGCAGGCATGAGCCTCGACCGCTACGGCCTCATCGCGCTGACGGGCGGCAACGTGTCGGCTCGCATGGAGAGCGGCGAAATCCTCGTTACGCCCTCGGGCATGGCCTACGAAGACCTCGTCGAAGACGACATCATCGTCATGGATCTGGAAGGCAACATCATCGAAGGCACGAGGAAGCCTTCGTCGGATACGGAAGCCATCCTGTACATCTTCCAGAAGAGACCCGACATCAATGCCGTCATCCACACCCACCAGCCGTACGCCACGGCCATCGGCCTCATCCAGGATGAATTCGAAGTCAACCTGACGACGCTGGCCAATGCTACCGCCGGTTCCGTGCCGGTGACGCCGTACAGCTCGGCGGGCAGCATCGAGATGGGTATCGACACGGTGGAGTACATCGGTGACAGCCTGGCGGTCATCCTGGCTCACCACGGCGTGATGGCGGTCGGCAAGAATCTGAAGCAGGCGCTGTACGCAGCCGTGTATCTGGAAGAGGCGGCCAAGTGCTATCTCGCAGCCCGCGCGTGCGGAGAGACGAAGCGCATGACGCCCGAGCAGATCGAGCAGTCCATCGAAGTGTTTAAATACTACGGGCAGGGAACGCCGACGATTCCCAGGGATCTCGTCGAGCGGAAATAGGTCGCGCTATGAGCCAGAAGGATGAACTCCTCGTTCAGGTTGCGGAGCTGTATTACCAGCAGAACCTGAACCAGCAGGAGATCGCAAAATCGTTCAACATATCGCGCCCGACCGTGTCGAGGCTTTTAGACGAAGCGCGCCGGCGCAAGATTGTGGAGATCATCATCCACAGTCCGATTTCCAAGAATCACGATCTGGCGGAGGCAGTGCGCGAGGCATACGGCCTGAAGCACTGCATCGCGATCGAAAGCAAGGCAGGCTATCAGGAATCGCTCAAGTCGTGTGCGAAAGCCGCGGCGGAATACCTGTACGGCGTGCTGGACGACGGCGCGGTGCTCGCCGTATCCTGGGGCAGTGCGATTACGTACCTGGCCCAGGTGATGGAGCCCAGAGAATACGAAGACATACACGTCGTTCAGATGGTGGGCTGCCTTGCGGCGGGGAATCCCGGGCAGGACGGCATCGAGATCTCCATGAAGATCGCCGAGAAACTGGGAGCGGGATATTCGAACATCTTTGCACCGGTATTCGTCAACGGCGAAGTCATGGCCGAACACTTCCTGAAAGAACCCAGGATCGTGTCCACCATGGAACAGATCGACATCGCAGACATCGCCGTGATGGGCATCGGCTCCGTCGGCGACAAGTCCTCCATCCTGACCACGACGGAGAGCGTATTGCCCGCCGAATGGGAATACCTGAAAGAAAAAGGGGCAAAGGGTCATTTGCTGGCCAGGATGTTCGACGAAAACGGCACGGAAATCCCCATCCCGGGGAAGAGCGCCATCTCGCCGCCGCTCGACAAGCTGCGCCGCATTCCGACGACGATCGGCATCGCGGCATCGGCAAGAAAAGCGCAGGCGGTGCAGGCAGCGGTGCGGGCAGGCTACATCAACACGCTCATCATCGACAGCAAGCTTGCAGAGGCCCTCGTCAAACAGAAATAACGATCAAAGCAACGCTCCGGAGCACCGCATCCGGAGCGTTGTTCGTTTTCCGGATGTATGGTAAAATAAATTGTTAAGGAGGCGTGCATGGAAACGGAAATTAATTCAAAGCGCATACTGATCATCGAAGATGAAACGTCGATTTCGGACATCATCAAATTCAACCTCGAAAAGGAAGGGTATCGCGTGGATACCGCCTACGACGGACAGAACGGACTGCACAAAGCGCTGGAAGAGGCGCCCGACCTGATTCTGCTGGATGTGATGCTGCCGCTGATGGATGGATTTGAGGTATGCAAACGCGTGCGGGAGACGAGCAATACGCCGATTCTCATGCTCACGGCCAAAGAGGAAGAAGTGGACAAAGTCCTCGGTCTCGAGCTCGGCGCGGACGACTACGTCACAAAACCGTTCGGCATGCGGGAACTCATCGCGCGCATCAAAGCCAACATCCGGCGGACCGACGTCCTGGCCGACAAGCTCAACGCGCCGGCCGATGTGCAGGCGTTTGGCAACCTCGAGATCGACATGAACCGCTACGAAGCCCGGAAAAACGGCACGGCCCTCGATTTGACGCTCCGGGAATTCGAACTGCTCAAGTACCTCGCAGAGCGCGAGGATCGCGTGTTCTCCAGAGAGCAGCTGCTGGAAGAAGTGTGGGGCTACGAGTACTACGGGGACATCCGGACGGTGGACGTTACGGTCCGCAGGCTCCGCGAAAAGCTGGAAGACGACCCGAGTGACCCGCAGTACATCATGACAAAACGGGGCATTGGCTACCATTTTAAGAGAGCGTAGAGAATGAAAAGAGTCAGGCAGCGAAGCAGCGTCAGATGGCGGATTGTACTCATCTACTTTCTGCTGGTCTTCATCGCCATGACAATCGTATCGGTCTATCTGCTGGACAAGATGAAGACGTACCAGATGGATTCGGTGAGCGGGAATGTAACCGGAACGATCCACGAAAGCAAGCTGCTTACGGCGCTTGGACGCTACAGCGACCTGTCCGGGGAAGCGGCCGCCATCCAGGAACATCTCGACAGCAACTGGAGCCGCAGCTTTTCGGAAGAGCTGTCGGTCGTCAGCACGGACTTTCTGGTGTGCGCATCCACGAATCCCGCCATCATCGGGCTGGATGCGAGGGACATATTCGACGCCGGCCTGCTCCTCAGCGCGTTTGTGACGGGTGAGGACACGGAATCGGATTCCGTCATCTCGGGGAACATCCCGGTCAAGAACCTGTGCTACCCGGTCATCTCCGGGGAAAACGGAGGCGTGACGGGTCTGGTGTACGTGCGCGCAGATCTGTCGAGCATTCAGAGTTTTCTGTCGCAGTCGAAGCTGATCTTTGTCCAGGCGATGGTTCTGGCGCTGGTGATTACCGTGGGGCTGGGTTTTGTGATCGCAAGGAGCATCACCGTGCCGATCAACGACGTCACGCGGACGGCCCAGCGCATGTCCCAGGGGGACTTCAGCCAGGAGGTTGAGGTCAAATCCGACGATGAGATCGGCCAGCTGGCGCAGATGTTCAACCTGCTGCGCGAAAAACTGGACTACACGCTGTCGGAGATATCGAACGAGAAGAACAAGCTGGAGACGATCCTCACCTATATGGCCGACGGTCTGATCGCCATCGACCTCGACGGGAACGTGCTGCACGCCAACCCGGCCGCCCGCGCCATCCTGCGCATCGGCGCCGAGGAGGATCTGACGGATGTCCCCTACGACAGCCTGCTGGGGCACATATCGCCTTCGATGAAGCTGGCCGCGATCAAGGCTAACTGCAGCGAGCGCGGCTGCAACGATACATTCCGCTTCGGCCCGACGACGTTTGCCGTTCGGTACGACCGGTTTAAGGACGACGACGGCCGCGATGTCGGCATCATCATCATCATGCAGGACATCACGGAGCGACAGAAGCTCGAGGACATGCAGACCGATTTCGTGGCCAACGTGTCGCACGAGCTGCGCACGCCGCTTACGACGATCAAGAGCTATACGGAGACGTTGCTCGACGGGTCGCTCGACGACCGCGACACCGCCGTGCGCTTCCTGAACATCGTCGATGCGGAGACGGACCGGATGAACCGGCTCGTGCGCGATCTGCTGCAGCTGTCGAGGCTCGACCATCGACAGGAAAAATGGACGATCAAAGAGTGCAACCTCCTGTCGCTTCTGAACGCCGTCATCATGAAGGTGGATATGACGGCCCGCCAGAAGCAGCAGCGGCTCAACGTGCTGTACGGCGAAGGGCAGGAGATTCGTGTCCTGATCGACCGCGACAGCTTCGAGCAGGTGCTGATGAACGTGCTGTCGAATGCAATCAAATATACGGAGCAGGGCGGGCATATCGACATCGATGCGTTTGTCAAAAACTCGCTTGTTCACATTTCGGTGCGCGACAGCGGCATCGGCATCCCCGAAGAGGAGCTGCCCAGGATTTTTGAACGGTTCTACCGGGTGGAGAAAGCGCGCTCGCGCGCCATGGGCGGTACCGGCCTCGGGCTCGCCATCACGAAGCAGATCGTGGAGGAACACGGCGGGACGATCGAGGCGGCAAGCCGCGAAGGCGAAGGGACGACGATCACGATCAAGCTGCCGCTTGCAACGAAGCGGGGCATCCGGAACATCGAGTAGGGGATGAGCGGATGCGGCCGAAGATAAACGCACGAGCCGCCGGATGCAAATCGCATAAGCTGCATGTGAGCCGTATAGCTGCTGCCATGCAACTTGCATGAGCGGTAGAGTATAATGGACGCGGCAAGCCGCACATTCCGAAGAGCGGAAAGGGTATGAAAAGCAAAAAGAACCGGGGCGCATCCGCCTTCGAGGAAGCCGAAGTCATCGACTTCGAGCAGGCCCGGAGAGAGCGCCGGGAAAAGAGAAGACAGAAGCTGGAGAAGCTCAATCCACCCGAGCCGGATCCGCAGGAGCTGAAGCGCAACGCCAAGCGGCGTCGTTTTGTGGTATTCTCGACGGCGGTGATTTTGTTCCTGGGTGCGGTGATTGTATCCGCGGGCATCAAGCTCTGGAATCTGCACCTGGAAAAGCAGGAAGTGCTGGCGCAGATCGAGGCGCTCACCCAAAGGCAGGCGGAGCTGGAAAACGAGCTGCTGCAGCTCGACGACGACGAATACATCGAGCAGAAAGCGCGCTCGGAGCTGCACATGATCTTCCCCGGTGAGACGATGTACGTCGTGTTGCCGGACAATCCGGATGCAGCAGGCGATGAAGGCGGCGAAACAGAAGGTAATTGATCCGTATGCGCCGGGGAGACGATGTACGTAGCGGTTCCGGATGTCCCGGACGCAGATACTCGAATACGCATGGCGCGATCGATACGGAAACGCAGGGAGTATGACGCAGACAAGGAAATCACAAGGACAAAAGGTGAAATCGGCAACATCCGATGCCGAAAGAGAGATTAAAAAAATCGGCAGGCAGCACGATTTTCGCATGGCTAAAAGTCTGGGGCAGAACTTCCTTACCGACCAGAGCGTCATCGAGCGCATTGTCGATGCATCGGAAGCAGGTCCTGCGGATCTCGTAATCGAAATCGGACCGGGCATGGGCGTGCTGACCCGGGAAGCTGCCGAAGCGGCGGGCAAGGTCGTCGCCATCGAGGTGGACGCGCGCCTGATACCGATTCTTCGCTCGACGCTGGCGCTCTGCGGGAATGTCGTCGTCGTGCACGAAGATGTGCTGAAGACGGATATCCGGGAGCTCATCAGCCGGGAACGCACGCTGCCAGACGGCACGGAGGCAGAGCACGTCCGCATCGTAGGCAACCTGCCGTACTATATAACGACGCCGATCCTGATGAAGCTGCTTGAGGAGCGCCTCGACATAAGCTCTGTCACGATCATGGTGCAGAAAGAAGTCGCCGAGCGCATCGCAGCGCCGCCGGGCAGCCGGACATATGGAGCGCTGTCGGTGGCAGTGCAGTACTTCTGCGACGTCGAGTACGTGGTCGATGTGCCGAAGGAAGTATTCATCCCCGTGCCGAAGGTGGATTCCGCTGTTCTCCATCTGCGGCTGCGCAACGAGCCTCCGGTCGACCTGCTTTCCGAAAAACTGTTTTTCGACTGCGTAAAGAAAAGCTTCGGACAACGCAGAAAGACGCTGCACAATGCGCTCACCGGCGTGTGCGGCCTGGACAAGCAGCAGACGGGAGCGTTGCTCCTCGCCTGCGGCATCGATCCGGCCCGGCGCGCAGAAACGCTGTCACTTTCGGAGTTCGCCTCACTGGCAAACCGCCTGGCCCAGCCGGGCTTGTAATACGTTAATTTTAAAGGAGGAACACAACATGAAAGCAGTAGCAACCGATAAAGCACCCGGCGCCATCGGGCCTTATTCGCAGGCACAGATCGTCGGAAACTTCGTGTACGCCTCGGGGCAGGTCGGCGTCGACCCGGCCACCGGCAAATTTGCAGGCGACGATGCGCCGGCACAGGCGAGGCAGGCGCTCAAGAACGCGCAGGCTATCCTGGAAGCCGCCGGAACGAGCCTGGATAAAGTGTTTAAAACCACCGTCTTCCTGACCGACATGGCCAACTTCGCGCCCGTCAACGAAGTGTACGGCACCTTCTTCAAAGAAGGCGCATACCCTGCACGCAGCTGCGTCGCCGTCGCCGAGCTGCCGGTTAAAGCGCTCGTCGAGATCGAAGTCATCGCGGAACTGTAGATTCGCGCAGGCCAGCAGGAATTGGTTCGCTGCGGCTCACAGGGTATCAGCGCAGTGTCATCGCGGAACTGTAGGTTCGCGCAGGCCAGCAAGGATTGGTTCGCTGCGGCTCACAGGGTATCAGCGCAGCGTCATCGCGGAGCTGTAGATTCGCGCAGGCCAGCAAGGATTGGTTCGCTGCGGCTCACAGGGTATCAGCGCAGCGTCATCGCGGAGCTGTAGGTTCGCGCAGGCCAGCAGGAATTGGTTCGCTGTTGGCTAGCAGGATAAAATCCGCAGCGGGTAAATGAAAAAAGGTGCCTGCACCTTTTTCCCTGGATACAATCGGAAAAGACCACACGGGAGGCGGATGTTTCGCGTGTGGTCTTTTACTGCTCGCCCTGCGCAATCATTTGGGAATATATGCAAACACATCGTGCAAGAAGATGGAGAGATCTTGTCTGCCTTGTTCCAAATTCCTCGAAGTGCACGATTTCGTCTGAATTAACGGTCACGCTGTTCCAAATTCGCCGGGATGCACGACGAACTTGGAAGATTCCGCTGATAGTGGGCAGAATTTGCTGAAATGCACGACAAAACCGCGTGAAATAGCGAAAAGTGAGCCAAAATGCCTGAAGTGCACGATATATTTCCAGTATATGTAAAAATATCGTGCACATCAACGAATTCTTCCCATAAATCATTGATTTACCTGGATCTACCGTGCAAAACAGGGAATTTGGCTCAAAAAACGGCATCATCGTGCAAAACAGGGAATTTGGCTCACGCCTGGAGCAAAAAGATAGATGCACGCAATCGGTACGTCTTTTGCCCGCCTCTTTCCTGAAAAGTGCGCAGGAAATTTGATGTAACAAAAGAGGAAGAAAATCGCGTGCCGCCTTGTTATAATGCAAATTGTAATAGGGGAATACTATAAAGACTCAAAAATAAGAGTCACTGAGAAAGTCCCGAGAAATTGAAAGATATTTAAGGCGAAATCGGGAAAAGGATCAAAATGCACACTATGATAAACAACGAAGAGAAATGGCAGGCGGCGCTGAACAACGATAAAGACTACGACGGGAAATTTTTCTATGCGGTTAAAAGCACGGGCATTTTTTGTCGCCCGTCCTGCAAGTCAAAAACACCGCTGCGGGAAAACATCGAATATTTCGAAACACCGGAAGCGGCCATGGAGGCCGGTTACCGCCCCTGCAAGCGCTGCCGGCCGGATCTGCTCAGCTATCAGCCGATGGCCGAACTCGCCGAACAGGCGAAGAGCATCATCGATCGCCTGTACATCGACAAAGCGGCATTGTCACACGAGCTGAAACAGCTGGGCATCTCGAGGCGCCATCTGACCGAAGTGTTCGCCACCCAGTACAGCTGCACGCCCAACGAATATGCCGCCGACCGCCGGATCGAAAAGGCCAAGGCGGAGCTGGCAAACGGAAGCGAACCGGTGATCGACATCGCTTTATCGTCGGGCTTCGGCAGCCTTTCGGCTTTTTACACGCTGTTCAAGAAGCACACCGATATGTCCCCCGGCGCCTATCGCAGCATGCACCGCGCAGACGGCGAGGCCGAAAAGAGTTACTTCGTCTACGACTCCATGCTCGGAAATATCGCAATCGGGGCGGCCGGCGAAGCGGTCACGACCGTTCAGTTTGCAGACGGATTGCCGAATTGCGGGAAGCGCCGGCGCAGCCCGGTCACCGACCTGGCCGCATCCCAGATCGAAGAATACCTGTCCGGAAAGCGAAAAATATTCGATGTGCCGATTCACCCGGTCGGCACTGTGTTCCAGAAATCGGTGTGGGAAACCCTGCAGCGCATCCCGTACGGACACGTGATGAGCTACAAACAGGTCGCGGAAATGGCAGGGAACCCCAACGCCAGTCGCGCCGTCGGCATGGCGAACAACAAAAATCCGCTGCTGATTTTGATTCCGTGCCACCGGGTCGTGGGCGCCAACGGATTTTTAGTCGGATACGCCGGACCGCTGGACATTAAAAGACAACTGCTGGACCTGGAACAGAGAAATCTATAGTTGCACTGGATGGACCTGAGCAGAGGAATTTATAGTCGCACCGAATGGAGCCGCATATATGCTGACCGAAACAATCGATATCAAAAACGTAACGCTAAAAAACCGGGTCGTCGTCGCGCCGATGATGACCGACTTCTGGAACAAAGACGGCTCTCCGACGGAGAGAACGATCGAGATCTACCGAAGCTATGCCGAGTCGGGCGCGGGGCTGGTGGTGATGGAGCAGCTGGCGGTCCACCCGTGGGGGCGGCTGACATTCGATCAGCCTCGTCTCTACCGTGACGATTCCGCACTTGCGCTCAGGGCGCTCACGCAGCCGTTTCGCGACAGAGGCGTACCCATCGTGACGCAGCTGAACTTTGGGGGTCGTGTGTCGGACAAGGAGTTGCTGGATGAACCCGACTTTGAGTTCGTGACGCCTTCCGGCCTGCCTGTCCCTCGAAAGTCGACGGTGCAGGCCGACTCGCGGGCGCTGACCGCGGACGAAATAGCAGAGATCGTAGCGTCCTTTGCCGATGCCGCCCACCGGGCGGTGGATCTGGCGGGGTTTAACGGAGGCGTTCAGATTTACGCATCGCACGGATACCTGATCAGTCAATTCCTGAGCCCGGTCACCAACACCCGAACCGATCGCTACGGCGGCTCTCTTGCCAATCGCGCGAGGATCGTATTCGAGACGGTGGAGGCCGTGAGGGCCCGCATCGGAGACGCGCCTCTGTCCGTGCGGCTCGGCGCGTCGGACCGGATGCCTGGCGAGCCGGAAAACGGACTTACATTGGCGGAAAGCGCCTGGATTGCAGGTGAGCTGGCGCAAATGGGCGTCGACTGGCTGAGCGTATCGGGCAACCACTGCATCTACGGTATCGGCGCGGACGACAACGATACCGCATACTTCGAACCGTATTCCAGAGCCATTCGGGACGCGGCGAGCAAGTACGGGGTTCCGGTGGACTGCACCGGTGGAATCCGGACTCCCGGGACTGCGGAAAGACTCCTGCAGTCGCAGGCATGCGACTTGATCGGTATCGGAAGACCGCTGCTCAAGGACAAAGCCTATCTGTCAAACTGGAATCTGTAGGGCCGCATGCAGAATAGGAAGCGCAGAAGAAGCATAAAAGAGAATAGAGCTACACGCAGAATAGGAAGCGCAGAAGAAATTCAGAAGAAGCACAAGAGAAATTTAAAGGAGAAACACACATGAAAGCCTTGCTCATCATCGATATTCAAAACGACTATTTCCCCGGCGGCGCGTCGGAGCTGGTGAATCCCGATCTGGCGCTCGACAACACCGTAAAGATTCTAAAAGCGTTCCGCGAGAGCAACCTCCCCGTCATCCACGTGCAGCACAACAACATCGGGGAAGGTGACACCTTTATGGTGCCCGGCACGGACGGGGTGAAGATCCACGAGCGGCTCGCTTTAAAAGAAGGCGAGTACCTCGTCACAAAGACTGCGCCGAGCGCCTTTTATAAAACCGACCTGCTCGACATTATCCGGGCCAACAACATAACGGAGCTGGTCGTCTGCGGCATGATGACGCACATGTGCATCGACACGACGGTCCGCTGCGCCATGGACCACGAGCTGCCCATCACCCTTATTTCGGACGCCTGCGCCACCAAAGCGCTAACGTACAAGGATCAGGTGATCCCCGCCGAACAAGTGCATGCGTCCTTCCTGGCGGCCCTGTCCGGAACGTTTGCCGAGTTGAAGACCGCATCGGCGTATCTGTTGGATGCGTAGCGTATGAGGCGGTGGTGAGCCAAATTCCCCGAAGTGCACGATTTGGCTCGAATTATCGGTCTCCCTGTTCCGAATTCGTCGATATGCACGACAAATTCGGAAGATTCCGCTGATAATGGGCAGAATTCGCTGAAATGCACGATGTTTTCAGATTTTTTCGCTAATAATCGTGCAAAGCAGCGGATTTAGAACAATATTTGCGATTTCATCCGTTTTCTGCGTGCAAAACAGCGAATTTGGCTCAGCGAAATTCCAATTTACTGCGAAATCGTGCAAAGCAACAAATTTGGCTCAACCCCTTTGCGACAGGGTGACAGACACCTTTTCCTGAGATAGGAAAAGACCACACGGGAGACGGACGTTTCTCGTGTGGTCTTTCTTTATTATTCTCGGATTTTATATTGTAACAGTAAACAGAGCCCCGCACGCGAGGCTCTGTTTTATCACTTCCCTATTTCTTCACAATCGCTTCCAGCCCGCCCATGTACGGCCGGAGGACTTCGGGGATGAACACGGAGCCGTCGGGCTGCAGGTGGTTTTCGAGGAAGGCGATGAGCATCCTCGGCGGGGCGACGACGGTGTTGTTGAGCGTGTGTGCGAAGTAGTTTGCGCCGTCTGCGTTGCGCACGCGGATGCCTAAGCGGCGGGCCTGCGCATCGCCGAGGTTCGAGCAGCTGCCGACTTCGAAGTACTTCTGCTGGCGGGGTGACCACGCTTCCACGTCGAGGCTCTTGACCTTCAGGTCGGCCAGATCGCCGGAACAGCACTCGAGCGTGCGGACCGGGATGTCGAGCTCGCGGAAGAAGTCGACGGTGTTCTGCCAGAGCACGTCGTACCACTTCGGGCTGTCTTCCGGTTCGCAGATGACGACCATCTCCTGCTTTTCGAACTGGTGAATGCGGTACACGCCGCGCTCCTCGATGCCGTGCGCACCGACTTCCTTGCGGAAGCAGGGCGAGTAGCTCGTCAGCGCCTGGGGCAGCGTCTCAGGATCCAGAACAGAATCGATAAACTTGCCGATCATGGAGTGTTCGCTCGTGCCGATGAGGTACAGATCTTCGCCTTCGATCTTGTACATCATGTTCTCCATTTCCTTAAAGCTCATCACGCCTGTCACGACCTCCGCGCGGATCAGGAACGGCGGGATGTAGTACGTAAAGCCGCGGTCGATCATAAAGTCGCGCGCATAGGTCAGGATGGCGGAGTGGAGGCGGGCGATGTCACCCTTCAGATAATAGAATCCGTTGCCGCTCGTCTTGCGGGCACTCTCCAGATCGACGCCGTCGAGCGACTCCATGATGTCGATGTGATACGGCACTTCCCAGTCGGGAACGACGGGCTCGCCGTAGCGCTCCAGCTCCACGTTTTCGCTGTCGTCACGCCCCAGAGGCACCGTCTCGTCCATGATCTGCGGAATCACCATCATGCGGTCGAGCACTTCCTTGTTCAGCTCGGCTTCGCGCGCTTCGAGCGCCGCCAGCTCGTCGGCCATCTCGGTGACCTTCTTCTTCACCTCTTCGGCCTCGTCCTTCTTCCCGTCCTTCATGAGGCCGCCGATCTCGCGGCTCAGCGTGTTCCGGTTGGCGCGCAGCTCGTCGCCACGCGTCTTAGCCGCGCGCAGCTCCTCATCCAAAGCGATGACCTCGTCGACCAGCACCAGCTTATCGTCCTGGTACTTTTTCCGGATGTTTTCCTTTACGATCTCCGGATTGGCCCGTACAAACCTGATGTCCAGCATGTTTCTTCCTCCTTATACTGTCGATTGACCGGCGGTCCGGGGAATAAAAAAAGTTCCCGAACCATATGCATTCCATATGGGACGGAAAACTCCGCGTTGCCACCCAACTTGCCGCCCTTGCAAGCGACCCCTCGTATGCGCGGTATGGGGCGCAACCCCCTGCTTTTCGCAGGCAGCTCCGAAAGTGGAAAGGCAGGCGTTCTCACCGGTTTGCACCGACCACCGGTTCTCTGAAAGAGATTGCTTTGCCGAAGCTTTCATCCAGGCTGTGTGTTGGCAGGAGATGTGTTTCCTGCAGGTATTCAATTTGAACGGTTTCATTATAACCAAATGAGGAAAGCAATGCAAGAGAAATACAAGAAGGGCAGCCTGTGTATCCGGGGTACGGCGCGCCGCCCCTTGTGCCTCCGCGCGCTCTGTGCGATAATAAACAAAACGGATATACGGGCACAAGGAGGCAGTCATGAGCGTCATCCCCACAAAAGCAGAAGCACTGGAATTGTTAAAAGAGCACAATAAAGAGCCGTTCCTCATCCGCCACGGAGAGGTGGTCTCCGGCGTCATGGGCTACTTCGCCAAAGAGCACGACCCGGAGCGCGTCGAGTTCTGGGAGGTCGTCGGTCTGCTGCACGATCTGGATTTCGAGGAACATCCTGAGGAGCACTGCGTCAAAACAGAAGAGATGCTCAAGGAGCGGGACATCCACCCCGACATGATCAAGGCAATCTGCTCGCACGGATGGGGCATGACGGGAACGGCGCATCAGCCGGAGGCTTTCATGGAGAAAATCCTGTTCGCCACCGACGAGCTGACCGGCATCATCGGCGCCGCCGCGCTCATGCGTCCGTCGAAGAGCGTCGACGACATGGAGCTGAAGTCGCTCAAGAAGAAGTTTAAGGACAAGAGCTTCGCGGCCGGCTGTTCCAGAGACGTGATCCGTCAGGGTGCCGAGCTGCTCGGATGGGAGCTCGACGACCTCCTTCAGAAGACGCTGGACGCCATGAAGAGCTTAAATCCGGAAATGGGTCTTTAGGGCGAGAGCCGCAGGAAGGGTTCATCGAAGCCGGGACGCCCTGTGCCGCCAGCATAACGAAAGGAAGACCGATTTCCAACGACCGGGGGAATCCATGAAAAAATTTACATTGAACAGAGACGATACCGCACTCGTCATCATCGACATCCAGGAACGGCTCGCCGCTACGATGCCGGACCGGGAGCGTACAATCGCCAACAACAAAATCCTGCTGAGCGCTGCAGAGACGCTCGGCCTGCCCGTCATCGCAACGGAACAGTATCCCAAAGGGCTCGGGCGCACGGTTCCGGAGCTGCTGGGGCGGCTCGACGAGAACAACGTGTTTGCCAAGACGTCGTTTAACGCGTGCTTCGGCGACATCGCCCGCGCAGTCAAAAATACGGGCCGGACGTCGGTGCTCGTCACCGGCATGGAGACGCACGTTTGCGTGTTTCAGACGGTGCGCGCGCTTGTCGAAGGCGGCTACACTGTCCACGTCGCGCGCGATGCCGTTGCGTCCCGCACGAAGGAAAACTACGAAAACGGCCTGGCGCTGATGCAGACGCTGGGCGCCGTCATCACCAACACGGAGACAGCCGTGTTCGACCTGCTGAAAGAAGCCGGCACGCCGGAGTTCAAGGCGATGTCGGCGCTCATCAAGTAGCAAAGCGTGCATCTGGCCGGCAGCAGCAAGTATGCGGCTAAACATTTTGAGCCAGAAATCATCGTAGGCAGACAGGAAGAAACAAGCTTTTGTGCAAGCGAAAGGAAGAAAATCATGAAAAAATGGATCAGCGCCCTCGCTGTCCTGGCGGTCGTGCTTTCCCACACGTCACCCGCCCGGGCCAACGCAGGGCCGACCCGGTGGGGCGCTTATCCCACGAGCAGCGTCCTTGCCGTCGAGTCGGATACGCCCATTCAGATTGACTCCGAAGACCTCGTGTTCGACTTTACCGATAACGACGATCCCGTCGCCAGAGAAGAGCTCAGCGCAGGCTGGACGCTCGGCGGCCGGGTGAGCGCCACTTACGACATGTCCAATCCGACGAATCGCTTCCAGAGGGTACAGATGGCATTCCCGTTTGTGGGGAACCTCGCGTCGCTCGGCTCGCAGAACATAACGGTCGAAGCGGGCGGAAAGCCGGTGGCGTTCGACATCTATCCGGGCAGTCTCATCGAAACGTCGTACGATTATTCCGCCTACGACGAAACGGAAGAAAATCCGGCCAGAGACGTATTCGATTTCGATAAAATCGTTGCGGAAATTACGGACGAGGCATTCACGTCGAAACACTTTACGAAAAACGAGAAGGGGAAACTGTACACCTTTACCGTCACGCCGACGCTGGGCGAGAACGAGAACATCAACTACGCCCTCGACTACACCTTCGATCCGGAGCGCACGAACGTGGTCGCCCGGGGGTTTAACGGATTCAGCCGCAGGGGGATGGACATCCGCAACACGGCCTGGTGCCGCGAGACGACGACGCTCGAGCTGTTCGTGCTGGGTGACGATATCGAAATCCTCCACTCCGCGTATCTGGACGGCGAGGAGACCGAGCCGACGGATGCGTTTACGAGCTTCGTGAGCGCCCAGCCGATGAGCGTGTACACCTACGCGGTGGAGCATCTCCGGAGCGGTCCGTATATCGGCAGGGAGGAGTCGAGCAAGGGCGACATTCTCGCGCTTTCCGACGCGCAGGTCTACAATGCCTACGCAGTGATCCTCGATCGCTGCTTTAGCCGCAACGAAGGGTATGCATCGGATTACGACCTGTCGGATGCGCGCCATACGGACCGCATCATCACGCTGGTGTACAGCGTAGATTTCCCGGCGGGCAGCAGCAAAAGCGTGAGCGTCAGCTACAATACGTACGGCAGCATGGACATGCGGCAGACGTCGAAACCGATGTACACGTTCGACTACATCCTCAATCCCGCCGGACGGTGGAGCGCGTTTAAGGATCTGAACATCACTGTACTCCCGCCGAAAGTGGTCCCGTTTATCCTCCAGAGCAATGTGGAATTCGAGCGGCAGCAGGACGGCACCTATGTGACGACGCTGGAAGAGCTGCCGGAGAATGACCTGCAGTTTACGCTGTACGAGAGCGCGGGCATCTCGCTTGGCGACCGGATCAAAGGGAGCCTGTTCCGCAGCATGGGGTATCTGTATCCGATCGTGATCGGATTCGGTGCCGTTCTTGCGGGATTCGTGATTCTCGTCGCGCTGCTCGTGCGGCATCGCCGGAAGAGAAGGCAGGCCCGTTAGCTGCACACGGTATGATCTGCTCGCGTAATAGAAACGGACAATAAAATAAAACCGGTTCGCTCGATATACGAACGGACCGGTTTTTTTAATTCCGTAACCGCTGACTACGCTTTCCGGCAGAAGTCGGTCATCTGCCACGGCTCTTTTTCGGGAACGGGCACGCCGCCGGCTTCGATGTTCTTCAGAAGCCAGGCCATGTTCTTACCTACGAGACGCATGGTCTGCATGCCCTCGCGGTCCTGCAGCACTTCCTCGGGCTTGCGGCCGTGGACGGAGTTCCAGTACTGGGACGATACGACCGGCATGTGGTTGATCGTAAAATACTTGTTGAGCCGATCGAAGGCCGCGCTGGCTCCACCGCGTCGGCAGTTGACGATGGCGGCGGCCGGCTTATAGGCGAGCGCCGGTGCCTGGGCATAGAACACCCGGTCTAAAAGCGCGCAAAGCTGCCCTGCCGGGGCTGCGTAAAATACGGGCGAGCCGATCACGATGCCGTCGGCGGCGATCATGCGCTCGGCCATTTCGTTGCAGATATCGTCGTCGAAAACGCAGCGCCCGAGCTTGGAACATTTCCAGCACTCGATGCAGCCGCGAACAGGGTCGGTCCCGATCTGGAAGAATTCCGTTTCGATCCCTTCGGCTTCCAGTGCGTCAGCCACTTCCCGAAGCGCCGTATATGTGCAACCCGCAGGTCTCGGGCTTCCGTTGATCAATAATACTTTCATACAATACACCTCTTTCCGGTACGTAAGTCCGCTCCGCGCCAGGATCGCGCGTATGGGGGTATTATAGCATATTTTATCAAAAATCCCTCACAGGCTGCGTATCATCTTCACTTTCTTCTGGTCGTACGGCCGGTATCGCAGATCAAAATCGATCTTCGTGCTCTTGTTGACGATGCCCTTACAGTGGGAGAACGTATCGAAGCCGGCCTTGCCGTGATACTGCCCCATACCGCTTTCGCCCACGCCGCCGAACGGCAGGTGGGGTGACGAAACGTGCATGGCGCAGTCGTTGACGCAGCCGCCGCCGAACGACACGGTTTTTTCAACCCGCTGCCAGGTCGACGCATCGGACGAAAACAGGTAGAGCGCCAGCGGTTTCGGCCTGCACCGGATTTCGATAATCGCATCGTCCAGCCGGTCGTATTCGATGAGAGGCAGCAACGGTCCGAATATTTCCTCCTGCATCATCGGTGCATTGAAGGATACGCAGTCGAGGACCGCAGGCGCGATGGAGAGCCGGTCGGGAAAAGCTTCGCCGCCGATGACGATTTGCTCGCCCTCCATAAGGCCGCACAGCCGCTCAAAATGCTTCTCGTTGACGATGCGCGGATAATCGGTCACCGCGCCGCTTGCATCCCTGGGATAAGCGTGCGCAATGTGGTGACGCAAGCGTTCGATCAGTTCGCCCTTTTTGCTTTTGTGCACGAGCACGTAGTCGGGCGCGACGCAGGTCTGACCGGCATTCATGTACTTCCCGAACACCAGCCGCCTGGCCGCGAGGTCGATGTCGGCTGTCTCGTCCACGATAGCCGGGCTTTTCCCGCCCAGTTCCAGCGTGACAGGGGTCAGATGTTTCGCCGCGGCTTCCATGACGACCCGGCCCACCGCGACGCTGCCGGTAAAGAAGATGTAGTCGAACTTCTCCTCCAGAAGCTCGGTGTTTTCCCTGCGGCTCCCCAGTACGACCGCACAATAGGCGTCGTCAAAGCAACGCGCGATGAGCTTCTCGACGACTTTTGCCACAGCCGGTGCGTAGGCCGAGGGCTTGACCACGGCGCAGTTGCCTGCAGCGATCGCGCTGATCAGAGGCGAGATCGTCAGCATAAACGGATAGTTCCAGGGCGCTATGATGAGCGCCACGCCGTACGGCTCGGGAACGGTGTAGCAGGCAGCCGGAAACAGGGCAAGCGGTGTTTTGACCCTTTTCCTCTTCATCCATTTCGAAAGACTCTTGACGGTAACCTTTATTTCGCTTTTGACCGTGCCGATCTCGGTCATATATCCTTCAATCTCGGATTTATTGAGATCCGCCGCCAGCGCCGCGAGGATGTCGGGTTCCATTTCGCCGATGGCTGCGGACAGCTTCTTCAGCGCCGTCACACGAAACGAATAGTCCAGCGTAGCACCCGTTGCAAAATACGCCTGCTGCCGTTCGATCAGTTCGGATATGCGCACAGGCCGCCTCCTTTCAGCAGAGTTTTTCTTTCAGTCGCTCCTGCAGTTCCTGGGAAAAGTTGACGCCGGCTTCGTCACCCAGCACTTTTAAATACTTAGGGACCGATACATTGATTCGCATAGTCGTCATGTCGTGAGCTTTTCGATATCTTGCAAAATCGATGTCGACCCAGGAGATAAGTTCCTGCGGGCCATGGACCGGTTCTTCGGCCGAAGGCTCCGGAATCGCCCGGCCGTCATCTTCTTCGCTGATTCCCCACAAGCCGATCGCATCGCGTGCCATATAAATGGCGTCGGCCAGATCGTTACCCTGCGTATTAATGTCCAAATCGGGCACCGTTACGACGTAGCCCGTTTCGACAGGAGTTAAAACCACCGGATATACTTTTATCATAACTCATCATTCCTTTCTATATTGAGTCAGGCAGCCAATCATTTGAGCCCTCTTCGCTTGATAATCTGCTTAGCTAATAATTCATTAATTTCATTGTGCCTCGGTATTGGCTCATTGGCTTTACCATCAGTGAAAATACTGTGATCGCTCCCTTCGCGCTTCAGCCACCAGCCATTTCGTTTTAGAAGTTTAATAAGATCCTCTCTTTTCATATGCCCACCTCAATTTAATCATACACATTGGTTGTGTATAAGTCAATGAATATCTTCTCATCCCGTTCGGGCGAAATGCCGGTCAGCATCCTCGGAGTCGGTTGTGATATAATCGATGGCGAATAGGTTCGGCATCACTGAATCGCTGAGCAGAATTTCTAAAAACGCGAATATCAAAGGAGAGCCTGCCATGCAACAAAAAACTACGCTCTTAAAAGGAAAATACGTGATCGGCTACGACGGGGAGCAGCACGTCATCTACGAAGACGGCGAGGTGGTGTATCGTGGATCGGATATCGTGTTCGTCGGCCACGATTATCCGGGTCCGTGCGACGAGGTGTGGGATGCGGGGCTTTCCATCGTCAGTCCCGGGTTCATCGATCTCGAGGCCGACGTCGACACGGACCACGCGAATTTCGACGTTGTTCTTTTTAAAAGCGATCCTTCGGACGGGCTGAACTTCGAGCCGGCCATGGGTCCGAGGTTGCGTGACCCGTATACGGACGATGACTTCTACATCCGTCAGAAGTACTCCATGGCACAGCTGATCTTAAACGGGGTCACGACGATGATGCCGATCGCAGGCGAGCGCTTCCACGCGTGGAGCCAGACGGCGCACGAGTTCGAGATCATGGCCGAAGCCGTCGAGGAAATGGGCGTGCGCGCCTACTTAGGGCCGAGCTTTAAGTCCAGGCCATTTCGCTTTGCCGAAAACGATCCGGTAAAAGAAGAAAAGAGCTTCCGCGAAGCGGTAGAATACTGCGAAAAATATGCGACGGCCGGGCATCCTCTGATCCGCCCGTTTATGAACCCCTGTCAGATCTCGATTACGGAGCCGGAGATTTTACAGCAGGCCATGGCCGTTGCAAAGCGGCTCGATGTACCGATGCGGCTGCACGCCTGCGAAGAGGATGTGGAGTGGAAGTATGTCCTGCCGCGCTTCGGAAAGACGACGGTCGACCTGTTCGAGGATCTGGGGTTGCTGACGCCGAAGCTGTTGATGCCGCACGCGATTACGGTCAAAAACAGCGAGCTCGAAAAGCTCGCCCTGTACGGCGTGACCGTCGTACACACGCCGATTGCAGAGGCGAACTACGGGGCGGGACTGTTTTCGTTTGCGAAGTACCTGGATTACGGAATCAACATGACGATCGGCACGGATGCGCAGCCGGTGGACATGATTCAGAACATGCGGCTCGCCTGGCACCTCGACCGCCTGTGCGAGTGGAAGGTCATCTATACCAGGTACGGCGAGGACGGCAGCATGGAGAATCGGTTCGGGCACGAGCCGCACTACCCGAAGACGACGGCGGCGGACTATTTTAATGCTGCAACGGTGAATGCGGCGAAAGCCCTGGGACGCGACGACCTCGGCGTGCTGTGCGAAGGAGCAAAGGCGGATATCATCGTCATCGATCTCGACGATCTGGCCGTGGGACCCGTCGAGGATCCGATCCGGACACTCATCGTCAGCTGCGTCGGAAACAATGTTAAGCATACGATCATCGACGGCGTCGTCCGCATGAAGGATCGCGAGCTTATCGGCATCGACGAGCCTGCGCTGCGCATAGAAGCTCAGCGCGTGTACGATCGCTTCCTTTCGCTGTACGGTCAGTACGAAGCGAGCGGGCACGGGCTCGACGTGCTCTGCCCGCCCAGCATGCCGTTATACAGGAAGCTTTGATTTCAGCTCCTTCCTGTATAACTCTGCCTTGAAAGCTATACAGGAAATCCCGATTTTGGCGTCTTCCTGTATAACGCTGCCTTGAAAGTTATACAGGAAGCTTTGATTTTGACCTCTTCCTGTATAACTCAGCTTTAAAAGTTATACAGGAAGTTTTGATTTTGGACCTTTCCTGTATAACTTCCCCGACGCGCGGGAAATATATACCTAGATAGAAAATAGACGCCCGGAGGCGTCTGCTTTACATTTCTAAATACATTTCCACAGCGGCGGCATCCGGTAGCTGCAACAGCGCTTCGATATAGCCTTCCGGCTGCTCGCATCTGGAGCGACGGATTGCCGCACGGGTACGCGGGATAAAACCGGCGGCCATGCTCAAAGAGTCGATTCCTATCGCGAGAAACACCGGGATCAGCTTCTCGTCGGAAGCGGCTTCGCCGCACAGACCGACCGGAATGCCGGCCCGGTTTGCGCTCTGTATAGATGCAGAAATCAGCGACAGAACCGCCGGATGATACGGTGTATACAGAGAAGCCGTGTCGGGATTGCCGCGGTCACACGCGAGCGTATACTGAATCAGATCGTTCGTACCGATGCTGAAAAACTCCACTTCCTCTGCCAGGGCATCGGCATGCAGTGCGGCGGCCGGCGTTTCGATCATGATCCCCAACGGGACATCAGCGCAAAACGAAACGCCGTCTCTTTTCAGATCGCCCTTCACTTTGTCGATAATCGCTTTTGCCTGACGGACTTCGTCGACCGTGTTGATCATCGGAAGCATCATCCGGAGGTTGCCGTGCACGCCGGCACGGAGGATGGCGCGAATTTGCGTTTCGAACAGATTCGGATGCGCAAGGCACAGGCGGATCGCCCGCAGACCCAGGAACGGGTTATCCTCTGTCGGCAAATCCAAATACGGAAGCTCTTTGTCTCCGCCGGCATCGAGCGTACGCACAGTGACCGGCTTCTCTCCGAACGCTTCAGCAACCTGCCGATAAGCGTCGTACTGCTCGTCCTCCGTCGGCGGCCGGCTTCGCTCCATAAACAGAAACTCCGTGCGGAACAAACCCACGCCTTCGCCGCCGTTTTCGAGCACGGCCTGCACATCCGAAGGCGAGCCGATGTTGCCGAAGAGCTCAATCGCACAGCCGTCGAGCGTAACCGAAGGCTGGCCCTTCTGCGATTCCAGTTCGCGCAAGATGCGGCGCTGTTCTTCCTGTCGATTCTCGTATAGTGCGGTTGTTTCGGGAGACGGCCGGAGGATGGCGATGCCCGCATCGCCGTCGATGATAACGGTATCCTCAAACCGCGCCTGCTGCAACAGGTCGGCGGCACCCGCGATGGCAGGGATGCCCAGCGACTTTGCGAGGATGGCCGCATGGGACGTCGCACCGCCGCGCACCGTGGCGATGCCGGCGACGTTCACAGGGTCGAGCGATACGGTGTCGGAGGGTGACAATTCCTCTGCGATCAAAATGGTCTGCCCAAACAGGGGGTGGGTGACTTGATTGGGAAGTACAGCGGTGTCCTGCGCTCCACTCGTAAGCAGGCGCAACAGCCTCGATGCGATGTCGCGCACGTCGCCGGCGCGGGCTTTGAGATATTCGTCGTCGATGGCGTCGAACAGGGCAATGTACTGGTCTGCCGTGTTCTGCACTGCCGCTTCGGCGCCGGCGCCTTCCTCGCGGATGCGCGCGTCGATGGCGGAACGAAACTCGGGATCCTCGAGCATCATGCGATGTGCGTCGAAGATGGCGGCTTCGTTTGCTCCGAGGCGCGCTTCGGTCTGCGCGCGGAGCGCCTGCAGGTCGGCGATTGCCTGTGTGACGGCTTCTTCGATGCGCGCCAGTTCGGCATCGACATTGCGGGCCGTGTGTCGACCGGCTGCCGGTACAGATGCCGAAAGCATGCGGCCCTGTCCGGTATCGATGTCCGGCGTCGAAAGCACACAGGCCTGCCCGATACCGATGCCCGGCGATACGGCAATTCCTTCGATTGTAACGTCGACGTGGCTCATTGCGCGCCATCCTGTTCTTCGAACGAAGCGAGAAGTGCGATCAATGTGTCGATTGCCTGCTGCTCGTCGGCGCCTTCTGCCCGGATTGTAATTTCATCGCCGGCCGAGATGCCGCCTGTAAGAAGCGCCATGATGCTCTTCGCGTTCCACTCGGCGTCTCCCTGCAGCACGCGGATATCCGATGCAAACTTCGACGCTTCTTTTACGAACTCGGCGGCCGGCCGCGCGTGTAGCCCGGATGCGTTGTGCAGGATGACTTGTTTTTCTACCATGGTTTCGGTACCTCAAACACCATCACCGCCTGCCTCGCTTCGGCAAGCGCGCTTGCGATCAGCTCGTCGACGCAGGCATCTCCTGTGCGCGACAACGCCAGTTGCAAAAGCAGCGGCACGTTCGTGCCGGTCAGAACGCGGAAGCGATCGTCTCTAAGCGCAAGGCCCGCGGCGATGCGAAACGGCGTGCCGCCGGGCAGGTCGGTCAGGATGACGAAGCGGTTGCACGCGCTCATAAAATCTGCCGCCGTCAGGAGATGCTGCTCCAGCTCTTCGCCCGCCATGCCGGCTGGAAAATCCACGCAGACGACGTGCTCGAGCTCACCTGCCAGCATGCGCACGGTATCCGCAAGTCCCCGGGCAAATTCTCCGTGACCCGCTACGATGAGGCCGATCATGCCTTCACCATCCGCGCTTTTCGCACTTCCCGCGCCCGTTCGATCCCTTCGAGAAAGACTTTTGCTCTTTCCGGATCGATGGGGTTGCGCATGTTGCCGTTTTTGATCCACGTCGCGACGCTGACGCCGTCGTAGTGCTCCATCAGCTCGCTGATGTTGTCACCCGTGGCACCGCCCCCGAGGAACACCGGAACGTCCGGCAGACGCGCGCGGATTTTTTTGATCAGCGCCAGGCTCTCTTCCGTCGTTTTCCCGCCTGCGAACAACCCGTCCGCAAACGCGCTTCTCACGATGTCGACAGCGGCTTCGTCCTTGGGCTTGGGACAGAGATACATGGCCCCGATTTCCTGCACGTCCGCATACACCGGCACGGTCGAGCCGAGGCGCTTGCGGATATCGCAGACCGCTTCGCACTGACCGGTCATCAAGCCGACCGACGAGACGCTCACACCGGTATACAGGTATTCCACGCGTACAAAGTCCGCACCGGTCGCTTCGGCGACGGCGACGGAGGCGACACCGTCCCAGTTGACGAGGATGCCGAGCACTTTATTCGGGTGACGGCGCTTGATCCCCTGGCCCAGCCTCGTCATAAAGGCGATGGTTTCGGGCCGCGCAGTCTGGCTCGCCGGTCCGTCGTGCATGTTCTGCAGGATAAATCCGTCGAAGCCGGTATCGACGATCATGTCGGTTTCCGCAAGCACTTCCTGCTCGATATCGGCAAGAGTTTTTCCTGTGTTCAGATAGCTGCCCGGCAGCGCGTCCGGCTGAATCATCACAAGGGCGAGAGGAAAATCGTGGTTCATCGGTCGGTGCTCCTTTCTGTGAGTGCGTTGACGCGCCGGTCGTACTCGACGCTGAGGCCGTACAGGGCGGCCGGCGGCACGATGCCTGCTTCCGTCACAAAGGCGGTGATGTGCGCAGGCGGGATGGCGACGAGCTCGATGCACGACATGTGCAGCCTGCTCCGCAGCTCCGGATCCAGCGACTTTCCAAGTATGTCGGACATGTTTCCTTTTATCGGCTGCTTGTAGATGCCAAATGCTGCGCGCATGTCGAGCTTGATGAGCGGTGTCAGCACGTAGTAGGGGATACTTCTTGCGGCGCAGAGTTCGGCCAGGATGTCCGAACCCGCTGTGTTGAAGGCGGTTCCGTCCGGATAAAACGTCTCCGCTCCGATAAAGGCTCCGTGGCATTCGCCCAGCACGGTGAGCATGGCCGCGTCGGGGATGTAGTGCACGTCGTGGCCGACGTGCGCAAAGGTGCTCAGGAACGGTTTGCCGCCGTCGATGATGCGGCTTTCGGGCACGTAGATCCTGCGCGGCTGCGCCAGCGATGCGACGAAGGCCTCCACGGTGCTCGAGTAGTCGTACACGATAAAGGCATCCATCGATTGAGCAAGCCGGCCTGCGTATTCCACGATGCTCGACGCATTTTCGTCTGCCTGCAGGAGGTATTCGTCGATCCCGCGCTGCAGAGCCCGCGCTATGTCGGTTGCGTGTGCGCTGTGACCGCCCGGGGCGACGTCGTCCTGCGGCAGGGCGCGGACGTAGCGCGTCATGAGGTTCAGGGCGGTGACGATGGCGTACGACGATTTCCCGCGTGTGTTCTGGAAGAACCGGCAGAGATCGAGCACATCTTTTCGGCGCATTTCTTCGCGTGACGCAATGCCCGCCGTCTCATCGTCAGCATCGGCCGCTGCGACCATGCGCAGGATGTCTCCGATCATGCGGATGTGGTTGGCGGCACCGAGAATCCGGCCGCTGTGCATGTCGTCGTAGAGCTTTTTCCCTTCGTCGGGGATGCGTACCAAAATGTCGTTCATGGTCGTTCCTTTCCTGTAATCCCGGCATCATCGCATGGCGTGCTGGCAGGGAGGGTTGCTGTGGTGGTGGTATCTGTAATCCGGCGGAAGCTACAGATGAAGCAGCTTTCGGGCGTTGCCATAAAACATCGCGGCGCGCGTTTCTTCGGGCAGATCGAGCACGTCGAACGTGTCGATGGAGCAGCGCGTAAAATGTTCCGGATAGTTCGATCCGAACAGGAAGCGGTCTGCAGAGACGTCCGCAAACGCCTTCCTCAACACCTGCAGTTCCGTCTGTCCCGAGGTCTCGAACATCATGTTGGGCGTGTCGCGCACGAGGTCGATGCTGCCGTAGCCGAAGTCGATGCCGCCGATGTGCAGCACGACGAACGTTACGCCGGGGTGCCTGTGTGCATACTGCGCCCACTGGTGCGGCATGGAGCGCGCGCCCCAGCCGGCAAACAGCTTAACCGGCAGGCCGGCTTCTTCCGCGATGTCGAAGATCGGGTCGAGGTGATGCGCGTAGCGCTCCGGCAGGTAGCCGTGTTCCCACGAATTGAACTCCAGCGCCCGGATCTCCCGGATGCCGGCCACGCGGCGCGCTTCTTCGACGCAGTCGTCCTGCTTGGGGTCGATCACAGCGCAGGCGAGCAGGCGGTCGGGATGACTGCGGGCAAGTCGTGCAACCGTGTCGTTCTGGTCCGCGATGGACTTTCCCTCCAGCGCGGAGATCATGCGCACATCGATGCCGTTTTCGTCCATGTCGCGCCACAGGTCGTCGAGGTCGTATTGCTTTTT
>DUTT01000008.1 GCA_012841925.1 Clostridiales bacterium | reverse complement strand
GCTTTCGCGTTTCTTCGCTTTCGCGAAATTATTGTTTCCTCAAGAAATTGTACGTGAACCTCTACGCTTGCGCGTAAAGCTTCGGCCTACCTACTTTTAGGTCGGTTGTACTTGTCTTGGAAGGCTAACTAAAGCCTTCTTTCGACTCAATTTCTACACTATGATGTTTTCAAGGTTCTCGCTCTTGTCAGAGCCATCCCGCTTTTTGGCGGAACATTTTTATTATAGGGCGGACAATCTTATTTGTCAACCGCTATTTTAAATTAATTAATTCATTTTGCTTTCTGTTTATTTTTCAGCTTCGCCGACCGGGCCGCTCGCATTTTTCGCGCGGTTTCTGTATAATGTCTGCATCTGACTACGCACGAACGGAGGACCCTCCATGCATGGATACAACCGCACTGCAATCCTGACCAGGCTTGCACTTCTGACCACCGTCAGTCTGGTGCTGACGCGATTTCTATCTTTTTACGTTCCGTTTCTCGGCGTGCAGTCGATGCGCGTCGGCTTCGGCGAAGTTCCCGTTATCCTGGCCGGTCTGCTTCTGGGCGGACCTGCCGGCGGCATGGCCGGTCTCGTGGCCGATCTCGTCGGCGCTACGCTGTTTCCCGTCGGGCCCTATTTCCCCGGGTTTACATTCTCCGCATTCCTGACAGGTTTTCTGCCGGCGATCATTCTAAAGGCGTCGTCGGAAAAGCAAAGCCGCATTTCGAAGCCGGCTCTCTTTCTTGCGATTCTGGTAACTCAGCTGATTACATCGGCACTTCTGAATACGCTGTGGATTGTTCTGTTATACATGGGTCCGTTTACACCGGCTACCTACTGTGCGCTCTTCACGGTGCGCGCGCCGTTTGCCGCCATCATGACCCTCGTGTACAGCGTACTTGTCTATCCTCTATATACCAGGCTGTCCAAAGACAGACCGCATACTCTCTCCTAGCCTGCGCGCTTCGTCGAGCGCCGGATGACCTGCGATTTCCCTTTCCGCGTGGACGCATCCTGCCGTCACGATACCTAGATTCTTCCATCGGCTGTATCCGGTAAACGCCTTGTAGTGAGCAATCAGCGCCTCCGGCGCCTTTCCATCTTCATCTGCGTAGCTTGCCAGCAACACGCAGGAATCGACAGCGGGCTTTCGGCCCAAAAGCGCATACATCCGGTCGACAGCCAGCTTCAGCTGTGCAGACATCCCGTAAAAATACAGAGGGGTCGCAAATACGACGACCTTCGCCTCATGCAGATGAGGCATGATGAGCTGCATATCGTCGATCTGAATGCACTGACCTTCGTGCGATCTGCAGTACTCGCACCCTAAACAGGGCGCGATATCCATGCCGGCGGTGTGGAACACCTTTACGTCCAGCCCTGCATTTACGGCCCCATCTACAAACGAATCGGCTAGCATGCGGCTGTTTCCGTCCGGCCTCGGGCTGCCGGTCAGCACAAGAATGTCGCTCATTCGACGTCCTCCCCTTCGCAGATTGCGATACCGGCAGAAGCGCCGATGCGATCGGCCCCGGCCGCAATCATCGCTTCGGCGGTCTTCCGGTCACGGATACCGCCGGACGCCTTGACCCGCACGCCGCTACCGACCGACTGCCTCATCAGCTCCACGTGGTGCACGGTGGCACCGCCGGTCGAAAACCCGGTGGACGTCTTGACAAAGGCCGCGCCGGCCCGCTCCGAAATCCGGCAGGCGCGCACGATTTCTTCATCGTTTAAAAGCGCCGTCTCCAGGATGACTTTAACGATGCACCCGAACGCTTTCGCCGCATCGACGACCGCGCGGATATCCGCCAGCACCGCATCGTCGGCTCCTTCTTTGAGCGCTCCGATGCTGAGCACCATGTCCAGTTCGCGGGCTCCTTCGCGGCAGGCCTGCACCGCATCGCACACCTTTGCCTCCGTGCTGTTTGCACCGAGCGGAAAACCGACGACACACGCGATCTGCACATCGCTCCCCTCCAGCTGCTTGCGCGCAAGCGGAACAAAGCGGGAGTGGATGCAGACTGCGTAAAATCCGTAGCGAACCGCTTCTTCGCACAGGCGGACAACATCCCGGCTGGTCGCTTCCGGCGCCAGCAGCGTATGATCGATGTATCGGGCTAAATCGTTCATCGTCTGCACCTATGCCAGGATCTCGACTTCCATGCCGTTCTTCAACCCGGCGGCATTCGCTTCGTCCGTATCCAGATGCACTTCCTTCTCGTGCCCTTCTCCCGAACGGACGAGCACGTTGTCAAACGTCAGACCCCGCTCGCCGGGCACACGGAGGCGAACCATCTGCTTGTCCCGGACTCCGGCTTCCGCAGCCTGCTCGGGCGAAAGATGTACATGCCGAAGCGCGGCGATAGCACCCTGCTCAATGCGGACCGTCCCTGCCGGACCGACGAGTTCGATGCCGGGCGTATCGTCCAGCTTGCCGCTCTCCTTGACGGGCAACTCGACACCCAGCATCCGGGCGTCCGTAAACGACAGCTCGACCTGCGTGGCAGAGCGGAGCGGCCCGAGGACCCGGACTCCCTTCAGCGTACCCTTCGGACCGACGACATCTACTTTTTCTTCGGCCGCATATTGCCCGGGCTGTTTTAAGTCTTTCGCCGGCTGCAGCTCGTAGCCCGCGCCGAACAGCGTGTTGAGATCTTCTTCGCTCAGGTGCATGTGTCTGTTGGACACACCGACCGGTACCATGTAACCCATGTCCTTCTCCTTTTATTTTTCTTCCTTGACCCACGTCACAAACGGAAGGTGGCGGTAGCGCTGGTTCATGTCCAGACCGTATCCGACGATGAACTTATCCTCCACCTCAAAACCGATATAGTCACCCCGGATGTCCGTCTTTCTTCTGGACGGCTTGTCCAGAAGCGCACATATGCGCAGCGAATTCGGGTTTCTCCCCTCAAAGTATTCCTTGAGGTAGGACAGCGTCAGGCCGCTGTCGATGATGTCTTCCACGATGATGACATCTTTACCTTTGATGTCGCAATCCAGATCCTTGAGGATGCGCACGACGCCGCTGCTCTTCGTCGACCGGCCGTAGCTGGAAACAGAAATGAAATCCACTTCCAGGCCCTCCAGGTCAATAGCCCTCATCAGGTCTGCGATAAAGGGCACGCATCCTTTCAGGATGCCGACGAGTATAACCGGGCGACCCTCGTAGTCCCTGGCGATGTCGGCTCCGAGTTCCCGGACCCGGGATGCAATGGCCTTCTCGTCGATCAACACATCCGATAAGTCGTACGTTTTTTTGCTTTGCGCTGCTGTCATACGTCTCCTCAATCTTTCTGCTGCTTGGATTCATCTTTAATTTCTTCGTATGTTTCTTCTTCGACGGTGTAGTCGACATTGTCGACGATGTTTTTCCCCGAATACTTTTTTGGATGAGCTCCGTCTACGCGCTCATCGGCCCAGTAGCGGTCCAGGTCGTCCTTCAGATACGAAAGGATGAAGGCCCACAAAACCGCATCGTCAAAAAACCCGAACACCGGAACCATCGGTGGAATGAGGTCGAAGGGCAGAAACAGGTAGATCAGACCGCCGACGATGACCGCTTTTTTCCAGAAGGAAACCGTCGGGTCCTTCATCATGGGCCGGATGGACTGTATTCTCTTTTTTAAAATGTACAAACTCATGAGTCCCACGGCCGTCCCCCTTTCCAGGCGGTTTCGGTACAACTCTCCACCGTTTCTATCGCTTTCCGCTTGCCCCGCGGTCCGTTTCGGCTATTCCATTGTATCGTTTTGAGCGCTCAAAAGCAATGCGTCAATCGCATCCAGCACATCGTTTATGCCGGTTTTTTTCAATGTGGAAACGGGCAGGACCGCATCGTCTGCGCCCAGATCGAGCTCTCGACGAATCTGCGCAAGACATTTGGCGCGCTCGTTGCCGGATACCTTGTCGGCCTTGGTGGCAATCACCGTGCCCGACAGCCCGTAGTGGCGCAACCACTCGTACATCTGCCGGTCTTCAGCCGTCGGCTTGTGGCGGATATCCACAAGCTGGATGACGCGCAGCAGGTTCTGCCGGTTCGCCAGATAGTTTTCGATCATCGGCCCCCAGCGTTGTGCTTCCTGCTTAGAAACTTTTGCGTACCCATAGCCCGGCAGGTCGACGATGCGAAACGCATCGTTGATATTATAAAAGTTAAGCGTGCGCGTCTTGCCCGGGCTGCCGCTGACCCGGGCGAGACTTCTGCGGTTGAGCAATGCGTTGATCAGCGAAGATTTCCCCACGTTGGAGCGGCCGGCAAAGGCGACCTCGCTCCGGTCTTCCGGCGGGTACTGCTCTTTGCGCACTGCCACGGCTTCCAGCTCGGCCGTCCGGATAATCACAGCAGGGCCTCGCGGATCGCATCGTCCACTTTTTTAATCAGCACAAACTCCACTTCCTTCTTGACGATTTCGGGCAGTTCCTCGAGGTCCTGCACGTTCTCGTCGGGAATCAGCACTTTTTTAATGCCGGCTCTGTGCGCCGCCAGCACTTTCTCCTTGATGCCGCCCACCGGCAGGATCTTGCCACGGAGCGTAATCTCACCTGTCATCGCCACTTCTTTGCGCACCCGTCGCCCCGTGAGGGCGGAGATGACCGACAGACACATCGTTACACCGGCCGAGGGACCGTCTTTCGGCGTCGCCCCTTCGGGTACGTGGATGTGTATGTCCTTTTCCTTATAGAAATTCGCGTCGATCTTGAGCGAACGGCTCTTGGACCGGATGTAGCTGATGGCTGCTTTCGCAGACTCCTGCATCACATCGCCGAGCTGCCCGGTCAGCGCAAGCTGGCCCGTGCCGGGCAGAATGGCCGTCTCGATCGACAGCGTGTCACCGCCTACCGCCGTCCAGGCCAGGCCTGTCGTGACGCCGACTTCGTCGGCCCCCTTCATCCGGTCGTAGCGGTACTTTTTCTTACCCAGATACGATTCGAGCGTACGCGCCGTGATGCTGTTCTTACCTTCTTCGCCCTCGACGACTCTGCGCGCCACCTTCCGGCACACGTTTGCGATCTCTTTTTCCAGGTTCCGGACACCGGACTCCCTCGTGTAGTGATTGATAAGTCCGTGGATGGCTCCGCCCGAAAACGAAATCTGCTTTCCGGTGAGCCCGTGCGCTTTCAGCTGCTTAGGAATGAGATACTTCTTCGCAATCTGCGTCTTTTCTTCCTCTGTGTAACCGGAAATCGTAATCACTTCCATCCGGTCCAGAAGCGGCCTGGGGATCGTGTCGACCGTGTTGGCCGTCGTGATGAACATGACGCCGCTCAGGTCGAAAGGGATCTCCAGGTAGTGATCCATGAATTCTTTGTTCTGCTCGGGGTCGAGCACTTCGAGCAGCGCCGAAGCCGGGTCGCCGCGAAAATCTGCACCGATCTTATCGACTTCGTCGAACAAAAACACCGGATTGTTCGTGCCGCATTCCTTGATAGCGCTCATGACCCGTCCCGGTATCGCACCGATGTACGTTCTCCGGTGCCCGCGGATTTCCGCTTCGTCGCGCACGCCGCCGAGCGACATGTGTGCAAACTTGCGGTCCATCGCCCGCGCAATCGAACGCGCAATCGACGTTTTCCCGACGCCGGGAGGCCCTACCAGGCACAGAATCGGACCCTTTTGAACTTTGACAAGCGACAGCACAGCCAAATACTCCAGGATGCGTTCCTTGACTTTATCCAGTCCGTAATGGTCTTCTTCGAGAATGGTGTGCGCCGCCTTGATATCGATGTCGCTCTTGGAGGATTCGTTCCAGGGCAGATCCAGGATCCATTCCACATACGAGCGGATGACGCTCGCCTCCGGCATGTTCGGGGCCATTTTCGAGAGGCGCCCGATTTCCTTTTCGACCTTCTGCGTCACCTGCTCGGACAGTTTCAGCTCGCCTAAGCGCTTCATCCAGTTTTCGATTTCCGAATCCACGGATTCGTCCTGTCCCAGCTCCTCCTGGATGGCGCGCAGCTGCTCGCGCAGATAGTATTCGCGCTGGGACTTGCTCATCTGCGTCTTGACCTTGGTGCTGATCTTGTCCTCCAGCCGGAGAATTTCGATTTCGCGGGTCAGATATTCGAGCACGATTCGTATGCGCGCGGCGGGGTCAACCGCCTCGAGCACCTGCTGGCTCTCCTCTACCTTCAGCTCCATGTTGGAGGCGATGATGTCCGCAAGCCTCCCCGCATCCTCGACCGCTTCCACGCCCGAAATCACCTCGGACGACAGGCGCGGGTGACGGTTCAGGTACTCTGCAAACATGTTGACGGCTGTCCGCATGAGCGCGATGACATCCGGTGTTTTCTCGGCCGACAGATCTTCTGTAATTTCTTCGACATCGCACAGGAAATATGGAGTATCCTGCACGAGGGTAATCATGCGGGCCCGGTGCTGACCGTCTACAAGCACGCGAATGGTGTCGCCGGGCAGCTTGAGCATCTGCTT
>DUTT01000007.1 GCA_012841925.1 Clostridiales bacterium | reverse complement strand
GCGGGTATTTTTAGATTTGAGCGAATACATTTCTTTCTTTACATTTCCATACGGTTCGTGTATATTTAGTGATGTGCTGCACAGCATGCGCCAGTAGCTCAACGGATAGAGTGCCTGACTACGAATCAGTAGGTTGGAGGTTCGAATCCTCTCTGGCGTGCCAGTAAAAACCCTGCAACTTCAACAATTGCAGGGTTTTTCATTCATCATCGATTCTCTGTCGTATTCATCCGGCGCACAGAAAACGCACTGACCATGCAGTTTTTTACATCCTGACTCCCTTTCGCTCTTAATATTTTCCAGCAAACGACAGGTCGCCTGCTTCGGACAGTTCGGGCAGATAGAGCTCCGGCTCTTTCGTTCCGATGCGCGCATGCCCTGCTCCGTATCCGCGGTGCTCGCCGATGCGGAACAGTGCGATCTGCTCGTTGAGCATCTGCGCCTGACTCGAAAGCTCCTCGGCGGTCGCCGCGCTTTCCTCGGCCGTTGCAGCGTTGTTCTGCACGACGGTCGATATCTGCTCGACTCCGGCGTTAACCTGCGTAACGGCAGCGGCCTGCTCGTCGGATGCCTTGGCGATTTCGTCCACAAGGTGTGTCACAATCTCAGTGTTCGAGACGACTTTCTCCATCGCTTCCGCCGTGACGTTCGCGAACTTCGTCCCCTTCTCGACGGCATGAACCGTCTCTTCGATCAGCGTGGTCGTATCCTTGGCCGCCTCGGCCGATTTTCCGGCAAGGTTGCGCACTTCGTCGGCGACGACGGCAAAGCCCTTGCCGTGCTGCCCGGCTCTGGCCGCCTCTACCGCTGCATTCAGCGCGAGAATATTCGTCTGAAATGCGATGTCGTCGATCGTCTTGATGATCTTTCCGATTTCGGCAGACTTATCGTTGATCTCGCTGATAGCGGCGATCAGCTCCTGCATCTGACGGTTGCTGTCTTCGACTTCACGGCCCGTCTGCTGAGACTGCGTGCGGGCTTCCTGGGCGTTTTCGACGCTCTTCTTCACCTGCTCGGAAATCTCCGATATGGCTGCGGACAGTTCTTCGATCGAGCTTGCCTGCTCTGTTGCACCCTGCGACAGATTGAGGCTCGTGTCGGAAATCTGCCCAGACCCGGTGGCTACCTGCACAGATGCTTCGCGGATGTTCGAAAGCACTTCGTTGTTTTTCTGCACGAGTTCCTGTAGCTTCTGCCCGAGCAGGTCTTTGTTCGATTTGACCCTCACATCGACGGTCAGATCTCCATCCGCTACGCGCTCCACCATGTACGCCTGCTCTCTCGTGTTTTCCACCATGCGACCGAACGCTTCCATCAGCTCGCCGATCTCGTCCTTCGTATCGGCTTTCACTTCGACTTCAACATCCCCTTCGGCCAGCTTTCTGATCATCGATATCGACGGCACGCAGTACCTGATCGGTGCCGGCGAGCAGCGCACGGATATTCTGAAGGAATTCGAAACGCCGGTCGTGATCGATGCAGGTCAGACATCCGGCGGCAGGTTTAAAGAGGTTCTCAAGAGCTATCTGGGCAAAGGAAAAGAGTCATGATCGACATTGCGGTCAACGGAGAAGGGTCCGACATCGTAAGAATACTGATGATGCTGACGGTTTTGAGCGTCGCCCCGTTTATGCTGCTTATGATGACCTGCTTTACGAGGATCGTCGTCGTATTCTCCTTTATGCGGAACGCTCTGGGGCTGCAGCAGACGCCTCCAAACCAGGTGCTCATCGGACTGGCACTTTTTGTTACATTCTTCATCATGTCGCCTGTGCTCGGCCAGGTTAACGAGACGGCCTATAAGCCGTACAGCGAAGGCGCAATGGAAACACAGGAGTTCCTGGAGGTCGCTCAGGTCCCTCTTAAAGAATTTATGCTAAAGCAGACAACAAAAAGCGAAGCGGAGCTGTACAAAGGCCTGTCGCACGACGAGAACATCCACACGCTGGCACCGGAAGAGCTGCCCATGAGCGTCGTCGTGCCTGCTTTTATAACCAGCGAACTGAAACGGGCGTTCACCATCGGATTCCTGCTGTTTATCCCCTTCCTGATCATCGATCTGGTCGTCGCGAGCACGCTGATGTCCATGGGGATCATCATGCTTCCGCCCGTCATGATTTCGCTGCCGTTTAAAGTGATGCTGTTTGCGATCGTGGACGGATGGGGTCTGCTCGTGCGGACGCTCATCACCACATACAATTGAAAGAGGATCATCTGTGAACGCCTACGAACTGACCGACATATTCAGAGACGCTATCCTGACCGGCTTAAAAATCGGCGGACCGATTTTGCTCGTGAGCATCGTCGTCGGCCTGCTCATCGCCATCATTCAGGCGGCGACATCCATCAACGAGCAGACGATGACGTTTGTACCGAAACTATTGTTTATCGGCCTGGTGCTGATCGTCGGCGGAGGCTACATGCTCCAGCAGCTCGTCGACTTTCTGTACCGGACGTTTGCGATCATCGCGAACGTCGGCTAAAACGTCAGCTGATAGGAGGCATGTATGGACGCGCTGTCGTTTGAACCGAATCAGACTACCACCTTCCTGCTGATCAGCCTGCGGATGGGCGGCATGATTTTCTTCAATCCGATTTTCGGAAGAAAATCCATCCCCGCCATGGTCAAGGTCGGTTTATCGCTGGGGTTGGCGCTGGCGGCGTTTCCCTCGGTGCTACAGGTGGATTTGACGACCTATCACACGCTTCCGATCCTGCTTTGCATGGTGAAGGAAGTCTTTGTAGGCTACCTGATCGGCGCCATCGTCTCGCTGTTTATGTCGATCTTCCACATCGGAGGCAATGTGATGGACCTGCAGACCGGTCTGGGGATGGCGACGCTCTACGATCCGGCGAGCAACTCGCAGATTTCGCTTATAGGGAACATCGTCACCATCCTGTACAGCATGCTATTCTTCATCACGAACAGCCACGTCCGCCTCCTGGGCATCGCAGCGCAGTCCTTCTACATCGTTCCGCTCGGACACCGGCTGATGCAACCGGCAGCTGCCATCTACATCGTAGAGATGTTTTCGCACATCCTCGCCTATGCGATTCAACTGGCGCTTCCGATCATCGTTACGCAGATTGTTGTCGAGGTCGCCGTCGGTATCCTGATGCGAATGGTGCCGCAGATTAACGTCTTCGTCATCAATCTCCAGGTAAAGCTCGGCGTCGGCATCCTGGTGATACTCACGATCATGCCGGCGATGGTCAAGTATCTGGAGAAACTGAACGAGCTGATGCTCGACCGCGTACACGCGGGCCTGCTCGTGTTCCTGTAAAGGAGATCTACAAAGGAGTTCGACCCTTGGCTGAAACGAACAGAACAGAAAAAGCGACGCCGAAAAAACGGCGCGATGAGCGAAAGAAAGGTAACAGCTTTCAGAGCAAAGACGTGATCAGCATCGTCGTTTTGCTGCTCGGGTTTTATGCCATTCGCAGGATGGGAGGCTTTATTGCGAAGCAGACCGAACAACAGTTCGTCTCGCTCATGAGCCGGGCGATTCGCAATCCAGGCCTCTCCATCCCGCTCTGTGTGGATATTTTCGGAGATATGGTTAAAGCCTACATGCTGTCGGCGATGCCGATCGTACTCGCATGCATGACCGCAGGGGTGCTGGTAACCGGCATCCAGACGCGCTTTCTCGTATCGGGCGAATTGATTAAATTCAAAGGAAACCGCATCAGCCTGATTGCGGGGATCAAGCGCATGGTTTCGCTCCGGTCCACCGTCCAGCTTCTTAAATCCATGCTGGAAATCGCCGTAATCATCTGGGTCATAACCACGGGAGTGCGCGACATGCTGCCGGTTGTTCCCGACATTCTAAGCGTCGATATCGGCAC
Organism: Clostridiales bacterium; assembly: GCA_012841925.1. Lineage (GTDB taxonomy): Bacteria > Bacillota > Clostridia > Peptostreptococcales > Anaerovoracaceae > UBA10908. The sequence goes on along the minus strand of DUTT01000007.1, from coordinate 26,215 downwards.
ATCGCTTGCATTCATGATGAACCGGACGACGGCTATGGTCTATAAAATCTGCCTGTTCTTCGTGGCGGTAGCCGTGATGGACTTCGGCTACCAGCGATACGAATACGAGCAGAAGCTGATGATGACCAAGCAGGAGATCAAAGACGAATACAAGCAGATGGAGGGAGATCCGCTCATCCGAAGCCGGATCAGGGAAAGGCAGCGAAAACTTTCGCTCAACCGTATGATCCAGCAGGTGCCGGAGGCGGATGTCGTCGTGCGGAACCCGACGCACTATGCGGTTGCCTTAAAGTACCGCGCAGAAGAGGATGCTGCACCGCTCGTCGTCGCAAAAGGTCAGGACAGCCTGGCCAGGCGCATCCTGGATGTCGCCGAAAAAAACGGCGTCCTGATAGCGGAGAACAAGCCGCTTGCGCAGAGCCTGTACCGCAACGTGGACGTCAACGAGTACATACCCGAAGAATTTTTCCGCCCCGTCGCCGAGATCCTGGCCTGGGTCTACAGACAGCGTAAAGAAAGGAGGAGAGCGTGAGCGCAATTAAAAATGTCGTCATCCTGTTCGTGGTGATGATCATCGGTTTCATCGTCATACCTCTGCCGACGTTCCTCCTCGACTTTATGTTCATCGTGAGCATCGCGGTTTCTTTGTCCATTCTGCTCATCACGATGTTCATCCGGGGGCCGCTGGAGTTTTCGATCTTCCCTTCCCTGCTCCTCATTACGACGCTTTTGAGGCTGGCGCTGAACATCTCCTCGACGAGGCTCATCCTCTCGAACCAGGGGCAGGCAGGCAAAGTGATCGAAACGTTTGGAACGTTCGTGCTCGGCGGCAATGCCATCGTAGGTTTCATCGTCTTTGTGATCATCTTTATCGTACAGTTCATCGTAATCACAAAGGGTGCGGAACGCATTGCCGAAGTGTCGGCTCGCTTTACGCTGGATGCCATGCCGGGCAAACAGATGGCCATCGACGCCGATCTGAGCTCTGGCATCATCGATGAGCAGGAAGCGAAGGAGCGCAGAAAAAATGTCCAGAGGGAAGCGGAGTTCTACGGAGCGATGGACGGTGCCACAAAGCTCGTCAAAGGCGATGCCATAGCAGGCATCATCATCGCTCTGGTCAACCTCATCGCCGGTACCGTCATCGGGCTGGTTCAGGGCGGCATGACATTTACAGAAGTCCTGTCCATGTACACCATCGCTACGGTCGGCGACGGTCTCGTCGCTCAACTGCCAGCCATCATGCTGTCGACGGCGACCGGCATGATCGTTACGCGGGCGGCTTCCGAAGGCAATCTGGACCAGGACGTTAAGCAGCAGTTCCTTGCGCAACCACGGATACTGGTTATCACGGGGCTGGTCATCACAACCATGGTGCTGATACCGGGAAGCCCGAAGCTGCAAATTCTGATTGCCGGCGTCGGACTCGTCGCGTTCGGCGCTGCTCTGATGCGCTCGCAGCGGCAGCGTCAAATTCAGGAAACGCACGAAGATCTCGCCGGTGCAATGCCGGATGCGACCAGCGACATCGATTATTACAGAAATATCGATAACGTGTACGAACTGCTGGGCGTCGAGCCGATCGAAATGGAATTCGGCTACTCGCTCCTGCCCCTGGTCGACGAGCAGAGCGGCGGCAGTTTTATCGAACGCATCGTCATCCTGCGCAAGCAGTTTGCGGTCGATCTGGGTGTTGTGATACCGACCGTGCGGCTGCGCGATAACGGCCTGATAAGCCCGAACCAGTACATCATCAAGATCAAAGGCGAAGAGGTGTCGCGCGGCGATGTCCTGGTAGACTACTACCTGGCGCTGGACCCCGGGAACACGACCGGAGACATCGGCGGAATCGAAACGACCGAGCCGGCCTACGGTATCCCGGCCAAATGGGTGACGGAAGAAGAAAAGGACGTGGCCGAAATGTACGGCTACACGATCATCGATTCGGTATCGGTCATCGTGACGCATCTGTCGGAAATCATCAAGAAAAACATCCACGAGCTCCTCACCCGTCAGGACATCAACAACCTGCTGCGCAATGTAAGCAAGACAAATCCTGTCATCGTGGAAGATGTAGTGCCTGCGCTGGTGAGCCTGTCCGACCTGCAGAAAATCCTTACAAACCTTCTTCGAGAAGGCATTCCGGTCAAAGATATGGAGAGCATTCTGGAAACGCTCGGCGAATACGCCCACAATATCAAGGATCCCGACATGCTGACCGAATACGCCCGCCAGAGACTCAAACGGACGATAACGGGGAAATATACCGACGGAAGCAGCATCAAAGTCGTTACGCTGGATCAGGACATCGAGGATGCCATCCTCAATTCGACAAAACACAGCGAGTTCGGCACATATCTTGCCCTGGAGCCGACTATGGTGCAGAACATCATCGAAAGCGCTGCCGAAAAGATCGGAGAGCTCAAAGAAATCGTATCGCAGCCCATCGTGCTGACCTCTCCGGTGGTCCGGCTGTACTTTAAGCGACTGACGGAGCAGTTTATGCCCGAGCTGACGGTGCTGTCTTTCGACGAAATAGAGCCTAACATTCAAATTCAGGGTATCGGAATCATCCAGGTACAGGAATAAGGAGAAGCCATGTCTGACAATGCACAAACGATAGAACGGGAAGAAATGGATGCTTTGTGGGCGCACTACTGCAAGAACCGCGATGTCGAACTGCGCAACGAAATCGTGCTTCAATACGCATGGCTCGTAAAGAGGATCGTACTCCGGTTCCGCGGTCGCTCGTCCAACTACATCCAGCTGGACGATCTGATCAATAACGGAATGATCGCTCTGATCGACGCGGTCGAAAAGTTCGATCCGAAACTCGGCAACAAGTTCGAAACGTTCGCATCGATCAAGATTCGCGGCGCTGTAATCGACAGTATGAGAGCCCAGGACTGGGTTCCAAGAAGCCAGCGCAATCAGGCCAAGGAGCTGGACTGCGCTTTTCAGGAGCTATATACCAGACTGGGTCGGGAGCCGACGCGCGAAGAACTGGCGCAGCAAATGGATGTGGATGTGGACTACCTGGACAAGATTCTGCAGCATCGCCACGACGCATTCCTGTTTTCGTACGAGGAAGCGGTGCACGAAAAAGCCATGTCTGCCTCGCCACTCAACCTAAACTCACTGGAAGAACATCTGCCGGAACACGCAGCTCTGCAAAACGAACTCAAGGAGCAACTGATTCGCGCCATCGACCGGCTGAGCGACCGGGAGCGACTCGTCATTTCGCTTTACTACAACGAACACTTAAAACTCAAAGAGATCGCCGAAGTGATGAGCGTTACAGAATCCAGAGTATCGCAAATTCATTCTCAGGCGCTTCTAAAGCTGAAAAACACACTCAGCGACTATCGGGAGGCTTAATATGGTCAGAGGATTTTATGCCGCAGCAGCCGGTATGCTGAGCGGACAGCGAAAACTCGACGGCGTATCGAACAATCTCGCCAACGTGTCGACGACCGGCTACAAGGCACAGACGACGATCGAGTCGGCGTGCGACAGTCGGAAGACGTTTCGGCTCGAAGGCGGCCAGATGGCTGATCCGCTCGGATCTTCGACGTTCCGAACGGCGAACATCGATACTCACATCGACTTTTCTCAAGGATCGATCGCCCGCACGGAACGAGCGCTGGATGCTTCTATACGCGGCGAAGGATTCTTCGTGGTTCGAACCGATGCGCACGGCGATGTTCTTACCCGGAACGGCGGTATGGCGCTCGACGAAAAACGCGTGCTGGTCGTGCCCGGAGTCGGCAAAGTGCTTTCCGACAGCGGACGGGAAATCACGGTGAAGAGCTCCGACTTTGTGATTGGAAAAGACGGCAAAATATACGAAGACGGGAAAGAAACCGCCAGGCTTTACGTCGCCGTGCCAGGCGAAGGGGATCAACCTGAGGCGGTGGCTGAAGGCGTATACAAATATGACGGCGGATATAAAAAGGCCGAAGAAGCCATATATGCCGTAGAGCAGGGATCGCTGGAATCTTCGAACGTCAACGTGGCGCAGGAACTCAGCCGCCTCATATCAGGCCAGGGACACTTCCAGTCCTGCGCCCAGATACTGAGGATATACGACCGCATCAACGAAATCAGCGTCAACCGGATCGGCAGTCTGGATTGATGTCCTTAACCGAAAGGAGGATAGCACCGTGATCAGAGGTTTTTATACAGCGGTATCGGGCATCAAATCCCAGCAGAGCGGAATGGATGCCATCGCCAACAACATCGCCAACGTCTCCACAACCGGCTACAAGCCGCAACACACTGCCTTTTCGTCGCTGCTCTACAAGAGCATAAACGGAGGATCCGGGGGAATTGCCATGGGCCACGGGGCCCGGATCAGCGGAACGAACATCACTTTGTCTCAGGGAGATCTGACGGCGACCGGGCAGGCTTACGATTTCGCCGTCAATGGCGAAGGGTTTTTCGCGCTGCAGGGCACGGATAAAAACGATCGCGTGTACACACGTGACGGCAGTTTCCAGCTTTCGCAAAGCGGAGACAAAATGTATCTCGGCGACGGGTCGGGGCGCTTCGTCGCAGACAAGGACGGTCAGCGAATCGAGGTCGGAGAATCGTTCGATGCGACGAAAATCGCCGTGTTTGGCTTCCCCAACCCCTATGCACTCTCGCCTGCCGGAGGAAATGTTTATAAAGAAACGCCCGCATCAGGCAAAGCCGAGGCGCTGGCGTCGCCGGATGTTCGAAGAGGTTATCTCGAAAGCTCTTCGGTGCAGACATCCGAAGAAATGGTACGCATGATTGAAACATCGAAAGCGTTTTCGCTGAATTCCAGAGTCGTACAGACTGCGGACGAAATGGAAAAAGTCATCAACCAGCTCAGGTAGCGAAAGGAGGCCGCACGTGGAGGGGCAAGTGCAGAAACGCCAGGTTTTTAAAGCCCACAACGTAAAGGTTCTGGTTTCTTCGGATACCATGGCCGCTTTTATCGAGCTCGAAATCATCCCTTTCCCGGATGAGGATGAATACGATGTTCTACCCGTTACAGAAGAGGAGCTTCTTCAAACGCTGGCGCATTATAAAATCGTATTCGGCCTCGACGAAGAACGGATACGATCGCTAACGGAACAGCCCGCATGGCACACACCCGTTCAGGTTGCCTGCGGCAAGCCTCCTGTTGACGGTCAGGACGGCTCGGTCGACTACTACATTAAGCGCGATGCAGAGTACCGTCCTGACTTTGGCGAAGAGGACATTATCGATTACATGAATCTGGAATACTTTCAGATGGCGCGCAAAAATCAACTGCTGTGCAAAGTCATCAAGGCCACACCCGGAGTGGAAGGAACGAATGTGTACGGTCAACCCGTCCGGGCCATCGACGGATTACCTCCACCCTCCCCCCGAGGGAAAAACACATACTTCGGCGATCAGGAAGTATTTTTGAAGGCAGAGCGCGACGGCTTAATCCGCTTCGTCCGGCACGTTATAGATATCAATGAAGTTTTACACATTCCGGGGAATGTGGACTTCAGCACAGGGAATATTCGTTTTTCAGGCGATGTGACGATCGAGGGAGACGTTAATCCAGGCTTTACGGTCGAGGCTGCCGGAAATATACGGGTCAAGGGAATGGCCGAAGGCGCCATTTTGAGAAGCGGTGGAGATATTTATATCGCACGGGGCATCAACGGATCGGCGGCAGAGCCCATTCGCGTCGGCGGAAACCTGCAGAGCGGATACATCGAAAACGCATCGGTGGAAGTCGGCGGAGACATCGTATCGGATTACATCATCAACAGCAACATCGTCTGCGCGGGAGATATTACGCTGAGCGGAAGCCGCGAACTGATCATCGGTGGTTCAATTGAGCTTGCGGGTACCCTGACGGCTAAATACATCGGAAGCGAGCGAGAGACGCCAACGAAAATTGTGATTACGGGCACGAGAGTCCGAAACGAAGAATTGATCGCTTCTCTTACACGCGAAATCAGCGACCATACAGAACGAGCCGCAGCTCTCAAAACGATCCTGGACAAGTTTACAAGGGATGGTAGCGCCGGTCACGAACAACTTGAAGTAGCCAAGGAACAGCTCTTTTTACTAAAGAGGCATATCCTCAAAGCGACTGCACGGCTTAAAGAACAGGAGGAGAACGAGCGCGTCGTGTACCGCGGGGCCGTTCTGTGCAAAAAGCAGAAATTCAGAGGCGCTAAAATCTATTTCGGTGACGAACTATTCAACCACGGAACGAACGAATTTGATCGCTGCAGGATCTTCTATGCAGACGGCGAAATCAATCTGGGCACACTGTAGCCGGAAGTGAACACCATGGAAAAAGATACAAAACTGGCCAAGGTCGATATCCTGGACCAAAACGACAATCCGCTGGCGTCTGCCACGATCATCACCATCGACGGTAGCCGATTGATGCTGCACGGAGAGGGCTTCCCTCTCCTGCCCGGCAACTCTGCGATTAAAGCGGTCGGCTACTCCAGCGACGGCATGCTGATTATGGAAGGTGTCATCTCGCTTTCGATGGAGGAGCAGCTGAATCTCGACGTCAGCGGCTCCGAGATGCGTACCGACCGGAGAGAGTATTTTAAAGTTAAGACGAACGAACCTGCAACCGTTCGCTTCGCCCGGATGCCGAGCCAGCGCCTGGGTCTTTTGTGCAGCGACCGGATCCGGCTGCGCGACCTCAGCTTAGGCGGCCTGTGCTTCTACTCGAACCGAACATATTTCCCCGATCAGATTCTGCGCATCGATCTGGATACCATCGGGGCGGGCCTGGAGCTGAACATTCAACTGCTTCGTAAAGCTACCGAGCACCACCGGATCGGCTACAGATATCGCTACGCAGGGCGCTTCGTCGATGCAGATGCGGCTCAGCAGCGCATTTTATGTGAGCACATCTTTAAGACGGAGCTCATCAATTATCACAACGAGGTGGAATAATGGCAAAGACGATCGCAATTACCAATCAGAAAGGCGGAGTCGGCAAGACGACGACCGCCGGCACCATCGCAGAGAAAGGAATGGGACTCCATGGCAAAGAAAACCAATAAAACCGAGCACGTGTTGAAGCTCATCGCAACGGAGGAGAGCGACGCGGCAAAAGCGAGCAGCGCAGAAAGCGGTGCATCCGACATCCTCCACCCCGAAAAGGGTCAAACGTACCTGGTGAACCTGACCGAATTTCTCGTCAGAGACTGGGTGGATGAGATTCTCAGAAAAATGGGCGTCTGCGACTGCGAAGTCTGTAAAAATGACACCATTGCACTGGCGCTCAACGATTTGAAAAACAAATTTGTAACATCGAACACCGGGAAGCTGCACGTACAGCTCGAAGTCTACAAAAAGCAGTACGAAACAGACGTCATTGCGGCTCTTACAAAAGCCTGCGTGCGCGTTAAAGCTTCTCCTCGCCACGAAGCAAAGGAGAAGTCATGATCAAAAACTACGAAGAGCTGGATGATCGCCATATCGACGTACTCAGAGAGATTGGAAACATCGGTGCCGGCAATGCTGCATCATCGCTTGCCACGATGCTCGACGAGCGGATCGACATCGGCTTGCCCATCGTTCAAATCAGCGATTTTAACGATGCGATCCACGCGATGGGCGGCGCAGAGACGATGACTGCCGGTGTACTGATTAACTACAGCGGCGAGGCCAACGGCATGATCATGTTTCTCATCGAAATCGGCGAAGCTAAAAAGCTTGTCAGCCACATGCTAAAGGATTTCGACAACATCGACGAGATGACCGATTTAAAGCTGTCGGCGATTAAAGAGATGGGTAACATCCTCGGATCGTCCTACCTCGGATCGATTGCCACGTTAACGGGGCTTGACATTCACCTGTCTATACCATATGTTTCCATTGATATGGCAGGAGCTCTGATGAGCGTTCCGATCATCGAATTCGGGGCGGTCGGCGACAAGGTGATGTTTATCGAAGAGAGCTTTATGGTCGAAGAGACGCACTTTAAGAGCAACGTCGTGATGTTTGCAGAAATCGATACGCTGGCTTTAATCATGGAAAGACTGGGGTTGAATCAATGAGCCGATCGATCGTCGTAGGCATTTCGGATCTGGCGGTTGCGCGAAATCCCGACATCCTGGTGACGTATGCGCTGGGCTCGTGCGTTGGCATATGCCTGTTTTGCGAGCAGACGAACATCGGCGGACTCGCTCATATCATGCTGCCGCGCAGCTCACAGTTCTCCGAAAAAACCCCAAACCGCATGAAGTACGCCGATACGGCCATTCCGGATCTCGTAAAGAAAATGCAGGTACACGGAGCGAATCCGAACAGGCTGACGGCGAAGATCGCCGGCGGCGCAAAGATGTTCGAAACGCAGGGAGACGGCCCGCTGAGTTCCATCGGCGACCGCAATGTCGACAGCGTCAAGTCCATTCTGTCGCTTCTGCGCATACCGGTGCTCGTGGAGGATACGCGGAAAAATTACGGTCGGACTATCTATTTTCATCTCGATCACGGCCGCATGGAAGTGCGCTCGCTTCAAAATGAACGCAAGACACTGTAAGAAGAAAGGAAACACTATGAACAGCTTACTCATCGTCGTAGACATGCAGAACGACTTTGTCGACGGGGCACTGGGCACGCAGGAGGCAAAAGAGATCGTTGCAAACGTTCTGGCAAAAGTCAGAGGCTTCGACGGCACGGTAATCTACACCAGAGACACCCACGAAGCCGACTACCTGACGACCCAGGAAGGTACCCTGCTTCCCGTGGAGCACTGCATCCGCGGTTCCGCCGGCTGGAACCTGATCGGTCCGCTTGCCGGCATGGCCGAAGCTGATGGGAGCAAAGTATTCGACAAGGTGACGTTCGGATCGAAGGAACTGATCGCCTACCTCGTGGAACTCGATAAAAAAAACCCGATCGGGCGCATCGAGCTGATCGGTCTTTGTACGGACATCTGCGTCATTTCCAATGCGCTGGCCGTTAAAGCCTGGCTGCCCGAAGTACCGATTGTCGTAGACGCGGCGTGCTGCGCCGGTGTCACCCCCGAAACACACGAAAACGCCCTTCGTGCCATGAGCGTGTGCCAGGTGGAGATTCTCAACAGCCCGGAGGATTGCTGACCGCTCAAAAAATAACGGAACGCCGTCTTCATGAGACTGGCGTTCCCGGGGTTACACCTGTTTCGCTCTCTTTATTCGGCCACTTTCCGAACGGCGCGCACGATGGGCGGTACGAGAATCAGTTGAACGATGATGCCTGGCCATGCATTCAGGAAGGCGCCGGCTACAAATACGGTCATGTTGAACGGCATACCCGCCATACTGTAGAACGTTCCTGCAGCGAGTCCCCACACGACGCGGCCGGCTATCATGGAGGCGATCAGTGCGGCAAACACGCCGCTTTTTCCTTTTGGAAACACTTTCCCGAACAATCCGGTCAACAGTCCGTACGCAGCGAGTTCAAACGCCATGGTGACAGCGATCGGAAACATCGGAGGCATGTGGAACAGGAGGCTGCGGAGCAGCGGTGTAATAAAACCGACCGCAAGACCCCAGAACGGGCCGCACACAAATCCGCAGATCAGCACCGGCAGATGCATGGGCAGCATCATGCTACCAAACTGCTGAATCTGTCCTGTCAAAAATGGCAATAGAATGCCAAGGGCAAGAAACAGGCCTGATAGTATTGTCTTTTGTAGCGTCATATCCTTTTTCATGCTTGATTCCTCCGGGAATATTGATCAATAAGCCGAGCTGCCTCGCATTCAGGTGTTCGTGTTGCGGCACCGGTTCAATTGCATAAGATACTACCATCTTGCCAACGCAGATGCAATAGCATATAATACCTAAAATATCCTGCAGAAGGACGGCTTTCAAAGCCGTCGCTCGAATCACTTGGAGGGAAAACGAGCCATGAAACCATATTCCACAATGAAGCCCGCGGAACGGGAAACAGAATACCTCAGTCTAAAAGAGCAATACCGTAAATTTGCCGACAAGGGCTTAAAGCTGGATATGACACGGGGAAAGCCGGGCGAAGATCAGCTGAAACTGGCCATGCCGATGCTCGATGTTCTGACGAGCGACAGCGACTGCCGGGACTCTGCGGGGATGGATTGTCGCAATTACGGCGGGCTGTTAGGCTCTGCGGATGCGCGAAAGCTGTTTGGCGACTACCTGGGCATTTCTCCTGAAGAGACGATTGTCGTCGGGTCTTCCTCGCTTTCGTTTATGTACGACTGCGTTGCCCGGGCTATGCTTACAGGCGTGCTCGGCAGCGAGAAACCGTGGGCTGTAGATGAGCCGGTTAAATTTCTATGTCCTGTCCCCGGATACGACCGCCACTTTACAATATGCGAGTTTCTCGGCATCGAAATGATCCCCGTCGAACTGACTGAATGGGGTCCCGACATGGACGAAGTCCGGCGGCTCGTGAGAGAAGATGCAAGCATCAAAGGTATGTGGTGCGTTCCGAAGTATACCAACCCCTATGGAGGCTGCTATAGCGATGACGCTGTGCGCCAGCTGGCATCGATGGAGACGGCCGCAGAAGACTTTCGAATATTCTGGGATAATGCCTATAACATGCATTATGTCTACCGGGATGTGCCGCTGCTCAATATCCTGGATGAGTGTAGAAAAGCCGGTCACCCGAACCGCCCGTATCTGTTCGGTTCGACGTCCAAAATCACATTTCCCGGTGCAGGCGTTGGATTCTTCGGAGCTTCTGCAGATAACATCGCGTTTACAAGCCGTCAGATCTCGGCACAGACCATCAGCTGGGATAAGATGAACATGCTGCGCCACGTGCGATTCTTTAAGGACATCGATGGCATTCGTTCGGTCATGGATCAGCAGGCCGCCCTGCTTCGACCCAAATTCGACGTCGTTTTGAATAAGCTCGAGCAGCAGCTGAGCGGACTCGGTGCCGGTGAATGGGTTCGGCCGGACGGCGGTTATTTCGTTACATTCCTGGCAAATCCGGGATGCGCAAAACGCCTGCACGAACTGTGCAGGAAGGCTGGCGTCGCTCTGACCGACCCCGGTGCAACGCATCCGCTGCACCGCGATCCTGAAGACCGGTTCCTGCGCATCGCACCGTCCTACCCGCCCGTAGAGGAGCTGTCCCTGGCGATGGACGTATTCTGTGTCGCCGCTCGCATGGCCGCTCTCGAACAGCTCGATTCGGCGCTTTCGTAGCGCACGCACAGCCTGCTTTCATCACCGGCGTACATCTACGCCCATCGCTTCATCTGACGCATACAACGGAGACATACACTATGAGCCGAGTCATCATCCCCGAAAACTACAAAGCCGCCCTTGGATCCTACGATACGCAAAAAGCGATCGGAATCATCCACATTCTGTTCGAGAAGAACCTCTGCGATGCGCTGACCCTAAAGCGGGTCTCTGCCCCGCTGTTCGTCGAAGCCTCCACCGGACTCAACGACGACCTGTCCGGCAAGGAAAAGCCGGTCACTTTCCACATCAAGGACATTAAAACGGATGCGCAAGTCGTGCATTCGCTGGCCAAGTGGAAGCGTCAGGCGCTCCACGACTACGACTTCCACGTCGGCAAGGGACTCTATACAGACATGAACGCCATCCGCTGCGACGAAGAGCTCGACAACCTGCACTCGGTGTACGTCGACCAGTGGGACTGGGAGAAGGTGATACGAAAAGAGGATCGGACCGCTGAATATCTAAAAGAAACGGTTATAGGGATCGTGAATGCAATCTGCGACACGGAAGATGCGCTGAGGGCGATGTTTCCCCAACTGGAAGTGCGCCCTGCCATCGATCGCAACGTCAGCTTTATTACGTCACAGGAACTCGAAGACCTGTATCCTGACTTTTCTCCGAAAGAGCGAGAGGATGCCTACACCCGCGAGCACCCGACGACATTTTTGATGCAGATCGGAGGGACGCTGCGCAGCGGAAAACCGCACGACGGGCGGGCACCCGACTACGACGACTGGGATTTGAACGGAGATATCCTGTTCCACAACACCGTGCTCGATGCAACGATTGAGATCTCCAGCATGGGCATCCGGGTCAGCCCGGAGTCGCTGGAGCGACAGCTCGTATTGTCCCGCTGCGAAGAGCGCAAGCGATTTCCATTCCATAAAGCCTTGCTGGCAGGCGAACTTCCCTATACAATAGGAGGCGGCATCGGACAGAGCCGGTTGTGTATGCTGCTTCTTGGAAGCGCGCACATCGGCGAAGTGCAGTCGGCTGTGTGGGACGATTATACGAGGAATGCGTGCAAAGAGGCAGGAATCTTTATACTGTAAGAAAGAATGTCTATCGCGCAGGCGGGTTAGGAATGGTAATGAACGACGCGTTAACTATGCAGAAAGAGAATATTCGAGTAAAGGGTCTGTCCGTGCAGGCCATCCGGGTCATCGCTGCTATCAGCATGATCTGCGAGCATCTGTGGCTGACCATCGCGTCGGATTACATCTGGCTGCACTATGCGGGACGGCTTGCCTTCCCTCTGTTTGCGTTCCTTGTCGTGGAAGGATTTTATCATACGCTGTCGCCACGCAAATATCTGCTTCGCCTGCTGATATTAGCCATCGTTTCCGAGATTCCCTTTAACATGGTCTATTACGGCGCTTACGAAGCTCCCGGACACCAAAACGTACTGTGGACGCTGGCTGCGGGGCTTACCGCTGTCATGGCGATTCACTTCGTCAAGATGCGTCTGGACAACATGGTCGCCACCGGGCTTACCATCGTGTTTGCTTCTGCGTTCATGATGCACATCGCAAACGAACTCGCTGCGGATTTTGGAGGCCTTGGCGTGCTGACGGTTGTTCTGTTCTACACGATGCGAAATCTTCGTTATGCACGGGCCGGAGAACTGTTCGGCCTGTTTATGATCAACGCCGTCTGGATGGGCGGCGCGACCGTAGGCTGGATCGTGCTGAATCACATTGTAACTTTTCCGGCTCAGCTCTTTGGCCTGCTCGCCCTGCCTCTCATCTGGAAATACAACGGAACAAAGGGGTTTGACCATGCAGCGATTCGTTTCATCTCCTATTCGTTTTATCCCCTCCACATGTTGATTCTGGGGATGCTGATGCTGTCCGGTGTTTCGATCGGCTGATTGCAACAGATATAAAGATACTCAATTTAGCCTTTACTTCTTTCGCTCCATATGCTAATATAACCCTTGTTGAAACCTGCGGTAGTGGCGGAATCGGCAGACGCGCACGGTTGAGGGCCGTGTGGGTAACACCGTGGAGGTTCAAGTCCTCTCTACCGCACCATAACTGGACCGGTAATTGATACAATGTGTCGATTACCGGTCCGTTTCATTTTCTCCCGAAAACCCTGCGAATAGGTCGTTTTCACAAAACAGCGGGTGCATTTGAGATTCGTCAGAGAGTGAAAATGAGCTGTTTTTCACCTTGGAGGACCGCCTGTGTAGGTATCTGTCGGAGGCTTATATCCTATCGTTTCAAAAAATCACAACCGTTTCAAACAGAATAATGCCCGTGATGAGGACCGGCTGATCCCCGTCACGGGCTGTTTTGTTTATCGGCATCAGAGTGTGTCCGTTACCTCCGCACCGTTTTTGAAGTGGAATACCATCCGGCCATCGTGGAAGACCGTCACCCGGTCGATCAGGTTATTCCAGAAGCGATCTGTGAATTCCAGCGGCAGCGTGGAATCGATAGCCTTTATCTCGAACATGAAGCATTCCAGCACATCGGCCTGAAAGCTCCGTGTAATTCTCAGTTTTTGCAAATCGTCCAGCCGATCCTGCGCCGCATGGTAACGCTCGACCAGTGCATCGTATTTCCTGTTGTATTCGTCCTGCGGAATGGCGGTGGTGGCGTTTTCGGCAATCAGCTTTTTCGTGAGGCCGGAAACGATCTCAATCTCATCATTGAGCGTGGCGCACTCTGCATCAATGGTGTCTGTGTTCAGGTATTCATCATGGATCATCCGGCAGGTCTCAAGCAGTACCTCCCGGTCCTCGGTAAGGTCGACAACGGCCCGGAGGAACAGCCGCTTGATGTCCTCCTCGTACAGATGCGGTGTGCCGCAGCGGTATTCGCCTTTGAATTTGCCGTTGCACTGCCAGATCACCCGGCGGTACTTGTCCGTGCTGTGCCAGACCTTGCTGCCGTAGAATTCGCCGCAATCGCCGCAGACGATCTTTGCCGAGAACGGGCTGAGGCTGTTGTGGTGCTTGCCCTTGGCCTTCCGGACCGCCATTTCATCCTGCACCTTCTGCCATTGGACCGGATCGATAATGGCCGGATGGCTCTGGTCTACAATGTACTGCGGCACCTCGCCCTCGTTGACCTTCATCTTTTTGGAAAGGAAATCCACGGTGAATTTCTTCTGCAGGACCGCCGAGCCCTTGTATTTTTCGTTCGTCAGGATGCTCTCTATTGTGCTGGTCTGCCACTTTTCCTTGCCGCGAGGCGTGGGGATGCCCTTGGCGGTAAGGTGCGTAGCAATCCAGTTCACTGTTTTGCCCTGAATGAACAGCTTGTAGATCTCCCGGACGATCCCCGCCTCCTCCGGCACGATCTCCGGCAAGCCGTCCGACCCCTTGCGATAGCCGAGGAAGGATTTATACGGCAGCGAAACCTTTCCGTCCGCAAAGCGTTTGCGCTGACCCCATGTGACGTTTTCCGAAATGGAGCGGCTCTCCTCTTGGGCAAGGCTCGACATGATGGTGATCAACAGTTCTCCCTTGCTGTCGAAGGTGTAAATGCCCTCCTTCTCAAAATAGACCTCGGTGCCGTGTTCCTTCAGCTTGCGAACGGCGGTGAGGCTGTCCACGGTATTTCGGGCAAAACGGCTGACGGATTTCGTAACGATCAGGTCGATCCTCCCGGCCAGCGCATCCGCAATCATGCGATTGAAGCCGTCCCTGTGACGGGTGTTCGTTGCGGAGATGCCTTCGTCCGTGTACACGTCCACGAACTCCCAATCCGGATTCGAGCGAATGTACTTGGTGTAATAATCCACCTGCGCCTCATAGGAGGTAAGCTGCTCCTCGCTGTCGGTGGAAACACGAGCGTACCCGGCCACCTTGCGTCTGCTCCGGGCATTTACCGGCATTTTGGAATGGAGCGCTTTCGTTGCTGGAATTACAGTGATATTAGCCATTGTGTCTGTTCCTTTCTATCGCTTTTTGCCTTGCGGCCTCTTTCATCTCCGGTGTCCAGCTTTCGGCCCGTGACCGGTCCTGCCATCGTTTAACAGCTTTTGTGCCGTCCTTGAAGTGGAACACCAGCCTGTTGCCGCTCTCAACTACAATTTCCGTTAAATCGCCAATATCCATATCAGCGGTCATAGCCGTCAGCGTACCCTCTGGTATCTGTTTGGAAAGCGGACAGACAACCTTGCCCTGATAATTGTAGGTACTGCAAATCCAGACCGGGCCGGTGGCCGTGACCTTTCGCCGGTAGTGTTTGCCGCAGTGAGCGCATACGATCAGGCCGGAAAACGGATACCGTCCGGTGAAGCATCGGGTAGATGGCACATATTTTGCTGCCCTCTGTGCGATTTCGGCTTGCACCGCTTCGTAGTCATCCATGCTGATGATGGCCTCGTGCGTTCCCTCAGCATGGTACATCGGGAGCTGGCCATCGTTGACCACGGTCTTTTTCGTCAGATGGTTTTCCCGGAAGGTCCTCTGAAGGAGCAGGTTCCCGGTATAGGCGTAATTCCGGAGAATGCCGCCGATGCTGGTTTTGCCCCATGCTCTGCCGTATCGGGTTTTTACACCGTCTGCGTTCAGGCTCTTGGCAATGGCGATGACTCCTTTGCCAGAAAGGAACTCCCGAAAAATTCGCCGGACCGTTTCGGCCTCGTCCGGTTCGATGACGTAGACGCCGTTTCGGTAGCGGTAACCGAGGAGCGTTCCATTCCAAGGCTTGCCTTCCTCGAAATTCTTCCGCACACGCCATTTCTGGTTCTCGCTGGCCGACAGGCTCTCTTCCTGCGCATATGACGCGAGAATGGATAGCATCAGTTCCCCATCAGCGGAAAGGGTATGGATGTTCTGTTCCTCAAAGAAAACATTGACGCCGTAGCACTTCAGCTCTCTGACCGTTTCCAGCAGGGTGACCGTATTTCGGGCGAAGCGGGAGATAGACTTGGTGATGATCGCATCGACCGATCCCGCGCGGCAGGCGGCAATCATTTTCTGAAAACCCTCCCGCGAATCCTTGGTCCCGCTCTTGGCCTCGTCCGCATACACGCCGACATACTGCCAGCCGGGATGCTGTTGGATCAGGCCACTGTAATAGCTGACCTGCGCTGACAGTGAGTGGTGCATCGCGTCCTTTGCCGAGGACACCCGTGCGTATGCCGCCACTCTCGTCAGCTTAGGGATGGCCACTTTCGTGAATGTGACTTGTTTTACTTCTCTTGCCATAATCTGCCTCCGTTGTATCAAAGTATGGTACTGTATATATCACTCTAAACGGCCCGGATAGCAAGCCTCATGCGGCAAATATACTGTCCAATTCAATCCCGTATTTTCGGGCGATCATTGTATAGATTTCAGCCCGATCCGCAGGTCGCAGAAAGCCCTCGCTCATCAGCCGGTCCACAAAGGACAGGGCCGTATGATAGCGGATCAGGTTTTCCGGTCCGTACACATCATGCTTGCGGTCTTCCTTTTCCATTGGGATTACCTCCTTTACGATACTTGTAGTTCCAATACGCACTGCGGCAGGGGTCCGAGCAGAACTTTTTGACCTTGCGGCCCTTCGTCTGAGAGATCACCTTGCCGCAGTACAGGCAGCGTGAAGCATTTTTCATGCTGGGATGGCGGCGAATGTAGGATTTGATCGTGTTGATCGATATGCCCAATTCATCAGCGATGGCCGTGGGGCCGTATCCGTCCCGATACATCCGCTCTATCTCCCGGCGTTCAAAGTTATCCATCATAGCGGTTTCCTCGCTTCCTATGATCATCGTAGCAGGACCGGCAGCAGAATTTCCGGTGAGCGTTGCCATAGCAGCGGAAGGTCCGACCGCAGTTTTTGCAGACGAGCGTGTAGTAGGCCTTTCGCAAAACCTGATCCTGATGGGAATTCCAGTATTCCATTCGGCAGCGGTCCGAGCAGAATTTCTTCTTATGACCGCTCCGCTGTGTAACGGGTTTTCCGCACTGTGGGCAGTTAAGAATACCGCCGTCCTGCGCTTCGTGTGTTGCCGATAAAATAACGGCTTTTTGTGTAGTGTTCATACGTACCTCCGATAAGGGTCCGGGAGAGCAAGGAACGCTTACCCTCCCGGACGGATGGGTTTAAGCGGTGACGGTCAGGACCTTGATCGCATCCTTGCGAACAAGACGGGAATCGAGCAGTTCAAAGCCCACATAGCCCACCTGATCGGTCATGGCGAAACGCTCCTTAAAAGCTCTCATGGAGATAGGAGAACGGTCGATGATCCAGAAATATCGAAAATCACCGAAGAGGACAGGCTTTGCACCGGCGGCGATATCCGGCATATCGTTGCAGATATGGACGGGCTTACCGAGGATGGTGTCGCTGTTGCCATTCCAGAGATAATTACCGGCATCGTCCTTCAGCTTGTGCAGTGCGAGAGCGGTGCGGTCGTTCATGAGCCACACGGCATGACTGCGGTATTCCGGCTTTACGGAGAAGAACAGGTCGATGCAATCATCGTAGGTGACCGCATTTGTAGAGACCCCTGTTTCGGCTCCTTCAGTTTCGTGGAGAAGGCCGAAGGGCTCGTCCGTTCCGTTACCATTGATGAAGGCCCTGTCCTCCGCACGAGCGAAGGATTTACCCATGCGCTCGAAGATGTACTTGCGGAGATCGAAGTCTGCGTCAAGCGCAAATTCCGTGCTCAGCTTCACCAGACCGTCGATCTTGTGCGTAGCAACCGGGAAACGGGTGAAATCGTTCTGAGCATCGAAACCGGGGATGGCGGCACCCTCCGGCACAAACTCGGCATAATCGCTCGAATCCTTGGCCCAGATCACATCACCGCCGGTATGCTTTTTTAGCTCGGTCGCAAGAGGACGGATTACGCTCTCAGCAAAGATGGCCTTGCGGAAATCGGTCTCATCCGCCGCAGGAGCACAGAACGCACCAGTGGTAGCGGACATGGCATCATGCATTTCTGCCTCCGCATTATGCTTGATTCTCATGGCATTCCAGAAGGTCTTTCCGTATTCCGGAGTGGCCGTGAAAGCACGGATTTCGTTGATCGTTTTCATTCTCATCTTCTCCTTTCGGCTTCATCGTCACAGCGTTTGCATCTGTACAGGCCGTGCGTCATGGCATCCACGGCCATTCCGCAGAGGCGAAGCTGATCGTGGCAGTGCGGACACTCGATGTCATAATCGAGGGTTTCGACAAAGCGGGTCGGGTCACACGTGCGAAGGCGGTAGCGTCTGTACAGCTTGCCGTCATTGTCGACAAGGTGCTCCGTCATAAAGAGCGGCTCCGTTTCCGAAAGATGTTCTGCCGTGAGCCACACCTCCTTCGGAATCAGGGATTTGGTGTTTTTGTAGTTAACAAAGGTGTAATTAGTCATCGTTTTTCCTCCATTTGATGAACTTTGGGGTTAATACCCCGTTTGAATTATGGTTTTTGCGTTCGTGACCCCACGCCGCTGTCCGGCCCGGAAGGTCACAGAGATTCTGACCGCCCTACGGTCATCGGAATGCAATCATACGCATCACCGCCCTTCATGTTCTTCACTTTCCACTGGACAAAAACTGCCCAAGTGGTCCGCTATTTTGAGATATTTTTATTTCGTGCAGATAAATCGTTTCACGGCTACCTGATGAAAACACTTGTCCCATCAGGCTTTCCGGCCGCCGGTGACACTCTTTGACGGGTAAATCCGTAACTTTTCTATAGGCTTGTTTTTTAGGCCCTATAGAATAGTTTTCGAAAAGGGTGTCATCGACTGTCACCCTTTACCCAAAAACCCTGTGCTGTCAGGCCTTTCGGACGAATTGCCTGATGCGATGCCTCCCACTACCCACTGGAGGGTTTTGCCGGTTTTGAACGAAAAAAATTCAATTTTATTTCCTCAGTACCACCTTGACAAAAAATCGCTGACTGGTCTAAAGAATTGGGAATTATTTTTCTTGTCCACTACCCACCGGACAGAACAGGCCGTTTTGAACGAAAGATAGTTAAAAAAGCCTCCGGAAATTATCCGAAGGCAGTAGAAAAAATCATATAACCGTGCTATAATATTGCTATATTGCAGCGGACGATGTGCAAAGGAGATGCAATTATGAGCTTTCAAGCAGAGTTGAAACGGATACGGCAGCGTTGCTTTTTGTCACAGCAGGCGTTTGCCAAAGAAATAAACGTGGCTTTTTCCACGGTTAATCGCTGGGAGAGCGGGAAGACAAAGCCCAATCTGGCTGCCATGAAAAGCATAAAAGAGTTTTGTTTCAAAAACGATGTGGATTACGCTCCCCTCGAAGAACTCTGGCTGGATCTCGGAACGGAGGATAAGCAGCATGATTAACTGGATGCACTTCCCGAAGAACAAACCGCTGGACGAGGTTTCTGCTCAGATTGTCGAAGCTTTTGAAGCAGTCGATGCCAATATTGACTCTTATACGCATCAGCTAAAAAGCGATGAGGTGCTTACAGCGGTCCGTCCGGGGCTGGAGACCCTTGGGTTTGACGTCGAGAAAAGTAAGAAAAGCGATGACCTGGTTGCGGTTCCGGTGCTGTATGGCGTAAACGGAAAAATCGAAAAAGCCTTTGAAGCGGATGGTTATTTATCCGCTGCGGGATATGTCATTGAAGTTGAAGCTGGACGAGCCGTTGTGAATTATCAATTCCTGAAAGATTTCTTTGAGGCGTGCACGATGGTCGGTGTGGATAAGCTCTGTATTGCTGTTCGGAACAAGTATCGTGCTTTCAATGATTTTGACCGTGTTTGCAAATTCTTTGAAGCTATGTATGCAAGCAACCGGCTCGGCATTCCGCTTTCAGGATTGCTGATCATCGGCTATTGATGGAGTGATTTTATGACGAAACAATTAAAATCCAGAGAGCGTGTGGCCGAGCACGGTGAGGTATTCACAGCCGAGCGTGAGGTCAACGCCATGCTGGATTTGGTAAAACAGGAGACGGAGCGTGTTGACAGCCGGTTTTTGGAGCCGGCGTGCGGTGACGGCAATTTCGTTGCTGAGATCCTGCGCCGCAAGCTGGAGGCCGCAAAGAAACGGGCTATACCTCCGAGAAAGAAAAAACCTCTGCCTCTCGAATTTGAGAAACAGTCGGTCACCGCCGTGGCGAGCATTTATGGCGTGGATTTGCTGATCGACAACGTGATCGCCTGCCGCCAGCGGCTCTATGATATCTGGAATGCGGAATATGAGAATATCTGCAGGAAGGAAGTCAGCGAGGATTGCCGGGAGGCCGTGCGATTTATACTCAGCCGGAACATCGTCTGCGGCAATGCGCTGAGCCTGAAGGTGGTCGATGAGGACGGAAACGATACGGACGAGCCTATTGTGTTTTCGGAGTGGTCTTTCGTAATGGGAACGAAAATGCAACGGAAAGACTACCGCTTTGATAAACTGCTGGCCGGTGAATACGAGCCCAAGGCGGCAAAGAAAAAGAAGAAAAAAGACATGGACGCAGACGGACAGATGAGTCTTCTCTCCATGCTGGAAGAAAAACCGAGTGACGAGGGTGAATTCCTCACATCCTATGTCACGGATTACAGGAGGGTCCAAGATCATGGCCAATAATCTCTATAACACGATGTACAATCCGGACGTGCTGTCCTGCATTGCAAATCTGTCGAACGATGAGGTGTTCACGCCGCCGGAAGTGGCAAACGCCATGCTGGACCTGTTGCCGCAGGAATTATTCAGCGATCCCAATACTACTTTTCTTGACCCTGCCTGCAAAAGCGGAGTGTTTTTACGGGAAATTGCGAAAAGGCTCCTCAAGGGCCTCGAGCCGCTGTATCCGGATCTGCAGGAGCGCACGGATCATATTTTCAAGCATCAGCTTTACGGCATTGCCATTACGGAGCTGACCTCGCATCTCTCCCGGCGCAGCCTGTATTGCTCCAAATTTGCGAACGGAAAATACTCCGTGGTGACTTTTGAAAACGTGGACGGAAATGTGCGATTCAAGAATATCAAGCACCGGTGGCAAAACGGGAAATGCGTATTCTGTGGGGCATCGCAAAAGGAATACGACCGTGCCGATGATTTGGAAACGCACGCTTATGAAATGATTCATACCACAAAACCGGAGGGCCTATTCAATATGAAATTTGATGTGATTATAGGAAATCCGCCCTATCAGCTGAGTGATGGAGGTGGAAATGGTGCGAGTGCAAAGCCAATATACCAGTTGTTCGTTGAAAGTGCAAAGAAGCTGAATCCAAGGTTTCTTACAATGATTACCCCATCACGGTGGTTTACCGGCGGCAAGGGGCTTGATGAATATCGAGATAGTATGCTTCACGATAATCGCATCCGTGTTATCCACGATTTCCCTGAAGCTTCTGATTGCTTTTCCGGTGTACAGATAAAAGGTGGCGTTTCTTATTTCTTGTGGGATAGAGATAATGAAGGGAAATGCGCTGTCTTTTCTCACAAGGGCGATGAAGTGTTCGGCCCGGTGGAAAGGCCCTTGCTGGAGGAAGGCTGTGACACGTTCATCCGATATAACGAAGCTGTAGATATTCTCCATAAGGTTAACGCTCACAAAGAAGAATCTATGGAGAAGCTGATAAGTACGAGGCTTCCATTCGGCTTGCCCAATACCTATAAAGGAAATAAGACCAGAAAATCAAGCTCCGATCTGAGAATATATGTCAGCGGCAACGATCGTGAAGTGCGGGGTACCATTGCTTATGCTCCGCTCCGTGATGTGACAAAAGGACATGAAATGATTCCTTGGCATAAGGTTTACATTGCAAAAGCTGGTAGCGGCAGTGACGCATTCCCGCATCCCATTTTGCCAAAGCCGTTTTACGGTGAGCCAAACACCGTGTGTAATGAAAGTTATCTCGTTATTGGCCCGTTTGCGGATCAGACTGAATGCGAAAATGTGATGTCGTACATTGCTACGAAGTTTTTCCGTTTCCTCGTTCTTCTGAAGAAAAACTCTCAAAATGCGGCCCGTGGCGTTTATCAGCTTGTACCGCAACAGGATTTTTCAAAGCCGTGGACGGATGAAGAGCTTTATAAAAAGTACGGCCTTGCCGAAGAAGAAATTGCTTTTATCGATTCAATGATCAAGCCGATGGATCTTGGAGGTGACGAGTAATGGCAGAAATGGAATTCTTTCCTCAACGGCCAGAATCGCACCCTACGATATACGCTTATGAATTCGTAGGCGTGGCCTCCCATCAGGGCTATATCAAGGTCGGCTATACCGAGCGTGACGTTGAGGCCCGCGTAAAAGAACAGGTCCATACCGCCGCCGTGCCGTACCGCATTCTCGGCCAGTGGTCCGCCATGAAAAATGACGGCAGCTGCTTCACTGACCATGACGTTCACGCCGTTCTGAAAGCAAAGGGCAAACAGCAGCTGAACGCTGGTGAGGACCGCAATGAGTGGTTCAAATGCACGCTGAACGACGTGAAGGCCGCTGTTGTGGCCGTTCAGACCGGTGCGGAAAATGTTGAGGAGCGCACACAGACCTTCGCTATGCGTCCGGAGCAGGAATACGCCGTGGATATGACCATGAAGTATTTCAAATCGGCCTATGAGGAAGGCAGCGGCAGAACGCCGAAATTCCTGTGGAACGCCAAGATGCGCTTCGGCAAGACCTTTGCGGCCTATCAGCTGGCAAAGAAAATGGGAATGAAGCGTGTGCTGATCCTCACCTTCAAACCGGCGGTACAGACCGCATGGCGCGAGGATCTGCTGACGCACATGGATTTTGAGGGCTGGCAATTCATCACACGGCCTACCGTCCCCGGCGGTCTGACAAACGATCAGCAGTACAGACAAGCGGATAAATCCCGGCCCATCGTCTGCTTCGGCTCGTTTCAGGATTTTCTCGGTGTAAACAAGGAGACCGGCGGCATCAAGGCCAATAACGAATGGGTCCACACCACGAACTGGGATCTCGTCATTTTCGATGAATACCATTTCGGCGCATGGAAGGACAGCGCAAAAAAGCTGTTCGAGCAGGATGAGGATACCTACGAAGAGGACCTTTCCAAATACGATGCCGGTAACGCCTACGATGAAACGTGGCTGCCGATCACTACGACCTATTACCTCTATCTCTCCGGCACGCCGTTCCGTGCGCTGAATTCCGGTGAGTTCATTGAGGAGCAGATTTATAACTGGACCTATTCCGATGAGCAGAGGGCTAAGGCCGAATGGAAAGGCGAAGGCGTAAATCCCTACGCTGCTCTGCCGAGAATGGTTATGCTTACATACAAGATCCCGGAGAGCATTCAGCGCATTGCCAAACAGGGCGAGTTTGATGAGTTTGACCTGAACGTGTTCTTCTCCGCTGAAGGCACCGGCAAGGATGCACATTTCAAATATGAGGATTATGTGCAGAAATGGTTGGATCTGATCCGTGGCTCGTATCTGGAGACCTCTGTGGACGAGCTGAAGCTGGGAGCCCAAAAGCCACCGATGCCGTATTCCGACACACGTCTTCTGAACGTGCTGTCCCATACACTGTGGTTTATGCCAAACGTGGCCTCCTGCTACGCTATGGCCAATCTGCTGGCACAGAAGCAAAATGCGTTCTACCACGACTACAAGGTCAACGTCTGCGCCGGAACACAGGCCGGTATCGGTGTTGCCGCTCTGGACCCTGTGCGCCGGTCTATGGGCGATCCGCTTGAGACAAAGACCATCACGCTCTCCTGCGGCAAGCTGACCACAGGTGTTACCATCAAGCCGTGGACCGGTATCTTCATGCTCCGTAACCTCTCCTCACCGGAGACCTATTTCCAAGCGGCCTTCCGTGTACAGAGTCCGTGGGAGATCACGAAGGACAACGGTGAGCATGAGATTGTAAAACAGGAGTGCTACGTCTTTGACTTTGCGCTGGACCGTGCGCTCCGCCAGATTTCCGATTATTCCTGCCGCCTGAATGTGGCCGAAAGCAATCCGGAAAAGAAGGTCGGAGAATTCATCAATTTCCTGCCGGTGCTGGCGTATGACGGCAGTGCCATGCGTCAGGTCAATGCGGCTGAAATCCTCGATATCGCTATGGCCGGTACATCCGCCACGCTGCTTGCGAAACGCTGGGAGAGTGCATTGCTCGTTAATGTTGATAACGACACGCTTGCCCGTCTGCTTGCCAGCGAGGAGGCGATGGATGCTCTCATGCGTATTGAAGGATTCCGTAGCCTGAACGCCGATATTGAAACCATTATAAACAAGTCCAATGCCGTCAAGAAGGCCAAGCGTGACGGCGAAAAGCTGACGCCGAAAGAAAAGAAGGAACTGACGGACGCCGAAAAGGAATACAAATCCAAGCGCAAGATGATCCAGGAAAAGCTGATCAAATTCGCTACTCGTGTGCCGGTCTTCATGTATTTGACCGATTACCGGGAATACAGCCTGCAGGATGTCATCACGCAGTTGGAGCCGGAACTGTTCAAAAAGGTCACCGGTCTGGACGTGAAGGACTTCGAGCTGCTCGTATCGCTGAATGTATTCAACGAGGCCCTGATGAACGATGCCGTTTATAAATTCAAACGGTATGAAGACGCCAGCCTGATCTACACCGGCATCGATAAGCACACCGGCGAAAATGTCGGTCTGTACAGTACCGTTATCAGCCGTGCGGATTATGACGCTATGGCCGGTCAGCTTGCGGCATCCATGACGGCGGACGCTCCCCGTGATGATGATCTTCCGGAGCGGCCCGTTTTCACGAACATCAGCAGCTACGATTTCGATGATGAGGAGGACGAACTGCCGAAAGTGGCCGAGCCGAAGGCAAAATACGAGACGAAACGTAAACCGCTCGTTGAGCCGTCCAAGCCTGTATCCACGCCGACATACCGTCCGTCCTATGTGCCGCCTACACCATCCGTAGCGCCGGTGGTGAAAAAGCCTACCGTGCATATTGACACATCAAAGGTCCACGCCGGGACCATCGTTTCGCACAAAGCATTCGGCCCCGGTCAGGTCAAGGGTATCGATGGAGGTCTTATTGTCGTTGTCTTCGGCGGTGTAGATAAGAAGTTCCAGTTCCCCGGAGCCTTTGAACAGGGCTTCTTGAAACTGGATGAATAGCAAGGAACAAGGGGTGAGTATTATGGCTGTTAGAAAAGAAGAGTTGATCAGAGAATATGCGAAAGCTATACGCGAAGGTAATGCTGCCATTTTTGGTGGCGCTGGACTATCACGACCTTCTGGCTTTGTAGATTGGAAAGGCTTGCTTCGCCCGTTGGCTTCTGATATTGGATTAGATGTTGATAAAGAAACAGATATGCTTTCTGTTGCTCAATTCTATAAAAACCAAAGGAGAACGCGAGCTGGAATAAACCAAGCAATCCTTGATGCTTTTTCTGTGGATGCTCAGATAAATGAAAACATCCGGATTATTTCACGATTACCAATATTCACATATTGGACAACGAACTATGATGAGTTGTTGGAAAAAGGTATTCGAGAAGCAAACAGAAATCCTGATGTCAAATCGGAATCTGACCAACTCTCAAACATGAAGCGGGATAGAGATGCAATCGTATATAAAATGCATGGAGATGTTAATCACCCTGCAAAGGCGGTATTAACTAAAGAGGACTATGAGCTTTATGAGCATCACCGCCCCCTGTTCCGCACAGCATTAAAAGGCGATTTAGTTTCAAAAGTATTCCTATTTATCGGGTTCAGCTTTGAAGACCCTAATTTGGACTATATATTGGGTCAAATTCACTCTCTTCTTGGAGAGAATGTTCCGAATCATTATTGCTTCTTTAAACGGGTTCAAGAAAATGAATTCAGCGATCCGGCAGAATACGGGTATTGCAGAGCAAGACAAGACATGCAGGAAGAAAACCTGCGAAATTATGGTATTCAAACGGTTTTTGTAGATTCCTATAATGAGATAACGGATATTCTCCGTGAAATTGAAAGGGTCTCAAAGCTGCATAATGTTTTTATTTCCGGAAGTGCTCACGAGTATACAGCTCCGTGGAACAAACAGCGTGCTGAAGAATTGGCGAGAAAGCTTGCTGGCGCTTTAGTACATGAGGAGTGCCGCATAACATCCGGATTTGGGCTTGGTTTAGGTTCCGCTATTATAAAT
>DUTT01000006.1 GCA_012841925.1 Clostridiales bacterium | reverse complement strand
GGTCGCTGTGGCAGATGTGGAAAAGTTCCGGGCGTTGGCGTCAGAGGAAAACCTGGAGGCGACGCCGATCGCCCGCGTCACGGACGAACAGCGGCTCGTGATGGAGTGGCGAGGGCAGCGCATCGTCGACATCGCCCGGAGTTTCCTGGATACAAACGGTGCACCGCGCACGACCAGCGCGCGCGTGGACGCACCGAAGTCGTACGGAAAGCCTGACGTGTTCAGCCCCGGATATAGTACGGACAACAATAGAGTACACAGTCCCGGGCATCATCCTGGCGGCGGAACCGACCCTGCGGCTGATTGCGGGAACGCACATGCTTTTGCAGACAAAATGCAGAAGCTCGTGTGCGATTTAAACGTCTGTTCCGGCGAGCGGATTTCGGAGCAGTTCGACGCGACGACCGGTGCCGGCACGGTGCTGGCGCCTCTCGGTGGTGTGCTGCGCCGCACGCCGTCGCAGGCGATGGTCCACAAAGTGTTCGATCCCGTGCGCGACGTGAAGACGTGTTCGCTCATGGCCTGGGGTTACAACCCGTACATATCGGAAAAGGATCCGTTCCGGGGCGCTTATCTCGCCGTCGTCGAGTCGCTCGCGAAGCTCGTTGCGGCGGGCGGCGGCACCGAAGAGACCTATCTGTCGTTTCAGGAATATTTCGAACGGCTCGGGCAGGATCCCTCGCGCTGGGGCAAGCCGCTGGCGGCATTGCTCGGCGCATTTCGCGCGCAGGACGATCTGGGCATCGCAGCGATCGGAGGCAAGGACTCCATGAGCGGAACGTTCGAAGATCTCCACGTGCCGCCCACGCTCATATCGTTTGCCGTTACGACTGCACCGCTTTCGCACATCGCTTCCCCCGAGTTCAAACAGGCCGGGCACGATGTGTACTGGGTGCGCCCGGCCGGCAGCGAATCCGATCTGCCGGATGGAAACCTGCAGAAAGCCACGTTCAAGATGGTCTCCGACTGGATGCGGCGGGGCGGCGTGCATGCAGCGATGACGCCCGGTTATGGCGGAGCCGCCGAAGCCGTATTCAAAATGGCCGTTGGAAACAATCTGGGCTTTGCCTACGATGCCGGCTGGTCGCTCGAGGATGTATTCGGCTATTCCTACGGATCGTTCCTGATCGAGGCGGATGGCCCGCCCGCGGATCTTCCCGAAGGCGTGCGCTGCGACCGGCTCGGCCGCATCCTCGAAGAGGCGGAGCTCGTGTGGGAAGATTCGCGCACGCCGCTTGCCGTGCTGATCGATGCGTACGAATCGGTTCTCGATCCGGTTTTCCCCGTCCCTGATTCTCTCGACTGCGATCTGCAAAAAGCCGAAGAGCTGTTGCAGGAAACATTCAGAAAGCCGTTCAATCCGCTCGGCGTCGCGTTTGGACTGCAAACTCCATACGCCGGGGCGGGCGGGCTTCAGGTTCCGGCCGGCCAGGCGATCGAGCAGCTCGCCGACCTTCAGGCTATACCGGAAGAGTTGAAGAGCGGGCCGGCGGGCACCGACAGGAACAGGTCTCCTTCGGTGGCGCTCCCAAGCGACTTTACGCACTCCGGCACGGTGCCGCCGGCCTTAAACCGCGCCGCACCGCACATGCGCACCGATCGCCCGACCGTTCTCATTCCGGTGTTTCCGGGTACGAACGGCGAGTGGGATGCAGCCCGCGCGGCGCGGAACGCGGGCGCCGACGTCGACGTTTTCGTGATCCGAGATGCGACTCTTTCCCAGATCGCGGAGTCGGCAGAGGCTTTTGCGGGGAAATTACGGAGTGCTCACATTGTGGTATTTGCCGGAGGCGCTTCCGCCGGTGACGAGCCCGACGGTGCGGGGAAGTGGATTGCTGCATTCCTGCGCCGTCCGGAAGTCCACGAGGCAATCGATGCCTTCCTTGCAGAACGGAGCGGTCTGATGCTCGGCATCGGGAACGGATTCCAGGCCCTGGTCCGCACCGGCCTCCTCCCCCTGGGGGAAATCGTAGAACCGGGTGCCCAGCCGCTCGCCCTGGCGCGCAACGCTTCGGGGCGTCACCGTTCGGATATCGTGCGGGTGAGGGTCTCATCGAACACCAGCCCCTGGCTGATCGGCACGAACCGGGCGGATATCTATCACGTGCCGGTGTCGTGCGCCGAAGGGCGGCTCGTGTGCAGTCCGGAGCTTTACAATCAACTTCTGGATCAAAGCCAGATCGCTTCGCACTACGTTGACGACAGGGGTCATCCGACCATGCGCTTTCCGTTCAATCCCACCGGCTCGGATTTTGCCGTCGAGGCGATCACCTCACCCGACGGTCGGATCCTCGGGCGGATGGGGCATTTCGAGCGCGGTTCAGACGGCACCTGGATCAACGTCCCCGGACACTACGACTACAAGCTGTTCCGCTCCGCTGTCCTGTTCTTCCGGACGTAGTGCCAGGCGTGGGTGCCTCCGGCACCGCCTTCAACCGCCGAATCCACTTCAACACAAAAATGCCCCGGTCGCCCGGGGCATCGTATTTTCCGACTTGTTATTCTTTCTTATGCCTTCTGCTTTTTAGGCTCTTTCTGTTCAGCCTCCGGCGCAGCTGCCTCTTCGGCGCTCGCCTTCGGTGCCTTGGGCTTTTCGATCTTCAAATCTCCGTCAAACACGGAGTCCTCGCTCATCACAAATCGGGCCGCGTGCAGCTTGCCTTCGATTTTCCCGGCTTCTAAGATCTCTACTTTATCTTTGCACGCAAACCGGCCGCGGGCCTCGCCCGCAATCGTCAAATTGCGCGAATGAATGTCACCCTCGTAGTGAGCCTTTCCGGTAAACGTGATATCGTCGGTCGACTGCACATTGCCCTGAATGCTTCCGTGCACAACCATCGGCTCATTCGACTCAAAATGACCCTTAAACAGCACACCTTCCGCCAAAACCGTACCGCGTGGCTGCAGCTGAACTTGCACGGGTTCGGGCGTCAGCTCGTCAACCTGTTCCGGGACGGGCTCGACGGTGTCTTTTTTCCTTTTAAGTATCATAAATAGATGTTCCTTTCTCTTTCAAAAACAGAGCACCCGGCAACGGATGCTCTGATGCTCTATGATCGATGCATGCCTGTCGGTCTCGAATGTCACATGACACCCAACAGCTAAAAGTCGTCGAACACGCTTTCGTCGAATCTCGTTTCGGAAGTGCTGTGAATCTCACCGCGCACGATGGCGCCGGTCTCCATGCCGACGGTCAGCGAGCTCACGTTGCCGACGATCAGGGATTCACTGCGGAGCGTTACGATGTTTTCGAACGTCATGTTGCCCTTGCACTTACCGTTGAAATCGATGTTCTGACCGGCCATATCGCCGACAATCACCGATTCGCCGTTGACCCGTATGTCGCCTCTGGCGTGCAGGTTTCCTTTGACTTTGCCCTCGGTGAGCGTTATATCCTGCCCGGAGACATCTCCGAGAACCGTCCCGGTAATGTGGACATCGCCCTCGGATGACAGCGCTCCCTCGATCCTGCCATCGAAAGCAATACTGCTGTCCGTGCGAAGCGAGCCGATAATCGTCGTGTTCTGGCTGATATAGGTCTCGTTCCCCTGCGCAGCCGGATGCGTTTTATCGTTTTTCAATTGCAAGACCTCCTTGCTTATCGATTGAACAAGCGCAGCACTTTACTCACATAATATATCAGCAAACCGGTCGCATTACAAGGTTTTCTGCATGACAATTTCTGAAATTTGTCAGCATTTCCATCTTTATCCCTGACGCAGCCTGCCCTTTTCCTGTTTTCCGGCAGAAATAATCCTTGCTGCCAACGGTGAACCTTCGCTTTGACCGGAGCGTTACAGCGCCTCCGCTGCGGTCCATCTTCTGCAATCCGCACCCCCAGCGCGGCTCAGCTCTTGCAATCCGTATCTCCACCGCAGCTCAGCTCCTGCAATCCGCATCCCCACCGCGGCTCAGCTCCTGCAATCCGTATCTCCGTAGCGGACGAAATCTCTTGCGCACTGGGTCACATCTGCTATAATGAGCGCACGATGTTTGGAATTTTATCGGGAGCCATCGTCAATGCCCTGTTCGTGATCGCAGGGACGGCTGTGGGGCTCGTATTCAAAGCGGAATGGTTGAAGTCGATCGGAGAGCGCATCTTTCAGGTGTTCGCTCTGTTCGTGCTCGCCATGGGGGTCAACGGCGCCCGCGACCTGTCACGCCCCCTGTTGATCCTGTTCTCGCTGGCCATCGGTACGGCGATCGGCGAACTGGCCGACCTCGACGGACGCATCGATCGTCTTGGCCAACGGATGCAGCGGCGGTTTTCCAAATCGGATGACAGTCGCTTCTCCGAGGGCTTTATGCAGGCATCGCTGCTGTTCTGCGTCGGATCGATGACCGTCCTCGGCTCCATGCAGTCCGGCATGAGCAACGACCACAGCATCCTTTACACGAAGAGCGTCCTGGATGGCTTTGCCGCTGCGACGCTGGCGATCGGATTTGGCATCGGCGTTGGCTTCTCCGTGTTGACCGTGCTCATCTACGAAGGAGGCCTGACTTTGCTGGCCGGCACGATCGCTCCGGTGATGAGTGACGAGATCGTCGCGCTCAGCTCGACGATCGGCAGCCTGTTTCTCATCGGTATGGCGCTCAACATGCTGAACGTTACGAAGCTGAAGCTCGCCAACTTTCTGCCCGCCATGTTCATCCCGATTCTAATCGAAGCCGTGCGGCTCATAATTTCCTGATCTCCTGACCACCGTTCCAGACCACCCACACGGCTTGTGCTGAAAACGTGCGGCTCCTGATCTCCTGGTCGTCGCACACCCCATGCACACGGCTTGTATCGAAG
>DUTT01000089.1 GCA_012841925.1 Clostridiales bacterium | reverse complement strand
GGCTCCGTAGCGTACTTTTTTGAGCGCGTCGACCACCTGCGGATCCGTAAACGGCTTGAGCGTGGAGATGTGGAGATGCTGAACGGATACGCCCTTCTTCTCCAGCACTTTCGTCGCCTTCATCGTCTCTTCCGTGCAGATGTTCTCGGAGAAAATCGCCACATCCGTGCCTTCGGAGCAGATCCTGGCATGGTTGAACCGGATGGGCTCGTTCGCCGGGAACAATCTGGGCACTTCTTTCCGAAGCATGCGGATAAACGCCGGCCCGCCGGCTTCGTGCGACATCTTGAGGATTCCCTCGATGTCCGTCGCATCGCCCGTGGAATAGATGCGCATGTTCGGCACGGCACGGAGTACACCGACGTCGTTGATCATCTGGTGCGATACGCCGCCGGGCGTCATGATGCCGGGCAGAAATCCCACAAATGTAACGGGGAGGTTGCTGTATGCGACCGACATCTCGAGCTGATCGAGCACGCGGCGGTACAGGAAAACTCCGAACGAGTGCAAATACGGGAGAAATCCTTCCCGGGCCAGGCCTGCCGCCCAGCCGACCATGTTCTGCTCGGTGAGCCCCATGGACATATATTGATCCGGCAGCACGTTCCGAAATTCTTTGATTTCGCACGAGCTTCCCAGGTCTGCGGACAGCACGACGGCTTCCGGGTGCTCTTTGCCCCAGCGGATCATGCTGTCGGAGTGTACGTTTAATTCCATTTTCATGTTCGTTCCCTCTCTGTTCTCCAACTTATCTTCAACCTGCGACTTACATCGACTCCATAAACTTTTCTGCTTCTGCGACCTCTTCGGGCGTCTTAAATCCGACAAAGTGCAGGAACGGTTTGCGCTCCGCCAGGAACGGCAGCCCTGCGCAGGAGTTCGTCCGGCAGATGACGACAAGCGGCTTGCCCGGATGTTCGGTCTCTGCTGCGTCCCGGATGGCCTGGATATCGTGACCGTCAATTTCGACCGTCACGGCGCCGAAGGATTCGAAGCGGCCTTTCAGGGGTTCGATGCTCATCACGTCTTCGGTGTAGCCTTCGATCTGCATACCGTTGGCGTCGACGAAGAGGATGAAGTTGTCGAGCTTATAATGAGAGGCGACCTGCAGGGCTTCCCACGTCTGTCCTTCCTGGAGTTCTCCGTCGGACATGTAGCAGTACACGATGCCGTCTTCGCCTTTGAGCTTGCGCGCGTGCGCGGTGCCGCAGGCGACGCTGATCGTCTGGGCGAGTGACCCTGCGTTCGTCTCAAATCCCGGCGAGTGCTCTGCACCGATCATTTCGAAGATCCAGCCGTCTTCGTTGAAGTGCTCGACGGCTTCCCAGTTCATCCGTCCGCAGGCAGCCAGTGTGCAGTACAGCACGCCGGCGTAGTGTGCGGGTGACAGGAAGAACCGGTCGTAGCCCGCCGTCGTGGGACCGTTGTACAGCGAGCCTCTCGGGTAGGTCATATTCGTTTCGCTGGGGACACCGGGGAACTTGATCCCGTCGGGATTCCCTTCGCTTTCGCCCAGGTTCATCACCGCCAGGTACAGCGTCGCCAGCACGTCGGATGACGAACAAGCCTGCCCTAAATAGCATCCGCCCCGCTCGAGAGCGAACTTTAAGACCTGCTTCCTCACCTTCGTGGCGACCTCCCGGATCTCTTCGTTCGTGTAGGTTTTTTTCACCATGGATCGATTCCTC
>DUTT01000088.1 GCA_012841925.1 Clostridiales bacterium | reverse complement strand
GGGGCGACTGCCGTCGCCATCGGTTCCGAAAATCTCCGCAATCCAACCGCGTGCCGGGATATCGTCCTGGATCTTCCAGATGTGATGAAGCGTCTGGGCATCGCGCACCTCGCCGACATCATCGGATGCGCCGTGCCGTAGCCGCCATTCGGCACACTCCTGCTCTGCAGGAGAATCGGCTGAGGGCCCGGACGCAGCAACCCTGCGCGCGCCCGCATTGCGGGGCAACCTGAAATATGCTATAATTCTTCGGGTTAAACAATGGAAAACAGGAGATCATATGTTTCAGAAATTAGATTTTTTGCTGGATAAATACGACGAATTGAGTTTGATCGCATCGGATCCGGAGGTGATCGCCAACCAGGAGGTCTGGCAGAAGCACATGCGGGAGATGAGCGAGATCGAGCCCATCGTAGCGGCGTACCGCGAATATAAAAAAGTGAGCGAGGAATTGGAGTCCACGAAGGGCCTTCTGGAGGAAAGCGACCTCGACGACGACATGAGGGAGCTGGCCAAGGCCGAGATTTCCGGACTGGAGGAAGACATCGAGCGCTTGACCGAAGAGCTTCAGATCGCGCTGATTCCCAAGGATCCCAACGACGAGAAAAACGTCATCCTCGAAGTGCGCGCCGGCACCGGAGGTGAGGAGGCGGCGCTGTTCGGGGCGGATCTCCTCCGTATGTACACGCGCTACGCGGAGCGGAAGAACTGGAAAACCGAGCTGACGGACATGAACGACACCGGGATCGGCGGCGTTAAGGAAGCCGTGATGATCATCAAGGGCAAAGGCGCGTATTCCCGGCTCAAGTACGAATCCGGCGTGCACCGGGTGCAGCGGGTGCCCGAGACTGAATCGCAGGGCCGGATTCACACATCGGCCGCCACGGTGGCGGTGCTTCCGGAAGTCGACGATGTCGAAGTGGACCTGGATCCCAACGACGTGCGGGTCGATGTGTACCGGTCGAGCGGTCACGGCGGGCAGTCGGTCAACACGACGGACTCGGCCGTCCGGTTGACGCACGTACCGACCGGACTCGTCGTCACCTGCCAGGACGAAAAGTCGCAGATCAAGAATAAAGATAAAGCGTTTGCGGTGCTCCGGGCTCGTCTGTACGACATGCAACAGCAGCAGTTGCACGCCGAGCAATCGGAGGCCCGCAAGAGCCAGGTGGGCAGCGGCGACCGCTCCGAGCGGGTGCGCACGTACAACTTCCCGCAGGGGAGGGTGTCGGATCACCGGGTCGGCCTTACGATTTATCGGCTCGAGAGCTTTCTGGACGGTGACATCGACGAGATCATCGATGCGCTCATCACGAGCGACCAGGCCGAAAAGCTGAAGCAGCTGTAAGATGGATACGCGACTGCTCACCGCCGAACCGGACGACATGAGGCTCGCAGCCGACATCATCGGCGCAGGCGGCCTCGTGGCTTTTCCGACGGAGACGGTGTACGGACTCGGCGGCGATGCCATGAACCCCATGGCGGCTTCTCTCATATACGAGGCGAAGGGGCGCCCGGCGGACAATCCGCTCATCGTCCACATCGCGGACCTGCAACAGGCATCCGAGCTGGCCGAATCGCTGCCGTTATCGTTTTATGCGCTGGCCGAACGGTTTTGGCCGGGGCCGCTCACGATGGTCGTTCCGAAGAAGCCCTGCGTGCCGGACGCGACGACCGGTGGACTGCCCACGGTCGCTCTGCGCATGCCGGACCATCCGACGGCGCTGGAGCTGATCCGGCTGGCGGCCACGCCGATTGCTGCTCCTTCTGCGAACATTTCGGGCCGGCCCAGCCCCACGCGCTGGGAGCACGTGCGCGACGATCTGGCCGGACGAATCGATGCGATCATCGCAAGCGGCCCGTCGGCCGGCGGCATCGAGTCCACCGTGCTGGACCTGACGGGACCGGATCCTGTCATCCTGCGACCCGGGCTCATCGGCCCGCAGGATATCGAAAGGGTGCTCGACCGGCCGGTGCGGTACGATCCGGCACTGGCCGACACGGAAGAACGGCACGGCGCACCGAAAGCGCCGGGCATGAAATATCGTCACTACGCGCCATCTGCCGACATGATCGTCTTTCGGGGCGAACCGGAGGCGACGGTGCAGGCCATCGAGCAGCGCCGGGAGCGCGAGCAGAAGGCCGGGCGCAAAGTGGGCGTGCTCGTGTACAGCGGCACGGAAAACCGTCTCATCGCGCGGGAGTTTTTTTCGGGGCTTCGCGAGATGGACGAAACCGGGGTGGATCTCATCCTGGCGGCGGCGGTGTCCGAGGAGGACCCCATCGGATTCTCCATCATGAACCGGATGCTCAAAGCGGCAGGCTATCGCATCGAGGAGGTAGGAGTATGATCATTGCACTGGCAAGCGACCACGGCGGATTTTCGCTCAAAGAAGAAATCGAAAAACATCTGATCGGACGCGGCTACGAGGTCATCGACCTGGGCACGCACTCCCAGGAGT
Source organism: Clostridiales bacterium (assembly GCA_012841925.1). GTDB lineage: Bacteria > Bacillota > Clostridia > Peptostreptococcales > Anaerovoracaceae > UBA10908. The sequence continues at coordinate 17,187 of DUTT01000088.1, read as the reverse complement.
CCGTGGATTATCCGGTTTACGGCAAGCGCATCGGCGAAGCGGTCGCAGGGGGAACCGCCGATGTCGGCGTCGCGTTCTGCGGCACGGGCATCGGGATTTCGATCGCCTGCAACAAGGTCAAAGGTATCCGCTGCGCCGTGGCGGTCAACAGCTACATGGCCGAAATGGCCAAGAGGCACAACAACGCGAACATCCTCGCGCTGGGCGGACGCATCCTGAGCGTCGAGCAGGCGACGGAGTTTGTGGACATCTGGCTCGATACCGAGTTCGAAGAGGACCGTCACGCGCGAAGGGTGCGGCTGCTCGACGAGATGTAGCGCAGCACGCAGAATGTAAAGGTGCAACATGAAAAAACTGTACATTTTCGACCATCCGCTCATCCAGCATAAAACAGCGATGATGCGCAAGAAGGAGACGTCGGTCAAGGACTTCCGGGAGCTCGTTCGAGAAGTAGCGATGCTCATGACGTTCGAGGCGACGCGCGACCTTCCGCTAGAATCCGTGGAAATCGAAACGCCGATCTGCACCGCGACGGTCAACATGCTGCAGGGCGCGGACGTCGCCATCGTTCCCATCCTGCGCGCGGGGCTCGGGATGGTCGACGGCATGCTCAGCCTGGTGCCGAATGCGAAAGTCGGGCACATCGGGTTGTATCGCGACCCGGACACGCACGAGCCGGTCGAATACTACTGCAAGCTTCCCTCAGATATCGACCAGCGCGTCATCTTTGTCGTGGATCCCATGCTGGCAACAGGCGGGTCGGCGGTGGCGGCCATCGACTTTATCAAGCAGCGGGGCGGCCGGAACATCGTGTTCATGTGCATCATCGCAGCGCCGGAAGGCATCCGGGTTCTGCAGGAAGCGCATCCGGATATCGACATATTTATCGCGGCCAGGGATGAATACCTCAACGAGAACGCGTACATCGTACCGGGCCTGGGCGACGCGGGTGACCGGCTGTACGGTACAAAATAGCCTACAGTCGACCTGCCGACCGAAATGCGCATGCAGGTTACGCAGCCCTGCCGGCGAATTGCCGCACGGATATCGCATATACACCGACGGAGAAGAAAATGAATCCAATACCAGACAACATCAGCAAGCACGACAACGTGTTCGACGTACTCAAAGAGCGGGGCTTTATCGAACAGACGACGCACGACGACGAAATTCGGGATCTCCTGGGAAAGGAGAGCGTCCGGTTTTACATCGGGTTCGATGCGACGGCCGACAGCCTGCACGTGGGGCACTTCATCCAGATCATCATCATGATGTACATGCAGAAGTACGGTCACACGCCCATCGTGCTCATCGGGGGAGGAACGACCATGGTCGGCGACCCCTCCGGGCGCACCGACATGAGGCAGCTGATGACCCCCGAGGTCATCGAGGAAAACGGGCGGCGGTTCGAGGGCCTATTTCGGCGGTTTATGGAGTTCGACGAAGGTTTTTCCTACACGGCCTCCGGGAGGACGCTCGAAAAGGGATCGATCAGCAAGGAACCTGCGCCGGGCAAAGCGATCCGCCTCAACAACGCATCGTGGCTGGCGCCGCTCAACTATATCGAGTTTATCCGCGATATCGGGCGGCACTTCAGCGTCAACAACATGCTCCGCGCCGAGTGCTTTAAGCAGCGCATGGAGAAGGGCCTGTCGTTTCTGGAATTCAACTACATGCTGATGCAATCGTACGATTTTATGGTGCTGGCGCGCGATGTGGACTGCAAGATGCAGTTCGGCGGCAACGACCAGTGGTCGAACATCATCAGCGGTGCGGATCTCGCCAGGCGCGAGCTCGGCAAGCAGGTGTACGGCATGACGTTCGCGCTCCTGACAACAAGCGAAGGCGTCAAGATGGGCAAGACGCAAAAGGGCGCCCTGTGGCTCGATGCCGACAAGACGAGCCCGTACGAGTTTTATCAGTACTGGCGCAACGTCGAAGATGCCGATGTCAACATGTGCCTGCGCATGCTCACGTTCCTGCCGATGGAGGAAGTCAACCGGCTGTCGGCGCTCGAGGGCGAAAAGCTCAACGAGGCGAAGGAAGTGCTGGGCTACGAAGTGACGCGGCTCGTCCACGGCGAGGACGAGGCGGAAAAGGCACAGCAGGCGGCGCGCGCAGCGTTCGGTGACGGCGGCGACATGGAGGGCGTGCCCACGACATCGTTTGCGCCCGAGGCGTTCGAAGGCGAAGGCATGGGCATCGTGACGCTGATGCGGGAGTGCGGCCTCGTAAAGAGCAACACCGAGGGTTTCCGGACGATCGAGCAGGGCGGGCTGTCCATCGACGGCGAAAAGGTCGAGGATCCGAAGCTTCAGATTACGTCAGACCGGTTCCGCGACGGAGCCCTGATTCTAAAAAAAGGGAAGAAAACGTTCCATCGGGTACAGATCGAACAGTGAAGATAACCGGCAGAAGAGTGCATTGCAAAAGGGCGGCGCAACCGCCCCCTTTTTCTGCTCATGTTCAGGCAAAGGGTACGGATTGCTGTAAAAAAGAGTCGTAGATGGAACTGTTTGCGCACGGCATCCGTCCAACACAGTAGCAGATAACGGGCAAGGAAGATGTCGATGACAGTTCAAGAGAGAAAACAGAGAATTCCATACGCTGCAGATACGGCAACGCATCGCAGCGAAGAACGCAGCGTGCCAACCATCGAATCGCAATCGGCACTGCTCGCCGAAAAACCGCTGATCCGCGTCAGTCACGTGCGGAAAGTCTACCGTATGGGCGAGGAGCGAGTCATCGCGCTCGACGACATTACGCTGGACATCCGGCGCGGCGAGATGGTGTGCTTTCTCGGCACATCCGGCTCCGGCAAGTCCACGTTCCTCAACATGGTGGCCGGACTCGAAAAGCCGACGCGCGGCGAAATCTGGATCGGTAACATCCCCGTACACAAGCTCAACGAAGAGCAGGTGACGCTGTTCCGTCAGAAGAACATCGGCTTTATCTTCCAGGCCTACCATCTGATCCCCAGCATGACCGCGCTGGAAAACGTGACCGTCCCGCTGACGTTCCGCGGTGTGGAGAAAAAGAAACGCCTCCGCGCCGGTCGCGCCGCGCTCAAATCCGTCGGGCTCGAGGGCTACGACAACCGGAAGCCGTCGCAGATGTCGGGCGGCCAGCAGCAGCGCGTCGGCATCGCGCGGGCGCTCGTGGGGAATCCCAAGATTCTGTTCGCCGACGAGCCGACGGGCAACCTGGATTCAAATACGACAAAGGAAGTCATGGACATCATCGTCGAGCAGGCCAGGCGCCACGGCATGACGCTCATCCTCGTGTCGCACGACCGGACCATCGCCGAGTACACCGACACGATCTTGACGATAAAGGATGGAAACATCGTAGATACAGAATACCGCACACCGAGAGAACAGAAGGAGACGAGATGAGAAAGCTCAGGAAATTGATGACCCGGCGAATCGGGCTTGTGGCGGTCGCCGTTTTACTTGCCGCAGGTGTGCTGCCGCAGACGGCGTTTGGGGTGGATAGTATAAGCATCAGTCATACAGGGGGATTCAATGTCGTTCAGGGAGACGGTATCTACATCGATGTAGAAAGCAAAGTCTTGACCGGAAACACCGATTACAGCCTACATCTGACGTCCTCCGACTCGGATATCTCGATCGTGACCGGCTCCAGCGGAGTGTTCTCCGGCGGGAAAAACCAGTCGATGACCTTCGCGGTCAAAGTCGCTAAAAAAGCATCTGCGGGCGATCACAAGTTATCAGTTAAGGCGATCGCCGAAGATGGAAGCGGAACGGTGATTACGGACAAATCCATCACCCTGAGCGTGGCGCGCAGTCAGGACAGCTACTCCTCGCTGGGGCGGGCGGCGTTCGACGTCGACTACTCGGTTGCCGGTGGCGACACGCTGATCGCTGGCAAGACGCAGGCGCTGAAGCTTTCGCTGTTCAACCGCGGCAACACCGTCATCAAAAACGCACGCATCAGCCTTTCGCTGCCCGAGGGCCTTTCGATCGCAAGCGGTGCGGCGACGATCAACGCCGGATACCTGTCGATCGGGAGCACCTATGTGGCAGAGTATCCCATCGCAGTCGACTCCGGAGTGGTCAGCAAAAGCTACCCGGTTACGGTCAAAATCGCCGGGCTCGACTCGTCCAACGACGATGCCAGTCTGGAAGAAACCGTCTACATCCCTGTCGCAGGCGTCGGCGGTTCGGGCAGTCTGGATCTGGAGATCTCGGGCGTGCAGGCGCCGGCGTCGGTGTCGGCCGGTGCGGACTTTACCGTGTCGTTCGACGTCGTCAACAAGAGTGCAAGCGACGCGGTCAACGTCAAAGCGGTGCTCGACCAGCCTGACGGCGTCATCAACAAGACGAAGAACGTCTTCCTCATCGACCGGATTCCGGCGGGCGGAAAGACGACGTGCAGCGTTTCGCTCAACGCCCGTCAGGGCGGTCAATACGCGCTGTTTGAGATTACGGCCGGCAGTGCGGACGGCTCTCAGAGCGTTTCCCAGTACGCAGGCACGATGATCAGCGGCGGCGGAGGTGGTGCGAATCCCCAGCTGATGGTGAGCGCCTACAGCTACGGCGGTCAGCCGGTGAGCGCAGGCAGCCGGTTCATCCTGTCGCTGACGCTGAACAACACGAGCACAGGCACAGCGCTTCAGAACATCAAAGTGACCGTCAGCAGCGACGACAGCGCCTTTCTTCCTGTTGGGACGAGCAACGCGTTCTACGTCGCATCCATCCCGGCCGGCAGCAGCTATGTGCACCCGATGCGCCTCGAAGCGCAGAAAGATGCCGAGCAGAAGACGAGCATGGTCACGATCAACATGAGCTACGAAGACACCGCCGGCGGCACGCACACCGCCAGCGATATCATATCGATTCCGGTCGTCCAGGAGACGCGTTTGGTGATCGACGAGATTCTCGATCCCGGCTATCTGACGGCGGATCAGATGGGCTATCTGAACGTCAACTACTACAACATGGGCAAGACCCAGCTGTCCAATCTGCGCATTTCGGTCGAAGGCGACTTTTCGGTCGACGGGTCGGCCACGATGTACATGGGCAACATGACGTCGGGCAAGAGCGATTACTACAGCGTCAACTTTTTCCCCAACGGGCCCGGTCCGCTGAACGGGAAGGTTGTTTTTACGTTCGAGGATGCCGCGGGTGACGAGCGCACGGTCGAGAAGCACTTTACGTTCCAGGTCGGCGAGGCGATGATCTGGGACGGCGACATGGAAGAGCCCATGCCGGACTACAGGCCTTCGGGCGGCATGAGCATCTGGAAGACGGCCGCGATTTTTCTTGCGGCGGGCGGCGCAGCGTTCGGTGCGGCTCGGTATAAAAAGAGCCGGAAACGGAAGCGGGACGAGGAGTTCGATCTCGATGAATAATAGGGATATCATCGAACTATGCGCAGGCAATCTGCTCCGGCGGCGGACGCGGACGATTCTGGCGATCGTCGGTGTCGTCGTCGGAACCTGCGCCATCGTCGTGATGCTGTCGATCGGATTCGGGCTCAGCGCGAACTATCAGCAGCAGATCGAGTCGTACGGAAACCTTCACACGGTTCAGGTCTACAATTACGGGCGTGCGACGAATAAGTCGGGTCAAACCATCGAACTCGACGACCGGACGATCGCGTCGTTCGAAGCGATTTACGGCGTGTCGGCCGTAACGCCGGTCATCGAACAGTACCTGACGATCGGGATCGGGCGCATGGTGTGCAGCACGTCGGTGCTCGGCATCCGACCGGATTCGATGGAGAAGTTTGGATTCGAAGCGGCCGAGGGCCGGCTTCTGGAGCCGAATGACAAAAACGCCGTCGTGTTCGGGCGCAACGTGGCCGCCTGGTTTTACAACCCGCGCCAGCAGCAGTGGGGCGGCTGGGGCGACGGGGAGCCGACGGTCGATGTGATCACCAACGATCTCGTGCTGACGGGCGACTGGAGCTACGGTTCGCCTCAGGAAGGCGAGGGTGACATCCGCTACACGACGCACAAAGGGCAGGGCGTGGGGCTGTTAGCGGCCGAAAACGACGAGTCGTCGTACCGCGCGTACATGCCGATCGATGCGCTCAAGGAGATTCAGATCGAGATCCGCAAAGCCAACGGCGAGGTGATTCAGGGCGGCAAGACCGTCTATCAGCAGGCGATGGTGTACGTGGATAACATCAACGACGTCGCCGGCGTCTGCGATGTGATCCGCGACGAAATGGGCTTTGAAGCCTACAGCCTCAACGACTGGCTGGAGAGCATGAAGAAAACGGCCGCGATGATCCAGGGCATCCTGGGCGGCATCGGCGCTATCTCGCTGCTCGTGGCGGCGCTCGGCATCGCCAACACCATGATCATGTCGATCTACGAGCGCACGCGCGAGATCGGCGTCATGAAGGTCATCGGCGCCAACCTGCGCGACATCCGCAAGATGTTCCTGCTCGAAGCCGGCATGATCGGATTCCTCGGCGGACTGGCGGGCCTCGTGTTCAGCTACATTATTTCTCTGATGCTCAACACCGTGCTGCTGCCGTTTATGCAGGGCTTTTTAGGATCGATGGGCAGCGATGGATCGGTCGTGTCGGTCATCCCGTTCTGGGTGAGCGGAGGCGCGCTCGTATTTGCGACGCTGATCGGGCTCGCTTCGGGGTATTATCCTGCGCGACGCGCCATGAACCTCTCCGCGCTCGAAGGCTTGAAAAACGAATAGTTTCGCTTGACAATGCCGGCTCGCTGGATTATTATTACGGTTGCGCCGCGATTGCGCGCGCGAGATATACAAAGGTGCAGGCGGGTCACCCGCCGTGGCCGAGCAATTATCGTTTGCAGTGCCGAAACCGATGAGCGACATTTCATCAGAGTAGGCGCCGAACAGGATGGGAACCGTTTGGAACCCATCTCAGTAGGCAAGGAGGTCTGTCAATGTCATCGTATGTAGCGAAACCTTCCGAGATCGAAAGAAAGTGGTACGTGCTGGACGCCGAGGGGAAGACCCTGGGCCGCCTGGCGACGGAAGCCGCAACGATTCTCCGCGGAAAGAAAAAACCGACGTATACCCCGTTCATGGATACCGGCGATTATGTGATCGTCATCAACGCCGAGCGCATCCACGTAACGGGTAAAAAACGTCAGCAGAAAGTGTACAAGCACCACACCGGTTATCCCGGCGGGCTGCGCGAAATCACCTTCGAGAAGTTGCAGGAAAAAAAGCCCGACGAAATCATCCGTCACGCGGTCAAGGGCATGATGCCCAAAGGACCACTCGGCAGACAGATGTTCAAGAAACTGAAAGTCTACGCCGGTCCGGAGCACAAGCACGAGGCACAGAAGCCCGAAATCTGGAATTTCTAATCGAAGGGAGAAACGAAAAACATGGCTAAAGTACAATATTTTGGAACAGGCAGAAGAAAATCTTCCGTTGCCAGAGTGCGGCTGATCCCGGGCAAAGGCAATGTAACTGTCAATAAAAAGACGCTCGACGAATACTTCGGGATGGAAAACCTGAAGCACGAAGTCGTGCGGCCGCTCGAGCTCGTCGGTGCGGAAGGCAAGTTCGACATCGTCGCCAACGTGCACGGCGGCGGCTTTACCGGTCAGTCCGGCGCTCTGCGCCACGGCGTCGCACGGGCGCTCGTCGTAGCGGATCCCGAAAACCGTTCCGCGCTCAAGGCCGCCGGCTTCCTGACGCGCGACTCCCGCATGACCGAGCGGAAAAAGTACGGCCTCAAGAAGGCCCGGAGAGCCTCGCAGTTCTCGAAGCGCTAGAGGGAACATATACAAACAAAATCAACCCACCAGGCAGAAGCTTGGTGGGTTTTTTATGGATTTTCATCCTAGATTTGATGGTGATATTTAGATATAATGCATTGACAAATTGTATATACGCGTATATACTTTTGTTGAAAGAGGCATACTGAAAAGAGGTGTTTTATATGAATGTTAATTTGGTAAAATGGGGTAATAGCGCTGCTATACGTTTGCCCAAAACAATACTGGATGAGTTAAATGTTAACGAAACTAATTTTGTAAATATTAGTTTTGATATAAGTATTGAGGGAGATAAATTGTTGCTGAGCAAAAAACAAAAGAAAACAAAATTTGAACTTTTGTGTGAACAATCTAAAGGTGAAAAGCTTAATCCGAAGATTGATATTGACTGGGGAAATCCTGTTGGTATGGAAGAGTGGTAAAAGCCATGTTGGCAATAGATAAAAACAAGTATAGTAATTTGGAATTTGGCGATATAATAAAAATCAATTTTTCCCCTTCGGAGGGACACGAACAAAAGGGATATAGACCAGGGCTTGTAATATCAGATCCATATACACAAAAAGAACTAAATGGTCTGGTAACAGTTCTACCGATTACTAATTCTACCAACACCTTTTTTACTAGAGTAAATTTAAATATATATAATACAAAAACCACAGGTGATATTTTAGTAGATCAAGTTAAGGTTTTGGATTTAAGAGTAAGGAAATATGAATATATTGAAAAAGCACCAAAAGAGGCATTAGAAAAATGTAACATAATTTTTAATGCTATTTATGAAAAATTATTAAGTTTATAAGTGATAGATTGGCATGTTGGTAATTTTTGGATAATTTGTATGGAAATATAATTTGCACATTTTTTACACACATCTCAAAATCAAGTTGTTAACTACAGGGTGAAAATGCTGATATGTAGGGGTTTTGAAGGGGAAAACATTTGCTAACTCAGTTCTCAAAGCGTTAAGATTACAAGCGCAGAGAAATATGCGAGCGCATGCGGACGCATCGCGTTCGAGCGACTGCAGATGCACTGTAAGCGAGCGTTTGCAGACGCACCCTATCTAAGCGATTGCAGCACCGGACGGAAGTTCGGTGCTTTTTCCATCTAACACGAACAGTTGACAGAAGACGTTAGAAGCGTTAGAATGTTAACATAACGTTAGAATTGTGTTAAAACGAGATGAAAGGACGTGCTGCTATGGATTTTAAGGAGAGTGAAATAGTAGAACTGAAAGAAACCGTTACCGGGGATGTGAAAAAAGAAATCATATCTTTTGCCAACAGCACAGGGGGCACACTATATATAGGTGTTGCCGACAATGGTGATGTTGTTGGAGTATTGAATCCGGAGGCCATGATGCAGCAGATTATTAATATGGTAAGAGACAGCATAAAGCCTGATGTTACCATGTTTCTCCGCCATGGAATTAAAGATATAAATGGGAAGAAAATTATTGCTGTGGAAATACAAAGAGGAACAGAACGCCCATATTATTTAGCTCAAAAGGGTCTCCGCCCTGAAGGGGTTTTTGTTAGGCAGGGAGCATCATCAGTACCGGCTACCGATACTGCAATTAGGCGTATGATAAAAGACACAGACGGGGATAATTTTGAGAATATGCGTTCCTTGGAGCAAAGTTTGACTTTTGAGGTGACTAACAGAGAATTTCAGGAAAGAAAGATAGAGCTGGGCCTTCCACAGATGAAGACTTTAGGAATCATGAATGAGGATGGGATCTATACAAATCTGGGGCAGCTTTTGTCAGATCAATGCAATCATACGGTCAAAGCGGCTGTTTTTGAGGCATCAGACCAAAGTATTTTTCGGGATCGACGAGAGTTTTCCGGCTCTCTATTTCAGCAGCTAAACGAAATATATGGGTATATAGACATACGCAATCAAACTCGTGCCACCTTTGATAAATTGCGCCGCATAGACAGTCGAGATTATCCGGAAGTTGCTGTTCGTGAAGCTTTATTGAATTCTATAGTGCATCGGGATTATTCTTTCAGTGCAAGTGGTCTTATTGGAATTTACCCGGACCGGATTGAATTCACTACCATCGGAGGTCTCTTGACCGGAGTGTCCTTGGATGACATAATGCTGGGGCTTTCCGTTTGCCGCAACCCTAAACTTGCCAACGTCTTTTATCGTTTGGAATTGATAGAAGCCTATGGTACGGGCATGAGAAAGATAATGAAATCCTATGAAGGAAGCAGGCATAAACCCATTATTGAAACAACCAGTAATGCATTTAAGATTGTTCTGCCAAATTTGAATGAAAATTATTTCAAAGAACGTCAACCTTTAATAAGAAATATGGAAGAAGAGGTACTGGAGTTTGCAAAAAATAAAGGAGCCATAAGTCGTAAAGATGTGGAGCAGATTACAGAACTTAAGCAAACTGCAGCTGGAAGTCTCTTGCGTAACCTGGTAGAACAAAATTTGCTCGTTCGTGAAGGACAGGGGAAGAATACGGAATATGTTGTAAAAAGGTGATTTGCACAGTGTTTACACATTCCTCAAGATACAAGTTGCCAGCTACAGGAGATAAACGTTGGTATACAATGGTTTTGAAGGGGAAAACATTTGCCGCCAGCTCCCAAAGCGTTAAGATTACAAGCGCGGAAAAACACGCGAGCGCATGCGGACGCATCGCGTTCGAGCGACTGCAGATGCACTGTAAGCGAGCGTTTGCAGACGCACCCTATCTAAACGATTACAAAAGCACCGGACGGAAGTTCGGTGCTTTTTGATGGAATTAATATATAATAAGTAATCAGTTGGCATAAATAAAAATGTAAGGGGGGGAACTCAGATGAAATCACGAAACAAAAGAGTATTAAGCATTATTTTATCTTTGGTTTTAATACTCGGACTAACTGCAACGACAGGGGTTTTTGCAGATAAGAGTGAAGTGGTTAAGCTCACCGTCGTCCATGTGAACGATATTCACGGCAGAGTCGAAGAAGGAGACTATGACGGCATGGGATTCGCAAAAATGATGACAAAAGTGAAAGAGCTTAGAGAAGAAAACCCAAATCTCTTGCTTTTAAATGCAGGAGACACGATTCACGGATTGCCTATTGTGACTGTATCCAAAGGTGAAGTTATGATAGAGCTTATGAATAAGGCGGGGTTTGACGCTATGGCACCGGGAAATCACGATTTTAACTACGGGTATGATAGATTGTTAGAATTGCAGAAAATAGCGAAATTTCCCATTTTGGCGGCAAACATTGTGAAAGCTGACGGAACAAAAGATTTCAAAGCATATGTAATAAAGGAAATAGGCGGAGTAAAAGTAGGTATTTTTGGCTTGGCTACACCGGAAACAAAATACAAGGCCAACCCCAAATACACGGAAGGTGTAGATTTTGAAAATCCTTTGGAATCAGCAAAAGCCATGGTGAAAGTATTAAAGAATAGGGTAGATATAATCATCGCTTTAGCACATATAGGAGATGATGAAGATGCAAATCCTTCGTCTTTGGAAATAGCAGAAAAGGTTGACGACATCGATCTTTTAGTTGACGGCCACAGCCATAGCAAATATCCGGAAGGAGTATTGGTAAACGGAACTTTGCTAGTGCAAGCAGAAGACTATCTGAAAAATTTGGGCATTGTAAATATTGAAGTAAAAGGCGGGAAAATAGTTAAAAAAGAAGCGATACTGTTTACAAAAGAAGAGTCAAAAGAAATAGAAGCTGACGAAGAAATGGCAGCTCTTGTCGACGGTTACAAAGAGGCAAATAAAGCTGTCACCGATTATGTTGTTGGCAAAACAAAGGTGAGGTTGGACGGCGAAAGAGAAATAGCAAGGGCTGGTGAGTCCAACATGGGTAATCTCATCGCAGATGCTTTGCTAAATGCGACTGGAGCCGAAGCGGCAATAGTCAACGGTGGCGGTATAAGAACGAGCATCGAAGTAGGAGAAATCACCAGGGAGCAAATTTTGGCACTATCACCTTTTGGAAACTATGGCGTACTATTAGCTCTTACAGGTGGGGACTTGCTCGCGGCTGTTGAAAATGGTGTAGCGGTGTATCCGGACACTTTCGGCGGCTTTCCGCAAGTATCCGGGATGACTTTTAAAGTTGACCCCAATAAACCAGCAGGTCAAAGAGTAGTAGAATTAAAGGTTCAAGGACAAGCTGTGGTTAAAGACAAAGTATATAAAATAGCTACTAATGACTTTATGGCGGCAGGCGGAGATAAATATGTCTCTTTCCTAAACGGTGAACTTTTAGGCGAATACGAAGCCCTGGAAGAAATCATTGCCGACTACATTACGGAATTAGGCGAAGTAGACATCAAAGCTGAAGGCAGGATTGTCTATGAAAAAGTAAAAGAAGAAGTGACCAAAAGAGAATCTTATACAGTAAAATCCGGCGATGTGCTTTGGAAAATTGCCCAAAAGTATGGCAAGACCTGGCAGGAATTTGCCGAGTTCAATAAATTGAAAAATCCTGATTTGATATTTCCGAGACAGGTACTGTTTGTGCCGGTGCGATAGGATTGTTGTAGAGCATAGTTAAAAGAGGCTCCCTAAAAAGGAGCCTCTTTTTGGTCGACTCGCCGATTTTACAGACTTCCGTTTTCATACATGATGGCATTGGCGCTGCCGTTTATATCCAGTCCCTGCGCTGTTTGAATGTCGATGAACAGCTCCGCATAGCGATGAAGCGTGGCGGCAGCTTCCGCTCTCGTAGCCGTGCTCTGCGGGTCAAACATGTTACTGTTTTTTCCATTCATCACACCCGCCATCTGCACGACTTTTACGGCGTCACGGGCAAAGCTACCGATGGAGGCTGCATCCGCAAAGACAATCGCTTCTCGTGTCTTGGGCAGGGTATAACCCATCGCCTTTGCGTAATTTGCCAAAAGCACCGCCATCTCCTGCCGGGAAATCAGTTTGTCCGGAGAAAATGTCGTGGCACTCGTGCCGCTTGTAATGCCCTTTTCCGCCGCCCATGCAACATATGGCGCATAGTAGGCATCGGCTTTTACATCGGCAAACTTGATGCTTTTGTATTTCGTGCTATCCACGTCTGCCAGTCTGCCAAGCGCCGTGATAAACATCCCGCGGGTCATACTTCTTTCGGGGGAGAAGGCGGAGGCGCTTGTGCCGTTCATCAGGCCGCGAACGGCTGCATGCTCGATGTCGCTTTTCGCCCAATGGTTCGCTATGTCGGTAAAGCTTGGTACTTCCTTGTATCCGATGCCAAAGGTTGAAAAATGGCCAGTTCTAAACAGCAGTGCTCCGGCGTTTCGGTTGTAGCTGGAATTCCAAAGCCACTGCACGCCGCCCGCGCCGTCTACATATACGGCATACAGCCCAATCGGGTTTTCACTATTGGCAGGGACGTATGGCAGAGATCCTGATACCCGGCCGCCGAAGTTGGTGATCTTCTTCTCTCCGTCAGCGATAGAGAGCCTGTAGGCAGGGCGGGAGCCGAGCGCCGTTCTCGCTGCGCCTGTAAGGGTTGTTGGATCAATCTTTTCCGCGGAGATTGTGATCTCATCGCCCATATTCTGCAAAATGGTTTTCAGCGTCTGCAAATCCAGCGACAGAGAAATCTGCGGTGTCTTGATTTCCAAGAACTTTACCCCTGCATCCACCAAGGCCTGAAAGGCTTCCTTGCCAAGGGTCAGCGACAGGCTGTTAAACTGCGTTTGCAGCGCCGAAAAGTCGATGGCAACGCCAATGCCGTTTTCGGTAACGCCCTCACGTTTTGCAAGAGCCAGAGCCGCGTTGATGGCGTTTTTCACATCCTGTTCGGTGACGGTTGCGCTGACCCCACCAGCCCCGTCCACTGTTGCGGAGGGGTTAATAGAGCCTATGGTGGTTGGGTTTGGCTGCTCTGGTGTGAGGAGCGGCGTTGTGGCGGTAATTCCACCACCACTATTATCGTTAGGTCTTGTAGGCGAAGAAACAGCTGTCCACTTAGCATAAAGGGTCATATTTGATGTGACTACACCTGTCTGAAAGTCCCAAGCCGATACAAGCCCTTCATCCTTGTACCAGCCGACAAAGGTATAACCGGCTCTGGTTGGGACATCGGGCTCCGTAATAGTTGCCCCATAAGGGAAGCTAGGAACAGAAACCGCTGTGCCCCCATTGCTTTCAAAGGTTACTGTATAGGATATACCCAAAGGGTAAAGCACGGGGTAATCTACGCCGGATAGGTTTGTCCAGCCGAAATAATCATTTGACGGGGTCTGTGCCCCTACCCAGGCATTGAGGGCATCGGACAAAGTGCCGATTTGCTCGGGATTTGCGCCAATCGTATAGGCAAATGTGGCCTCCGCCCCCTTTCCCTGCGCATCTGTAAAGCTTGCGCAGTTTGTGACATTGCTTCCGCTGCCGCCACTCCCAGTAGCAGCGCTCGCCGCTGTATTGAGCCAGTAGCAATTGGTCATCGTGCCACCATTGCTCCTTCCTAGAAGGCCGCCGGCATAGCTATAATTGCCGCCGTTTGCAGTCACATCGCCTGCGTTATAGCAGTTTGTAACCGTACCGTCATTGGTATTAAATCCCGCAAGACCGCCTGCATAGCCAAAATTGCCGCCGTTTGCAGTCACATCGCCTGTGTTATAGCAGTTGGTAACCGTACCGTCACCATCATTGTATCCCACAAGGCCGCCGGCATGGTTGTTAGTGCTGTCGCTTGCAGTCACAGTGCCTGTGTTATAGCAGTTCTTCACTGCCCCTTTGTTTAGCCCCACAAGGCCGCCTGCGTAAGCTCTTGTACCACCGGTAGCGTTACTTGCGCCTTGGTAGTTGCAGTTGATTATCTTGCCGTCATTAGTATTAAATCCTGCGATGCCGCCCGCATAATTATCATCGCTACCACCGCTGCTTACACTGCCGGAAACTGAGAGGTTTTGCACAGTGCCTTTTAAAAATCCAAACAGCCCGGCGCAATCAGTGTTCGTAACTGTCATATTACTGATGCTGTGCCCGCCGCCCTCAAATGTGCCGAAAAAATCCTTCATAGGTGTCCAGTTGTAGCCGCTAAGGTCAATATCTGCCGCGAGGGTGACGGTTTTGCCGGAAAGGCTGTCAGCGGTCTGATCGTTTAGGCCGTTCATCACAGATGCCAGCCACGCCAGCCCCTCGGCAGTGGAGATGGTGATGTTGTTTGGATCAGCATCGTTATATCCGTCTGGCTTGTTCTTAACTTTGTCAGTCCACTTAGTGACAGGAGTTGTGTTTTCAGTGATAGTAAACGGTAAATATGTATCCTCCGTATATGCGCCTTTACCCTCAATAATTACATAGTATTCGCCCACTTCGGTGGGAGCGTCTATTACATCCCCATCTTCGTCTTCATAGCTGACCGTATAATCTACGTCTTTTATAAGAGTATTGCCGCCAAGCGTCACTACGAGGTCATTTATAACAACCGGCAAGCCGGTGTACTCATAAGTGCCTGTCATAGAGACTTCCGCCAGCATTAAGTTGTTTGGCTCAAGGATAAGAAGAAAGCCTCCATATTCCCCGACATAATCATCCTTGCCGATGAAGCTTAATTGGTAACGCCCGACAGCGATCGGAGGTGATGAGATCTCCACACGGTTTTCATCAAAATATTTGATCTCATAATCGGTATCCCTTATAAGCGTCTTGCCGACAAGCGTTACCGCAAGACCGGTTATAACAACAGGAGTTCCCGTATATGCATAAAACCAGTCCATGGAAACCTCAGCAAACATTAGGTTGTTGGCCGCCCTAATAGAAAAGGGCTCCCGCTTTTCGCCGCTATAACTGTCTTTACCGGTGAAAACCGCATAATATTCGCCAATCTCAATCGGTGCGCCACTCAATGCGTTACCGTCTTCATCCGTATAGCTTATCGTATAATCGGTGTCTTGCGTTAGGGTAACGTCGTCGATCTTAACCGCTTCGATATCTAATACGACAGAGGAGCCCGTGTAAGGGTACACGGGCCAAAAATATATAATAGCATTCGTTAAGTCAAACAGGCTATAAATGTTAATATCGTACTCGTGATTACCACTATAAGATCCGATGCCCCTGACGATAACCTTATAATCGCCAATCTCAATCGGTGCGCCACCCAATGCGTTACCGTCTTCATCCGTATAGCTTATTGTGTAGTCGGTGCCCTCAGCGAGGTTAGCGCCACCCCTCCAATCTATATCGAAGACGATCGGATCGCCGGTACATGCATACCGGTGTGTATATGATTGAACCATTGACTCAATATCTATACCCTCCGCCAACGCAGTAACCGGCAGCAGCGCGATTACCATGCACATTGTCAGTATAATGCTTATCGTTCGCTTTTTCATTTTTCTTGACTCCCCTCTTTATCGCTTTTATTGTGTTTTTCAGACTTTGCCCTATACCATATGCACAGTACTGTGATGATCACCGCTGCGGCAAAGGAAAGCACAGCGGCAAACACATAGCCGCCTGCATCCCCACACAGCAGCATCGCACCGTATAAGCCTGGCACCGTACCGCCGTGCCTACCCCCTGCTATAGTGCCAATCGCTCCAATTAGAGAAAGCACCAGCATGGCACACAGCGGGCCAAGCCCACCGAGCAACCGGTTTCCCATTTGTCGCTGCAACTGTCCGGCGCGCAGCCGCACCTGCCTTACCCGTTCTGCCGTGTCATACATTTTGAACACCCATTTCTTCAAAAATAGCTCTCATAAAAACCCGTCTACTCATATAGGTACAAAAAAAGTCAAAACTACGCACCCCAAACCGAAAAATTTAAGAATGTTTCTATTAAATCAAAAAAGCCGCCGAGAGCCCGGTGCTTTTTACATGCTGCCTGCGCCGCGCGCGAAAGCTGAAGCAGAATTGTGCAAAAACTAACGTGGGAACTTGGCGATGGATGGCCGCGGATTGCTGATTTTGTGTTTTGGCCGAAAAATGACAAAAAAGTCGCTCTTGAGTGATTTGTTTTACAATATATGGCAATTGCATCGATTTACTAGACACATTTCGCAAATATGTTCAGTATCTCGTCCGAATCCAGACTGCATACACTCATTATCGCGAATTTTGTCCTTTTATTGCGAAATTCCCTCAGGCGACAACCTGCATCCGGCAGAGTGGTGTCGCGCATGTCCGCAAATGACCCGTCGCGACACCAGCCTTGCAAATCCAGCTCTAGGTGGTGTCACATTTGACACCATGTTATCTAACATCCGGCAGAGTGGTGTCGCGCATGTCCGCAAACGACCCGTCGCGACACCAGCCTTGCAAATCCAGTTCAAGGTGGTGTCAAATTCGACACCATGTTATCCAACATCCGGCAGAGTGGTGTCGCGCACGTCCGCAAACGACCCGTCGCGACACCAGCCTTGCAAATCCAGCTCAAGGTGGTGTCAAATTCGACACCATGTTATCCAACATCCGGCAGAGTGGTGTCGCGCACGTCCGCAAACGACCCG
>DUTT01000087.1 GCA_012841925.1 Clostridiales bacterium | reverse complement strand
GGAGTATCGTGCATGGCAGACATCGAAACCAACAGATATAATAAATACGGGGACCTGATCGCTGTCGACGACGGATACACGATCCAGGAGCTGATCGACATCGTCCTGTCGCGCATCCGGATGATCATCGGCCTGACGCTTGCGTGCGGACTGCTCGCATTTACGGTCAGCCAGTTTGTGCTGACGCCGTACTACGAAGCGAGCGTCAAGCTGTTTGTCAACAACTCCAGAATCGGCCAGTCGGACACGACGAGCATCGGCGATCTGAACGCGTCGGAGCGGCTCGTCAACACGTACATGGAAATCGTCAAGAGCGACACGGTCTTGAAGAAAGTAGCCGACAGCACCGGTTCGGTCGTCTCGGTGGAACAGCTGCGCGACATGGTGTCGACTCAGCCGGTCAAAAATACAGAGATCTTCTACGTTACCGTTACGTCCGACGTGCCCGAAAACGCCCGGCTGTTAGCCGATCAGATCGCTCGCGATGCGCCGGGCGAAATCATGGACTTCGTAGAAGCGACATCGGTCAAGGTCATCGACTATGCGACGCTGCCGATCAATCCGTCCACGCCCAACGTCAAGCTGAACACGGCCATCGGATTTTTGCTCGGGCTGATCCTGAGCGTGCTGCTTGCGCTGCTGCTCGACATGCTGGATGTAACGATTCGCTCGGAAGAGGACATCGCGGGGCTGCTGGACATTCCGGTGCTCGGCGTCATTCCGACCATCGGGCCGTCGAACGGAAAGGAAACGGGGTACGGCGGCTACTCCGCGTACAGGAGGCAGCATGAGCATTAAACAGAAGTCGATGTCCCGGACATCGAAAAAGCACGCGCGCAGGGCCGGACGGCTGTCCGAGGGCATTCTGCTGAGCGACTCCACGCCGTTTCACGTGAGGGAAGCGTATAAAGCTCTCCGCACGAACGTGATGTTTTCCATCGCCGGCAACGAGGGAAAAGTCATCGGTGTTACAAGCGCGGTGCCGGGAGAGGGCAAGAGCTCGACGATCATCAACCTGGCGATTACGTTTGCGGAAATCGGAAACAAAGTCATCCTTTTGGACTGCGACCTGCGCAGACCGAATCTGCAGCGGATTACGGACGTGGAACCCGGGCCGGGACTGGCCGAAGTGCTGGCGCGTTTCGTCGAACTGGACGAGGTGATCCAGCCCAGCAAATACGACAAGCTGGACATCATCTACAGCGGCGATATCCCGCCGAATCCGGCGGAGCTGCTCGGTTCAAAGAATATGGAAGCGCTGATCGAAGAGCTGAAAGAGCGCTACGATTACGTGCTGATCGATACGCCGCCGGTCAACGTCGTGACGGATGCCGTCGTGCTGTCGCGGCTCATCGACGGACTCATCCTCGTGACGCGCGAAAACATCAGCAGGCGAGATGAGCTTTTATACGCCGTCAACAGCCTGCAGTTTGTGAACGCCAGGCTGATCGGCACGGTGCTCAACGACAAGATGTTCCAGACGAAGCGCAGCTACCGGTACGGACGGTACAAGAGTTACTATTCGCGCGAGTACATGGACGATCGCCGTGACTGACTGGCATACGCACATCCTGCCGGGCATGGACGACGGGAGCCGGGATGCGGAGGAGTCGCTGAACATGCTCGAAGCGCTTGCGGATCAGCAGGTGTCCGAAGTCGTTATGACACCTCATTTTTATGCGCAGGCTGAATCGCCGGCCCGGTTTCTGAAGCGGCGCAGGAAGGCGCAGGAGCAGCTTGCGTACGCGATCGAAAGCAGGACGGCTGAGGGAGCAGAGCTTCCGTCGTGCGTCGCAGGTGCCGAAGTGTACTATTTCGATCAGCTGTGGCAGCTTGACGCAGAGGAGCTCCGCGCGCTCTGCATCGGCTCGTCGAACATCCTGATGGTGGAAATGCCGGAGACTCCGTGGGAGACGCGCGTGTACGACACGCTCGAGAAGCTGATGTACCGCAAGTCGGTGACCCCGCTGATCGCCCACGTCGACCGCTGCATGGACGCGATTACCGATTCTCAGGCGTTCGACCGGCTCATCGCCGACGGCCTGCTCGTCCAGCTGAACACGGCTGCGTTCGAAGGCATGCGCTCGAAGCGGAAAGCGTTCCGCTGGATGAAGAGCGGGCGCGTGCACCGCATCGGATCGGACTGTCACAACATGCAAAACCGGAAACCGGACATCGCGTCCGCGGTGCGCACGGTTCAAAAGTCGCTCGGCGAAGAAGCCGTCCGCTTTTATTTTGCGCCGGTGAGCGAGACAAAGAGATAAGAAAGGGAAAGGGAACGAGAAGTCATGTGGAAAGAATTTAAAGAGTTTGCAGTCAAGGGGAATGTGCTCGATCTGGCGGTCGCCGTAATCATCGGCGGTGCATTCGGCAAGATTGTAACGTCGTTTGTCAACGACCTGATTATGCCGGCCATCGGCATCCTTTTGGGAAAGGTCAATTTTTCGGATTTGAAGTACGTCATCACGCCCGGCACGGAAGACGTGGCGGAAGCTGCCATCATGTACGGCGCGCTTCTTCAGTCCATCGTGGATTTTGTGATCATCGCATTCTCGATCTTTATGCTGGTCAAGGTGCTGACGTTCCACAAAAAAAAGGAAGCGGAAGAGCCGGAACCCGAGCCCGAACCCGCACCGGACATCGTCCTTCTCGAGGAAATCCGCGATCTGTTAAAGCAAAACCGCGAGTGAGCCGGGATTGGGGCTTGACAGAGGCGAAATGACAGGGCTATACTGTCTGCATACCAACGAAAGGAAACGGTCACGATGTACGGTCGGGCAATCGACATGATCAGCATTACAATCGGCATTGCGAACATTAGCAATGCCAGCCTTGCGTTATGCTGATACGGGTACGCGTGTAGAGTATGTTACAACACCCCTGCAGCAGGCGCTGCAGGGGTGTTTCGTTACAGGCAAGGGAGGGATCACATGTTATTATCAGGAGCACAGATCGTCATGGAAGAGCTGCTTGCGCACGGCGTCGACACGGTGTTCGGCTATCCGGGCGGAGCAGCGCTGGATTTGTACGATGCGCTGTACGAGTACAGCGACCGGATCAACAATGTCATGACGGCGCACGAGCAGGGAGCCAGCCATGCGGCCGACGGCTATGCGCGATCCGGCGGGAAGACCGGCGTCGTGATTGCGACGAGCGGACCGGGTGCGACGAACCTGGTCACCGGCATCGCGACGGCCTGGATGGACAGCACGCCGCTTGTGGCGATTACGGCCAACGTGGCTTCGCACCTCATCGGCCG
Source organism: Clostridiales bacterium (assembly GCA_012841925.1). Lineage (GTDB taxonomy): Bacteria > Bacillota > Clostridia > Peptostreptococcales > Anaerovoracaceae > UBA10908. The sequence goes on along the minus strand of DUTT01000087.1, from coordinate 29,811 downwards.
GGATGCGTTTCAGGAAATCTACATCACCGGCATCACCATGCCCATCACCAAGCACAACTTTCAGGTGAGCGACGCGTCGGAGATCTCCGATGTGATCCGCGATGCGTTCCGCATCGCCCATTCCGGACGAAAGGGTCCGGTGCTCGTCGATATCACAAAGGATGCGACGATCGCAAAAGTCGAATACGAACCGAGAAAGCCCATGGATCTGCCTGCGCCTCTGTGCATCGATGCTTCGGAGGCGGAAAAAGTGGCTGCGCTGATCAACGAAGCGCAGCGCCCGCTGTTCTACTGCGGAGGCGGGGTCATCGCCTCCGATGCCACGGACTGGATCCGGCGCATCGCCGCCAAAGCGGATATCCCCGTGTGCCACTCCATGATGGGCGCCGGGGTGATGCCGCACGACGACCCGCTGAACCTGGGCATGGTCGGCATGCACGGCACGGTCGCCGCGAACCGGGCAGCTGACGAGTGCGATCTGCTGCTGGCCGTCGGCGTCCGCTTCCCGGACCGCGTGGCGCTCAGTCCCAAGAAGTTTGCCCCCAAAGCGAAGATCGTACACATCGACGCGGACCGCAGCGAGCTGAACAAAAATGTTAAAGTCGACATGGCGATCCGCTGCGATATCCTGCAGGCGATGGAGATGCTGCACGAAGGCGTCGCCGAGGCGTCGCATCCGGTCTGGATGGCGAAGCTCGCCGATTGGAAAGCTGTGTGCAGCCGGGACTGCCCGGAGGGCGACGGACTGGATCCCTGTTCGCTCATCGCAAAGATTTCCGAGCTTTCGGGGCCGGATGCGATCTACGTCACCGATGTGGGCCAGCACCAGATGTGGGCGGCGCAGCACGTGCACCACAACGAGCCGAAGCACTTTATCACCAGCGGCGGTCTAGGCACGATGGGTTTCGGATACGGGGCTGCGATCGGCGCCAAGCTCGCCAATCCGGGAAAGCGAGTCGTCCACCTGACGGGGGACGGGTCCTTCCACATGAACTTCAACGAAGGGTGCACGGCGGCAAAGTACAAGCTGCCCATCATCACTGTTTTGTTCAACAACCGCGTGCTCGGCATGGTGTATCAGTGGCAGACGCAGTTTTACGGCGGCCGCTATTCTGCGACCGAGCCGGAGCGGCTGACGGACTTTCCGAAACTCGCAGAGGCGCTGGGCGTTAAGGGGTACGCAGCATCCACGCTCGAAGAGTTCGAAGCGTGTTACCGCAAAGCGCTCGAAGAAGAAGGGCCGGTGTGGATCGACTGCGCCATCGACCGGCATATTCGGGTGCTGCCCATGATTCCCGGCGGCGGCACAGTCGAAGATATGATAACGGAGTAATGCGATGGATACGATACAAAATTCGAGAAAAGTGATCAGCATACTGGTCGACAATAAACCGAACACGCTGGCGAGGATTTCCAGCCTCGTCGGACGGCGAAATTACAACATCGAAACCATCACGGCATCGGAGACGCACATGCCCGGGGTCACGCTGATTACGCTCGTCGTGACCGACACGGATCCGGATGTCCTCGATCAGATCGTGGCGCACATCGAAAAACTCGAGCCCGTGCGCGAGGTCCACGTGATGGACAGCACCGGCGGGCTGTACCGCGAGCTTCTGTTGCTGAAAGTGATCGTCGACAAAGACGCCCGGTCCTCCCTGGTGGAAATTGCCGAAGTGTACCGTGCGAAAATCATCGACCTTTCCAGGAGCAGCATGATCATCGAACTGACCGGCGAACCGTCCAAGCTGGACGGGTTTATGGACCTGATGAGCGAATACGAGCTCGTAGAGGTCTGCAGGACCGGGGTAACGGGCATGAATCGCGGTATGTAGGAGAAGCATTCCGGAGGATGCGATCGAAGATACGGCGAGATAAAGCGCAGAAATTGTATAATACGTGTTTCGAGACAGCCGGTTGTTCGCACGCCGGCTGTCTTTTTATAGTTGCAAGGCAAAACGTATTGTTTTATGCTATATGAGAACGAATCGCTGAACGAAAGGAAACGCTGCAATGAAAAGAATTATCGCTCTGATCGTCGTTTCGATGCTCGCACTGACGTCATGCGGTGCGAAAGGGGGCCCTGCCGGCGGCGCTGAAGGCGACCTCTCCGCGTTGAGGGCGCAGATTCAAGAGGCACAACAGGCGTTTTCCAGGCTTGGGACGGGCGAGCTCCGCATCGAAACGGAGCGGACGCAAACCTACGTCCACGCTTCGGGCGGGCAGGATGTCGAACAAGAAGAGACGACGAGCGATATCATTTATTTTAAGAAGACGGGAAGCGATTACGAATTTATACAGATTCGCAGGCAGTCGCTTGCCGACACTCCCGAAGGCTTTAAGCAGCACAACGATATCCATACGAAGTTCTATTACATTTCCCGGCCGAACGGAACGCATACGTGGCAGGAGGCGGCTGCGGAGAGCGGGTACGATTCCCTGCCCGAAGAAGCCGACTGGCTGTTCCGGCTGGAGAGCGAGCCGCTGATCGAGGCCATCGAAGCGGATGAGCAGGACGGCTACACAGTGTACGAGCTGACGCCAAACGAGGCCTGGTTCGAGGCGGCGGCGGCCGGAAGCGAATACAACGGATATGCGGTGGATGCCTACAGCATATCGTACAGCATCAACGAAGACGGACTGCTGCGGAGCGTCCGGGTCGCGCAGGACGAGTCCTGGATCCATTCCGACATGTACGATATCAGGCAGACGCTGCGCTGCGAGATCGAGCTTGTGGACACAGGCACGGCGCCCGACATGGATTATTTTAAAAACGACAGCACGTATCAGAAACCTGTCTACGACGAGATTACGGAGATCTGGCGCGAAGAATTTATCAACCTCCCCGAAACCTTCCTGTTCGACGTCCGGATCCCCAGGATGAAAAGCGACCTCCCCGGAGCGGCTGCGATCAACAGCCGAATTCAGGAAGACTGCAACCTGGAGCTTACGGCGACAGCGGTCGATCTGGAAAGCTACGGGTCGTGGGGCGGCTACCCGTGGCATACCGTCGACTTTGCGGTCATGAAGTTCGGGCATGTGTATCAGATCTGCATTTTCAACACGGAGGCTTCCGCCTGGGGTTCCGGTGTCAACCGGTGGCTGTATAAATACTACTACGATTCGGTTGCGGGCGAGGCGATGAGTGCGGACGATTTTCTGGTCCACATGGGGTACGAGCCGCCGGAGATCGAAGAACTGTTTTTTAGAGACGTGGTGATCGAGGATATAGATTCCGCCGACGACTATTCGTACGACGATATTGCCGACTGGTACTACTTCGACGAAAACGGCCGCGTACAGTTCTACGTGACCCTGTACGGTTAACGGGGCCAGAGGCGGCAGGCGGTTCCGGTTACGAGATAGGCTCGTTCGGCAAGATCCGCAAGCGGCGTGTCGGACAGGGAGTCCGAATAGAACTCTTCGAACGTGCACCCGGGGCACTGCTCCATCAGGCGGACGACTTTTTCGGGCCCGAAGCAGTTCTCGCCGGTGTAAAGGCCTGTTTTGGGGTGGACGCGCGAGGCGATCAGCACGGCATCCCTGCACACCGGTGCGAGCAGAAATTCGGGCGATGCGGAAATGATGATATCGTCCGGCCTTTTTCGCTCCAGGTAGCAGTCTTTGATCTTGTGGCGGTGCGCATCCCAGAAGTCGGCGACGGCGTCATCGATGTCGGGGATATAGCGGAGAAATCGGTAGAATGTCTGCTTAAAGGCGGTTTTTCGACGCAGGCCCAGGATGTACGCCAGTCCGGCGGCGGCTGTCCGGGGAAGCGCCCGCAGCACGCCCGGGTGGCGGCGGATAGAATAGAGATAGAAGTCGACCGTGCTGTCGCCGTCGTAGATGGTTTTATCGAAATCGTATCCGTTCAAGGTCGGCCCTCCTTTTTTTCGCACATGCAACGCTATTATAGCGTGGCGGCTGCGGACGGGCAACCAGCGTTTCTTTTTGCAGTCAAACAGAGTATACTATAGGTGTGTTCTGCGATATAGTTACAGGAGGGATCCATGAATAAAAGAGTCATCACCATCGGCCGCGAATTTGGAAGCGGCGGTCGGGAAATCGGAGTGGAACTCGCCAGGCGGCTGGATATTCCCTTTTACGACAAAGAGCTGCTGAAGCTGGCGTCTGAGGAAAGCGGACTGGCGGAAGTGTTCCTGGAGGCCAACGAAGAAAAGACGCCGGGCTTGCTCGGCTCTTCGCTCAGCCGGGCGGCGCTGTCTGCGTTTTATCAGCCGACGCTGTCCGATACGATTTTTCTCGAACAGTCCAAAGTGATCCGGATGCTGGCGGAAAAAGGGCCCTGCGTCATCGTCGGGCGCTGTTCGGACTACGTGCTGCGCGATCAGGACAGCGCAGATATTTTCGTGACAGCCAGCATGGAATTCCGCATCCGCAGGCATCGCGACATGGGCCGCGAAGGGGCGGACGGAAGCGACGAAGCCATCGAAAAGTACATCCGGGAAGCGGATAAGCAGCGACGGAAGTACTACGAACACTATACGGGCCGCAACTGGGGGCGCGTAGAAAACTATCACCTGTGTCTCTTTACGGATAAAGTCGGCGTCCAGGGTGCTGTGGAGACCATCCTCACCTATCTGACTCACTGGGGTCGGCATGCAGAAAGGAAACCCGCAAAATGATTATGTTCTACTGCGACTACAACGAAGGCGCGCATCCATCCATCATCAAGCTGATGAACGACACGAATATGGAGCAGCACGAAGGGTACAGCGAAGATGCGTACACGGAGCAGGCGAGGCAGCTCATTCGCAAAGCATGCGATAACAACGATGTCGATGTACACATCCTCGTCGGCGGCACGCAGGCGAACATGACGGTCATCTCCGCCGCACTCCGGACGCATCAGGGCGTGCTTTCGGCGGAGACCGGTCACATCAACTGCCACGAGACGGGCGCCATTGAGGCGGGCGGGCACAAAGTGCTGGCCCTGCCGACCGCCGACGGTAAAATTACGGCCGATCAGGTCCGGAAATACTGCATCGACCACAGAAACGACAGTTCGTTTGAGCACATCGTGCAGCCGAAAATGGTCTATGTGTCCAACCCGACGGAGCTTGGGACGATCTATACCCGCCGCGAACTGACTGAGATCCGCGCCGCCTGCGACGAGTTCGGTCTGTTTCTGTTTCTCGACGGAGCACGGCTCGGTTACGGCCTGGCGTCGCCCGGAAACGATCTCGATCTGCCGTTCATCGCCGAAGTGTGCGATGTGTTTTACATCGGGGGTACGAAGCAGGGGGCACTGTTTGGGGAAGCTGTTGTGATCCGAAACGAAGCGCTCAAAGAAGACTTCAGATATATCATCAAGCAAAACGGAGGCATGCTCGCAAAAGGGCGCCTGCTCGCGCTGCAGTTTATCGGTCTGTTTACCGACGATTTATACATGGAGCTGTCGCGCCACGCGATCGCCATGGCCCTGAAAATCAAGGAGGGATTCGAGGCTATGGATATCGGATTCCTCGCAGAAAATCCGACGAACCAGCAGTTCCCGATTCTGCCCGATGCGGTTCTTGCTAAAATCGGCGAAAAATACGGGTACGAATATCAGAAGCGAATCGACGAAACGCACAGCGCCGTACGGTTCTGCACATCGTGGGCGACGAAGGAAGAAAATGTAGATTCCCTGCTTGCAGATGTCAGGAAAATGTTGTATCATTCGTAATTGGGACCGGAAATCCCTCCGGTGTGGGGAATTAGCTCAGCTGGGAGAGCGCATGGTTCGCAATCATGAGGTCAGGGGTTCGATCCCCCTATTCTCCACCAAAGGTGCAATGAGATACGATCGCGTTGCACCTTTTTTTACCGTATCGTCAGATTGTACGACAGCAAGGATGGGGATGAGAGCACGCGCCCGAACAGCACGGATACGGAGGCTGATTGCATCCCTGGCGGTGCTCGTGTGCGCCGTCGGATGCGCTACTTGTTTTGCAACGGCTCTGGCTGCATCTTCGGAATCGCCGTTTGTTTCATCTACGATTGAACTCATTAGAGGAAAACAAGTGCTGGTCGCCAATGCGGATTCCCGCGTGGATCGGCAGGTGACGGCCTCGATGATCTTTGAGGCATACCGGAAGGAAATCTATGCGCTTGCAGTTGTGAGCATCGGCTCGACTGCCGTGTTCATCGGATTGCTTTTGAAGAAAAACCACCAGCTTCGCAAAGACATCGCAGAAATAAAAGAGCGGGACGAAAAAATCGAGTATCTGACGTATCACGATAAGCTGACGGGGCTGTACAACCGCACGTATCTGGACGGCGTTATCGAGAACATCGAGGTGAAGAATCAGGTGCCCACATCCGTGCTTCTCGGCGATGTAAACGGATTGAAGCTGGTCAACGATGTGCTGGGCCATGCAGCGGGAGACCTCCTGTTGCAGGGCATAGCGAGACTCCTTCAGCAATACTGCCGGCCGGAAGACATCATCGCCCGCCAGGGGGGTGACGAATACGTGGTCGTGATGCCGAAAACATCGAAAGAGGAGGCGGCCAGAATCCACCGGAGCATACTCGACGCCTGCGAGCAGCACTGCGTCGGACTTTTGCCGGTCCACCTGTCGCTGGGGTATGGCACAAAAGAAAAGCGTCGGGATTCGATTCGAAAAGCTTTGGGTGACGCCGAGCGCATGATGTACGAACAGAAACTCATGTCGTCCATCAGCCAAAGCAACGGAGTGGTCGAAAACCTGGAAAAATATCTGGAAGAAAAAGATCCGGTTGCAAAGCAGCACGGTTTGCGTCTGTGGAAGCATCTGAGCGCGATGGGCGATCGGCTCGGGCTCTCAGGTGCGGAAATGGAAAATCTCCGGATGCTCTCGCGCATGCACGACATCGGGAAAATCGTCATCGGTGAGGCGGCAGCGGCACGCAGCCAGCATTCGGCCGAAGACGAAAGCCTGCAGATCCGCTCGTATCCGGAAATGGGCTTTCGCATTGCGATCTCATCGCAGATTCTGTACAGCATCGCCGAACATATCCTGCACCAGAACGAATGGTGGAACGGAAACGGCTATCCTCACGGCCTGCAGGGCGAAGCGATTCCGCTGCCCTCCAGAATGCTCACCATCGCCAACGCCTACGACGTCATGACGACGGACCGGCCGTACCGCAGTGCGCTGGACAGCGAATCGGCGATACGCGAACTCGAGAAAAGCCGGGGCGGTCAGTTCGACCCCAACCTGCTCGATGTGTTTATATCCGTCATAGAGGACGAAGCTAGAGAACGAACGGTCAACGGACCGGAAGGAGAAGGAAATGGAAGTTCATAAGTATCATGCGCTTGGAAACGATTACCTCGTGTACGATCCGAAGACAAACGCCATGGAGTTGAACGAAGAACGCATCCGCCTTATCTGCGACCGACACTTCGGCGTCGGGTCCGACGGTATTTTGTGCGGTCCGGTCTTTCGGGACGGAACGCCTTCGGTGCGCATCTACAATCCCGACGGCAGCGAGGCGGAAAAAAGCGGAAGCGGCGTGCGCATCTTTTCGAAATATTTAAAAGATGCAGGCTATGTTTTCGACCGGCAGTTTACACTGTCGACGATCGGCGGCGATGTGGATGTGGAATTTTTAAACGAGTCGGGCGACGTGATGAAGGTGTTCATGGGAACGCTGACATTTCAAAGTTCAAAAATTCCGGTAGCCGGAGCAGACCGTATCGTCGTCGACGAGCCGATGGAGTTCGGCGGGAACATCTATCGGGCCACCTGCGTTTCCATCGGTAACCCGCACTGCGTCATTCCCATGGACGAGATCGATAAGCAACACGCCTGCGAACTGGGGCCGCTGGTGGAGAATTCCGAACACTTTCCCAACCGCATCAACATGCAGCTCCTCAAAGTGCTGGACCGCCAAAACATCCAGATCGAAATCTACGAGCGAGGCGCCGGCTACACGCTGGCCTCCGGCACGAGCAGCTGTGCGACGGCCGGGGCGGCACACAGACTCGGTCTTGTCGACGATCGCGTGACGGTGCACATGCCGGGCGGTACGATCGAAATCGAGATTCTTCCGGGCGAGTCGGTCTACATGACGGGGCGCGTTCATCGCGTCGGCGTAACGACCTTTTCGCCGGAATACGAAGCCGATCTTCTCGCTCTGTAACGAGCTTCGGACAGTCGGTTCGGGAAACCTGCCGCACATAAGCTTTGTCGTTGACATGAGGTAAACATTATCCTATAATCAATGGTACGGCACGATGTGAGAAGGGGAGGTTGAAGGGCATGCGCTACGAAGAATATGTAAAAATTCTCGCACATGACTACATGGAAAGCGGCATCGTCGATGTGGACGGGTATCCGGACATCGACCTGTACATCGATCAGATGGTCAAATGCCTCAACAAGGAACTGCGTCTGTACGGGGATGGCGAAAGCGGACCGGTTACGAAGTCCATGGTCAGCAACTATACGAAATACAAGATGATACCGCGGCCTGCAGGTAAGCACTATACAAAAAACCACCTCATCCTGATGACCATCGTGTTTTACCTCAAAGGGTGTTTCAGCATGGAGGAGATCCAGCGGCTGATGAAGCCTGTGCTCGACAACTACACGTCCGAATGGGATGAGCCCATCGACCTGTCGAGCATGTATGCGGAAATAACGGACATCATCCATCGCGCCGAAGCCGACCTTCCGGAGCGCATGGACGCTCAGATCCGGGAAATCAAGCGGCATCTGACGAAGCGCGAAGCGGCCGATGACGACACATCCGAGCTGATGATGCTGATTACGACGCTGATCATGCGGTCGAATGCCGAGCGCTTCATTGCGGAAAAGCTTCTCGACGAGTATTTCGCAGGCGTCAAGAAGAGCACAAAAAACACGAAGAAAAAATAGCCTGAGCCAGGCGGCATAAAAAGAGCAGGACCGACCAGGTCCTGCTTTCAAATGGGTTCAGGCCATTATACGCTTAGGCGCTTACGCGCGGACGGGCGGACGCTGTCCGTGGTATTGATAATAGCATACCTGAAGGCGGCCGTTGTACAGCTTGCGCTTGCGGTCGGCCGGCCGGCCGAAACGGCCTTCAAACGACGGGTCAGCCGTCAGCAGAAACAGCGACCACGTAGGCCGGGTCGCCATGAACGCGGCCAGATCCCGGTAGATCCCGTTTAAGTGTTTCTGCGTTCCGATGCGCTGGGCATACGGCGGGTTGGTGATGATCATCCCGTACGGCTCTTTTTCGGCGAGGTCGCTCACCGGTGCGACCCGAAAGTCGATGCAGTCTTCGACGCCGGCTTCGGCCGCATTCGCCTTCGCCGCCTCCACCGCCTTCCGGTCGCGGTCCGATGCGTGGATCCGGACCGGCGCATCGTGGTCGATCGCTTCGTACGCGGCGCGCTTCTCCTGCGCCCACAGCTCCTGCGGGATCGCCGCCCACTCCTGCGACACGAACGCGCGCGACAGACCCGGCGCGATGTTGCGGCCGAGCATGGCCGCCTCGATCGCAAGCGTGCCCGAACCGCACATCGGATCGGTCATCAGACGGTCCGCCCGGTAAAACGACAGCCCGATCAGCGCCGCAGCCAGCGTCTCCTTCATGGGCGCTTCGACATCGCTGACGCGATACCCGCGCTTGTGCAAGCCTTCGCCGCTCGTGTCGAGCATCACCGTCACGCGATCCTTCAGTATGGTAAACCGCACGGGATACTGAGCGCCTGTTTCGGGAAACCACTCGCGGTCGTACGTGTGCTGCAGACGCGTTACGATGGCCTTTTTGATGATGGCCTGGCAATCCGGTACGCTGTGCAGTCCGGATTTGACCGAGGTGCCTGCGACTGGAAACCGGCCGTCCTGCGGGATCCACTTTTCCCAGGGGATGGCGGTGCAGTTCTGAAACAGGTCCTCAAACGAGAGGGCGTCGAATTCCGCCAGCCGGACGTATACGCGGTCGGCGCTTCGAAGCCACAGATTGGAACGCACGATACCGCGCTCATCGGCCGCATAGGTAATCCTGGCGTCGCGCGAGTCGACGATCGGATATCCGAGCGCTTCGATTTCCCTTTTGACGACTGCCTCGAGGCCGAACGTAGCCGTGGCCATTAAATCCAGTGTAGACATAAATCTCGCTCTCCCGCAGGCGCTTGCAAAATCAGCGCATGCGCTATAAGATGGTAACACAATTTAACTTATATCATATTAGAAGAAAGGCTCGCAACCGCCTATGCTAAAAAAACTAATCGCTTCCGTCCGGGAATATAAAAAGGATACGCTGCTGTCTCCTTTTTTTGTGACGATGGAAGTTCTGCTGGAAGTGACCGTTCCGATGATCATGGCCGACCTGATCGACCGGGGTGTCGAAGTCGGAAATATGGACCACATCGTTCGAAGAGGCATTCTGCTCGTCGCTCTTGCACTGTGCTCGCTGCTGTTTGGCGTGCTTGCTGCCAGGGCGTCTGCCAGGGCGTCTGCCGGATTTGCTAAAAACCTGCGCCTCGATCTGTTTCACAACATTCAGAACTTTTCATTTTCGAACCTGGACCGGCTGTCCGCATCGAGTTTGATCACTCGTCTGACAACGGATGTCACCAACGTTCAGCAGGCATTTATGATGTTCATCCGCATGGGGGCGAGGAGCCCGGCGATGTTTTTATTTGCCATGATCATGGCGTTTCGAATCAACAGCCGGCTTGCGCTTGTGTACATCGGCGTCGTTCCGTTTCTCGCCGGAGGACTTGCCTGGATCATGTTCCGCTCGTATCCGATCTTTGAGCGAGTGTTCAAGACCTACGACAACCTGAACCTCGTCGTGCAGGAAAACCTGCGGGGCATCCGCGTCGTCAAGAGCTTTGTGCGGGAAGACCACGAAGTAGAAAAATTCAGCGATATATCGAACGCGCTGTATCGCTTTTTTGTAAAAGCGGACCGCTACATGGCTGGAACGATGCCGTTGATGCAGGCAAGCACCTATGCGTGCATGCTGCTCATTTCCTGGCTCGGTGCCAATATGATCATCGCAGGCGACATGACGACCGGTCAGCTGATGAGCATGATCACCTATACCATGCAAATTCTGATGAGTCTGATGATGCTGTCCATGGTGCTGGTCATGATCTCGATCTCGCGTGCGGCGGCCAGCCGGATCGTCGAAGTACTCGACGAAGTGCCGACCATCACCGGACCGGCCGACGGCGTGACGGAAGTGGCTGACGGCTCCATCCGCTTCCAAAATGTTTTATTCAGCTATACAGGAGATGCCAGTTCCCCCTGCATGTTCGACACCGATCTGTCGATCGCGTCCGGCGAGACGATCGGCATCATCGGCGGAACCGGAAGCGGCAAGACGTCGCTCGTCCAGCTGATCCCAAGACTCTACGACGTGACGAAAGGCGCCGTGCTCGTCGGCGGACGGGATGTGCGCGAGTACGATCTGACGGTGCTGCGCGACAGCGTCGCCATCGTGCTGCAGCGCAACACGCTGTTTACAGGCACCATCGCCGAAAATCTTCGCTGGGGGAATGCCGATGCCAGCGACAGCGAGCTTGAGTGGGCTGCCGGGCTGGCACAGGCGGATGAGTTTATCGATCGACTCGAACTCGGATACGATTCGCACATCGAACAGGGCGGCACAAACGTATCCGGGGGACAGAGGCAGCGGCTCTGCCTCGCGCGCGCACTCCTGAAGCGCCCGAAGATATTGATCCTCGACGACGCGACGAGCGCTGTGGACACGGCGACGGAAGCCGAAATCCGCGAAGCGCTGCGCCGCGAGATGCCGGGGACGACGAAGCTCATCATCGCCCAGCGCATTTCGTCCATCCGCGATGCCGACCGGATCATCGTCTTAGACGACGGAAGGATCGACGGAACGGGCACGCACGACGAGCTGCTCGCTACGAATGCTATTTATCGGGAAGTGTTCGAATCGCAGACGAAGGGAGGTGACTTCGATGTCAATGGGTAGAGGCGGCGGACGGCATAACCCGGCTGCACAGGGCCGCATCCGGATGGATAAGGAGTCTCTCCGGACGCTGCGGCGCGTCTTTGCGCACATCGGAGACGGGTACCTGGGCCGGCTGGTGCTGGCGATGGGCTGCATCGTGGTGAGCGCGCTTGTGAGCGTTGCTTCGGCGCTGTTTTTACGCGTCCTCATCGACGAGCACATCGTTCCGATTTTATTGGCGGGTTCGCGGGATCTGTCCGGGCTCGCATCCGCCATCGGCGCGATGGGCCTTCTGTATATCGGCGGTGTCGCATCGTCGTTCCTGTATCAGCAGATGATGGTGTCCATTTCTCACGGTGTGCTGCGGGATATCCGCAACCGGATGTTTTTCTCCATGCAGCGCCTCCCGCTGCGCTATTTCGATACGCATGCGACCGGCGAATTGATGAGCCGGTACACAAACGATGCGGACGCCATGCGCCAGATGCTCTCGCAGAGCATCCCGCACGTGTTTTCGTCGCTGCTGACCATCGTATTTGTGCTGACCGCCATGCTGTCGCTCAGCGCGCTGCTGACGCTGGTCGTGTTTGCGGTGGTCGCGGTGATGTTTTTCGTGACTGCACGCATCGGCGGCAAGTCGGCGAACTATTTTTCGAAGAGGCAAAAGGTGCTCGGCGATCTGAACGGATACGTCGAAGAGATGATCGACGGCCAGAAGGTCATCCAGGTGTTTTCGAGGGAGTCCGCCGTGCGCGCTGACTTCGAGGATAGGAACGAACAGCTGTTTGAACACACCGATCTGGCCAACCGATACGGCATCGTGCTGATGCCGATCATGGGGAATCTCGGGAACATACAGTATGTCCTCATCGCTGTGTTCGGCGGCATGCTGGCCATGAATCCGAGCTTTTCGCTGACGCTGGGCGGGTTGGCATCCTTCCTGACGCTGTCCAAGAACTTTACCAACCCCGTCAGTCAGATCTCGCAGCAGATCAACTCCGTCGTGATGGCGCTTGCCGGCGCCCGTCGCGTGTTCCGTCTCATCGACGAAGAACCCGAGGAAGATCTGGGCCACGCGCGGCTTGTAAAAACCGACGGGCAGGGAGACTGCAGGGAGAATGCCGCACGCTCCGGAGCCTGCTGGGCCTGGGAAACCACCGGCGAAAACGGAGAGACCCGACTCGTGCCGCTCGCCGGCGACATCCGGCTGCAGGGTGTCAACTTCGCGTACGAAACCGATAAGCCGGTGCTGCACGATGTCGATTTGTTTGCAAAGCCGGGTCAGAAGATCGCGTTTGTCGGAGCGACCGGCGCAGGGAAAACCACGATTACGAATCTGATCAACCGCTTTTACGACGTGCAGCAGGGGCGCATCCTCTACGACGGCATCCCCGTGCAGGATATCCGCAAACCCGACCTCAGGCGTTCGCTGGGCATGGTGCTGCAGGATACGACGCTGTTCACCGGCACCATCATGGAGAACATCCGCTACGGACGGCTCGAGGCGACCGACGAAGAGGTGATCGAGGCGGCGAAGCTCGCCAATGCGCACGGATTCATCACCCGGCTTCCGGATGGATATCAGACGGTGATTTCGGGAACGGAAAGCGAGCTGTCCCAGGGGCAGCGGCAGCTTTTGTCGATTGCACGGTGCGCCGTGGCCGATCCGCCGGTGATGATCCTCGACGAGGCGACCAGCAGCATCGACACGCGGACGGAGCGCTTAATTCAGGAGGGCATGGACCGCCTGATGGAGGGGCGCACGGTGTTTGTCATCGCGCACCGGCTCTCCACGGTTCAAAACGCCCAGGCGATTCTCGTCCTGGAGGGCGGCCGCATCATAGAAAGGGGCGACCACGATGATCTGATCGCCCAGAGGGGAAAGTACTATCAGTTGTATACCGGCATGCGTTCCGTATAAACCGGACGCGTGCCTCTCATCTTGAACGGCAGTCTGTGCCGGCCATACGCAGATGGTGCGCCTTAATATAAATCGATGTGCCCCAGTGCGATCGCCACATGCCCCATCATCGAAATGAAGTCGAATACCGGCAGGCCGGTCGCTTCGCCGATGCGCTTGGCATAAGGCGGCAGGTCGGTGCACTCCAGCACGATGGCGCCCATGTCCGGCACCTGCTCGACGCCTTTAGTCGCGACGCCGATGATCTCCCGGCTGACCGTTTCGATATCGAACGCTTCGTCCGGCCGGTCGAAGATCTTGCTCCATTCCGGCGCATCTTCCAGCCCCATCACGTGTACATTCATGTCTGCCGTAATTCCGCACGCGCGCATGTGCGTTTCGGTGAGCGCCGCCTTGTTCGCCGTGATGACGCCGACGGTCCGCTCGTAGCCGATCATGGACTGCACGAACGGCACCTGCAGCAGCGCCGATGTAAACACCGGAACGGTCAGCGCTTCGGCCAGTTCCTTTTGGAAGACGGCGTTGAATCCGCAGCTCGTCGTAATCGCGCGGATCCCCTCTTTTTCGATCATCTCTTTCGAAATCCGGATCATGTCGGCAAGAACATCCTGGCTGGGATCTGTAATCACCGTCTGTACATTGGCACCTTTGACGTGAACCATCTTGACCGGAAACGGATATGACTCGGGATTCGTGCTGTTCCCCGGCATCGTCTCAAGCTGCATCAATCCTTCGGGCACATGCCCGGCTTCCCATCTGAGAATGAGAATCTTCGGCTTCTGTTCCATATAAACCCTCCTGTCGCTTTCAGTTTTCCTGCTCACCGGCGGACTGGTGTTTGTTCCTGTACCGTAAAGTATATCGCATCCGCTCCTGTTGTCAAACACGCGGTGTTTGACGCGGAAGGCCGGTTGGTCTATGATAAAAGAAATGGATGATCCCCGATAAGAAAGGAGCATAGCCCTATGAAAAAGCTCGTTAAGAATAACGTCTACTGGGTCGGAAAAACCGACTGGGAATTGCAGAAATTTCACGGAGAAGAACTGTCGACGCACAAAGGATCCACGTACAACGCCTACGTTGTCCGGGAAGAGAAAACCGTGCTCATCGACACCGTCTGGGCGCCGTTTGCCGACGAATACGTCCGCAATATCGAGGCGGAAATCGGGTTTGAGAACATCGATGCCGTCATATGCAATCACGGCGAAGTCGACCACAGCGGAGCGCTTCCCGCACTGATGAAGCACATCCCCGACTGCCCCGTTTACTGCACGGCCAACGCCGTCAAATCGCTGCGCGGACAGTACCACGAGGACTGGAACTTCCAGCCGGTCAAGACGGGCGACTCGCTCGACATCGGCAACGGCAAGCAGCTCATCTTTGTCGAGATGACCATGCTGCACTGGCCGGACAGCATGGCGACGTATCTGACGGGTGACAACATCCTCTTCAGCAACGACGCCTTCGGGCAGCACCTCGCCACCGAGCGGCTGTTCAACGACGAAGTGAGCGCGTGCGATCTCGATGAGGAAGCGATGAAGTACTATGCGAACATCCTGACGCCGTTCAGCACGCAGCTGCAGCGCAAGCTGGCGGAGATCCAGGCGCTGAACGTGCCCATCGATATCATCGCCACGAGCCACGGTGTCCTGTGGCGCGACCGGCCGGAACAGATCGTCGAAAAGTATGCGCTCTGGGCGGCCGACTACCAGGAAAACCAGATTACCGTCGTCTACGATTCGATGTGGAACGGCACGAGAAAGCTCGCCGAAAGCATCGCAAAGGGGATCGCAGCCGCCGACCCCGACGTCGCGGTCAAGCTGTTTAACATCGCAAAATTCGACATGAACGACGTCACCACGGAAGTGTTCAAGTCGAAAATGCTCGTCCTCGGCTCGCCGACGATGGCCAACAGCGCACTGCAGTCCATTGCAGGCCTGATGCACTACCTGAAGGGACTCAAGTTCAAAAATAAAAAAGCCGCTGCGTTCGGCTGCTACGGCTGGAGCGGCGAAGCGGTCAAGGTGATGAACGGCATGCTGGCCGACGCAGGGTTTGACGTCGTCGACGAAGGTTATCGCCACCAGTGGAATCCGGACGGCGAAGCCATCGAAAAGGCGGTTGAATTCGGTCAGATGCTCGCATTGAAATAAGGTGCCTGCCTGCAGCCGAGTGTGCGGGAGGCACCGGATATGATTACACTACAGCAGATTGAAGAAGCCCGGCGCGCGCTTGCGCCTGTCATCCGGCAGACGGACCTCATCGAGGCGACAGGCCTTTCGTCCGGCTTCGAAACGTACATCAAGGCGGAAAACCTGCAGCGGACCGGTTCGTTTAAAATACGCGGAGCCTTCAATAAAATATCGAAGCTGACACCGGAGGAAAAAAAGAGAGGGGTCATTGCCTGTTCTGCCGGAAACCACGCGCAGGGTGTTGCGCTGGGCGCATCGGAACACGGCATCCGCTCGATCGTCTGCCTTCCGGACGGTGCTCCGATTTCAAAAATTGAAGCGACGAAACACTACGGAGGCGAAGTAGAGCTCGTATCGGGTGTGTACGACGACGCCTATGCCCGGGCGAGACAGCTTGCAGAGGAACAGGGGTATGTGTTTGTCCATCCGTTCGACGACCCGGATGTCATCGCGGGGCAGGGGACGATCGGACTGGAAATTCTCGATCAAATCGACGAGGTCGATGCGATCATCGTTCCCGTGGGCGGAGGCGGCCTCATTTCGGGCATCGCCTGCGCCGTCAAAGCCATCAGACCGGAGTGCAAAATTTACGGCGTTCAGGCTGCGGGTGCTCCGAGCATGGTCGAAGCGCTCCGGAACAACGAGCGAAAAGCGCTCCCTTCGGTATCGACCATCGCAGACGGCATCGCGGTCAAAATGCCGGGCCGGATCACGTACGAAATATGCAAAAGCTGCGTCGACCGCTTCGTGACAGTGACAGACGACGAGATCAGCGCCGCCGTGCTCACGCTGCTGGAGCGCCAGAAAGTTGTGGCGGAGGGTGCGGGAGCCGCTTCTGTAGCGGCTGCGCTGTACGCAGGGCTTCCGCTCGCAGGCAGGAAAGTCGTCTGCGTCGTGTCCGGCGGAAACATCGACGTGACGATTTTATCGCGCGTCATCAGCCGCGGTCTGGCCGCTCAGGGACGGTTATCCGAAATCACCGTGGAGCTCGACGATCGCCCCGGCCAGCTCGAAGTCGTGGCAAAAATTGTGGCGGAGCAGGGTGCCAACATCGTGTCGGTGTATCACGACCGCTCGGATCCCGAGACGCGCCTGAACGCCGTCTACCTGCGCATGATGCTCGAAACGAGAAACGAAGCACACCGGGCCGGCATCGAGCAGGAGCTCCTCGCACAGGGTTTCAAGTTGCACGGGCGCAGGAATTATACTATAATAAAAGAAGCGTAGCAAAACGACAAATACAACAGAAAAACAGAATTATTTTGGCAGGTAACACTACAAAAGGAGAATAAATCATGGCCAAACAAATGAAAACCATGGACGGGAATGCCGCAGCCGCATACGTATCGTATGCGTTTACGGATGTCGCAGCGATCTTCCCGATCACCCCTTCCTCGCCCATGGCCGAGATCGTCGATGAGATGGCGGCCTACGGTGAGAAAAACCTGTTTGGGCAGACGGTTAAGGTCGTCGAGATGCAATCGGAAGGCGGAGCTGCGGGCACGGTCCACGGTTCGCTCGCCGCCGGTGCGCTCACGACTACTTACACCGCGTCCCAGGGTCTACTTTTAATGATTCCAAACATGTACAAAATTGCCGGCGAACTGTTGCCCGGCGTTTTTCACGTAACGGCAAGGACGCTGGCCACTCACGCCCTGTCCATCTTCGGAGATCACTCGGACGTGATGGCTGCCCGTCAGACAGGCTTTGCGCTTCTCTGTTCCGGCTCCGTGCAGGAGAGCATGGATCTGGCCGGTGTCGCCCATCTGGCGGCGATCAAGGGCCGCGTGCCGTTTGTACATTTCTTTGACGGCTTCCGCACGTCGCACGAAATTCAGAAAATCGAAACCGTCGACTACGACGTGTTCCGCAAGCTCATCGATATGGATGCCGTCCAGGCGTTCCGCAAGCATGCGCTGAATCCGGAGCGTCCGGTCATCCGCGGCACCGCGCAGAATCCCGACATCTTCTTCCAGGCCAGAGAAGCGGCCAACGTATACTACGACCGGCTGCCGGCCATCGTGGAAGACTACATGAACCGGTTCGCAGAAGAGACCGGGCGCCAGTACCGCCTGTTCGACTATGTCGGCGCACCGGATGCCGAACACATCATCGTCGCGATGGGCTCTGTTTGCGAAACGATCGAAGAGACGATGGATGCGCTCGCCGCCAAGGGAGAGAAGGTCGGCCTCATCAAAGTGCGCCTGTACCGTCCGTGGGCACCGGAATACCTCAAAGCGGTTATGCCGGCGACGGTCAAGCGCATCTCCGTGCTCGACCGGACGAAAGAGCCGGGCGCGATGGGCGATCCGCTCTATATGGACCTCAAGACTATGTACTACGGTCAGGAAGATGCGCCGCTCATCGTAGGCGGACGCTACGGACTCGGATCGAAGAACACTACGCCCGGACAGATCGTGGCGGTGTTTGAGAACATGAAGCAGGACGAGCCGAAGAATCAGTTTACCATCGGTATCGAAGACGATGTCTATCACACGTCGCTGCCGACCGTCAACATTTCGACCGAACCCGAAGGCACGGTCCGCTGCAAGTTCTGGGGTCTGGGTTCCGACGGAACCGTGGGCGCCAACAAGCAGGCGATCACCATCATCGGAGACAACACGGACCTGTATGCGCAGGGATATTTCTCGTACGACTCGAAAAAGTCCGGCGGCATAACGATTTCGCACCTCCGGTTCGGAAAGAACAAGATTCAATCGACGTATCTCATCACAGAAGCGGACTTCGTCGCATGTCACAATCAGGCCTACGTGTATCAGTACGACCTGCTGCGCGGCCTGAAGAAGGGCGGCACATTCGTGCTCAACTGCACGTGGAG
The DNA here is from genome assembly GCA_012841925.1 of Clostridiales bacterium. Lineage (GTDB taxonomy): Bacteria > Bacillota > Clostridia > Peptostreptococcales > Anaerovoracaceae > UBA10908. The sequence goes on along the minus strand of DUTT01000087.1, from coordinate 10,949 downwards.
CGACGCCGAGCTCGAAGATCACCTGCCGGCTTCCATGAAAAAATATATCGCAGAAAACGACATCAAGTTCTACACGATCGACGCGACGAAGCTGGCCGAGGAAATCGGGCTGGGCAACCGCATCAACATGATTATGCAGGCTGCGTTCTTTAAGCTGACGAACGTCATTCCGCTGGACGATGCCATCAAGTATCTGAAGCAGTCCATCGAGCATGCGTACGGAAAACAGGGCGAGAAAATCGTCAAGATGAACTGGGCCGCTGTGGATGCCGGTGTAGACGGACTGCACAGCGTCGGCGTGCCGGCGGGCTGGAAGGATGCCAGCGACGATGGCGAAGCTAAAAAAGAGGTGCCGAAGTTCATCGAAGAAATCCTGGTGCCCATGAGCCGCCAGGAGGGAGACGATCTTCCGGTCAGCGCCTTTAAAGACAACCCGGACGGGACCTTCCCCTCCGGAACCGCCGCCTACGAAAAGAGGGGTGTGGCGACGAACGTGCCCATGTGGTACCCGGAAAATTGCATTCAGTGCAACCAGTGTTCCTTCGTCTGTCCGCACGCATCCATCCGGCCGTTCCTGCTCAACGAGGCAGAAGCGGCAGCGAAGCCCGAAGGCTTCGAGACCATCCAGGCGACCGGCAAAGAGCTGGCGGGTCTGCAGTACCGGATTCAGGTATCGGTTCTGGACTGCCTGGGATGCGGCAACTGCGCCGATATCTGTCCTGCCAAGACGAAGGCGCTCACCATGGAACCGCTCGCGACGCAGATGGACGAAGTGCCCAACTGGGAATACGCTACGACGCTGTCCGACAAGAGCGATTTGATGAAGCGCACGACGGTCAAGGGCAGTCAGTTCGTGCAGCCGTACTTCGAGTTCTCGGGTGCGTGTGCCGGCTGCGGCGAGACTCCGTACGTCAAAGTCGTAACGCAGCTGTACGGCGACCGCATGATGATCGCCAATGCGACAGGCTGTTCTTCGATCTACGGCGCATCGGCTCCGTCGATGCCCTACACGAAGGACCACAACGGCCGCGGACCCTCCTGGGCGAACTCCCTGTTCGAGGACAACGCAGAATACGGATTCGGCATGGCGATGGCCGCCAGGCAGATGAGGGAAAAGACGAAGGATATCATCGTCGAGCTCAAAGAAAAAGCAGGCGACGCCGCGCTCGCTGCGGCGTGCGAAGACTGGCTCGTCCACATAAACGACGGAGAAAAGACGCGCGAAGTGAGCGATGCGCTCATGGCGGCGCTCTCCGCTGCCAGACTGACCGGTGAGGCGGCGCAGCTAGCGAAGGATCTCGAGGCGAACAAAGACTTCCTGGTCAAGAAATCCGTCTGGTGCTTCGGCGGTGACGGCTGGGCCTACGACATCGGCTACGGCGGACTCGACCACGTGCTGGCGTCCGGCGAGGACATCAACGTGCTCGTCTTAGACACCGAAGTGTACTCCAACACCGGCGGTCAGTCGTCCAAGTCGACGCCGACGGCGGCAATCGCAAAATTTGCGGCTTCCGGAAAGCGCGTCAAGAAAAAGGACCTCGGCATGCTCGCGACCACGTACGGCTACATCTACGTTGCGATGGTGGCTATGGGGGCGGATAAGAACCAGTTCCTCAAGGCCGTGCGCGAAGCCGAAGCGTATCCGGGACCGTCGCTGATCATCGCGTACTCGCCGTGCATCAACCACGGACTCAAGCGGGGCATGGGCAAGTCCCAGGAGAACGAAAAGCTGGCGGTCGAAAGCGGCTACTGGAGCCTGTTCCGCTACAATCCCGAGCTCAAAAAAGAAGGAAAGAATCCGTTCATTCTGGATTCCAAGGATCCCACGGGCTCGTTCCGCGACTTTATCATGGATCAGGTTCGTTACGCATCGCTTGCCATGGAGTTCCCGGACGAAGCCGAAGAGCTGTTCCAGATGGCCGAGCAGCACGCCATGGAGCGGATCGAGGGCTACAAGAAAATGGCACGGGGCGAGTAGGAAACACCGACGAGCCTCCGGCTGCCGGAGCAATTGCAACAAACAAAATACGCGGGTGTCCCTTTCGGGATGCCCGCGCATTCGTGTTCGGGATAGATATCGGATTGTCCTGAAGCGCCCGCAGGTTCAGCGGCGCGCGAAGTCTTTCGGTACGTTCCGGATTAAGTCCAGGCCCTGCGCCAGCTTCGACTGATCCTCCGGTACCAGCCCGTATTTTTCCCGGAGCGTTTTCCCCAGATCCAGCATCGGCTGCAGCTCGCCTGCAAACAGCTCGATCTCCAGCTCCATGATGGGTCGTTCCCCTGCGTCGGTTACGAGGCAGCCGGTATCGATGGCGATCTCCATGATGCTGTCGCCGATATCAACGCGCATGCGCCGCCTCAGGTAGCGCATCTCCAGCATGTTGACAAGCGGCTTGTCTCCGATGATGCGCACGAGCGCCTTTCCGTCCTCGCTTTCCGCAAACAGGTCGGTCGGCGGTTCGATAAAGTAGTGCTCGCCTTTGACGGGGATGGTGACCTCCTCCCGTTCGTGCAGGCCGTTGGCGCTGTGACCGCCCCACTTGAGGGCGGCGAAGATGTGTTCGCCTTCCAGTCGCACGCGAAAGGCCATGTCGTTTTGCAACAGCAGGCGGTCTTCGGTATCAAAATACACGGCTTTCATGACGAGTATTTCTCTCGTCGCAGGGCCTGCGATCGAGAGCAGAATTTCGTCGTTCCAAAGCTCATCGGCCATGTCTTTGTCCCGTATCAGATATTTGAGTTCTGTTTCCATGGTTTCCTCTTTCTTCAAATGCCGGCAATATGCTACCATTGCAGTGTAGTTTTTGCAAGCGACTTATTGTATAATGGTCGCGGACACTCGTCAAAGGAAACAGATCGGAGGATCGATGGAACGGAGCAGCGGAATTTTTCTGCACATTACATCGCTCGAATCGCCGCATGGAATCGGCACGCTGGGCGAATGCGCCTACCGGTTTGCTGATTTTTTGAAGCGCGCAGGACAGAGCTACTGGCAGATCCTGCCGCTTGGCGTAACCGGATACGGCGATTCGCCGTATCAGCCGTATTCTTCGTTTGCAGGCAACCCTCTGCTCATCGACCTGGACATGCTGGTCGAAGAAGGTTTGCTTATGCCGGCAGATCTGGAGACCCTGCCGCCGGTGCGCGATGCTGCGTCTGTGGATTACGACGCTGTGCGCGACAGTCGCAGGCAGCTTCTTTTAACGGCATACAGAAGAAGCGGGACAACCGTGCGCCGGGCCGTTCAGGCTTTTGCCGCGGAGCAGGCGGACTGGCTTTCGGATTACAGCCTGTATATGGCGCTCAAGGAGCGGTACGGCGGCGGGTCGTGGCAGGACTGGCCGGAGCCGGTTCGGCTGCGGCAGCGCAAGGCTCTGGAAGACGCTGCACGGGAGCTCGCCGACGAAGCCGGCTTCCACGATTTTCTTCAGTATCTGTTCTTCCGCCAGCTGCACGCGCTCAAAACCTACGTCAACGATCTGGGGATCCGCCTGATCGGAGACCTGCCCATCTACTCGTCCGAAGACTCCGCCGATGTCTGGGCGCATCCGGAGCTTTTTGCCCTGAACGAAGACCTCCGCGCCAGTCACATCTCCGGAGTGCCGCCGGACTATTTTTCGCCGGACGGCCAGCTGTGGGGCAACCCGCTGTACAACTGGCCGGCCCACAAAGCGACGAAGTATGAGTGGTGGATGAAGCGCATCGGAGCGCTGCGACGCTGTGCGGATGTGGTTCGCATCGATCATTTTCGCGGATTCTGGAACTACTGGTGTGTGCCTGCCGGTGCGGCCACCGCCAAAGAAGGGACGTGGCGGTTTGGCCCGGGCATGAACTTCGTGCGCGCGATTCAAAGCACCTTCCCCGACGTTCCTGTCATCGCCGAAGATCTCGGACTCCTGAGCGCCGGCGCCCGCTCGTTTGTGCGGGACAGCGGGTATCCGGGCATGAACGTCCTGCAGTTCTCGTTCAACGCGACGAGGCCGGCAAGCGGCGCTCCGCATACGTTCTCCGAAAACAGCGTCTGCTACACGGGCACACACGATAATACGACCTCGCTGGCCTGGTACAGGGAAATTTCGAACGCTGACCGGGCTCATGCGAAGAGATACATGGGGCTCAACGAAGAGGAAGGCCCCGTCCGCGGGCTGATCCGAAGCGGCATGGCCAGCGCTTCGCGCCTGTTCATCGCACCGATGCAGGACTGGCTGGAGCTCGACGCGGAAGCGCGGATGAATACGCCGGGTACGGTCGGATGCAACTGGCAATGGCGCATGTTGCCCGGCCAGCGGAGCGGACAGCTCGCAGCCGATATCCGCAGGGTGACCCGAACGTTCGGGCGAATCCCGAAAGCAAGAAGGAGGAAACGATGACGAAGTTTAATTTCGATGCACCGGTCGACCGCAGAGGAACGCTGTCGTACAAGTGGGACAGCGAAGCCCGGTTTTTAGGCGAAGCGGACGTGCTCCCCATGTGGGTGGCCGACATGGACTTCCGCTGCCCCGGGCCCATGCTCGAAGCGCTGCAGGCGCGCATCGAACACGGCGTGCTCGGCTATACAAAGCGCGGGGACGGCTATCTGGACATCATGCAGGGCTGGTTTAGGAGACGGTACGGCTGGGAGGTCGATCCTGCATGGATCGGCTGGTGCCCGCCCGGCGTCATACCGGCCGTCGTCATCCTTCTCGATATCCTGACAAAACCGGGCGACCCGGTGCTGATGCCCATGCCTAACTACGACGCTTTGTACGGTGCGGTGCTCAACATGGGGCGGGAGCTCATCGAATGGCCGCTCCTCGAAACCGAACAGGGTTTTCGCATGGACTTTCCGAAGCTCGAAGCGCTCATTGCGGAACACGAGCCCGGCGTGATGGTCGCCGCTTCTCCGAACAACCCCACCGGCCGCGTGTGGACCGTCGATGAACTCGAGGAAATGTGCGCTCTGTGCGCCCGCTACGGCATTACGGTCATCTCCGACGAGGCTCACTGCGACCTCGTGTTCGAACCGAATGTGCACACGCCGCTTGGGAAAATCGAGGTCAACCAAAAAAATAACATCGTGCTCATGTCGCCGAACAAGACGTTCAACGTCGGCGGGCTCATGACGGCTTCGGTCATCATCCCCGATGCGGATCTGATGGCCGAGTACCGCAGGGTGCTGAACACGTGGGCCATGAACCTGGACACGACATTCGGGACCATTGCCGTCGAGGCGCTGTACAGCCATCCGGTGTGCGAAGAGTGGCTGGATGCGGTCGTGGCGTACCTGAAGCGAAACGTCGAGTACGTGACGGAGTTCGTGAACGGGCAGATCGAGGGCGTGCGGACGCGCTGTCCGGAAGGGACGTATCTGATGTGGCTCGACTTTACGGACACCGGGCTGCGCGGACGGGAACTCAAAGAGTTTCTCGTTAAAAAGGCGCATCTGGATCTGTCCGACGGCTCGGAGTTTGCCCCCGGCAATGACACGCATATGCGCATGAACCTCGGGTGCACGTACGCGACGGCACAGGAGGCGATGCGCAGGCTGAAAACGGCGATCGACGCGCACCGCTCACGATAAGAGAAAACCCGCGGTCACAGGCCGTCCGCAGGATGTCTGCAGATATGGAAAGGAAGCCCGCGTGCCTCAGGAAATCTACAGTCACGACACGATTTATATCCCGCCCAGGGAAGAGCACGGCGCCCCGCTCGAAGTAGCGCTCGGATGCAGCTGGGCAGAGTGCACGTTTTGCGATTTTGCGCGCGATGATTTTTGCATTCACAGCGACGAGCGCATCGCCCGGAACATCGAGGGACTTGCGCGCCTGTTTCCCGAAGCGGACCGGGTATTCCTGCTCGGCGGCAATGCGTTTGCGCTTTCCTGCGACCGGCTGGCGCATATTTTGAGGCAGGTTCGGGCGAAGATGCCCGGCGTGCGCACGTTTGCCACATACGCGCGCGCCGACGACGTGCTGTCCAAAAGCGCAGAGGAATTGGATGTGCTTGTCTCCCTGGGACTGCAGGCGCTGCACATCGGCGTGGAATCCGGGTCGGATTCGATCCTGGCGGAGCGAAAAAAGGGACTCACCGCCCAGCAGATGCTCGAGGCATTCCGCATGCTGGACATCGCGGGCATCGAATACCACATAACGGTGATCCTCGGTCTCGGCGGCAGGGAGTATTCCAGGCTGCACGCCATCGAGACAGCCCGGCTTCTAAACAGGATCCGGCCCGCGAGCATCTGGTGCCTCAAGCTCGTGCTGTTCGAAGGGACGCCGCTCTGGCGGGACTGGAAGGCAGGGCAGTTCGAAGCGATGACTCCGGCGGAAGTGCTGGGAGAGCTGAGGCTTTTGCTCAGCAATCTGACGGTGCGGGACTGCTGGTTCGAAGATACGACCGTACTGGACCAATATACGCTGCAGGGACGCCTGCCGGAACAAAAAAACACCCTGCTCGAAGCGATCGACCGGCTGCTGGCAGGCTGTGCCGATTCGTGATTGCTGCACAGACCGAATCGAAGCAATATGATATATTGACGATGGATTTCATCGGGAGGATGACACATGAAACAAGCTGCTTTTCAGATTGTGCTGCCGGCAATCGGCGCAAGCTCCAACCGGGGCGCTATGGGCTGGTGCAACATCAGCCTCATCGAGACGGGCGATCGTACGATTCTGTTTGACACAGGATCCAACGATGACCGGCCGGAGCTGCTCGCTGAGCTTGCCAGGATGGGCGTGGACGTCAAGGACATCGATGCGGTGTTCCTGTCGCACTTTCATTACGATCACTGCTGTAACATCGAAGTGTTCGAAGATGCGGACATCTATGTGTCCGCCCGGGAGCTCGAATACGTGCTGTCCGGCGAGTTTAAGACATACGGCGATCCGTACATACCGTACGGGATGATCCGCTATTACGAGCAGCGTTTTATACCGTTTGCCGACGGAGAAGAACTCTTTCCGGGGCTTCGGACGCTGGCGCTGCCCGGGCACACGCCGGGCGTGTCCGGTCTCATTCTCGAGGAATCCAGGGTGGTCCTGACGGGAGACTCCGTCAAGAACGCCTACGACTACACGCACGGCATACCGCCGTATGCGATTTACGATGCGGAGAAGGGGCTGGAGAGCTACACGCGCATTCCGCCGGTAGCCGACACGATCGTGCCGGGACACGGCCGGCCGTTTTCCGTGCGCGAAGGTCGGATCTCCTACGTCGGCGAACAGAAGCCGGTCGACATGATGATCTTCCCCAATCTGGAGCACCTGGACGCTCTGGAGGAACGCGCCTGTCACAGGATTATCCTGTAGGGCATCGCTTGAATAAAATGCCATTGTATGGTATAATATGTCTTTAGATTTAACAACTGAGGAGGAAACACTCATGACACCGGATCTGGTTCAAAAAGAAGGAAACGAAGCGACGTTCACCATGGCGTTTACGGCAGAGGATTTCGAAGAAGCCTTGCAGAAGGCATATAAGGCCCAGCGCGGTAAATTCGCAATCGACGGATTTCGCAAAGGGAAGGCTCCGAGAACGATCATCGAAGCCCGGTATGGAAAAGATATATTTTTCGAAGACGCGATCGACGAACTGTTTCGCACCGGTTACCCGGAAGCGATCGAGGCCCTGAATCTGAAGCCCGTGGACAGGCCGAGCGTGGACTTTGGAGAGGAACCGCTCGAAGCGGGGCAGGCATTCAGCGTCAACGTATCCGTAACCGTCACCCCCGAAGTGACGGTTAAAGACTACAAGGGCGTCGAGGCCGTAAAAGTGATACACAAGGCCAAAGAAGAAGATGTCGCGATCGAGCTGGAGGCGCTCCAGAAGCGCAACTCCCGCCTCGTCGTCGTCGAGCGGAAAGCCGAAGACGGAGACACCGTCAAGCTGGATTACGCAGGGTTCGTCGGGGAAGACCAGTTCGAGGGCGGCACCGCCGAAAACCAGACGCTCGTGCTGGGATCGGGCAGCTTTATTCCCGGATTCGAAGAGCAGCTGATCGGGGCAGAGGCCGGTGACGAGGTCGACGTGAGCGTTACGTTCCCCGAAGATTATCACTCGGAAGATCTCGCGGGAAAAGAAGCGATCTTCCGCTGCAAAATTCACGATGTACGCATGCAGGAGCTGCCGGAACTCGACGATGAGTTCGCCAAGGACGTAAGCGAATTCGACACGCTCGAAGAGCTGAAGAACGACATCCGCACCAAACAGGAGACGCACGCAGCCGACGTATCGGAGTTCGAAACGAAAAACGCGGTCATGGAAAAGGTGTACGATGCGAACGAAGTCGATCTTCCGAAGGTCATGATCGAAGATCAGGCCGACCAGATGCTGCAGGAGTTTGCCCAGCAGTTATCCTACCAGGGCATGAATCTGGACATGTACTGTCAGTACCTGCAGAAAACACAGGACGAAATCAGGGATGAGCTGATGCCCGATGCAGAAAAGCGCGTCAAATCCAGGCTGATCATCGAAGCGGTTGCCGATGCGGAAGATATTCAGGCGGCGCCTGAGGACATCGAAAACGAGCTCGCCGCCATGGCGAAACAATACAACATGGAGACCGATAAGCTCAAGGAGCTGTTCGGGGACGAGAATATGGATTACCTGATTCAGGACATCCGCATGCGCAAGGCAATTGACTTCATCTACGAGAACGCCAAGCTTTCCGAGCCGGAAGAAGGCGCCGAAGAAAGCGACAGCAACGAATAAACAGGCGAATCGCCCGGGGTGAGCCCGGCGAAAGGCCCAGGGGGAAACTATGGCTTTAATACCGATTGTTGTGGAGCAGACCTCGAGAGGGGAGCGCTCCTACGACATCTATTCCAGACTGCTGAAGGACCGGATTATATTTATCGGCGAGGAAATCACGGACGACACCGCGAGCCTCGTCGTCGCCCAGCTGTTGTTCCTGGCATCCGAGGATGCCGAAAAGGACATCAACCTGTACATCAACAGTCCGGGCGGGGTGATTACGGCAGGGCTTGCCATCTACGATACGATGCAGTACATCCAACCGGACGTTTCGACGATCTGCGTGGGGATGGCCGCTTCCATGGCGGCGTTCCTGCTTGCGGCCGGAGCCAAGGGCAAGCGGTACTCGCTGCCGAATTCGGAGATGATGATCCATCAGCCGCTTGGAGGCATGCGCGGACAAGCCGAAGACATGCGCATCCACACCGAACACATCCTGCGGACGCGCGATAAGCTGAACCGCATTCTGGCGGACCGCACCGGTCAGCCGCTCGAGAAGATTGAGGCCGATACGGACCGGGATAATTTTCTCAATGCCGAAGAAGCCGTCGAGTACGGCTTAATCGACAAAGTAATCACAAAGAGGTAACTGAGGGAACTATGGCAAAATACGATAAACAAAAAGAGTTAATCTGTTCGTTTTGCAGCAAGCCGCAGAGCCAGGTCCGCCGACTGATCGCGGGCCCGGATGTCTATATCTGCGATGAGTGCATCCGCCTGTGCGGAGAGATCATCGCCGAAGAGCTGCGCACGTTCGACGAGGCAGTCGGCATCGAGACGGACGGCGAACTGTTAAAGCCCAGAGATATTTCGAGCATCCTGTCGGAGTACGTCATCGATCAGGATCCGGCAAAGAAGGTTCTCGCCGTCGCTGTGTACAACCACTACAAGCGAATCCGCGCGATGGCCGATCCGGCGCCGCGTCCTGTGGACGGCGAGAAGAAAGATTTCGAAGACGTCGAAATTCAAAAGAGCAACATCGTCATGATCGGGCCCACGGGCTCGGGAAAAACGCTGCTGGCACAGACGCTGGCTAAAATTCTCGATGTTCCGTTTGCCATCGCCGACGCGACGGCGCTCACCGAGGCCGGCTACGTAGGCGAAGACGTGGAAAACATCCTGCTCAAGCTGATCCAGGCGGCGGACTACGACATCGAAAAAGCACAGAAGGGCATTATTTACGTCGACGAGATCGACAAGCTGGCGCGCAAGACGGACAATCCGTCCATCACGCGCGACGTATCGGGCGAGGGTGTGCAGCAGGCGCTGCTCAAAATCCTGGAAGGGACCGTCGCCAACGTGCCGCCTCAGGGCGGGCGGAAGCATCCGCATCAGGATTTCCTGCAGTTCGATACGACCAACGTGCTGTTCATCTGCGGAGGAGCCTTCGACGGGCTCGAGCAGATCATCCAGCGCCGCATCGGCGAAAAGACGATCGGCTTTCACTCGCAGAGTGCGATGTCGAAAGAAGACAAGCAGGAACTCATGGAAAAAGTCCAGGCGGAAGACCTGCTGCACTACGGGCTGATCCCCGAATTTGTCGGCCGGCTGCCTGTGATCGTTACGCTGCACGAACTATCCGTCGATGCGCTGGTGCGCATCATCACCGAACCGAAGAATGCGATTCTCAAGCAATACTGCAAGCTGTTCGACATCGACGGCGTGGAGCTGGAAGTCGAACCCGGAGCGGTCGAGCGCGTCGCCGAGAAGGCGCAGGAGCGCAAGACCGGAGCCAGGGGTCTGCGCAGCATCCTGGAGCAGGTTATGACCGACGTCATGTACGAGATTCCCTCCAGAGAGGATATCCGCAAAGTCGTCGTTACGAAAAAGACCATCGACGGCGGTGAGCCGACGCTGGTGCTGTGCGAAAAAGAACAACAGAAGAAGAAAGAGGCAGATGCCTGCTGATAAAGGAAAGGGCGGCCTCGGGCCGCCCTTTATTTCACTGAGAGGAGAGAGAAAAAGTGGATGAAATGATCAGATCGTCCGATGAGTTCGGGCAGGAATCAAGAACATCCGAAGTGATGCCATTGATTCCTCTCCGGAATTTGACCGTGTTTCCAAGCATGGTCCTCCATTTTGACGTAGGAAGAGAAAAGTCCATCCTCGCGCTCGAACGCGCGATGATGTTGAACCAATCGATATTTTTAACGGCCCAGAAGGATGCGGATACCGACCTTCCCACCGTCGACGACTTTTATCACGTCGGCACGGTG
>DUTT01000086.1 GCA_012841925.1 Clostridiales bacterium | reverse complement strand
GTCGCGCACGGGATCGAACACTTTGTGGACCATCGCCTGCGACGGCGTGCGGCGCAGTACGCCACCGAGAGGCGCCAGCACCGTGCCGGAGCCGGTCGTCGCATCGAACTGCTCCGAAATCCGCTCGCCGGAGCAGATGTTTAAATCGCACACGAGCTTCTGCATTTTGTCTGCAAAAGCATGTGCGTTCCCGCAATCAGCCGCAGGGTCGGTTCCGCCGCCAGGATGATGCCCGGGATCGTGCACGCTATTGTCGTCCGTGCTATGTCCGGGACTGAACACGGTAAACTTTCCATACGGCTCCGGTGCGTCCACGCGCGCACTGGTCGTGCGCGGGGCGCCGTTCGTATCCAGAAAGCTGCGGGCGATGTCGACGATGCGCTGTCCTCTCCACTCCATCACGAGGCGCTGTTCGTCCGTCACGCGGGCAATCGGCGTCGCTTCCAGGTTTTCCTCTGTAGCCAACGCCCGGAACTTTTCCACATCTGCCGCAGCGACCACGACGGCCATGCGCTCCTGCGATTCGCTGATCGCAAGCTCCGTACCGTCGAGTCCCGGGTACTTTGCCGGCACCGCATCCAGATCTACGAACAGACCGCCGGCGAGCTCGCCGACCGCTACGGACACGCCGCCGGCCCCGAAGTCGTTGCACCGCTTGATGAGCCTCGATGCCTCGCCGCCTGCAAACAGCCGCTGGATCTTCCGCTCCTCCGGCGCATTGCCCCGCTGAACTTCGGACCCGCCGCTCTCCTGCGAATCGACAGAATGCGACTTCGACGAACCCGTAGCGCCGCCGAGGCCGTCACGCCCCGTACGACCGCCCACGAGCAGCACGACGTCGCCTGCAACCGGCTCGCTTCGCACGACGTTCGACGCCGGAGCCGCACCGACCACGGCACCCGCTTCCATCCGCTTGGCTACAAAGCCCGGATGGTACCACTCGTCGACCCGACCGGCCGGCACGCCGATCTGGTTGCCGTACGAACTGTAGCCGGCCGCCGCCGATCGCACGAGCGTGCGCTGAGGCAATTTCCCCTCGAGCGTCTGATCGTGTGTCGCAAGAGGATTACCAGCGCCGGACAGACGCATGGCCGCATACACGTATGCCCGTCCCGACAGCGGATCGCGGATCGCCCCGCCGAGGCAGGTGGACGCCCCGCCGAACGGCTCGATCTCCGTCGGATGGTTGTGCGTTTCGTTCTTAAAAAACAGCAGCCACGGCTCAGTCTTCCCGTCGACATCCACATCGATTTTCACCGTGCAGGCGTTGACTTCCCCGGACTCATCCAGCCGGTCGAGCTGGCCCCGTGCCTTGAGCAATTTCGCATTGATCGTCGCCAGATCCATCAGCGTTACCGGGCCGCTCCGCCCGACTTCGCGACGGGCTTCGAGGTACGCGTCGTAGGCGCGCTGCGCCTCCGGGTCGAGAAATTCCACGTGCTCAATCGCTGTGTGGAACGTCGTGTGGCGACAGTGGTCCGACCAGTACGTGTCGATCATGCGGATTTCCGTGACCGTCGGGTCGCGGCCTTCGTCGGCAAAGTAGGCGCGGCACAGGGCCAGATCCGCCGCATTCATCGCCAGGCCGTGTTCGGCCAGATAGTCCTCCAGCGATGCATCGTCGAGATCGCAAAAGCCTTCCATGCTCTCCACCAGCTCCGGTTCGGCGTGCGGTTTGCTGAGCGCGTGCGGCAGGTCGGACGACGCCTCGCGCGACTCGACCGGGTTGATGACGTAGCGCTTGATCTTCTCGAGCTCCCCGTCGGCAAGCGTACCGTACAGCATCCAGACTCTGGCGCAGCGGACGACCGGCTTTTCGCCGTTCGACAGCAAACGGATGCACGAGGCGGCGGAGTCGGCGCGCTGGTCGAACTGTCCGGGCAGCAGCTCGGTTATAAATACGGCGCAGGCGCCTTCAGGAAGCTCATCGGTGACGATGTCGAGCACCGGATCGGAAAACACTTCCATTCGACATCGTTCCAGCAGGTTGGCAACAGATAATCTTTCCGCTTTTCCCGCACCGCTGCCCGGCAACCCGGCGAAATCCGAAACCCCTTCGACGTCGTAGCGGTTGAGCAGGCGCAGGCCGGTCAGCCCTTCGATTCCGAGAAAGGACCGGATGTCGGCGAGCAGCACGGCGGCTTCCGTGGCGTATTCCTTTTTCTTCTCTACGTATACTCTGTGAATCATCGCGCGCCCCCTTCGGCTACGGCCTTTGCTCCGATATCGGTCCTGTAATAGGCGTTTTCAAAATGGATCCGCCCGGCGGCTTCGTACGCTTTTTCGACCGCCTCCGGCAGGCTGGATGCGACCGCCGTTACGCCGAGCACCCTTCCGCCGGCGGTGAGCAGCCGGTCCCCTTCTCTGCGCACGCCCGCGGCGTACACCTGCGCCGATGCACCGGCGAGGATATCCGCAGGGATCGAGATGTCAAACCCCGTGTCGTACGCGCCTGGATAACCGTTCGACGCCAGGATGACGCAGCAGGCGCTGTCACCCGAAAAACGGACGTCCGCATCTGCGAGCGTCCCGCGCGCTGTGTGCATCATGATGTCGAGCAGATCGCTTTCGAGCAGAGGAAGAACAACCTGCGCTTCCGGATCGCCGAAGCGGCAGTTATACTCGATGACCTTCGGGCCTTTTTCCGTCAGCATCAGCCCGAAGTACAGACAGCCGCGGAACGTCCGGTTCTCGGCGTTCATGGCGTGCATGGTCAGCAGGAATATGTCGTCCATGCACTGCGCCGCGATCGCGTCCGTGTAAAATGGATTCGGTGCGACCGCCCCCATGCCGCCGGTGTTTGGGCCGACATCCCCGTCACCGATTTTTTTATGGTCCATGGACGACACCATCGGAATCATCGTTTGGCCGTCAGTAAAGGCGAGCACCGAGACTTCCGGGCCGGTCAAAAACTCCTCGATGACCACGCGGCTGCCGCTGTCACCGAAAATCTTTTCCTCCATCATCGAGCGGATGGCTTCAAACGCCTCGTCTTTCGTCCGGGCGATGATGACGCCCTTGCCGAGCGCCAGCCCGTCTGCCTTGATGACAACCGGTGCCCCCAGCGTTTCCACGTACGCTTTCGCTTCCTTTGCATCGTCGAACACGCGGTGCGCCGCGGTGGGGATGCCATACCGGCTCATGAGCGTCTTGGAAAACACCTTGCTCCCCTCGATGACGGCCGCGTCGGCCGTGGGACCGAAACAGTCGATACCTATGGCGTTGAGCGCATCGACGGCGCCCAGCACCAGGGGGTCGTCCGGCGCCACGACGGCGAAGTCGATCGCGTGGGTCTGCGCGAACTCCACGATGGCCGGGATGTCTTTGGCACCGATTGGCACGCACTCCGCGTCGGCTGCGATCCCGCCGTTGCCGGGGAGGGCGTAAATGTTCTTAACACTGGGGTTCTCTTTGATTTTCCGGATGAGCGCGTGTTCGCGCCCGCCTCCGCCTACGACCAGAATGTTCATGCGTTGCTCCCTACTCTCGTTTCTCTTATATTTGCTCGATTGGGTCTCCGGACGGACCTCGTCAGATATCGCCGGGCATCGCCGCATCAGTGGTGGAACAGGCGCAACCCCGTAAAGCACATGACCGCCCCGAGGGCGTCGCACGCTTCGATGACTTCGGGATCCCGGATGGATCCGCCCGGCTGGGCGACGAAAGCCGTACCGCTCTTCGCGGCGCGCCTTATGTTGTCTTCGAACGGGAAGAAGGCATCGCTTCCCAGCGACACGCCCGATATCGAACTCAGATACGCCTTCTTTTCCTCTGCCGTCATCGGGTCGGGTCTGCGCGTAAACAGCTCCTGCCACAGACCGTCGCCGAGCACGTCTTCGCTCTCGTCGGACAGATACACGTCGATGGTGTTGTCGCGCACGGCGCGAGCGATATCCGGCTTAAACGGCAGCTCGAGCACCCGGTCGCACTGGCGCAGGTGCCACAGGTCGGCCTTGCCGGCTGCAAGCCTCGTGCAGTGGATCCGGGACTGCTGCCCCGCACCGACACCGATCGCCTGCCCGTCTTTGGCGAAGCACACGGAATTCGACTGCGTGTATTTGAGCGTGATGAGCGCGACGATGAGGTCGCGTTTCGCCCCCGGAGGCAGCGTCTTGTTCTGCGTGACGATGTGCTCCAGTATGCCATCGTCGATGACGCTGTCGTTGCGCCTCTGGCTGAACGCGATGCCGAACACCTGCTTCAGTTCCTCTAAGGCCGGTCGGTAGGACGGGTCCATCTTCAGAATCGTGTAGTTCCCTTTTCTCTTTTCGCGCAGGATCGAAAGCGCCGCAGGTTCGTAATCCGGAGCGATGACGCCGTCGGACACCTCGCGGGCGATGAGCTTCGCGGTCGTCTCGTCGCAGGGGTGTGACAGCGCGATAAAATCGCCGAACGAGGACATGCGGTCCGTGCCGCGCGCGCGGGCATAGGCGCAGGCAAGCGGCGAGTCGTTGATGCCCGGGATGTCGTCTGCAAACACGGCGCGCAGCAGCGGCTTCGGCAAAGGAATCCCCACGGCGGCCGACGTCGGGCTGACGTGCTTAAACGAGGTGGCGGCCGGCATATCGAGCGCTGCCGAAAGCTCCTGTACGAGCTGCCAGCTGTTCAGGGCATCGAGCAGATTGATGAACCCGGGCCGGCCCGACAGGACTTCGAACGGTAGCGGACTCCCGTCGTCCATGTACACGCGGGCAGGTGTTTGATTCGGATTGCACCCGTATTTCAGTTCCAGTTCGTTCATGTCGCGTCCCTTTCGTCCCGTCGGTGGCGGTTGATCAATACGTTTTGCGTTTCTTTCGTTTCGAGATTCAGCGTGCGCACGTACAGCGAGATTTTGTTGCCGGCGTTCAGATGCTCCCAGAGCTCCTCTGCGAAGGCATCGATATCGTCCGGAATCGCAATCGCGACAGGCTCTCCTTCGAATGACGGAAGCGGATCGCCGTCCGTCACATAGGTGGATATAAAGTGACCGGTTCCCGGCTGCGCAGGATAGTGGTACAGCGTGCGGCTGCAGGCCGATCCTTCCGCGTCGACGCTTTTGAGGATGCTGAGGCGGTAGTCGCTCTCGCCCGATCCGGCTACCTGCAGCAGGCCGCTGATCCTGGGCGTGTAATTCGGAGCATCCGGCTCGAAGCAGCGCGTCGCAAGCGCCTGTTCGAACGTGCGACCCTGCGCCAGCGCATCGTACACCGTGTCCGTCTGATCTCCGTTCGTCGCGATGAGGCTGTAGCATCCGGGTGCCTCGTGCACGCGCAGGGGCGCGTAGATAATCAAGGAAGGATCCTCGACTTTCGACTCGTCGAATGCGCGCGTGTACAGGTCGCCGTCGACTTCTTCGAAGAGGCGGTTGCGGCTGTTGGCGCTGCGCCCCATGATGAAGTACGCGATGACCGCATGCTTCCCGTCGGGCGTGTAGCCGATAGCGAGGCCGCGACCGGGGTAGGGGTTGGCGGCCAGCAGCTGCGGCAGCGATTGGATGTGGGTCGTTGGGTTCATAGGATCCTCCGATGGGTGTTGCAGGCGTTATGCTTCGCGGTCTGATTCATGTGCGTTTTGCGTTTTATAGAGTCTGGCTGCAGACATTATGATTCATGCGTCATACTTCGTCCGCTCTGGTTGCCTCTGATTTTCAGGAGTGCACTCTTTATTTCCCCTTGAGTTTTGCCTCCAGCATCTGCGCGGCGACCTGCTCGGCAGCCTGTGGAAGCAGGATCCATTCCGCCTGCTCCATCACGCGCTTCTGCAGCGTTTCGGGCGTGTCGCCCTCGAGCACGCCGACGGCTTTCTGCAGCAGGATCGGTCCGCCGTCCGGAACGTCGTTGACGATGTGAACCGTCGCACCGGTGACTTTGACGCCGCGCGCCAGCGCGGCTTCGTGGACGCGCAGGCCGTAATAGCCTTCACCGCAAAACGACGGGATGAGCGCAGGATGCACATTGAGGATGCGGTCCGGATACGCTTGAACAAACGCAGGACTCAGGATCTGAAGGAATCCGGCCAGGATGACGAGTTCGATCTCTTCCTGTGCGAGCAGCTCCAACAAGGCCGCTTCGAATTCTTCGCGCGTGCAGGCTTTCCGCTCGATCGCGCGCGTTTTACATCCGCTTTTTTCGGCGCGCACTAATCCGTACGCATCTGTTCGATCGGCTACGACGAGAGCGATGCGGCCGCTGCGAAGCGCACCGGTGGCCTGTGCGTCCAGCAGCGCCTGGAGGTTGGTGCCGCCGCCCGAGATCAGGACAGCGATGCGGATCGGATCCTGCTTTGTTCTCACAGTATCACTCCTTCGTCTCCGGGTACGATTTCTCCTATGATACGGGCTTCGATACGGGCTTCGATGCGAGTTTCGGTTCGAGTTTCCGGGTTTTGGCCGTTCAGGATGCGCACCGCTTCCGCGGCCTGCGCGGCGGGGACGGTGATCGTCATGCCGATGCCCATGTTGAACGTGTTGAACATGTCGCGTTCGGGAATCGATCCGGCGCGGGCGATGAGGTCGAAGACGGGCGGTACGTCGAACGCGGAGCGGTCGATGCGGGCCGACAGGCCGGCAGGAAGACTGCGGGGGATATTTTCGTAAAATCCGCCGCCTGTGATGTGCGCAATCGAGCGGACGGGAACTTCTTCCAGCAAAGCGAGCACCGGTTGTACGTAGATGCGCGTCGGCTCGAGCAGCACGTCGCCCAGCGGGCGGTATTCGAGCGCCGGCACCGGGGCAAACAGGTCCGCGCGCTCGAGATCGAGGGCTTTGCGGACGAGAGAAAAGCCGTTGGAGTGGATGCCGCTGGAGGGGAGTCCGAGGAGGATGTCGCCGGCCTGCACTCGCGTTTTGTCGAGAATTTTGCTGCGGTCGACGAGCCCCACGGCAAAGCCTGCGACATCGTATTCGCCGTCTTTATAGAATCCCGGCATTTCGGCGGTTTCGCCTCCGATGAGCGCGCAGCCGGCCTGCACGCAGCCTTCGGCGATGCCGCTCACGATGTCGGCGACCTTTTCCGCCACGCTGCGCCCGAGCGCAATGTAGTCCAGGAAGAACAGCGGCCGGGCTCCGCTGCAGATGACGTCGTTGACGCACATGGCGACGCAGTCGATGCCGATCGTATCGTGCCGGTCCATCAGGAAGGCGAGCTTCAGCTTGGTGCCGACCCCGTCGGTGCCGCTCACGAGGACAGGTTCTGCGATTCCTGCGAGGTCGGGCACGAACAGACCTCCGAACCCGCCGATGTCCTGCTCGGCTCCGGGAATCGTCGTGCGCGCGATGTGGCGCTTCATCAATTCGACGGCGCGGTAGCCTTCTTCGATGTCGACGCCGGCTTTTTTATAACTGTCGCTGTGGCTCCTGATCATTCGGCGATCCTTTCTTTTTTCTCTGCTTTTTCAATCTATTTTACTTTGATCTGCGATCTGCGCCTTATTCTTTGCTGCTACCCTGCTATTTTGCAGTCTCCCTTTCCATCTTCTCTTCTGCGATTTCCGTCGGATAGTCGCCGGTAAAGCAGGCAGAGCAGCAGAGGCCTACATCGCTGTCACCGGGGAGCTTTGCCAGATCGGCCGGGTCCAGATAGCCTAACGAGTCTGCGCCGATGAGTTTTCGGATCTCTTCCGTGCTGTATTTATATGCGATAAGGCGCTCCCGATCACCGAGATCCGTGCCGTAGTAGCAGGGATACAGGAACGGCGGTGCCGCCGAGCGGAAGTGAATTTCCGTGGCACCGGCGTCGCGCAGCAGGTTGACGATCCGCTTGCTCGTCGTCCCGCGTATAATCGAATCGTCGATGAGCACGACGCGCTTTCCGCGGACGGTCTTGGCCAGCACGTTGAGCTTGATGCGGACTTTCCGCTCCCTGGACTTCTGGCCGGGCGAGATAAACGTCCGGGCGATGTAGCGGTTTTTTATAAATCCAACGCCGTACGGGATACCCGATTGACGGGCGTAGCCGAGAGCCGCATCGAGCCCCGAGTCCGGTACGCCGATGACCACATCGGCATCCACGGGGTGCGACAACGCCAGGCAGGCGCCGGCGCGCAGGCGGGCTTCGTGCACGGAGCATCCGGAGATGACCGAGTCGGGCCGAGCAAAGTAAATGAGCTCAAACGCGCAGAACCGCCTGGGTTTTTTATCGCAGCGGTCGGTGATGGAGCGGACGCCGTCCTCATCGAACACGACGATTTCTCCGGGTTCGATGTCGCGAATCATCTCGGCGCCCACGGCGTCCAGCGCGCAGCTCTCCGAGGCGATGATGTACGTGCCGTCTTCCGTCTGACCGTAGCACAGAGGGCGGAACCCGTATTCGTCGCGTACGGCCACCATTTTCGACGGCGTCATGACGATCATGGAATACGCACCCCTGAGCCGGTCCATCGACCGCGCGACCGCCTGTTCGATCGACTCGCTGTTCATCCGCTCCCGCGTAATGACGTGCGATATGATTTCCGCATCGCTTGATCCGTGGAAGATCGAGCCGGATTCTTCCAGTTCCACGCGCAGTTCAAATGCGTTTACCAGATTGCCGTTGTGAGCGATGGCCATGCGGCCTTTCGTGTGGTTGACGACAATCGGCTGACAGCTTGCATGGTCGTTTCCGGCGCTCGTGCCCGAACGCGTATGCCCCACCGCCATGTTGCCTTCGCCGAGACGCGACAGCTCGCCGCGCGAGAACACGTCCTCAACGAGGCCCAGGTCCTTGTGCGTGCGCAGTGTCCCTTCGTCGTTGATCGTAATTCCACAGCTTTCCTGCCCCCGGTGCTGCAGCGCAAACAGGCCCAGATAGGCCAGGTCGGCCACGCCGTTTCTTGCGGGGCTCACAACGCCGAACACACCGCACTCTTCGTGAATGCTGTTACCCATTTCGTTTCCACCTGTCTTTCGTTTTGCCTGCCGGCTGTATTTCGTTTTGCCTACCGGCTGTATTTCGTTTTGCCTACCGGCTGTATTTCCGCCGGATTTCAATGTCCTGTTCCGCCATATTTCGTCCGGTCGCTTCCCGGGCCTGTCTCAAGCGTTCGGCCAGATCGCCGTCCTCCACTGCGAGGATCTGGATTGCTAAAAGCGCGGCGTTCGTCCCGCCGTTGATCGCCACGGTCGCTACGGGGATGCCCGGGGGCATCTGCACCGTTGAAAGCAACGCGTCGATGCCGTCAAGCTCCGACGAGCGGACCGGAAGCCCGATGACGGGCAGCGTCGTGTTGGCGGCAATCGCTCCTGCCAGGTGGGCCGCTTTGCCCGCGACGGCGATGATCGCACCGAAGCCTTCCTCTCTGGCGTACACGGCGAACTCCTGCGCCGCGCGCGGCGTGCGGTGCGCAGACAGCACCCTCACATCGAACGATAGGTCATACTCCCGAAGCACGTCCAACGCCTGCTCCACCACCGGCAGGTCCGTGGGGCTTCCCATAACGACTGCTATTCTCTTCATTATATGTCCTCTCTTTGCCAATTAACGGGAAAGGCAGTCCCGTGGCTCAAAAAATGGCCACACAGGACTGCCCAGACGGTCGGCATTGTGCTCGCTGTTTTTTGCTCCCCTGTGGTAACCACTACAATCCGTCAGTCACAAAAAACATTTAATTAACGCATTCAGTATACAGCGCAGCCGGCGTCGATGTCAACCGGCAACCCGCGGCGATAGGGTGCACCGGAGCGATATTTGCGCAAGCTTTTTTTGACCGGCATGTGACAATATCACTTATCTCCACAGGCGATAATAAAGATTTTTAAATCCTATTGACAAACTAGGTTTGTTACTCTATACTGGCCATGGTTTGTTAAAACATTATCAATATGCCGCACCATGCGGCCTGAAAATAGGAGGGAATTGAATGCTAAAAAACAAAGTTGCTGTTGTGACGGGCGGTACCAGGGGAATCGGATATGCCGTCGTAAAAAAGTTTCTGGATAACGGTGCTACCGTCGTGCTGTGCGGGTCGCGTGACGAGACTGCGCGGCAGGCTGTGGAACAGTTGAAACAGGAAAATCCGGACTATCGCGTCGAAGGGATCAGCGTGGATCTTCTGTCACCGGAAGATATTAACGAAGCGTTCGAGAACATCAATGCCAAGTACGGAAGCCTGGATATTCTGGTCAACAATGCCGGCATTTCGGCGACGGACAGCATTTACACATACGATCCGGGTAAGTTTGAGAACATCATCGATCTGAACGTGAACGCCGTGTTCTACTGCACGCAGGCGGCTACGAAGATCATGAAGTGCCAGCCGGGCGGCGGGAGCATCATCAACACCAGCTCCATGGTCAGCATTTACGGGCAGGCGACGGGGAGCGGCTATCCGACGTCGAAGTTTGCTGTCAACGGGCTGACGAAGTCGCTGGCCAGAGAGCTTGGCAAGGACAACATCCGCGTCAACGCTGTGGCGCCGGGCGTCACGAATACCGACATGGTGTCGGCGCTGCCCGACGATGTGATCGCGCCGCTGATCGCCACGATTCCGCTCGGCCGCGTCGGCGAGCCGGAAGACATGGCCAACGCGTTCCTGTTCCTGGCAAGCGACATGGCGTCGTACATCACGGGTGCCGTATTGCCGGTGGACGGAGCCGCGAGGAGCTAATAGATAGAGTGACCAAGCGCGCATTGTATCTGCATTGACTTGCTTGCGCTGAATTGATGTCGAGAGTTATACAAAATTTTCGCTCTTGAGTGAATTGTGGAAGTTGATAGCTGATTCATGTGCAAAATTTTCGCTCTTGAGTGTATTGCCGGGCTTCGCAGGAAATCGTGGGTGACCGGGCGAGCAAAATTTTCGCTCTTGAGTGGATTGCAGGGCTTCGCAGGAGATCGTGGGTGACCGGGCGAGCAAAATTTTCGCTCTTGAGTGAATTGCAGGAGTTGGAAGCCGATTCACGTGCAAAATTTTCGCTCTTGAGTGAATTGCAGAACTTCGCAGGAAATCGCAGGCGCACGAGCGTGCAAAATTTTCGCTCTTGAGTGGATTGCCGGGCTTCGCAGGGAATCGTGGGTGACCGGGCGAGCAAAATTTCCGCTCTTGAGTGGATTGCAGGGCTTCGCAGGAGATCGTGGGTGACCGGGCGAGCAAAATTTTCGCTCTTGAGTGGATTGCAGGAGTTGGAAGCCGATTCACGTGCAAAATTTCCGCTCTTGAGTGAATTTCTAAACGCTGCATGAGAGATACTAGACACTTTTACGAAAAGTGTCTAGTATCTCGCTTTTATAGCAAATGGATCCACTCAAAACTGGCTTTTTTGTTCTTTTTTCGACGCTATCCATTGAACGTCTTCATCCGGCCGGTTTGAGCCGCAAGTGTTAGGTGATAAAATGAGATCCAGTACATTTCGAATGTATGGATATAGCGAAGGGTATAGTGGAGAAGAGCCGCCGGAAGGCGGTTCTTTGATTTTCGTCTCTATTCGCCGGAGAGCAGGATCACTTCGGTGTCACGCGAATCCCATCGCCGGAAAGCAGAATCACTTCTTCAGTTCTGCTTCTTCCCTTCTCCTTCGCTCTGTACAGAGCAGCATCCGCGACTTTAAACACATCTTCCAGGCGTCGGTACTGAGCGCTGTCAAACAGCGCCGCCCCGATGCTCACTGTCACAAATGGAGACACCGGTGACCCTTTGTGCTCGATCCCTTCTTCGGCCAGCTCGGCATGGATTCGATCAGCGATGCCGCTTAGGGCATCCTCCTTTACTCCGCTCAGTAAGAGCAGGAATTCCTCTCCGCCGATCCGGAAGATCAGATCGTCCCTCCGGTGGAGCGAGCGCTTGATCACGGCGGTCACGTCCTCCAGGCATCGGTCACCGGCCAGGTGTCCGTAGCAATCGTTGTATTTTTTGAAATAGTCGATGTCCACCACCAGCATTGCGCTCAGAGAGTTTTCGGTTCTTTTGTCGTTAAGCATGTTCTCCGCATGCTCTTTTAAATAGTTTCTGTTGAACGTCTTCGTTAACGGATCGATGATCGAGCTGTGGTACAGCTCCTCGTTCGCTTTTTTTATCGCCGCATCGTAGTCGCGCAGTATGGATGTAATCCGATCGATGATCCAAACGACGATGAGGCCGATGATGGTAAAGTAGATTGCCCAGTCGATGTACACATCGCGGTTGATAAACTGTATGCTTTCGGCATTCATCTCGAGGACGGCATGATAGATCACAGTTAACATTATAGATGTCACGAGCAGATATTTGAGGATCCCTTTGGCGATTACGCTTAAAATAAGGATACCCAAAAAAGAAAATAGTGCCGAGGGCGTTAATATACTGCCGGAGTAGTGAATGCCAAGTGACACCAGAAATGCATAAAAAAAGATGGACACACAATATACCAGTCTGGTACATCGCTCTCTCAGGACCATTTCGATTGACGCAGCAGGAAGAATGGCGCCCACAATCCACATGAGCCTGGCGTCCGGATAGTGGTTAAAGTAGCTCTCAGCGATAAACGTAGACACGAACAGCACTATTATGCCAAGCTGGATGCTGACGAACAGTCTCGTTTCGAGTGTATACTTCTCTTTCTCTTTCGAATATTGCAAGATCTTTGCTTTCGAAAGAAGCTTCATTTTTTCCATGAAGACACACCCCCCTTGCATCCGTCATGACCGATTTACGGTGAAGCAATTGTTGAGTTTATGCGTGCACCGGGTTGGATAAGTTCACCTGGTTCACATAAACAGGCGCAATTTGAACCGACATATCCAATTTGGATTATATCCAAAACACGATAGGTTTGATACCTGTTAATCACAATGAATTCCAAGCTAGTATAGTAAAATTGTGACAAGTCGACTTCCGGTGGCTGATTTACGTGCAAAATTTTCGCTCTTGAGTGAATTGCAGAACTTCGCAGGAAATCGCAGGCGCACGAGCGTGCAAAATTTTCGCTCTTGAGTGGATTGCAGAGCTTCGCAGGAAATCGTAGGCGTCCGAGCGAGCAAAGTTTTCGATCTTGAGTGGATTGCAGAGCTTCGCAGGAAATCGCAGGCGCCCGAGCGAGCAAAATTTTCGATCTTGAGTGGATTGCAGAAGCTGGTGGCCGATTTACGTGCAAAATTTTCGCTCTTGAGTGGATTGCAGAGCTTCGCAGGAAATCGTAGGCGTCCGAGCGTGCAAAATTTTCGATCTTGAGTGGATTGCAGAAGTTGGAAGCCGATTCACGTGCAAAATTTTCGCTCTTGAGTGGATTTCTGAGCGCTGTATGAGAGATACTAGACACTTTTGCGAAAAGTGTCTAGTATCTCGCTTTTATAGCAAGAAGATCCACTCAAAACTGGCTTTTTTGCCTTTATTTCGACGCTGCCCACTGAACGTCTCCATCCGACCGGTTTGAGCGGCAAGTGTTAGATTGCAAATGCAATCCTGCACATTTGAACGAAATTACGGATATAGTGAAGGGTATAATGGAGAAGAGCCGCCGGAAGGTGGCTCTTTATGTTATTTTTAATTATACAGGAAGGCCGCCGTCTTCAGGTTCCTGTATAACTTTTCGGCTGTGGTTATACAGGAAGGCGGCCATACCGGGGTTTCCTGTATAACTTTTGCAGGCAGGAATTGAAAAGAGTCGCCGGGAGGCGGCTCTTTTCGTACCTCCCCCAGATAATCAAAAGAAAAATTGCGGTTTGTAAAATACATATAATTTTCTGTGTATTTATCGCTGACGCTGCTGGTCAGCTGTGATATACTCCGATACACGTAATCTCCCATGTGCTGAAGGAGACTGGTCCGATGTGTGCGGATACCAATCAACAACTGGATGTCGAGCGGGATGAAGCAAGCTGCAAGCAGATAGATGTCGAGCGGGATGAAACAAGCTGCAAGCAGATGGATGTCGAGCGGGATGAAGCAAGCTGCAAGCAGATGGATGTCGAGCGGGATGAAGCAAGCTGCAAGCAGATAGATGTCGAGCGGGATGAAACAAGCTGCAAGCAGATGGATGTCGAGCGGGATGAAGCAAGCTGCAAGCAGATAGATGTCGAGCGGGATGAAGCAAGCTGCAAGCAGATAGATGTCGAGCGGGATGAAGCAAGCTGCAAGCAGATGGATGCCGGGCGGGATGAAGCAAGCTGCAAGCAAATGGATGCCGGGCTGGATGAAACAAGCTGCAAGCAAATAGATGTCGAGCGGAATGAAACAAGCTGCAAACAGATAGATGCCGAGCGGGATGAAGCAAGCTGCAAGCAGATGGATGCCGGGCGGGATGAAGCAAGCTGCAAGCGGATAGATGCCGGGCTGGATGAAACAAGCTGCAAGCAGATAGATGTCGAGCGGGATGAAGCAAGCTGCAAGCAGATAGATGTCGAGCGGGATGAAGCAAACTGCAAGCAGATAAAAGTCGGGCAAGATCCGGAAGTCGGGCGAGAGCCGAACGCGGCAGTGCTGCGTCCAGCTTCCGATGAGATCGGACAGCGGGCAGGCGACAACCAGCAGGATTCTGTCACGCAGACACTGGAAGAAGTAGACAACGAGACCCTTCTCAAATTTAGCCGGAGTCTTTTCAAACACTCGCCTTCGGCGATCATCATTTACGAAGTCCACGGAGACGGAGCGACGGCTGCGGACTACGAGATTGTAGAGGCCAACGAAGTCTGCCTCCGCACGGAGGGCTGGGATCGCTCGGTCATCGGGAAGCGTCTCGGCGACCTCCGTCCGGCGGCTGACGAGTACGGCATCATCCAGGCATTTCAGCACGTCCACCTGACCGGCGAGGTGACGATGTTTCCGGCAAAGATCTACCGCGAAGCCGGCCAGGAAACATGGTTCGAAAATCGCATTTTCCGCCTGCCTAC
Organism: Clostridiales bacterium; assembly: GCA_012841925.1. GTDB lineage: Bacteria > Bacillota > Clostridia > Peptostreptococcales > Anaerovoracaceae > UBA10908. The sequence goes on along the minus strand of DUTT01000086.1, from coordinate 2,535 downwards.
GGGAGAAGTCGTCTCGATCTATTCCGACATCACCGAAACCAAACAGCGCGAACTGCACATCGAGTATCTGAGCCGTCACGATAGCCTGACAGGCCTTCTTAACCGTTCCGCATTCGAGGAAATGCTCAACGAGATCGAGCAGGAGGGTGAGTTTCCGTACACGGTCATCATCGGAGATCTGGACGGTCTGAAGCTGATCAACGACGCATTCGGACACGGAGTCGGCGACGAAGTGCTGAAGCAGGCAACCGATATCCTTCGCAAGGCTTGCCGCGAAGGCGATGCGCTGTGCCGCTGGGGCGGCGACGAGTTTATCGTTCTGCTGCGGAACGCAGACGAAAATATGGGGCATGCGATTTGCAATCGCATCCGGAAGGCTTGCAAAAAAACCGCTATCGCCCATACGGAAGGCACGTCGATCAGCCTTTCGCTGGGGAGCGCGACGCGGGTTTCGCCCGATGAAGACTGGCGCGAAGCGCTGAGGAACGCCGAAAGCGCCATGTATAAGAGCAAGCTGCTGGACACAAAGAGCTACCGGAACGTCATTCTGACGTCCATCAAGAATACGCTTTTCGAGAAGAGTTTTGAGACGGAGGAGCACGGGGAGCGCATGGCGAAGTACTGCCGGGTGATGGGTGAGCGCATCGGGCTTGGCGACAGCGTGCTCGATGAGCTCGAGGTTTTGGGGATGTTGCATGACATCGGCAAAATTGCCATCGACGACCAGATTTTAAAGAAACCTTCCGCGCTGACGTTCGAGGAGTTCGAAAAGATGAAGCGCCATCCGGAGGCAGGATATCGGATTGCGAGCACCATTCCGGAGCTAGTCGGTGTAGCCGACTACATCCTCGCCCATCACGAACGATGGGACGGCACGGGTTATCCGACCGGCCTTGCGGGCGAGGCGATTCCGCTGGCGGCGCGCATCATGTCCGTCGCCGATGCGTACGACGCGATGACGTCGAACCGGCCCTATCGAAAAGCGCTTACGGAGCAGGAAGCGCGCGAAGAACTCCGCGCAAACGCGGGCTCTCAGTTTGATCCCGCCATTGTGCAGCTTTTTCTGACGTACCTGCAGGAGGCATAGGGCTGCGAGAGAAATATATTATATAGTGAAGAGCCGCCGAAAGGCGGCTCTCAGTAATTAGATTTACTATCGGATGCCGCATAAAGGGCACCCGATAGAAAGGCAGGCGCTTCGTCGCCTGCCTTTCTCACTTCTCAGTTAAGGAAATCGAGGCCGTCATTCAGATACCCGTGCGCATATCCTTGTTCGTTGTCGTAGACGATGATGATTTCGTACGCGGTGTCGTAGTCGATCGGTTCGCCGTCGTAGTGGTCGAGCACTTTCTGTATTTGATCTTTGTCGGTAATCTTCAGCATGGGCCGGTCGCCGACGACGGCGGTCATTTTCTCTTTATCGTCGTAGTCAATCTGCTTCGGCTGGTTGATCTCGATCCACTGCACCCGGTCGGCGGTCAGCGTCTCCACGTACCCCCGCTCTTCGAGCCACGCCAGGGTGTTCGCAAACGATGCAGGCAACCTGAAGTACTGGTAGCCTCTAGAAGACGATGCCCAGTCTTGATGCACGTCTTTGGCATAGTCAAACTGCAGCTCGATGCTGGCAACCGAGGGCTTTAGGCTTACGAGCTCTTCGTACGTCATCGCCTGATAATCCTTTTCCAGCAGAGCCATCAGCTCGTCGATGGTCTTCTGATCCGAAATCGGCTCGTTGATATCGGCGTATTCTCCATTAAAGCCCCGGTCCCGGACGTGATCCGAATGCACATAGACCTCCACGTATTTCTCGACGGAAGAGTGGAAAAATGACCGGCTTTCCTTGTATTCCGCCGACTCGAAGATCGTCTTCAGGTCCGGACTGTCTCTGTACGATTCGTAGTCGATCCGGTACTGCCGGCTCATCGGGAACCGGCTCGTGCTTTGATACGTGAGCCGGAACATCGAAGTTTTTAAGCCGGCGAGCTCGCCTTTAAAGTACTGCTTGTCCGACACGATGCTCCGGTGAAAGGATGCGAGCGCGGCGATGTTCTCCGGATCGTGCAGATTTCCGTCCTCGATGTACTTGCCGTCGTAGGACAACCGGTCAACCGGAAAATAGAACTCCGCCCATTCGACGCTCTCCGCTTCGGGTACTCTGTTTTCGAAGCCGGTGAGATCCAGCCGGAGGCTTGTCACGAACAGCACCGCTGCGGCCGAATAGATCAGGAAATTCCTGAGGCCTTTCCGGTTGAAGATCCTTGGGCTTTTCTCGACCACCATCGTTCCGATGATAAAGAAGATCAGGCTCCCGGCGACAAATCCGGCGTACATGTAGCGGTCACCCTGCCCCATCACCTGGAAGTAAAAGCCCAGCATCGTCATGCCCAGAAACGCCACGACGTAGCTGATGACCGGCTTGACGAACTCGAACGTCAACGCATCGGTCGCCCGCTCCAGCTTTCGTCTCGAGTAGAGCCAGGCGCCCGCGACCGTCATCAGCGCGATCGTTCCGAAGTAGAACAGGACTTCGTGCGC
>DUTT01000085.1 GCA_012841925.1 Clostridiales bacterium | reverse complement strand
GCCGGCCTGCTGCTGGATCAACTGTACGAATCGACGTATGCGATTCAAATCTACGATAACAATCCGATATTTTTCTTGACGCAAATCTTTTTCTAATTCATAATTGAAAGAGTTGCTCAGAGGATCGACAACAGGCCCCCATAGTTAAACGGATATAACGGAGGTTTCCTAAACCTTTGTTGGTGGTTCGATTCCACCTGGGGGTGCCAAGCGGTATGGCAGCCCGGAAGGGCTGTCATTTTTTAGGGAGAATACATGGATATTTTTAACTTGATTTCAATGCTCGGAGGCCTGGCCTTCTTTCTATACGGCATGCACGTCATGTCGGCGGGCCTCACGAAAGTTGCAGGCCGAAAGCTGGAGCAGACGCTTAAGCGGATGACGTCCAGCACATTAAAAGGCCTGGTGCTGGGCGCGGGTATCACCATCGCCATCCAGAGTTCATCGGCGCTGACGGTCATGCTGGTGGGCCTGGTCAACTCAGGTATCATGGAGCTCGGACAGACCGTGGGGGCCATCCTCGGGTCAAATGTCGGCACGACGCTCACGGCCTGGATTCTGAGCCTGGCTGGCATCCAGAGCGAAAATTTCTTTTTGCGATTGCTCAAGCCGTCGAGTTTTTCGCCGATCGTCGCCTTTGTCGGTATTTTGCTCATCATGGTATCCAAGCGGAGTCGCCACAAGGATCTCGGCGGCATATTCGTCGGCTTTGCCGTGCTCATGTACGGCATGCAGCTGATGGGAGATGCTGTGAGTCCGCTCGCGAGCATGCCCGATTTTTCGAAGTACCTCGGTGCGTTTCAAAACCCGCTGCTCGGACTCCTGTTCGGCGCGGTCTTTACGGGCATCATTCAGAGTTCTGCCGCGTCCGTGGGTATTCTGCAGGCGCTGTCCCTGACGGGGACGATTACGTTCGGCATGGCTATCCCGGTCATCATGGGGCTGAACATCGGCACGAGCGCCACGGCGGCTCTTTCCAGCATCGGTACAAACCGGTCTGCCAAGCGGGTTGCCGCAGTTCACGTTGCGTTTAACGTCATCGGGGCGATATTCTGTATGGTCGCGTTTTACGGAGCGCATAGCATCGTCCGGTTTTCCTTTATCGACAAACCGATCAATATCGTATGGATTGCTGTCTGTCACAGTGCATTCAACCTGATTACCACGTTGCTGTTGCTTCCGTTTCCCAAACAGCTCGAAAGGCTCGCGATTCGCATTATCCCCGACGATCGCTCCAAGGACACGTATGCTTTTCTGGACGAGCGTCTTTTGCAGACGCCATCGGTTGCGATTCGCGAGTGCGAAAACCTCGTCGCTAAAATGGCAAACCTCGCCCGCGACAACGTAAAAAATGCGCTGCGCCTCATCTACAATTACAGTCAGAGCAAAGCCGACGAAATCGAGGACATCGAGAATCAGTTGGACACCTCCGAAGACAAGCTCGGCTCGTATCTCGTTCAGGTCGCGGCCAGAGAGCTTTCGGAGCAGGACAGTCTCTATGTAGGGAAGCTGCTCCACGGCATCGGAGACCTGGAGCGGATCGGTGACCATGCGGTGAACATCGCCGCCGTCGCGCTGGAGCTGCACGAAAAGGACATCGTGTTTTCGGATAAGGCCAACCAGGAGCTCGAGGTGCTCACCGAAGCCGTGCGGGAGATTCTGGATGTGACGATCAAGGCCTACAACGAAGACGACTGTGCGCAGGCCATCCTCGTGGAACCGCTCGAAGAGGTGATCGACAACATGGTCGATGAAATACAAAAAAGGCACATCGACCGCTTGCAGGCGGGCGAGTGCAATCTGATGTACGGGTTTGCGCACGCAGACCTCATCAACAACCTCGAGAGAATCGCCGACCACTGCTCCAACCTCGCCATCGCCGTGCTCAACATGAAGATGGGTCATCAGGATGCGCACGCCTACGCCGAAGCGGTCAAGAGCGGCAACGATCCGGAATTCGAAAAGAACTTTATCGAGTATTCGCAAAAGTATTCGCTGGATGTGTAGAACGCGCGGGGTGTACGAACACCGGCCGCAGGACAGGTGCAGCTGATGCGACATAGAGGCGAAACAAATAAAACGCGGGGTGCATTCTCCCCGCGTTTATGCGTTATTGCATGCTATGTGTTGAGCTCTGCATAATGTCGTGTCTCTATCTGGACTCCACCGGTGCGACGCTGTAGCGCTGCTTAACGCTGGAGAGGATGACGTTCGTCTGCGTGTGCTTGATGCAGGAAATGCCCTTGATCTTGTTCATGAGCCGCTCGAGCGAAGTCGTATTTTCTGTCGTGATCTTGAGCACATAGTCGAACTCCCCGGTGATGTAATGACACTCCAGGACCTCGTCGGCCGCCTCGATAAACGTGTTGAATTCTTCGGTCTGGTCCGGGGTCTCCAGGCTGATCATCATGATGACAGACAGCTCTTTTTCCATGGCCGCCGCATTCAGGATGGCCGTGTACTGCTCGATGATACCGCTGTTTTCCAGTTTCTTTAGCCGTTCGCTTACGGCGGAGAGCGACAGGTTGACCTGTTTGGAAAGCTCGGAGATGGATACGCGGGAATTGACCTGCAAAACCTCCAGGATTTTGACGTCGATAATGTCTAAAGCCATGTCAGCACCTCTTTCTAAATTGTATACAAATTATTTCAAACAATAATCGCGTTCCGACGCTAAAGCCGCCAGTTCATCGATACTTTACCAAAAGTTTTATCAAAATTCAAGGTTTTTAGCGGAAAATGGCAAAATATTTTCAGTTTCCAAATAATTTTGCATTATGAGCCGCCATAAGCTATAATATTACTCACTATTCACCTATTATCAATGTTTCCATTTTTTGAGGAGGAGGCAAACATGGCAGACGATATTTTGAAGGCCGGAAGCGGATCGGAACCGGCGAACGAAGGCGGCACGAACTTCATCCATGCGATCATCGAAAAAGACCTGGAAGAAGGAAAGTACAGCCGGCCGGTCATGACGCGGTTCCCGCCGGAGCCCAACGGCTACCTTCATATCGGTCATGCGAAGTCGATCTGTCTCAACTTCGGCACGGCTAAAAAATACGGTGGCACGTGCAACCTCCGGTACGACGATACAAATCCGCTCGCGGAAGACGAGGAATTCGTAAACTCGATCGAGGAAGACGTCCACTGGCTCGGATTCGAATGGGATCAGCTTCTGTACGCATCCGACTACTTTGAGACGATGTACGAATGCGCCATCCGTCTCATCGAAGACGATAAGGCATATGTATGTGAACTTACATCGGACGAAATCCGCTCGACGAGAGGTACGCTCACGGAACCCGGCACAAACAGCCCGTACCGCGACCGTCCCATCGAAGAGAGCCTGCAGATGTTCAAGGACATGCGCGCAGGGAAATACGAGGACGGCAGCATCGTGCTTCGCGCCAAGATCGATATGGCGTCGCCGAACATCAACATGAGGGATCCCGTCATCTACCGCGTGCTGCATGCGACGCACCACAACACAGGCGACGACTGGTGCATCTACCCGATGTACGACTATGCGCATCCGCTCGAGGATGCGATCGAAGGGATTACGCACTCGCTGTGCACGCTCGAGTTCGAGGATCACCGCCCGTTCTACGACTGGGTACTGGAAAGCCTCGACTGGCCCGAGCCGCCGCAGCAGATCGAGTTCGCCAAGCTCAACATCTCCAATACGATTATGAGCAAGCGAAATATTAAACGCCTCGTCGCCGAAGGCGGCGTGGAGGGCTGGGATGATCCCAGGCTGTCCACCATCGCCGGAATCAGACGCAGAGGGTATACGCCGGAAGCTATCCGGGCATTCTGCGACGCGATCGGCATCGCCAAAGCGAACAGCCAGGTCGAGATGGGCATGCTCGAGTTCTTCGTGCGCGACGATTTAAAGGATCGCGTCGAAAGCCGCATGGTCGTGCTGGATCCGGTCAAGGTCACGATTACAAATTATCCGGAAGACAAGCAGGAAATGCTCCCCGTCGAGAACAACGCCATCGTCGATAGTATGGGCGAGCGCATGGTGTCGTTCTCGCGCGAACTGTACATCGAACGCGAAGACTTTATGGAGATTCCGCCGAAGAAGTACTTCCGCCTGTATCCGGGCAACGAAGTGCGGCTCAAGGGCGCATACTTTATCACGTGCACCGACGTCGTCAAAGACGAGAACGGCAATATTACGGAGATTCTCTGCACCTACGACCCGGCGACGAAGAGCGGCAGCGGGTTCGACGAGAGGAGACCGAAGGGGACCATCCACTGGGTCGACGCAAAGACGGCAGTGGACATTCCGGTTCGCCAGTACGGCTACCTGTCGTATCCGGACGAAGAGACCGGTCAGCAGGTGTTCGACCCGCACTCGAGAGAAGATGTCGTCGGGAAAGCCGAACCTTCCCTGCACGACGCCGAAGCCGGCGAGCGGTTCCAGTTCTTCCGCAACGGCTATTACATCGTCGATACGGTGCTGAGCAAACCCGGCGATCCTGTGTTCAACCAGATTGTCGGGCTCAAGAGCTCATGGAAAAAAGACTGATCGGTTTATTGCATATCAATCGCTGAATCGCGACGCCGGGTGCCGCAAGACCCGCGCGAAAGGGAGGAGGAACCCATGAAGCTCAACAGCCAGATCCTGTCCATGCCCCCGTCGGGCATAAGGGCCATGTTTAACCTAGCCGAAAAGTACGACGATGTCATCAGCTTCGGTCTCGGTGATACCGCGTTTGACACGCCGAAAAATGTCATCGGGTCTGTTAAAAAGGCGTTTGACGACGGCTACACGCACTACGTGTCGGCCCAGGGATTGCCAGTCTTCCGGGAGGCCGTAGCTAAGAAGGCGAAAGAATTTAATGGTATCGACTGCACGGCGGACAATGTGCACATTACATTCGGCGCCGGAGCCGGCCTGCTGCTCACGTTCTTTACGCTTCTGGATCCGGGCGACGAAGTGATCATCCACTCGCCCTGTTTCCCGAACTACCACCAGTACATCTGCCTGCCCGGAGCGGTCCCCGTCGTGGTGGACACGTACGAAAAGGACGGCTTCCGCATCACAGCCGAAGCGCTGGAAGCGGCGATTACGCCGAAGACGCGGGCGATTCTCATCAACTCGCCGTGCAACCCGACCGGAGCGATTCTGGAGAGAGAAGACCTCGAACAGATTGCCAAGATCGCGAAAAAGCACGACATCGTGATCGTATCCGACGAACCGTACGAAACCATTCTGTTCGACGGCCGGAAGCACTGCAGCATCGCATCGCTTCCCGGCATGGAAAACCATGCGATCACCGTCAACAGCCACTCGAAGTCGTACGCGATGACCGGATGGCGCATCGGCTACATCATCGCACCCGTCAAAGTGCGCGAG
>DUTT01000084.1 GCA_012841925.1 Clostridiales bacterium | reverse complement strand
GCAACGACATCTACGGTATTCTACCCATGATTCTAGGTAGTATCTGCGTAACGGCGGGGGCGCTTCTTATCGGCATTCCTGTCGGTGTGCTGACGGCCATATATCTGTCAAAGTTCTGCGGCCGCAAGGCGGCCAGGCTGTTGAAACCTGCGGTTGATTTACTGGCGGGCATACCGTCGGTGATATACGGGTTCTTCGGGCTGGTGGTCATCGTTCCCGTGCTGCGCGAACTCTTTGGCGGAAGCGGTATGAGCATGCTGGCGGCGTCCATTCTTCTGGGTATGATGATACTGCCCACGATCATTTCTGTGAGCGAATCCGCATTGAATGCCGTCCCCGGGAGTTATTACGAGGGCGCCCTGGCGCTGGGCGCAATGCATGAGCGGGCCGTATTCAGTATTGTGCTTCCGGCGGCCCGGTCCGGGGTGATGGCCGGCGTGGTTCTGGGCATGGGACGTGCCATCGGCGAGGCCATGGCGGTAATGATGGTCGCGGGAAATCAGGCCCGCATGCCCGCCGGCCTACTGAAGGGTCTGCGAACGCTCACGGCCAACATTGTTATTGAAATGGGATATGCCGCCGATCTGCACAGGGGGGCGCTCAACGCTACGGCGGTGGTGCTGTTCGTGTTCATTCTCCTGATCAACCTGACCTTCTCCATTCTGAAAAGGAAGGCGGAAATATGAACGTGGCAAAAAGAAATGCGTGCAGACTGCGCATGCTCGTATATACAGCCGCATACGCAACGGTATTTGGGCTGCTATGCATGATCGGCTATATCCTGATGAAGGGTGTGCCCCATTTAAGCCTGGAGCTGTTTGCCTGGAGATACAACTCGGAAAACGTGTCGTTGATGCCCGCCCTGGTGAACACGATCTTGATGACGGCGTTATCGCTTTCAATTGCCGCGCCGCTGGGAATATTCGCCGCGATCTATCTTGTGGAATACGCCAGACGCGGCAGTAGGCTAGTGAAGTTGGTGCGCCTGACCTCGGAGACTCTCTCCGGCATCCCTTCAATCGTTTACGGGCTGTTCGGGTTGCTGTTATTCGTGGCTCGACTGGGCTTTGGGATGTCGCTTCTGGCCGGCGCGCTGACACTTTCGATCATGATCCTACCGCTGATCATGCGCACAACCGAGGAGGCGCTGATTGCCGTGCCCGACTCTTACCGCGAGGGCAGCTTTGCCCTGGGCGCGGGACGGTTGGTCACGGTCTTTCGCGTGGCCTTGCCTTCGGCCATGCCGGGAATGTTGGCGGGCGTGATCCTGGCCATAGGGCGCATCGTAGGTGAAACGGCGGCGCTGCTCTACACCGCGGGAACGGTGGCGGAGGTGCCGGCAACTGTTTTTGATTCCACCAGAACGCTATCTGTGCATATGTTCACGTTGGCCAGCGAGGGATTGTATGTTGAGCAGACCTATGCGACGGCAGTGGTCGTGCTTGTCATCGTGATGGGTATCAACGCGCTGTCGACATATACAGCAGCAAAGATTGTGGGGTAGAAGGGGTAGAAAATGAGCAAAATCGAGATAAAGAATCTTGATCTGTACTACGGTTCATTCCGGGCGCTAAAGAATGTTACGCTTTCCATTTCCCAAAATGAGATCACGGCGTTCATCGGACCATCCGGTTGCGGTAAATCAACCCTCTTGAAGACGCTTAACCGGATGAATGATCTGGTGGAGGATTGCAAGATAACAGGAACGGTGCTGCTGGACGGGGAAGATATATACGGGAACATGGATGTAACGTTGCTCAGGAAGCGCGTGGGCATGGTGTTCCAGGAGCCCAACCCGTTCCTCATGAGCATATACGATAACATTGCCTTCGGCCCGCGTACGCACGGTACCCGCTCAAAGGCAAAGCTCGACGATATCGTGGAGCGCTCCCTACGCGACGCCGTCATATGGGATGAACTGAAGGGAAGGCTGAAAAAGAACGCCCTGGAGCTTTCGGGTGGACAGCAGCAACGGCTCTGTATTGCGCGCGCCCTCGCGGTGGAGCCCGAGGTACTACTGATGGACGAGCCGACGAGCGCGCTTGACCCCATCTCCACGTCCAAAATTGAAGACCTTTGTGTTATGCTGAAACAGAAATATACTATAATAATTGTGACGCATAACATGCAGCAGGCAGCAAGAATCTCGGACAAAACAGCGTTTCTCCTGCTTGGCGAGATCGTTGAATTCGGAGAGACCGAAAAATTGTTTTCCATCCCACGGGATAAACGCACGGAGGATTACATCACCGGGAGGTTTGGCTGATGAGAAGCAAATTTGACGAGCAATTGAGCTTGCTCCATACGGAATTACTGGAAATGGGTGCACTGATCGAGCGCGCCATCCGGAGCGCCTCCGAGGCCCTGATCAATCAGGACGTTGAGGCGGCAAACAAGGCCATTGCCTTCGACCGTGAGGTCGACCGGAAGGAGCGCGACATCGAGATGCTTTGTCTGAAATTGTTGTTGCAGCAGCAGCCAGTGGCACGCGATCTCAGGCAGATATCATCGGCGCTCAAGATGATTACCGACATGGAGCGCATTGGCGACCAGGCAGCCGATATTTCGGGTATCGTGATCTACCTGGTCGGCAGGCCATACGTGAAGCCGCTGGTTCATTTGCCGCAGATGGCCGATGCCGCCATCCGCATGGTCAGTGGAAGCGTTGATGCGTTTGTCAGGGAAGACGTTGAGCTGGCACGCGAGATCATCGCCATGGACGATGTTATCGACGATCTCTTTGATATCGTCAAGAATGAACTTATTGCTCTCATCCATAAGGACGCGCGGTGCGGTGAGCAGGCGATCGACTTGTTGATGATTACGAAGTATTTTGAACGTATCGGCGACCACGCGCAGAACATTGCCGAGTGGGTAGAATATTCCATTACGGGCTGGCGCAAAGGAGAACAGGTTCGATGATCTACTATGTTGAGGACGACAAAAACATACGAGATCTGGTGGTCGATACGCTCAAACAAACAGGCTTGGCGGCGCGCGGCTTTGCCTATGCGGAGGAATTTGACAGGGCCTGCGAAGAGCAGATGCCCACCCTGGTGCTGCTGGATATCATGCTGCCGCATGAAGACGGGCTTTCCATATTGAAAAGGCTGAAAACGGATCTGCGGACTTGCGGGCTGCCCGTTATAATGGTGACCGCAAAGGGTACGGAATATGACACGGTCATCGGTCTTGATACGGGCGCCGATGACTACATTACCAAGCCCTTCGGCATGATGGAGCTCGTGGCAAGAGTGAAAGCGCTTTTACGCCGCACGACCTCGCAGAATGCTTCTGATAAGTTGATCGCCGGCGAATTGACTCTGGATGTGAAAAAGCGCAGCGTTACTGTGGAGGGCGAAAAGATCGTTCTTACATTCAGGGAATTCGAGCTTCTACGCTATCTGATGGAAAACCAGGGTATAGCTTTCGACCGCGAACGGTTGTTGCAAACGGTGTGGGGATACGATTATGACGGTGGATCGCGGACGGTGGATGTGCATATCCAGACGCTGAGACAAAAGCTGGACCACTGCGGCACGCTGATTGAGACCGTGCGCGGCGTCGGATACAGATTCGGAGGCTGACATGACCGAACGGATATTTTGGAGTATTATCGGGGTCGTTCTGGTTGCGGTAATCCTGACAGGCGGATTTATCATGATTGCACTTTACAATACCTTCGATGCGCTTATGGCCGAGGAGCTTAAGACCACGGCAGGCTTCATGGCGCAGGCGCTGTCTGATGAAGAAAACTATGCTCATTTATTTGCAGGGCTGAATTTCAAAAACCGGATTACGCTTGTCGCTGCAGACGGGACGGTCTTGTATGACAACACTGCGAACGCCGCCGGGATGGCGAATCACGGCGACCGCCCGGAAATCATCAGCGCGCTTGAAAACGGTACAGGTGAAAGCCGCCGTTACTCCGATACGCAGTTGGAAAAAACCATCTACTATGCAGTCAAGCTTGACAATGGAAACGTGCTGCGAATATCGAGTACGCAGCGCAGTATTCGCGGCTTGGCGGAGGCCATGGCTGGGCCCCTGGTTGTGATCATCCTGGTCGTTGCGCTACTGTCGTTGCTGATCGCACGGCAAATGTCCAGGCGCATCGTTGCGCCGATCAACGCTATCGATCAGGGTGCGCCCCTGGAAAACGAAACCTACGACGAGCTGGCACCGCTGCTCTTGCGGATGGAGCGTCAGAACCGGAAGATCCGTGAACAGATGGCGGTGCTTTCTGAAAAGCAAACTGAGTTTGCCGCCGTTACCGAAAACATGCGTGAGGGGCTTGTCGTGCTGGACACCCGGGGAGCCATCCTGACAATGAATAACAGCGCTGCCGGGATATTCGGGCGGGATGCCGCCGGGTGCGCCGGCAGACATATCCTGTCAGTGGATCGCAGCCTCGCGCTGCAGAGCGCCGTGGAGAAGGCGCTGCAGGGGAGAAACGAGGAATCTTTACTCGAGCGCCATGGAAGGAGCTACCAGCTGCTGGCGAGCCCCGTTTTTGCGGGGAATGAAATGAAAGGCGTTGTTCTTTTGGTCCTGGATGTGACCGACAAGCTGAACGCCGAGCGCAGCCGCCGCGAATTTACCGCGAACGTCTCGCACGAGCTGAAAACACCGCTGACCTCAATTTCGGGTTATGCGGAGATCATGAGAAATGGCGTGGCGCAGTTCGAGGATATGCGGGATTTTGCCAGCCGGATCTACGGTGAAACGAACAGGTTGATTGCCTTGGTCGATGATATAATCAGGCTATCGCAGCTCGACGAAAAGGTAAACTTGCTCGAAAAAGAAAAGGTTGATCTCTATGCGCTAGCCGAAGAGGTATGCGCAAGACTGCAGCCTCTTGCGGAGAAAAAACAGGTGACGCTTTCCATTCGAGGTGGGCATGCTGTCATCCCCGGCATACGAAATTTGCTTGGCGAGATGCTTTTCAATCTAGGTGACAATGCCGTTAAATACAACGTTAAGGGCGGTAGCGTGGAGATCGATATTGTAAACGAGGACTGCGGCACAGTGCTGACGGTATCCGATACCGGAATAGGTATCCCGAAAGAACTCCAGGCCCATGTGTTCGAACGCTTCTACCGCGTGGATAAAAGCCATTCCCGGGAGACCGGCGGCACGGGATTGGGACTGTCCATTGTCAAGCATGTCGCGGCGGTGCATGGGGCTTCAGTTAAGCTTGACAGCTCGCTTGGAGAAGGAAGCAAGATCAGCATTCGTTTCTCTGGATGAAATAACAAGAACAGAAAATGCTAGTTTCTGCTTGATTCCGCGGCTAGATTTTTGCAACATCAAGTGCTTTGTACATTTTGACTTAAGCCGGTTTTAGCATCATATAAACCAGAATGGGAACGATACTTTGGTTGTCCAGAGCCAACATGGCCTGCTCCCATGTTATTTTATCTTGCAGTAACAGCTTAGTGATAAGGTTGATATTTGAATAGTTCTTGCTGTATCAGGGTTATAAATTGCTTCTAATATTTTAACCTTTATTGTATAGACGATATGGATTTCAGTTTCGCCAGTTTTGAGATTTTCATATGTATTGGATGGCGTGAAGTCTGTTTCGGCGAAAACATAGCCATCTTTTGTTTTAAGAAGAAGCGGAATCAAATGTTGCAGGCTGGAGACTACTGTACATAGGGTGAAGTAACAGATTTCTACCTGATAAAAGGATCTAATAAATTATTATTTATAAGGGTAGGTTGATTTTTTGTAAAAATGGGGTATATTATTAGTGGGAAAGTATGAAATTCAAACTAAGGGTAGAATGGGGATGATAACGAATGTTGGCCGAACTGCGCCCTAAATCCCAAATCACCATCCCAAAAGAACTTGTTGAAAAGCTGGGCTTATCCGAGGGTGATAAGCTGGAGATTTATGAAAAGGATG
>DUTT01000083.1 GCA_012841925.1 Clostridiales bacterium | reverse complement strand
CTTGTTCTGGATAAACCGCTTCATGGGTCTGGCGCCGTAGACCGGATCGTAGCTGCTTTCGATGATGTAGTCCTTCGCGACGTCGGTGATCTCCATGCCAAGCGACTGCTCTTCGAGGCGCCCGGCCAGGTGTGCAAGCTGCAGATCCACGATGTGGCGGATGTCGTCTTTTGACAGCGGCTTGTAGAACACGATTTCGTCGAGCCGGTTTAAGAACTCGGGACGGAACGTCGCCTGCAGCAGCTGCGTGACCGATTCCCGGGCCTCTTCTGTAATCTGCCCGGTCGTGGACAGGCCTTCGAGCAGGTATTGCGACCCGAGGTTTGACGTCAGGATGATGATCGTATTCTTAAAGTCCACGGTCCGCCCCTGCGAGTCCGTAATCCGCCCGTCGTCCAGTACCTGAAGCAGGATGTTGAACACGTCGGGATGCGCCTTCTCGACTTCGTCGAAAAGGACGACGGAGTAGGGCTTGCGGCGCACGGCTTCCGTCAGCTGCCCGCCTTCGTCGTAGCCGACGTAGCCCGGAGGAGCTCCGATGAGCCTCGATACGGAAAACTTCTCCATGTATTCGGTCATGTCGATGCGGACGATGTTGCGTTCGTCGTCGAACAGCGCTTCCGCAAGAGCCTTGGCCAGCTCGGTCTTGCCGACGCCGGTCGGCCCGAGGAACAGGAACGAGCCGATGGGCCGGTTCGGATCGGCGATGCCTGCCCGCGATCGCAGGATTGCCTGCGTTACGCTCTGCACGGCCTCATCCTGACCGATGACCCTTTTTTTGAGCAGCCCGTCGAGGCCCAGGATCTTCTCCCGTTCGCCTTCCATTAGCTTCGATACTGGGATGCCGGTCCAGCGGGACACGATTTCGGAGATCTCCTCTTCCGTGACCGTGTCGCGCACGAGCGTCGCGCTGCTTTTCCGCTCTTCGACGGCAGCCTGCGCGTCGGCCAGCTTCTTCTCGAGTTCCGGCAGCGTGGAGTAGCGCAGCCTCGAGGCCGTTTCGTATTCGTAGTTTCTCTGCGCGTCTTCGATTTCTCCGTTGACGCGTTCGATGTCGGCCTTGATCTGCTTGATCTCGTCGACGTTGGACTTCTCCACGTCCCACCTGGATTTAAGCGCCTCGAACTCTTCCCTCAGCTCTGACAGCTCCTCGGTGATCTTTTCCTTGCGCTCCTTCGACAGGCTGTCCTGTTCTTTTTTGAGCGCCATCTCTTCGATCTCGAGCTGCATGATCTTCCGGCGCAGCGCGTCGAGCTCGGTGGGCATGGATTCGATTTCCGTCCGGATGGAGGCGCACGCCTCGTCGACGAGGTCGATGGCTTTGTCCGGCAGGAAGCGGTCGGTGATGTATCGGTTTGACAGTGTCGCTGCCGCCACGAGCGCTCCGTCCTGAATAGATACGCCGTGGAAGATCTCGTAGCGCTCCTTGAGTCCGCGCAGGATGGAAATCGTGTCTTCGACATTGGGCTCGTGGACCATCACGGGCTGGAACCGGCGTTCAAGCGCCGCATCCGCTTCGATGTATTTGCGGTATTCATCCAGCGTCGTGGCGCCGATGCAGTGCAGCTCGCCGCGCGCGAGCATGGGCTTCAGCAGGTTGCCGGCGTCCATCGCGCCGTCTGTCTTCCCGGCGCCGACGATGTTGTGCAGTTCGTCGATGAACAGGATCACCTGGCCTTCGCTGCTCTTCACTTCGTTCAGCACAGCCTTCAGCCGCTCTTCGAACTCGCCCCGGAATTTAGCGCCTGCGATGAGCGCGCCCATATCGAGGGCGAAGATCGTCTTGTCCTTGAGGCTTTCAGGGACGTCACCCCGCAGAATCCGCTGCGCCAGCCCTTCGGCAATCGCCGTCTTCCCGACGCCGGGTTCGCCGATGAGGACCGGGTTGTTCTTCGTCTTTCTCGACAGGATGCGGACCACGTTTCGAATCTCTTCGTCACGCCCGATCACGGGATCGAGCTTTTGCTCCCGCGCCTGAGCGACGAGGTCGAAACCGTACTTGCTGAGCGCATCGTACGCGTCTTCGGGATTGTCGCTGGTCACGCGGCCGGTCTTGACCGTCGCCAGCGCCTTGAGGAACTCCTCTTTGCGGATGCCGAAGTCCTTAAACAGCAGCGACAGCGTCGCCGTGGGCTTCTCCATGAGCGATAAGAACAGGTGCTCGACGGAAACGTATTCGTCCCCCATGGACGTGGCGGATTTTTCCGCAGTCGAAAGCACGCGGTCGCACTCGGGTGAGATGTAGATCTTCCCGGGTTCGCGTCCGCCGCCCGTTACGCGCGGGACGTTTTCGAGCTTGCCGCTCAGTGCTCCGAGAAAGGCATTCACATCGATGCCCATCTTCTCGAACAGCGAGCCGATCAGCCCGCCGTCCTGATCCAGAAGCGCGTACAGAAGGTGCTCGGGCACGACCTGCATATTCTGATTTTCCAGGGCGATGTTCTGAGCGGATGCAATCGCCTCCTGGGATTTTTGTGTAAATCGTTGCATGTTCAATGTAAAATCCTCCTTTATCCGCTACACCAGACCGATGCCCTGGTTCAAATAGGCCAGATATCTCTTTTCCAGTTCTTCGGGGCTGTCCGTGCCGCTCAAATAGCGTTTCATCAGCTCGTCGAACATCTTTACGTAGTCGGAAATCGCGCCGCCGAGTTCTTCGTTCGTGTAGTTGCGGTTTCGCGGCACGGCGATCGTCCGCACGAGCCTCGTATCGTACAGTTCGTAGCGGATGACGCCCGGCTCGTAGTGCCTGGCGATGTACGCGTCTTCCAGCCGTTTCCACAGGCGGAAGAATTCCGCCATATCCGCTAATAGTGCGGCCGACTGCGTCCGGAAGTTTACGACGAGCTCGCCGATGGCCCCGTTAGGAACGCGGTAAAGCTGCACCATGTACTTGATCGTCGGCCGGTATTTGTATTCCAGGCTGCTCTTCATGGACATCGTCCGCTGGTTCGGCGTCACAAACGGCACGAGCTCGCTCGTTTCCGACATCAGCTTTTCGATGTTGCGGAAGATGCTGTCGATGCGCTTTTCCGGCGTCATCAGCGATACATATTCGGCCAGAATCTGATTGACGAGATTCGACCGGTTCGTGCCTTCGCGCAGACAGATCTTGTCGATTTCTGACACGACACTGTCCATCAACATCAGGCTGTATAGGTTTTTATCCATTAGGACCTCCGTTTTTATGAGGGGGTGTGTGTATATCTGAACGGTGCTGCGAATCCACGGGTACGCCGGGACTCGCACAGATATATTGTATCGTATTTGCATAATTTGTCAAGCATATTATATAAATAACACTACGAATTATGATAGGCAGACGGAGAATAGGCGCGTTCCTCAATCGGGCGGGTAATCGTGTTCCTTATCCGGCCGTAGAATTACAAAAGCGGAACACAATTGTTCCTTCTGTCGCCTGTAATCTGCAAATGAGGAACGCACGACCCCGATATTCACCAAATGTGTTCCTTATCCGGCCGCGGATTTACGAAAGCGGAACACAATTGTTCCTTCTGCCGCCTGCAATCTGCAAATGAGGAACACGCGGCCCCGATATCCGTCGACCGTGTTCCTTATCCTGCTTCAGATTTGCAAAAGCGGAACACAATTGTTCCTTTTACTGCCTGCAATCTGCAAATGAGGAACGCGCGGCCCTGATATTCACCAACGGTGTTCCTTACTCAGCCACGGATTCTACAAAGAGGAACGGAAGCGTTCCTTCCATCCTCCAAATCCCGCCAGGAAGGAACGCCACCGCCTTTCAATCCCCGCAGGGCGGTTTGAACCGAGGATAACTCGCAGCGTCACGCCCGTGCGTTTTAACAATTCGATGGACACCGCCCGACAACATGGGGTAGAATAAAAAACGAAACGAAAGGAAGGCTGATGGATGTACTGTTGACTGCGAGTGCGGCCTGGTTTGTCGCACAGCTGCTAAAGCTCATTTACTACAGAATCGTGGACGGCCGCTTCAGTTTCGCCGTGCTCGTCGCGTCCGGCGGCATGCCCAGTTCTCACACAGCGTTCGTTACGGCTGCGACGGTGCGGGTGGCGCTCGTCGAAACCGTATTTTCGCCGCTGTTCGGCATAAGCGCGGTGCTTGCGCTCATCGTGATGTACGATGCCGCGGGCGTGCGTCACTCGGTCGGCGAACAGGCCCGTACGCTCAACAAGATTCAGGAAGAGCTTCGGGGGCTCGTCGCTTTCGACGTCGATGTGATCAAAGAGGTGCTGGGCCACACGGGCACGCAGGTGTTTGCCGGATTCGTGCTCGGCCTGATCGCGGGATTTACGTCTGTCTGGTTTCCGCTGCCATAACTTACGGAGAGTGTCATGAAGATTAAAGAGAAGTTTGACTTGCTGGGCGTCGACAGTGCGCCCGGTCAGGAAGTGCGCAGGCGCGACGACGACCTGCCCGCAAAAGGCGACGTGTTGCCCGGTATACCGGTCGACTTTTCGCACGGCGACGTCGATGCGCATCCGCCGATTCCCGGTGCGCTCGATACATTTTGTGCGGGGTTTGACGAGGGCGGCGCGCAGGCCTACACGGAATACCGCGGCCGGGAGACGATCCGCCTGGACATAGCGCAGAAGCTTTCCGTGCTTACGGGGCGTGACGTCGATGCCGGCGAAGAGCTGATTCTGACGCCGGGGACTCAGGGAGCACTGTTCCTTGCGATGGGAGCTTGCGTTGCATCCGGCGACAAAGTCGCCTACGTGGAGCCCGATTACTTTGCCAACCGGAAGATGATCGACTTTCTCGAAGGGGAGAAGATGCCCGTGCCCATGCGCTGGATCAGGAACGATGCCGAATGTGCATCTGCAACTGATAAAGGCAACAAATCCACAACAATGAGTGCAGATAAAGAATGCGCAGCATCTCCAGCTTGTTATCCCGAAACCGGGAGCGGCATCGACCTCGATGTTCTCGAGCAGGCCTTCCGCGACGGTGCGCGGCTGTTCCTCTTCTCGAATCCGAACAATCCGACCGGCGCCGTCTATTCAAAGGAGGAGCTGGCGCAAATCGCTGAACTGTGCAATTCCTACGGTGTATCGGTTATCGCCGATGAACTGTATTCCCGCCAGATGTACGACGGGCGGGAGTTTACGCACTTCTCGAGCCTTGCGAATAGGCCGGAAAACCTCGTCACGATCATCGGGCCGTCCAAGACGGAATCCATGAGCGGCTTTCGGCTCGGGGTCGCATTCGGCAACGCCGAGATCATCCGGCGCATGGAAAAGCTGCAGGCGATCGTATCGCTTCGCTGCAGCGGGTACAATCAGGCGGTGTTTGCAAACTGGATGAGCGAGCCGGAAGGATGGCTGGCTGCACGCGTTGCTGCGCACCAGGCGATTCGAAACGATGTGCTCGAAGTCTTTTTGCAGGCAGGTCTGGAAGCGACACCTCCGCGCGGCGGGAGCTATCTGTTTGTCCGGATTCCAAAGCTCGAAATCGAACCGCATCAGTTCGTCGCTCTTCTGCGCATCCAGGCCGGCGTCATCGTAACGCCGGGAACGGAATTCGGCCCGTCGTTTGCCGACTGGTTCCGCATCAACTTCTCGCAGGACCACACCAATGCGGTCGCGGCGGCCGAGCGGATTGTGCAGCTGATCGAGCGGTATGTCGCATCATAATGCCGTAGCGGTGGTGAAGAAGGTTGCGTAATTGACCGAGCATTGTGCTGCAAGTTAATGCCCAAGCTGTAGCTAGGAGCACTATGCAATTAATTAACGATACCAAGTATTAAAAAAACAGCGCCGTACATGCGGCGCTGTTTGTCTATACACTTCTTTACTCTTCTCCGAAATCGTCGAACTTCACCAGCTTCTTGCCGCCCGGCTCGCTGTCGAACGCTTCCTGCCAGCGCTCCAGCGGGACGACCATCGAGATGGCAAGCTCGGGCTTGATGTCGCCTTTGGTGAACAGATCCATGGCCAGCGCCCACGAGCTCGGCTTCTGGCTGCGCGACCCCATATAGCGGATCTCTTTGTGGAGCAGGTATTCCATCGAAATGGGGAGATAATCGTCGGAGAACACGCCCATTTGGATGACCTGTCCCTTTTTGTGAACGACTTCGAACGCCTTGTGGACGGCCACGAGCGCACCGGAGCACTCAAACGCGTGGTCCACTCCGTCATCCGTAATCGAATGGATAAACTCCGTCAGATCCTGCGTCTGCTGGTTGACCGTGTGCTGCACGCCCATGCCCTTCGCTGCTTTGAAGCGATCTTCATCTACTGTCAGCCCCGCCAGGATGACTGTGGCCCCAGCGGTCACGGCCACCTGCGCCACCATCAGCCCGATGGCTCCTGCGCCGAACACGCACACCGTGTCGCCCGGCTGCACGTTGGCCACCTCGATGACCGCATGGGTGCCGCACGCCAGCGGTTCCGACATGGCGCCGGCCATCAGGGTCACGTTATCGGGCAGCTTCCAGACCCGGTCTTCGGCCATCGTCATATATTCCTCGAACGCCCCGTCGCGGTTCGTCCCGATGCCCGTGCGGTTGCCGCACAGATTGTAATCCTTGCTCTTGCAGTAGCGGCATTCCTCGCAGGCTTTGTACGTGGACTCGCTCGTTACGCGGTCGCCGACTTTCAGTTTCGTGACACCCTCGCCCACGGCGGTTACGATGCCGGAGAGTTCGTGTCCGAGCACAACGGGGTAGCGTGTTTTGGAATATCCGCCCTGATAGGCGTGCATGTCCGTGCCGCACAGTCCGGCGTAGGCGACTTTGATCGTGACATCGCCCGGACCCGGTTCGGGGATGGGCACTTCCTGGATTTCCATCTGGTTGGGGGCGATGAGCTTTAATGCTTTCATGGCGTGGTTCTCCTTTTTCTATTTGATGTGAACATAATTTCACAAAATATTCATATGTTCAATGTGATTTTAAAAGAAACGTTGAAATTTGTCAAACTATTTTCAAAAATGTTTTGACAAATCTTTTGATGTATGCAATAATCCAATGTAGCAAACGTTCTGCGAATGCACATTTGTTCAGAAGAACGAACGAGACCGATTAAGTAGTCGGTACCAAATCAGCCAAACAACCAAGCTACTCAGTCATGCAACAAATAGGAAGCGATACGAACACGATAGGAGGAATCGATCCATGGTGAAAAAAACCTACACGAACGAAGAGATCCGGGAGGTCGCCACGAAGGTGAGGAAGCAAGTCTTAAAATTCGCTCTCGAACGGGGCGGATGCTATTTAGGGCAGGCTTGTTCGTCGTCCGACGTGCTGGCGACGCTGTACCTGGCGGTGATGAACCTGGGCGAAAGCGAAGGGAATCCCGACGGAATCAAGTTCCCCGGCGTACCCAGCGAAACGAACATGACCTACCCGAGAGGCGCGCTGTACAACGGACCTACGACGGCGGGCTACGACCGGTTCTTCCTGTCACCCGCACACTATGCCGGCGTCCTGTACTGCACGCTGGCCGCCTGCGGTCGGATGAACTGGGAAGCCGTCGAACACTTCAACGAAGACGGCTGGATTTTCGAAATGATCGGTGCAGAGCACTCGCCGGGATTTGAGACGAACGCAGGGTCGCTCGCTCAGACGATCAGCGTCGCCTGCGGCACCGCGCACGCGCGCAAGCTCAAAGGCGAAGACGGCGTCGTGTACTGCTACATGTCCGACGGAGAACTCCAGGAAGGACAGACGTGGGAAGCGATGCAGGTTGCCTCTCATTATAAGCTCGACAACTTTGTCCTCTTCGTCGACGCCAACGGTATGCAGATCGAAGGCTACACCGAAGATGTGATGAGCATCGAACCCCTGAAAGGCCGCTTCGAATCCTTCGGCGCCGTGACGGTCGAAATTGACGGTCACGATAT
>DUTT01000082.1 GCA_012841925.1 Clostridiales bacterium | reverse complement strand
TGTCGGCGCTGTCGGAGCGCTACAGCGTCACCGGCGTGCACGCGTTCTGCCGGACGGACGACCCGTCGGTGCTGCACTGCAGAAACTTCGCCCCGCTGTACGACATCGACGAAGAGGCGGCCACGGGGACTGCAAACGGAGCGCTGACGTACTATCTGTATCGAAAAGGGCTGGCCGGTGACGGGGACGCCTTCGTATTTCTGCAGGGCGAAGCCATGGGCCGGCCGTCGGAGGTTCGGGCGCGCCTGTCGCTCGAACAGGGAGGAATTCACATTCGCGTCGGCGGCCCGGCGGTGATCCTCGCCGAAGGATGCATTAATTTATAGCGTATTTTGCCGTTTCTTCGTAGAATCTGAAACGAAAAGTCGCCGGCTCCCCCGTTTGCTGTAGGTTCGCCATAAAATGTTTTGAAACAGGCGAAATAACATCGGAATTCCTGTTTTTCTATCGCCATTCTTGCAAGCAGGGCTATTTCTTGCTATAATTTTAACGATGGCAACCTAAGAGAGCAGACAAGATAGCGACAGGAAGAATCCGACGAGACGCACGTGGCGGGATCGTTCCTGTTTTATTTTCGGGCATCTAAGCGTCATAAGGTAAGGAGGGAATTTGATTGGCAATTGAGAAAGTGCTGGATATCAAAGAGACGGAGGCGGAAGCCCAGTCGATCCGGACTGAAGCCGCAGAGGAATCCAGAAAACTGATGGAGGACGCGAGGAAGGAAATCGTAAGCATCGCTCAGAACGCAAAAGACGAAGCCGATGAAGTCTACCGGAAGGCGCTTGCGAAGGCCGAGTCCGAAGCGAACATCATTTTCGACAGAATTATCCTCAACGCGAAAAGAGATTGCGATGCTCTTTCGTCCGGAGCCTCCCGCAATAAAGAAAAGGCAGTGTCTATCATAGTGGAAAGGATCGTAGGCTAGTGGCTATCGCGAAGATGAAAAAGCTGACGCTCATCGGACTTTCACGGGAGAAAGAGGCTCTGATCAAAGAGTTGATGCGCCTGGGGGTCGTGCAGATTTCCGAACAGGATGCGCGGCTGTCCGATGAACGCTGGAGCGAAGTCGTTAAGAAAGACGACGCGGAGACCGCATCGGCCAAATGGGAAACCGAGCTGGAGCGGGTCGACAATGCGCTGAAGCTGATCGATCGGTTCGGAGATTCGAAAAAACCGCTGATCAGCGAACGCAAGGCGATTCAAACGCAGGAGTTCGAGGATGCGCTCGGCAAAGAATACGAAATCCGGCGCGACGTGCTCAAGCTGACCCGGCTGTCCAGGAAGCTCGCCCATGCGCTCCTGGCGGAAAACCGGGCGAACATCGCCAGAATGTCGCTCCTGCCCTGGAAGGAGTACGACATACCGGCCGAGCAGTTTGCAACGAAGGCGACGCGGGTGTGGCAGGGTGTCGTTCCGGCCGGAAACGACAGTGCGGACTTTCTCCGGATTCTGGCGGAGAAAACGCAGTACACCGACGCAGAGGTCGTATACACCGACAGCGAGCAGCACTACATATCGATTCTGTTCCTCGCAGAGGAGCTCGATACGGTGCAGGCCGCGCTGCGGGATCTGGGCTTCAACCGCATTGCGCTTCCGATGGCCGAAGGGGCGGTCGGCGAAGCGCTGGCGGAGGTGGAGCAGGAGCTTGCGGATATCGACGCTCAGAAAGAAGAGCTCATCGGAAAAATACGGGAGCTCAAAGACTGCGAACCGACGCTCAAGCTATATCACGATGAGCTGGTGATGCGCCGGGACTGTGCGGCCATTCGCGATAAATTCCTCGTTACGGACAGCACATTTTATGTGGACGGCTGGTTTCCGAGGATCGCCGAAGACAAGCTCAAGGCGCTCCTTTCGCGCCACACGTGTCATTTCGAAACGGCCGACCCGCAACAGGATGAGCAACCTCCGGTACTTCTGCTCAACGGCAAGCTGGCCGAACCGTTCGAGGCGGTCACAAAACTGTATTCCTTCCCCGATTACTGGGGCATCGATGCGACGGCGTTTTTCGCACTTCCCTACGCGCTGTTCTTCGGCATGATGCTTT
>DUTT01000081.1 GCA_012841925.1 Clostridiales bacterium | reverse complement strand
AGGACTTTTCGCTCAAGGGAAAACTCGGCAAGGAACTGTCCATTTCGACCGTCGGTGTCATCGGCACCGGCAAAGTCGGATCGACGGTCGTCGAGCACCTGAGCGGCTTCGGATGCAAGATCATCTGCTACGACATTTACCAGAACGACCGCGTCAAGGAAATCGCGGAATACGTGGACGACATCAATACGATCTACCGGGAGGCGGACATCATTACGCTTCACATCCCGTCACTCCCTGAGAACTACCACATGATCGGCAAAGAACAGCTGGACATGATGAAGGACGGTGTCATCCTCGTCAACACGGCCAGAGGAGATGCGTTCGACACGTATGCGCTCATCGAAGCCATCGAGTCGGGTAAGATCCATGCCGCGGGGTTGGACGTCGTGGAAAACGAGCACGGATTGTACTATGTCGACCTGATGGGCAAGCCGCTCGACAAGAGAGAACTCGGGCTGCTGAGGGCGTTTCCCAACGTCATCATCACGCCGCATACGGCGTTCTACACGGAACAGGCTTCGTCCAACATGGTCGAAAACAGCATTAAAGGGCTGGTCTGCGAACTGCAGGGCAAAGAGAATCCGTTCCGGATTCCGCTCTAGGATGCAGAGGAGGAGTAGTTTATGGCAATTATGAATGGCCAGGAGTACATAGAAAGTCTTCGCAAACTGAAGACCCGCGTGTACATGTTTGGAGAAAAAATCGATGACTGGGTGGATCATCCCATGATTCGTCCGTCCATCAACTGCGTAGCCGCTACGTACGATGCGGCCGCTGAAGCAAGCGAGCAGGGGCTGGCGGTCGCTACGTCGAATCTGACGGGCGAGAAGATCAACCGGTTTACGCACATCCATCAGAGCACGGATGACCTGATTAAAAAGGTCAAAATGCTGCGGATGCTCGGGCAGAAAACGGCTTCGTGCTTCCAGCGTTGCGTCGGCATGGATGCGTTTAACGCCGAATATTCGACGACGTTCGAAATCGACGAGAAGTACGGAACCGATTATCATCAGCGCTTCCTTGAGTTTCTGAAGATGGTTCAGGAGCAGGATCTGACCGTCGACGGTGCGATGACCGACCCCAAGGGTGACCGGAGCAAATCGCCGTCGGAGCAGGCGAATCCGGACATGTACGTCCGCATCGTCGAGCGGCGCGAAGACGGCATCGTCGTGCGGGGCGCGAAAGCGCACCAGACCGGCGCGCTCAACTCGCACTGGCACCTGTTTATGCCGACCATCGCCATGAAGGAGGCCGATGCGGACTACGCCGTATCGTTCGCTTGTCCGTCGGATGTGGAAGGACTCTACATGATCTACGGTCGCCAGGCGAGCGACACGCGCAAGCTCGAGCCCGGCGCAGACATCGACCTGGGCAATAAGAATTTCGGCGGCCAGGAGACGCTCGTCGTGCTCGACGATGTGTTTATCCCGAACGAATACGTATTTATGTGCGGTGAGTGGGACTTCGCCGGCATCCTCGTCGAACGGTTTGCCGGATATCACCGTCAGAGCTACGGCGGCTGCAAGGTCGGCGTCGGCGACGTCATCATCGGCGCAGCCGGGCTGGCGGCAGAGTACAACGGCGTGGAACGCGCATCGGCCGTCCGCGACAAGCTCGTCGAGATGACGCATCTCAACGAAACGCTGTACTGCTGCGGTATCGCCTGCTCGGCCGAAGGGCATCCGACCAAAGCCGGCAACTACGAGATCAACATGCTGCAGGCCAACGTGTGCAAGTTGAACGTTACACGTCTCCCCTACGAGATCGGACGGCTGGCAGAGGATATCGCCGGCGGCCTGATGGTGACAATGCCCTCCGAGCGCGACATGAAGTCGGATCTGCCGGTGGGGCGCAACGGCGAGACGATCGGCGAAATCTGCGAGGCGTATCTGCAGGGCAAGGCCGACGTCAAAACCGAAAGCCGGATGCGCGTGCTGCGCTTCCTCGAAAACATCTGCATCGGTGCAGGTGCGGTGGGCTATCGGACCGAATCGCTCCACGGAGCCGGTTCGCCGCAGGCTCAGCGCATCATGATTTCGCGCCAGGGCAGCTTCGAAGCCAAAAAGAGGCTGGCAAAGAAAATCGCAGGCATCACAGAGGAGTGATCGCATAGCAAGCGAAAGGAGCCGCTCCGTTCGTTCGGAGCGGCTCCTTTTGCATGATTCTTCTACACGTTTGCTCCTGTGTGCTACAATCCCAGCATCGCTGTGGCGATGGTGAAGTATGCCATGAGGCTGAGAGCGTCTACGATGGTCGTAATCAGCGGTCCGGCCATAATCGCCGGATCCATCTTCAGCTTCTTGGCAAATATGGGCAGTATCCCTCCGATTACTTTTGAAAGAACAACCGTCACGACGAGGGTGATTGAGACGGTGGCAGCGATGAGAATTCCAACCTGCTCCACCACCATCAGCCGGGCAAAATTGGCCGCGGCCAGGACGATTCCGATGATGGAAGAAACCGCAAATTCCTTTAGCAGAATTCGCATGCCGTCGTTCGGCAGGATGTCTCCGGTGGCCAGACCGCGGATGACCAGCGTCGACGACTGGCTGCCGGCATTGCCGCCGGTGTCCATGAGCATAGGGATAAACGTGCCGAGGATGGCAACGGAGACCAGCACATCTTCGTACTTCCCCATAATTCTTCCCGTAAATGTAGCCGAGATCATCAGCACGAGCAGCCAGGGCAGCCTGTTTTTGGCCAGCGCCCAGATGCCGGCGTCCAGGTATTCTTCTTCCGAGGGTGACATCGCCGCCATCCGCTGAAAGTCTTCGGTTGCTTCCTGCGAAATGACTTTCATGATGTCGTCGACCGTGATGATTCCCGTCAGCCTGTTTTCCTTATCCACGACCGGCAATGCGAGGAATCCGTATTTCCGGAATACGTTGGCGGCTTCCTCCTGATCGTCGTGCGTGTTCATTTTGATGATATCGCTTTCCATGAGGTCCGCGATTTTAAGGTGTTCATCGACGGTCACCAGGGTTCGCAAAGATACGATCCCCTCCAGCACGCGGTTGTTATCGGTTACGTAGCACGTATAGACGGTTTCTCTGTTCAGCCCGATCTCTTTGATGTAATCCATCGATTCTTTGACGGTCATGGTTTTTTTGAGGTCGACGTATTCGATGGTCATCAGGCTTCCGGCAGAGTCGGCCGGATATTTTAGAAACTCGTTGATCAGCTCTCGCTCTTCCTTTTTGGTATGAATCAGTATTTTGTTTACGACGTTGGCGGGCATCTCTTCGATCAGGTCGATCATATCGTCGAAAAACAGTTCGTCGATGATCTCTTTTAACTCCTTGCTCGTAACGGAGTTTACGATGCCCAGTTGCTGCTCCGGTGTAAATCGCGCAAAGACCTCCACTGCCAGGTCTTTCGGCAGCATTCGAAACAGAAGAAGGGTCATGTGAGGGTCGTACGGTTTGAGTATTTCCGCCACATCCACTTCGTTCATTTCCGATAGAAGCTCTTTGACTTTTATATAGTCCCGTTCTTCGATTAGTTTTTCAATGTTGTTTATATCCATGCTGGCAACCTCCTGATTTTCGGTCCGGCCGGGCGCTCCCGTATTTTGACACAAAAAAACTCTATGCACTTCAAACAGATGCACAGAGTAAATACCCGTTCGCAATCCCGTTTGATCGGTATTCATACAGGGAGCGCTGCTGCGCTCCAATAATCATAACATATACGAAGGGCAACGGCAAACGGTACGCGGAGAAAGGGGGCGGGGCATGTCAGCCTCGTCTATTGTTCACTGGGCGTACCGCCCGTGTTGCGGAAGCCTTCCGGAAGTACGATGGAATAGTAATTGTAATCCAGGATTTTGACGGCGTGCTCGAAAGCCTTATTGACTTCTTTCTGTGTGTTCCTCGCGTACTCTTCGTCGACGGATACCCCGGGGTTCGCTGTAAATTTATTCGTTGAAGTATCATACCGGCCTACATCGGAGATCCAGCTTCTGTTGTTGAAGTAAGCGATACCCGGAGACGGAGCGAGAATATCTTTCCCTGTAATCAGTCTGGAGTCGTACTCCAGACCCATGAGATTTGCGATGGTAGGGAGAACATCGAGGCTTGAGCAGACTTTGTCCACATAAACGGGTGCTTCCATGCCGCTATTCCAGAGGATAAGCGTGCTCTTGTATTTCTCGAATTTCTTCTCCAGCTCATAGCCTGCAAGCTCGTCCATTTCTCCATCTTTAAGACCGTAAGGGTAATGGTCCCCTGATAATACGATGACGGTATCGTCAAGCTTCCCTGCGGCTTCCAGCTCGTCGATGATAAACTCTATAGCTCGATCGAGCTCCACATTGCATGCAAGGTACGCACGGCATGCTTCGGAGTAAGGGAGGTGCGAGACCACCTCCCTGTTCTTCGCAGCGATATAGTTCCCGCCGAACGTATAGTTTAAATGACCGCTTACAGTCATATAATAGGTGTGAAACGGGTTGTTTTGCATATCCCCCGGAATGGTCAGCTGCATCATTTCGAGATCGGATTCGGGCCAGGTCCCTTTCAATGCCAGCTCGCTCCCTTTTCCGACATATTTGTATCCGAGGTTCGGATGGGATTCGTTCCTGCCGTAATAGCTGGCGAAATGATTGTGATAAGCTTTGCAGGTGTAGCCGAGCGGAGTGAGCATGTTCCCAAACCCGTAGGGCATGTGGTTCCTGCTTGACCGCTTAAAGCTCCATACCCCGGATTTGGGTATCAGCCCTGTGAGCGTCACATATTCTCCGTCGCTCGTGGAGACGCTCCATACGGGATTATAGAAATTGTTGAACACAAAGCCTTCGTTGGACAAGCGGTAAAGGGTTGGCGTGACCGACTTATTGATGGCAAGCGTAGAAAAAGCCTCTCCTACCAGCCAGATCAGATTCTTTCCTTTGAACATGCCTGTGTAGACATTCTTTTCGGTCGGGGGGATCGATTTGAAATATTCGTGCATGCCCCGGACTGCGTCGTTCCTTTCCTGCTCGATCAGCGCATCGAAGTCGATATCTACAATATTGTAGGCAAGACCCTCATTCGGAGCTTCCGCATCGGGCCGCTCTTCGCCGCGGCCTTCATGGTCTTCCTGAAGCTTCTCAGGATGTCCGGTGATGAGATATTTTGCATCCAGCCTCAACGTTGTTATAACCCCGAAGTTTGCAACCGAAAGATTCGGGATAAAAGCTTCCCGGTATAAATAGCTCACGGACAGAACGCCTGCTGTATTGGCAGAGATGAGAGCTACACATAGAATATGGCTCACGGCGGCGGCCAAAACCACGGTGATACTTTCCTTTGCGCTGCGGTGCTTTTCAGGTATGATTTTCCTTCTAAACACGATCAGGAGGATTAGAGGAACCATACATAACAGGATGTAGATAAGGCCGCTTTGAATTCCTGCCATGGTCGCATCTCTGAATTGAGCAATCGCTTCGGGACCGGTAAAAAGCGAATAAAGGGTTCCGAAGGTCGAAAATATTTGAAAGTAGACGATCTGCGCTCCGATAAGCAGAAATATTGCAAAATTGAAAGCAAAAGCCAGGATTTTGTTGAAAGGACGATCGAAAAGGCCTGCGAGAAAATAGATACCGAGCCCTGCAGCGAGGGAAAAAAGAGCTGTGTAGATATGGCTTGAAAAAGGAATTTCTTTAAAACAGGCGAATTTCAGAACGGTTTCCTGAAAAAATATAGCAGCAGGAAAGAACAGAATGCGCAGAGCCTTTTCCCTATCGGCAAACGGCTTTTGGTCCATTACACAGTTTTCGCAGTCCAAGGTCAGAGCTCCTTTTCGTGCAACACGGTGGTAGCCATCATTTACAGTATACACCATTTGAAAATGAAATAAGCCGAAATTCCGTTCAACAGGGGTGCCTACAACGAGCTGATTACGGACAGTTACACCGCAAATTCGATTCTGAAGCGATACGCAACAAAATAAATGCTAAGAAAATGAATATGGAGTCTACTCTACGGGTGGTCGGGATTCGATCAGCCCGTATTTTGTCTTAACGCGGTCGAGCTTTTCGAGCATGGGCTCGGCGGCGAACCACAGGATGAGCGCCGTAGCGGCTGCATGGATGAGGTCGACGGGAAGGCCGGTCATAAAATAGGGCAGCAGGATGCCGGGCGTCAGCGTGCGCGCCCACAGCAGGGCGGCAGCCGGATTCATGATTCCACCGTAGATGACGACGGCGGAAATCGCACCGAATGTGCAAAGCGACGTCCGCGTGCGCCGAAGGACACCTTTCCTGAACAGCACACCGGCGAGAAAGCCGACGATGCCCATGGCAAACATCTGCCAGGGCGTCCAGGGTCCCTGCCCGAACATGGTGTTGGAGGCGAGCATCGTCATGGCTCCGACTAAAAACCCGGTTTCGCCTCCGAAGGCGACGCCGGCGAGGATGACGAGCGCCATGACCGGTTTAAAATTCGGCAGCATAAACAGGGCCGCGCGGGAAGCTACCCCGAGGGCACACAGCACGGCGATGACGACGAGTTCGCGCGCCTGCGGTTTGCGCCCTTCGAATACGAGGAAGAAGGGGACCATCGTTTCCAATAAAATGAGCATGGCGGTCAGGTAATATTTTCTTCCGTCGAGATAATACGCTCCTATAAAAATGGTGAGCGGTATCAGCAGAAGAATCATGGCCGCTGCCGCAATTGTGCGTTTGGGTAGCTTTCGCTGCGCTTTTGGCATGCGCATCGGAACGGCGGGCGGAGGCGCTTTGCGCGCCACGGCAAACGCAAACACAAACAGGGAAGCAACGAGCACGGCGTAGAGCGCCATATAGTCGCCCGACAGACCGGTGAGTCCGTCTGCGGTCAGCAGCGCCGAGAGATCGGCGACGCGAATCGCCTTAAAGAACGACCACGCAACGACAACTCCGGATGTGGCAGCCAACAGCTTCCGCCAGAGAGGGAACTGCGGCTCTTCGGCGGTATCTTTGCCCGATATGTTTTCGCCGTGCGCTGCATCCACTTTATCAGAAAGCAGATTCTCGATGCGATCCTCACGTGCATAATCGTCCGGCGGACTTCCGCCGCAGGCGACAATCAGGTCCGAAACGGTCACGGCGTCGGGCAGTATATTTCTCGCCATGCGGTTGGCCGCAGTCGTGTAAAAGCTGTTTCCGGTAAAGAACATCTGCGGGGGGCCGTCGGTGACGATGTCTCCGTCGAAAAACAGCGCACAGCGATCGGCGTGCTCCGCGCAGAACTCCACGTCGTGGCTCACGAGCAGCACGGTCACGCCCCTTGGAAGCAGCTGCTTTATAATCCCTGCGAAGACCTGTTTAAACTCTGCGTCGAGGCCTTTGGTCGGTTCGTCGAGCAGCAGGATGTCGGGGTCGGACAGCAGAACTTTGGCCAGCGCCAGACGCTGCTGCTCGCCGCCGGAAAGATCGTACGGGTGGCGGTCGAGGAGGTCGCCGAGCCGGCAGAGCCGGATCATTTCGCTCAGGCGCTCTCCCTGCGAGACTGCAAGATCTTCGCGCACGGTCTTTTTGACGAACAGCGTCTGCGGGTTTTGGGGCAGGATAGCGACGCTTCCCCGAACGGTTCTCTTTCCGCGATACGGTGTGCGCAGGCCGCCCGCGACGGAAAGCGCCGTCGTCTTGCCGGTCCCGTTTCCGCCCAGTATCGCGACAAATTCGCCTCGCCGCACAGTCAGGGAGAGACCCTTGATCACATCGGGTGTATGTTGTTCGTACTTGAACCAGATGTCCGTAAGCTCGACTGCTGCTTCGCCCGGCAGATCGCGCTGCACAGCGGGCGGTACACTCACGAGCTCGTTTTGAGCTGCGAAATCCGAAAGCCAGTCCCGTCCGTCCCGCACGGTGACGGGGCTGGGCGCGTCGTTTTCCACGGATGCCCACACGCGCATCGGCGTGGGCATAGCCAGAAACATAGCGTGACCGGTGTCTTTGAGCGTCTCTCCGACGCTGCGCGGTGTGCCGTCGGCGATGATGCGCCCGCGGTCCATCGCGATTACGCGGTCGGCCATGGGAAAGACTTCTTCGAGCCGGTGTTCGGTCATGAAGATCGTCGTGCCGAGCTCCCGGTGAATCTTGCCGATCATCGACAGAAATTCCGAGGCGGCAATCGGATCGAGCTGACTCGTCGGTTCGTCGAGGATCAGGCAGGAAGGGTTCATCGCCATGATCGAGGCGAGGTTGACAATCTGCTTCTGTCCGCCGGACAGCTCGGAGACGTTCTGATAAAACCACGATTCGATGCCGAAAAATCCGGCCATCTCAGCGACTCGTCTCCGGATGGTCGGCGTATCGATACCGAGGCTCTCCAGACCGAACGCGAGCTCGTGCCACACTTTGTCCGTTACAATTTGATTTTCGGGCGATTGCTGCACAAATCCGATCGATGCGCTCTGTTCTTTTGCATCCGTCCCGGCCAACGCCCGCCCCTGGAACAAAATGTCTCCTGTTCGGATGCCGTGAGGCGCAAGAGGCGTCTTCAGCTGGCGGAGCAGGGTGGACTTTCCGCAGCCCGACGGTCCGACGAGCGCAAGGAATTCACCCGCGGCAATCGAAAAATCGATACAGGAAAGCGCCGGAGTATCCTGCCCCGGATAGTAGAACGTCAGATTCTTGATGTCGAAACAGTGATTCAATGTCGAGTTCCTTTACAGCACGTTCTCAGGCGCAGATTTCGTATTCGCGTTCGTCGGCAATTGTTCCTGCGTATCCGGCCGCGCAGCCCATTCCCGGGCGGCCCACGCATCCAGAAGCATCGGTGTGATGCACAGCCCCAGGTAGACGAGCAGAAAGCTGATGGAAAACGCCGTCCACCCGGTGCCTTTTATCGTGGGATAGTATCGAAATGAAGTGCCGTCCGCCATCCAGCCGGAAAACACGTACAGACCGGCGGCCGCAAGCCACACGAGCGCGGAGCGGTCACGCCCGTCGAGCCGGTAGATGGAAAATGCCGTTCGGCCGGGAAGCCCGTAACCGCGGCTCTTCATGCTGTCGGCCGTTTCGATGGCGCTTTCGAGGCTCCAGGTAATCATGATTGACAGGATGGTCAAGCCGTTTCGAGCCCGCTGCCGCAAGCCCCCCTCCGACAGTTCCTCTCCGAGGCATCGCTGCGCTTCGGCGACCGTTTTGAACTGAGCGGTAAATCGGGGGACAAAGCGGAGCGTCATGGATAAAATGAGCGACAGCGCCGGAGCGATCCGCCCGAACAGGTATACGAATTTGTCGGAGGTGATCACTTCGTTAAAACAGGTGAACCACAGGATGACCGAAGCCAGCATAGCCGCTGCGGCGATGCCGTAGACGATGCTTTCGAGCGTCAGGGGATTTCCGGAAGGCAGGTAGGTGAGGATGGTCGTGCCTTCGTGGCTGAACGCCGGATTGACCACGGCGGCAAGCAGCATCATCGGCAGCACGACGACGAGCGAAAAGCGCACGGCCTTTCGACCGCGCAGATACAGGCTGTAGGCCAGCGCAGAGAAAAGCGATACCGCAAGATACGCCGGGTGCATCACAAACATGGAGTACGCCAGCACAAGGCCGAAGTATAGGAAGTTGACTGCGGGGTGGTATCCCGAAAATGTATGCCTGTGTCGCATCGTGCGTCCGTCCGTGTTCGAAAGATCAGTTGGAGTCAAAATTCGAGCCGCCGACATCGTCTCCCAGGTCGCAGCTGTACATCCAGCGGATGACATCGCCGTCTTTCAACGCATAGCGGGAGGAGCCGTAGTTGGGGAAATAGCCGTTGACGCTGTACATCCATCCGGACAGCGGTCCGCAGTCGAACTCGTACAGGTTGTGGAGCCCCTCGATATAGGCGCTGTTGTAGAGGGGGACGTTGTTGTACTCCATGTGGATGCGCTCCTGTCTGCAGGTTCGCTTCAGCACATCGAATACACTCTCTCCTTCGTCGAAGGTGACAGAAATCTCTTTTAAGATCCATCCGTCCGCAGGCACGAGATCGATTTTGTCCGGATCGAGAAGATCCATGTTGTTCAAAATGGTCGCGCAGGATATGGAGATCGTGCACGTGCGAGCGGTGGTTTGGTTGCCGGAACTCTGCGATCCGTTGTCGGTGCCGGTCGCATTGTTCGGCTGTCCCGATTCGGATTCTCCCGCATCGGGAATGTCACCCTGCCGGTTTCCTTCAGCGCCAGGTAGCAAGTCCGTCTCGGTCGCAGGATCGTCGGATGGCGGGAGGTCGCTGCCGCCGTTGCGTGACGCACATCCTGTGGATATAACAAGCATAAGAGCAAGGATCAGGCTCAGGAAAATCAGAGCACTATTTCGAACGCATTTTTTTGTTCTGTTCGTTTCGATCTCTGCAATGATTTTTTTCACAATACCGTCTCCTTTGTTTTTGCTTTTATTTTTACTCTGGTATCTGTACCTCTTACTTCGCCAGCAATTCAGCTGCGTCGAGCAGGTTGTACAGCATCTGCGATATTTCGCTGCGCCGGATGATGCGAGTCGGCTCGAGATTCTCTTTCGTCAGCTCGAGGATGCCCGACCGCAGGCAGAAGGCGTACGAGTCCATCGCCCACGGTGCGATGGGTATTTCGCGGCCGAACAGGCGGTCGAGCGTGTCGGTTGTCTCGGATGGAGAGAGGGTCGTATCCATGCCACAGAGCTTCGCGGCGCGTGCGACCATCGTGACCGCTTCCTGCATCGACATCGTGCCCTGCGGTGCAAACAGACCGTTTCCGACGCCGTTTACGATGCCGTACGAATTTGCCGTTCCTATAAATCCGGCATACCACGCATCGGCTGTCACGTCTGTAAAGACGCCGCTGTGAGCCGGCGTCAAGCCGAGCCCGCGCGTAACGATGGTGGCGAACTCCGCCCGCGTCATGCTCGCATCCGGATCGAAACGGTCGGGACTCTTGCCGTTGATGATGCCGGTCGCGGCCAGCGCTTCGATCGCCGTTTGGCTCAGATGTCCCCGGATATCCGGGAATGTCGTGCCGGGAGCTGTTACTGGCACGGCGTGCACGTCTGCGTGTTTGCCGGGCAGACCGGTCGGCGTGTCCTGCGCAGCGCCGCTTGCGATTTTACGGGCATCCCCCATGCGATACAGGCTATTGCTGCCTTTCGCTGCGCGCAGCGCCGATACGAGGCCGTACAGGCCCTGTTCTGTGGACATCTGGTTCGTCGGGCTGTCTTCGCCGGTGTGACCGAAGCTGCCGTCCGCCTTGCGGTATGAGAGGACGTCATCCAGAATCGTAAATCCGTTTTTAACAAAACGGGCATCGTCGAGCGGAATCCCGAGTTCACCGAGTGCGACGAGCATCTGCACGGTGCTTTCGAGCGTTGAGACTGTACCGCCTGTAAATCCTCCCTGTGCGTTTTGTTGCCTGCTCATACAGGCAAGCGCTTCGTCCGTCGCCCGTTTGACAGCCGGCTGCGACTGATACTTCGCAAGCGCCTGCAGGGCCATGCCGGTGATGTCGGGATCCGATGGTCCCGGACCGCCGATCCTGCCGGCGAGGCTCCATCCGCCGTCTGCAAGCTGGCGGGCCAGGATGTAGTCGATGTACATCTGGCGCGTCGCCTGTACTTCTGCGTCGGGATTGTGCGGGAGGGTGTAATCTCTGCTGTCGAGCGCGATGAGCGCCCACACCGGTCCGTTGATGCCCTGCCATACAGTTCTGTCGAAATCGGCCAGCGGAAGCAGAAGATTGTGGCCGCCGACATCGGTCGGATCCTTTCCGATGGACGAGAGCGCAAACACGACGCGCGAATACTCCGTATATTTTCGCTCGTCCAGCACACCGTTTTTCTTCTGCACGTATTCGCTGAGCGTCTCATAATAGGTCTGAAAATAGGAATCCGGCACCGCATAGCCGCTCCGCGCGAGGCCGAGCACCGCCCATTCGCCGCCGATGGATCCAACCTGAGGATCGGAAACCGTTCGATAGACGTAGGATGCCGTCCCGTCGACTGCGGCGATCAGCGCAGCGTCCTGTGCGGAGAAGGAAACCTCCGCACAGGACAGCAGTACGACGAGTGTCAATAAAACTGATAACAATCGTTTTTTCATGAACTTACTTTTCTCCCAGCCACCTCATAAGTACGGTGGCAACCTGCGCTCTCGTGGAGAGAGCCGACGGTGCAAGCTTTGTTGCAGATACTCCCTGAATCAGGCCGGTCGAAACGGCCCACGAAACGCTCTGTTCCGCCCAGGAACTGACCGATGTTCCGTCGTCAAACGCAGACACATCGGCGCGGGCCGACACATCGAGTTTTTTGTACTCCGCATAGCGATAGAGGATTTCGGCCATCTGTTCCCGCGTCACGGAATCGTTGGTGCCAAATGTGCGGCTGTCGTAGCCTTTCGTGATGCCGCGCTCCGTCGCCCAGGCAATCGCTTCGCTGTACCACTGGCCACTTTCGACGTCGCCGAAGTCTGCGGCCGCCGTTGCGGCAGGTGAGCCTTCGACCCGGTGCAGGACGGTAGCCAGCATCGCGCGCGTCATGCTTTGATCCGGCGCAAATGCAGTTTTGGAAACGCCGTCGAACAGCTGGTTATTTGCTGCAAATGCGACTGCATTGTAGAACCAGTCGCCCGTGCGGACGTCTTCAAACGGATTGTACCACGCGTCGCTGTAGCCGACGAGGTATTTTGACAGGTGCGTCGTCTCGAACGTGGCCATGCCGGTCGCCGGGTCGTATGTGCAGCGCATGCGCTGGAGTTCGCCCGCATCGTTTAGATACCATACGGCGACGCCGGATGCATCTTCGCCTTCTTTCAGCTCGTAGGGCAGCGAGATCGTAATCGCTTTGCCGCCGAAGCTCGAAATCTGTGTGCCGCCGCTCAATATAGAAATGTCGTATACGGGATCCTGTCCGACCGCCTGCTGTTGTTCTGCGCTCAGACCGGACGTGTCCACCGATTCCACGCGGATTGTAATGCTTCCGCTGGCCTGGCTCGCGATGGAGCCGAGCGCATCGTTTGGAATCGTGACCGTTCCCACCGGAGTGACGACCGAGAGATCGAGCGCTGTATCCGAGGTGATCGACGCAGCCGATGCAGCCGGTATTGTGACTTCGACTGCACTGGCGCCTTTCGTTCCAGTCGGTTCGATCGTCAGCGTCGTGCCGGTGTTACCTTGGATCGCGGCGTTTAGGTCAGAGGCCGACACCGTTGCGCTCGCCTTGTTGCCGGAAATAGCGGCGGATGGCGTAAGTGTTGAGCTGTCGGCCGGCAAGGTATCGCCGGTCCATTTCTCGCTGCCATATTCTTTAGTGTAGTCGTCGGTATAAAACCAGACTATCGAAGCGTTGGAGTTGAGATTATAGCTACGGCAGCTCACGGTGGCCGTTTTGCCGTTTACCATATAGAGCCAACCGGAGTAAGGTCCGTAGTCCAGCTCGGAAATACCGTCGATGGTTCTGATATATCCTGCGGTCTTTTCAACGTAGCTCACACTAGATGTAGATAGCGCGGCATCCAATGCGTCGAACACGGTAGAACCGGCTTTTAGAGAAACAGATTGCGAGGCAATGGTGGTTGTATATGCAGCCGCGTTATTCTTATAGGTATATGTTCCTTCCGCAGAGCCCAACGGATGCATCTTAACTATTACGGACACGGTGATGTCGTCGCTAAGTGCCGGAGTCGAAGCAAGGGAGACATTGATTGTCTTTGCCGTGTGATTGGATGCATCGGTATCGGAGACAATAATGGAGCCTTTCTTAGATTGATAGCCGCTCTTGCTGACTGTATAGTTATATGTGCCTTCGACAAGATCATATACGCCGGGTGTAACTTCAGTTTGTCCGTTTACGCTTACAGAGGCTCCCTCGGGTATAAGGGCAAAATGAACGGGACTCCCGATCCATGTGGAACCATAACCCGGAACCACGGCATTACTACTGAAATCATATATGTTGTAAGCGGCTGCACTTCCTGAGATTTCTTTCGCTGCTATAAGGGCGCGGAATCCCTGTTCCGTGGCGAAGGAATCTTTAGTGGTGTTATCGAGATAGCCAAAGCCGGACAGATCGGTAAGTGCGTAGGACAACAGACCATCCACAAGGCTCACGCCACTTGCTGTCTTGAAACGCGCATCACTGCCGGCGTCGATACCGGCGGCAGCAAGACCGATGATGACCGTGGCGTCGGTGTTGGCGCTTCCAAAACTTCCGGAAGCAGACTGCGTCAACGCAGCTAGTTCGCCTATTATGGCGTCGCGTATCGCGATAGCTCTGGACTTTACGCCGTAGGTGTCGCCAGACGCTGAGGCGAATGGGGCCACTGTGGCAAGTATGTTAGCGGGAGTGTCAACATCATTACCAAAACCCCATGGGTCATATATATACTTGCCCTCTTCATTTTTGCTGGTCTCAATGATGTCAAACATCGCCGACACCTGGGCTTGCGTCAGCGTATCGCCCTGACGGTAAGCATGAAGGGTGACATATGCGACATTATAAATGCTTGAATGGCTTGTACTATCAAGTACATCGAACAGGTTGACAACTTCGCCATGCGGGTAGAGCATGCTGGGGTCTATTCCGACGCTTTGCAGCGCAATTATATCCTTGGCGATATCGTTCTCGCTCGGGGTTGCTACCTGCGCGTGACCTAATGCGTTGTCAATGAGAGCCTGTATAGCGGCGGCGCTGGTGACACTGCTTGCGTTGGGATTATAGGCGAGGTACGCAGCCATGTCTATCACTGTCCACTGGTCGGAGCTGCCCGTATATCCAGCGGCAATATTCTCAAGCAGCGTGTCAACGTCATCTGCGCCGATGAGGTTTACATTTACAGTGAATACTTCCTCATAGTTCCCGCCGACGATCTGTAACACGTCACCGTCAGCAATCGGGATGTCGGAACTAAGCGCGTAGGAAACGCCCGTGGCATCGTAGACCACGACAGGTGTCTTGGTACATGGGGTGGCAGAGACCTGTACAGACGTGGCCGACGCAGGCAATGTCAGCGTTAGGGTAAGATCATAGGTTGCAGCGGAGCCAGTACTTGACAGCGTTCCCGCGCTGAAGTCAAAGCCGCTGTCCACGGTGTTGGCGGTGCCACTAACGGTGGAGTCACTGACGCTAAAATCCAACGAATACTCCGAACGTATCACATCACCGTTGGAGACATAGACAGAACTGAAACCGACGGGAGGGGAAATATCATTTATTACACCGGACCAGCCGTCATAGTAATAATTCCAATCGTCCGGTTCGATATGGCCGGCGATGGAAGCCGCGCCGGCGCTGAGACCGTTAACACTGTTGAGATAGGTGCCATTATAGTCTATGTTATAGCCGTTTGCGTTATAGCTGTTAGCGGTGTAGCCTGCGGCATTCAGTGCCGACGCGATGGCATCCATCGCGGTGTCTCCGGCGCTTATCGGCACTGTGGCGGCGGTACCATCTGCATCGCCATTTAAGTCAAGGGCACCCTCAAACGGCGCTCCGGCAGCCATATTATATGTGCTGGGGTTGGATATCTGCACCGTAACTGTGCCCTCTCCGGCAAACCCGACTGCGGGCAATGCGGCAAGTACCACGACCGCGGCCAGCAGCGCGCTCAAGATGCGTCTACTTTTGCTGTGTTTCATTTTTTCTCCTCAGCTTTCCTCCTGCCTCCGAGATCGTAAAAAAGACTGCAGCAATCCTGCTGCAGTCCGTTTTTTCTGCACAACGACAATGGTCACAGATTTATCTGTACACACCTTGTTGTTCCTCGTGGGCATGCACGTTCGGTTTTATGCAGGTCTTCTGGCTTGCGCATCGGCATTTCGCATTCCTTCCCAGACGAGGATCGTCCAGTGGATACTCCAGCAAAACTACACGCTCACAGCGGCGGGTCCGCGCAGGTTTTGCACCTGCTTCCCTCTTAGCTGCCCGTAGGCAGAACATAAAACCGTTCTCAGTTATGATTTACACCCGAATACTATCATTTGAAGAGGCATCTGTCAATTTTCTTCGTCTTATTGCCGCGGATGTCGACTTCGATTGCCCCTTCGACGTCGTCGCCGCGCACAGCGATCAGATAATCCGTCAGATTGGCGGTTGAACACGAATGATTCGGGATGATTTCGACCTTGTCACCCACGGTAAGCGCATGCTCATCCTCTTTGCAGACGAGCCTGCCGACTTCTTCTGACAGTGCTGCCACGGTCACGTTCGGGTGACCCTTTACGAAGCCGTGCCCTTTGATGGAGTCGTTGCCGTGCGCCCCCAGGTCGAGCCCAAGGCATTTGGAGCCGGCGTCGATCATCCACTCGCCGCTTCTGGGGCTCGAGATGACGGTGGCCAGGACCGTAAGCGCACAGTCTGCTTCTGTAGCGGTGCCGAGTGACATCTGGATGGCATCGTGAAACACGTAATTTCCAGGATGATAGATGTTGATCGCCTCGCTTTCCATGGCGCCGGCAAACGTCGGCGTCGTCCCGCTGCTGACGATGTCAAATGTGTAGCCGGCACGCTTGAGTGCATCGCTCACTTGCGTAAGGATGT
>DUTT01000080.1 GCA_012841925.1 Clostridiales bacterium | reverse complement strand
GGAAGTTCGTTTCCGTCTTCGTCCAGAAGTCGGGCACCGAGCGCCTGTGCCATGCCGGCGCCGGCATCGTTTGTGGCTGAACCTCCGATGCCGATGCAGATCGTGTGGCAGCCCATGTCGAGCGCCTTGCGGATCAGCTGACCCGTGCCGTACGTTGAAGCGCTCAGCACGTCTCGCTCCGCCGCATCGACGAGCAGGAGCCCCGATGCCTGCGCCATTTCGATGACGGCCTCGCCTGTATCCAGAATGGCGTAGGTGGCTTCAACCGGTCGGCCGAGCGGATCGAGCACTGTCTCCGTGACAGCCCGTCCGGGCATGCCCGCCAGGACGCTGGCCACGGTACCTTCTCCCCCATCTGCTGCGGGCATCGTGCGAATGTCGGCATCCGGGAATATGCGGCGTATGCCTTCCTGCATGCACGCGGCAGCCTCCATGGACGTAAGGCTGCCTTTAAACGAATCCGTTGCGATCAAGTATTTCATGGAGGTCCTCCTCTGCTGGAATGCACACTGATTTTACCCCGCTGCCCCGTCGTTGTCAATGAGCGAGTGTTTGTGATATACTACGCCGGAAGGGAGACCGATATGAAACGAGAGATTCGACGTATCG
The DNA here is from genome assembly GCA_012841925.1 of Clostridiales bacterium. Taxonomy (GTDB): domain Bacteria; phylum Bacillota; class Clostridia; order Peptostreptococcales; family Anaerovoracaceae; genus UBA10908. Next base: position 6,453 of record DUTT01000080.1, on the reverse strand, counting down.
CACTCGCCGCCGGGGTTGTGCTGATTGCCCTGGCGCTTGTGTTCACAGGATGCCAAAAGACGGAAAAAACGCTGATGTCGGAGTTTAAGAGCATGACAAAGAGCGGGCCGACTGCCGAAGGTCTGACGGCTGCCGTGTCGTTTTTGGATCGTCACATCGAAGGCGTCACCGACGTGGGTGCCAGCCGGCTCGTGCTGGCCTACGAAGACTATGCGCTGCGCTACGCACAGGGTGAAGGTCCGGCCGACCAGGAAGCTCCGCTCGAAAGTTGGTATCTCGCGCGCGGGGAAGACGGTGAGGTGCATATCGACTACCGCGCGATGCTGGAGCGGTTCGGAGCGTTTATCAGCGTCGAGCTCAATGAGCTGTTTACCCTTAAAGCCGAAGAATTCGAAGACCCGTCGACCGGCGATGCGCAGATCATCCGTTCGTACGAAGACATCATCGATCGGGCGCTCAAGGCCGAAAAGCTGCTGCAGGAGCACAAAAACGACGACGTTCTGCGTGCGAATACGCTGGAGTATTACAGGGATTATCTGTTCCTGCTCCTCGCGGGCAGCGACCGCACCCCTGTGTTCGACTACGAAACCGGGCTATTTTCTCACGAAGCCAGGACTGTCTACGAAGACTTTATCGCAGCGAGTCCGGACACCGTGCTGGCCGATGCGCTCATCGAATACTTTGCCTATCTCAACAACGTGGACTTCTCCATCGACTACTCGGATCCCGTCGAGAACAAGGTGTTCTATAACACATGCGACTACATCATCGAAAGGGCATTAAAAAAACTGTAATATGAGCGAAGCGATCATCGAAATTGAACAGGTGGTTTTTTCATATGTGCGCGAAGAGGGCGGAGAGAATATTCCCGCCCTCGACGGCGTTGATCTGGAGATTCTGGAAGGAAGCTTCGTGGCTGTGATCGGTCCGAACGGGTCGGGAAAATCCACGCTCGCCAAGTGCTTCAATGCGCTGCTGCTGCCGGAAAAGGGGCGCGTCCGTGTCCGCGGCATGGATACCGGGGACGACGAACGCGTGTGGGATATCCGAAAGACCGTGGGCATGGTGTTTCAGAATCCGGACAACCAGCTCGTCAGCTCGATCGTGGAGGACGACGTCGCGTTCGGTCCCGAGAACCTGGGTGTCGAACCGGCCGAGATCCGGGAGCGGGTCGATGCGGCGCTGCGGAGCGTGGACATGTATGAGCACCGTAAAAAAGGCCCGCACCTGCTGTCGGGCGGTCAGAAGCAGCGGATTGCCATCGCAGGCGTGCTGGCGATGGAGTCGGAGTGCATCGTGCTCGACGAACCGACCGCCATGCTGGACCCTTCCGGCCGGAGAGAAGTGATGGAGATCATCCGGCGCCTCCATGCGCGCGGAAAGACCATCGTCCTGATTACGCACTTTATGGAGGAAGCGGCGCAGGCCGATCGAATCGTGGTGATGGAAAAGGGCCGCATCGCATTCGACGGAACGCCGGGAGAGCTGTTTACGCACTCGGGTGACCTTCAGGACCTCGATATGCCGTTTGCCGTCCAGCTTGCCGCACGGCTGCGAAAGCGGGGAATCGACGTACCGAAAGACGCGATTTCCGAAATGGATCTGGTGGAGTTCTTATGCGCATCGAAGTAAAAGGATTGACTCATATTTACAGCGAGGGCATGCCGTTTGAAACGGTCGCGCTGGAGGACGTCAGCTTTACGCTTCAACCCGGCTCGTTTGCCGGGCTGATCGGGCACACCGGCTCCGGCAAATCCACGCTCATCCAGCACTTAAACGGTCTGCTGCGCCCAGTCGAAGGAGCGGTGATTGCAGACGGCGTCGATATCGCAGAAAAAAGCGACGCCGCCCGGGCGCTCCGCCGCCGGATCGGTCTCGTCTTCCAGTATCCGGAATACCAGCTCTTCGAAGAAACGGTGCTCCGGGATGTCTGCTTCGGTCCGAAAAACCTGGGTTTTTCGCAGGAGGAATGCGAGGCGCGGGCCCTGCATGCGCTCAGCCTCGTCGGCTTGGATGGTGAGACGTTCCGTGACCGGTCCCCCTTCGGACTGTCCGGAGGGGAGAAGCGGCGCGTGGCCATCGCAGGTGTGCTGGCGATGGAACCGGACGTGCTGATATTGGACGAACCGACGGCAGGGCTCGACCCGGCCGGTCACCGTGCGGTCCTGGACATGGTGCAGGAAATTAAACGCGAGCGGGATTTGACGATTCTGCTGGTGACGCACAACATGGACGACGTAGCGAGGCTCGCCGACCGCGTGCTGGTGATGGAAAAAGGGCGCCTGGTCATGGAAGGAACACCAGGCGAGATTTTTTCGAAAGAGCAGGAGCTGCATCGGCTGGGTCTGTCGCTGCCGCAGGCGACGCGCCTCATGAAGCGGCTGGAGGAAAAAGGCTGCCCCGTGCAGACGGATGTGCTGACGTTCGAAGAGGCCGAAGAGCAGATCGTAAAGGTGTTTGGATAGGCATGGCGATTAAAGATATCACACTCGGTCAATATTTCCCCGGCGAATCCGCCGTGCACCGCCTGGATCCCAGAACGAAGATCCTGGGCACGTTTGTGTTCATCATCTCGCTGTTCATCGTCAACCGCTTCGCGGGCTTTGCGATCGCAGCCGTGTTCCTGGGTGCTGTGATTGCCGCTTCCCGCGTGCCGCTTAAATTTATGCTCAAAGGTCTGCGGCCGATCCTGTTTCTCATCGTATTTTCAACGCTTCTCAATCTGTTCGTGACCACCGGGACGCCGATTTTTCAGATCGGGCCTCTGTCGGTGACCGAGGAAGGCGTGTATCGCGCTTCGTTTATGGTCATCCGGCTCATCCTGCTCATCTTCGGCTCCTCGCTGCTGACGCTTGTCACAAAGCCGATCACGCTGACGGACGGCATCGAGCGGTTGCTGTCGCCCATGAACATCGTCAAGCTCCCGTCGCACGAACTGGCGATGATGATGACGATTGCCCTGCGGTTTATCCCCACGCTGCTCGACGAGACCGACAAGATCATGAAGGCGCAGACCGCGCGCGGCGCCGACTTCGAGAGCGGAAATCTGTTCCGCCGCGCAAAAGGGCTCATTCCGCTGCTCGTGCCGCTGTTTGTGAGCGCGTTTCGAATCGCTGCGGATCTCGCCATGGCCATGGAAGCCCGGTGCTACCGGGGCGGCAAAGGCCGGACGCGCATGAACGGCATGGCGTTTACCGGACTGGACGCGCTTGCCTTTCTGATTCTGGCTGTCTATTTCGGATCGATCGTGTATGTGCGGATGCTTGCCGGTTAACGAAATGAAAGATACCGATGAATAATATCAATGAAGAATGCCGATGAAAAATACCGATGAAAAATACCAATGAAGAATACGATTAAATCTCAATACTGGGTACACGCGGCGGTGATCGGATCGCTGTATGCGGGCCTAACCCTGCTGCTTGCACCGATTTCGTACGGCGTGATGCAGGTGCGCGTCTCCGAAGCGCTGACGGTGCTCGCCGTGTTTACGCCGGCTGCGATCCCCGGCCTCGCCACCGGGTGTTTCTTTGCAAACCTCCTGGGGCCCGGGGGCTTCGTCGATGCAGTCATCGGGTCGGCGGCGACGCTGATCGGCGCTCTGGGCACCTATCGGCTGCGGAACTCGCTCGGTCGGGCGCTCGTGCCTCCGGTGGTCGCCAACGCGCTCATCATCGGACTGATGCTGCGCTACGTGTACTCCGTGCCGCTGTCTGCGATAGCCTGCATCCTCTGGGTGGGGCTCGGCGAACTGATCGCCTGCTACGGCCTGGGCGTACCGCTTGGGCGCGTGCTGCAGAAGAGGAAAGGCGACATCGGCCTGTGAGACAGCGAAACGTCAAAAACAAGGACGAGATCATCGAACGCTGCGGGCGCTATATCGTCAGCGACCCCTGCGAGCTCAAAGGGCGCTGGCGACAGCAGTATGTGCGGCCGGGCGAACTGTTTCTGGAAATCGGCAGCGGCAAGGGGCGGTTTATCGTTTCGATGGCGCAGGCGTTTCCGGATCGGAATTTCATCGCCGTGGAGGGCGGTCTGAACGTCGCGGTGCGCATCCTGGAAAAAGCTGAAGCCGCCGGCGTGGACAATCTGCTCGTCGCGATGCAGTATGTGGAGAACGTGTGCGACTGGTTCGGCGACGGCGAAGTCGACGGCATCTACCTGCACTTCAGCGATCCGTGGCCGAAGGCGAGGCATGCGAAGCGTCGCCTGACGCACCGGGAGCGGCTCGCGCGATATCGGCGGATCGCATCGCCTGCGGCAAAGTTGTATTTTAAGACGGACGATGCGGCGTTCTTCGACTTTTCGCTGGAGGAGTTTGCGGCAGCAGGCCTGACGGCGCAGTCCGGAGGCGACGATCCGCACGGCGCATGTACGACTGAGTACGAAGACCGGGCGGTGCGCGCCGGATTGGACATCCATCGGGTGCAGATGGAGCTGCATCCGGGCAGGTAATTCTGGCGATCAGCTTGTCTGAAAACATCCGGTTTGCAACCGATGTGGACAGCGTACAACTGTTAAAGGAACAGACGTGGAAGGAGTGAGCGCATGGCGCCCGTAGAAATACTGAAAGCGATCCTGATCGGCATCGTCGAGGGAATCACGGAGTGGCTGCCCGTCAGCAGCACGGGTCACATGATCCTGTTGAACGAGTGGGTCAAACTGCAGGTAAGCGAATCGTTCTGGGAATTCTTCCTCGTGGCGATTCAGCTCGGAGCGATCCTGGCAGTCGTCGTGCTGTTCTGGCAGAAAATCTTTCCTTTTCGTCTCGGCAGAAAGGACAGGCAAGAAGGCGGGCAAGAAGGAGAGAGCGAAAGCGGGTTTATAAAAAAAGACATCGCAAGTCTGTGGGGGCGGATTCTGGTTGCGACACTACCTGCAGCGATCGCCGGTCTTCTGCTCGACGACTGGCTGGACGAGCACCTCTACGGTCCGACGACCGTAGCCGTGGCGCTGATCGCATACGGCATCTGGTTTTTATTCCTGGAGCGGAAGCAGGACCGCGTGTTCTCCATCAAGAAAGCGGCGGATATCCCGTGGAAGACAGCGCTGGTCATCGGCCTGTTCCAGGTGCTCGCGCTCATACCCGGCACATCGCGCTCCGGAGCGACGATCATCGGCGGCATGCTCGCAGGAGCCTCCCGGCCGGCAGCGGCCGAGTTTACATTCTATCTGGCCATCCCGGTGATGGCGGGGGCGAGCCTGCTCAAACTGCTGAAGGTCGGATTTGCATTTTCGGGGCAGGAGCTTGCGATTCTCGCCGCAGGCAGCGTGACGGCCTTCATCGTATCGATGGGCGCCATCGGATTTCTGATGCGCTACGTGCGCAACCACGACTTTAAAGTGTTCGGCATCTACCGCATTGCGCTGGGCCTCTGCGTGCTCGCCTATTTCTATTTCGCGTAGTAAACCGGGCAGGGATATGGTAAGATGAAACCGGACGGGAAACTGTCCGGCTTTTGAACGCACTGCATTATTTGAGGAGGTCGAAATGGCGATACAACTTGGAATCAACGGATTTGGACGTATCGGCCGCGTTTCTCTGCGCGCCGCGCTCGAACGGCCGGAGCAGTTCAAAATCAGCGGAGTCAACGTCCGGAATGCGGACCTGGATTATCTGATTTACATGTTAAAATACGACTCGGTGTACGGGCGTTTCAACGGGAAGCTGGAGCGCTACACGAAAGGGTTTATGGTCGACGGCGTTAAAATTCCCGTGTATGGGGAATCCGAAGCGGAGCTGATTCCCTGGACCGACTGCGGAGCCGAATACATCATCGATGCGACGGGCGCCTACGTTACGCAGGAAAAAGCCGTTCAGCATCTGCGTGCCGGAGCGAAGAAGGTCATCATGTCGGCGCCTGCAAAGGATAACATTACGCCGACGTTTGTGTACGGCGTCAATCACGATCTGTATTCAACCGACATGGATATCGTGTCGAATGCCTCCTGTACGACAAACTGCCTTGCGCCTCTGTGCAAGGTGCTGCAGGACTATTACGGCATCCAGATGGGGCTGATGTCGACCATACACGCTGCGACAGCCAAGCAGAAAGTAGTCGATGCGCGCTCGCTTAAAGACTGGCGCACGGGCCGCTCGGTGTTCGGCAACGTGATTCCTTCGTCGACGGGTGCAGCGAAAGCGGTCGGCCTGGTCATCCCCGAGCTTCAAGGGAAAATGACGGGCATTTCGTACCGCGTGCCGACGGCCGTCGTATCGGTCATCGATCTGAACGTCTGCCTCGACCGGCCGACGAGCTATGCGAACATCTGTGCCAAGATCAAGGAAGCGTCTGAGACGACGATGAAGGACGTGCTCGACTGCATCGACGACGAGGTCGTTTCGCTCGACTTCGTAGGCGATCCGCATCCCTGCATCGTCGATGCGCGCGAAGGCATCGCGCTCAACGACAAGTTCTTTAAGTTCATCGCATTCTACGACAACGAGTGGGG
>DUTT01000079.1 GCA_012841925.1 Clostridiales bacterium | reverse complement strand
GTCGTCGCAGGCAAGCAGGTGTTTCCGCTCAAGAAGCTCAAAGGGCTTGCCCGGAGGATGCATACCCACATCGGTATCATTGCGGTGCCGGGGGAATTTGCGCAGGACATCACGGATCTGCTCGTCGACAGCGGGATCAAAGCCATCTGGAATTTTTCGCTGGTCAAACTCAATGTCCCGGATGGCGTTCTGGTGCAGGACGAAAACCTGGCGGCGTCGCTTGCAGCGCTGTCGCTGCATCTGCGGGATGAGATGAAGAAGTAGGCCGCAACGTCGCTTGCGGAATGGTTCTGCAGTAGGCGGGTCATAACATCGCCAGCAGTACAATTCGGTTTATCCGCCCGAAAAAGGTAGCAAGGATGGAACCAGAAAAACACTAAAAGGAGAGCATCATGGTAATCACTGTATGCATCGGATCTTCGTGCCACATCAAGGGCTCCAAGCAGGTGGTCGATCAGCTGAGGGATTTGCTTTCGAGGAATTCTCTCGACGACCGGGTGACGCTCACGGGTGCTTTCTGCATGGGCGACTGCATGAACGGAGTCTGCGTCAAGGTCGATGAGGCGCTGTATTCTCTGAAACCGGAAAACGTCGAGGCGTTCTTCGAAACAGAAGTGCAAAGCAAGTTCAACGTTAAGGATATAAAAGGCGAAACGGTGAAATCAAATGGATGAATGCTTACAACTCAAAAAATCGAACTGTAAAAACTGCTATAAGTGCATACGGAACTGTCCGGTCAAATCCATTCGATTTGCCGACAACCAGGCGCACATCATCAACACGGAGTGCATCCTGTGCGGCCAGTGTTTTTTAGTCTGCCCGCAGAATGCCAAGGAAATACGAAACGATGTGCCGGCCGTGCAGGCGCTGATTGCGAGCGGGACGCCGGTATACGCCAGCGTCGCACCGTCATTCGTATCGAACTACGACATCAACTTTGCATCAATGGAGCAGCTGCTGAAGGAATTCGGATTCGCCGGCGCCGAGGAGACCGCCGTCGGCGCGACGATCGTCGCCAAGGAATACGAAGCGATCCTCGACCAGGGCGACATGGATGTGATCGTCTCTACGTGCTGCCACACCATCAACCTGCTCGTTCAAAAATACTACCCGGAGGTCATTCCCAATCTGGCGCCGGTCGTCACGCCCATGCACGCCCACTGCCGCGATCTAAAGAAACGCTACGGCGACATTAAAACCGTGTTCATCGGGCCCTGCATCTCGAAAAAGGATGAAGGGGACACGTACCGCGAGGACGTCGACGCCGTTTTGACCTTCGAAGAATTTTCGGCGTGGATGGACGCGGAGGAGAAGGTATTCCCGGCCGTGGAGGAGACCGAAGATCCGTTCCTCGCCCGGATGTTCCCCACGACCGGTGGCGTCATCCGGACGATGACCGATCGTCATCCGGATTACACCTACATCGCGATCGACGGGACCGACCGGTGCATCAGCGCCCTCGAAGACATCAAAGAAGGGAAACTCCGCAAATGCTTTATCGAGATGTCCGCCTGCCAGGGGAGCTGCGTCAACGGGCCGGCCATGGACCAGAAGCACCGGGCGCCGATTCAGGACTTTATCGCCGTATCGGAATTCTCCGGCAGCGAAAACCTCCGGATCCCCGCGGAGCGCCAAAAAGCGCTGAGTGCGGCATTCATATCGCAGGCGCCACGCAAAGTCGTCTTATCGGATGCAATCATCGAGGAGACGCTGCGCAAAATGAGCAAGACCAAGCCCGAAGACGAGCTGAACTGCGGGTCGTGCGGCTACAATACCTGCCGCGAAAAGGCCCGGGCGATCATCGACGGCAAGGCGGATCTCACCATGTGTCTGCCCGCCCTCAAGGAAAAAGCGGAGAGCTTTTCCGATACGATCATCAGCCACACGCCCAACGGCATCCTGGTCGTCAACGAGAACTACGAAGTCAGCCTCATCAACGAAGCGGCCTGCGAGATGCTCAACATCAAGTCCCAGAGCGAAGTTCTCGGAGATCACGTCGTGCGGGTGCTGGATCCGACGCCGTTTATCAATGCGCACCAGCGCGGCGAGGAGACGATCGCGAAGAAAAAATACCTGACCGAGTATAAAAAATACGTGGAGCAGACCGTGGTGTTCGACAAGGATTATCACATCATCATCTGCATTATGCGCGACGTAACCACCGAGACCATGCAGCTGGAAAACCGGCAGGAGCTGAGTCGCAACACCATAGAGATTACAGACAAGGTCATCGAAAAGCAGATGCGCACCGTCCAGGAAATCGCATCGCTGCTCGGCGAAACAACCGCCGAGACGAAAGTGGCCCTCACCAGGCTCAAGGAGTCGCTGTATGACTGATCACTACTGCATCGAAACCGGATACGCATCGCTGAATAAACACGGCGAGATTTTGTGCGGCGACCACATCGAGACGACGGTGGACGAGAGCGGCTCGGCCATCATCGTGCTGGCCGACGGGCTGGGCAGCGGCGTCAAAGCCTGCATCCTGTCGACCCTTACGTCGAAAATCCTCTCCACGATGATGGCCCATTCCATGCCGATGGAGGAGTGCATCTCCACCATCGCTTCCACGCTGCCCATCTGCAAAGTGCGCGAGCTGGCCTATTCGACGTTTACGATCATCCGCATCACCGACCACCGGGAAGCCGAGATCATCCAGTACGACAACCCGAACATCATTATGCTGCGAGACGGAAAGAACTTCAACTACCCCGTCATCTCCGAGATCATCGACGGCAAGAAAATCCTGAAGTCGAAGGTGACGCTCCAGGAAAACGACGTGTTCGTCGCCATGAGCGACGGCGTGCTGCACGCCGGCGTGGGCGGACTGTTCGACTTTGGCTGGGCGCAGAAGGAAGTCACCGAGTTTCTGGAAAAACTGTACAACCCGAAGCTGAACGCCAGGACGTTCAGCACCACGCTTCTGGACATGTGCTCGACGCTGTACGAAGGCGAGCCGGGCGACGACACGAGCGTCTGCACGGTCAAAATACGGAAAAGAAAGCAGATCAACCTGCTGATCGGACCGCCCGAAGACCCGGACGACGTCGCCAAGATGATGTCGCTGTTCTTCTCCAAAGAAGGCAAGCACATCGTCTGCGGCGGCACGACCTCGACGCTTGCGTCCGAACATCTGGGGCAGCGGCTCGACTGCAGCCTGCCGAGCTACGTCGACCCCGACATCCCGCCGACGGCCAGAATCGAAGGCGTCGCGCTGGTGACCGAAGGCGTCATCACCATGAGCCGCGTGCTGGAATACGCCCGCGACTACCTCGACAAAAACACCCGCTACGGGGAGTGGAGCCACAAGGAGGACGGCGCCTCGCAGATTGCGCGGATGCTGTTCCAGGAGGCGACGGACATCAACTTCTTCGTGGGGCGCGCCATGAATCCCGCCCACCAGAATCCGAAGCTGCCCATCGGTTTTAACGTGAAGATGCAGCTCATCGATGAGCTGGCCAAATGTCTCACTCAAATAAACAAAAAAATCAAAGTCAGCTATTTTTAGAGGGGGGAACTATGAGCCACAAATTTGACAGCTACACCATAGACGAAATCATCGACGAGTTCGGTGCACAGCCGAGCTCTGTGATTGCGATCCTGCAGGGTGTACAGGAAAAGCATCGCTATTTGCCCAAAGAGTATTTTCCGCATATCGCAAAACGCCTCGGCGTCAGCGAAGCGAGCCTATACAGCGTCGCAACATTTTACGAAAATTTTTCTTTGGAACCGAAGGGTAAGTACGTTCTCAAGGTGTGTGACGGCACGGCGTGCCACGTCCGCAAGAGCATCCCTATTTTGGATCGGCTCCGTTCCGAGTTGAATCTTTCCGAAGAAAAATGTACGACGGATGACTTGAGCTTTACGCTGGAGACCGTTTCCTGCCTCGGGGCCTGCGGCCTCGCGCCGGTGTTGACGGTCAACGATAAAGTGTACCCTGCGATGACCCCCGACAAGGCATCCGAACTGTTGAAGCAACTGAAGGAGGGCCTGGTGGATGCTTAAATCGAGAGAAGACCTGAAAAATAGGAGGAGCCTGTATGCAAAGGCGCTGGAATCGCAAACGGCGAAGATCCTCGTCTGCGCAGGCACCGGCTGTGTCGCCGGCGGCTCCCTGGAGATATTCGACACGCTCAAGGCGATGATCGAGACGCGCGACATTCCCTGTTCCATCGAGCTCGAAGAGGAAGACAACGGAGATTCCGTGGGACTCAAGAAGAGCGGTTGCCACGGCTTTTGCGAAATCGGACCCCTGGTCCGGATCGAGCCGCAGGGCTGGCTTTACGTTAAGGTAAAGCAGGAAGACTGCGAAGAGATCATCGACCAGACGATCCTCAAAGGCGAGCACATCGAGCGCCTGGCCTACAGGAAAAACGGCGACATCTGCAAGAAGCAGGACGAGATCCCGTTCTATAAAAAGCAGACGCGCCACGTGTTGCAGCACTGCGGGCAGATCGATGCGACGTCCATCAACGAGTACCTCGCGCTCGGCGGCTACAGCGGTCTGGAGAAGGCGCTGTTCGACATGACGGGTGACGAGATCATCGACGAAATTTCGGAATCCGGTCTGCGCGGACGCGGCGGCGGAGGCTTTCCCGTTGGTCGCAAGTGGGGCCAGGTCAAAAAGCAGACCGAGCCGCAGAAGTACGTGGTTTGCAACGGAGACGAAGGCGATCCCGGTGCCTTTATGGATAGAAGCATCATGGAAGGAGACCCTCACAGCGTTTTAGAAGGCATGATGATCGCAGGGTTATCCTGCGGCGCGGATCAAGGCTACCTCTACGTGCGCGCCGAATACCCGCTGGCTGTCAGCCGTTTGCAGACGGCCATCGAGCAAGCGACGGAGCTGGGGCTTTTAGGAGAACAGATCCTGGGCACCGACTTCAGCTTCTACCTGCACATCAATCAGGGCGCCGGGGCCTTTGTCTGCGGCGAAGGATCCGCGCTGACCGCTTCCATCGAAGGCAAGCGGGGCATGCCCCGGGTCAAGCCTCCCCGCACGGTCGAAAACGGGCTGTTCAACAAACCCACCGTGCTCAACAACGTGGAAACGTTCGCCAACATCCCGCTGATCATCCGCAACGGCAACGACTGGTATCGCTCCATCGGCTCCGAAAGGAGCCCGGGCACGAAGGCGTTTGCGCTGACGGGGAACATCGTCAACACCGGCCTGATCGAAGTGCCCATGGGCACGACCCTGCGGGAAGTCATCTTCGACATCGGGGGCGGGATGCGCGACGGCGGCACGTTTAAAGGCGTGCAGATCGGCGGTCCTTCCGGCGGCTGTCTCACCGAAAAGGATCTGGACCTGCCGCTCGGCTTCGACTCGCTGAAGGAAGCCGGCGCGATGATCGGTTCCGGCGGCCTCGTGGTCATGGACGACAAGACCTGCATGGTCGAAGTGGCGCGGTTCTTTATGAACTTTACCCAGAACGAATCCTGCGGAAAGTGCGTGCCCTGCCGCGAAGGAACTAAGAGGATGCTCGGCATTCTGGAACGCATCGTAAGCGGTCTCGGGGAAGAGGGTGACATAGAACTGCTGCTGGAGCTTGCGGACACCGTATCGGCAACGTCGCTGTGCGGCCTCGGAAAGACGGCGGCGCTGCCCGTCATCAGCACGATTGAAAACTTCCGCAGTGAATACGAAGCGCACATACGCGAGAAGCGCTGCCCGGCGGGGGCCTGCAGCAAGCTGAAGCGGATCGAGATCGATCCGGAGCTGTGCAGAGGGTGCTCGAAGTGCACGAAAGTCTGCCCGGTGACAGCCATCAGTGGCAAAATAAAAGAACCGTTTGTTATAGACCAGGAAAAGTGCATCAAGTGCGGGGCGTGTATTCCTACGTGCCCGTTCCAGGCAATCAGTGAGGTGTAATCCATGGAAAACAGAAACAATATCATGATCATAGACGGGATGCCGGTCGAAATAAACGGGGAGAAGAACCTTCTTGAACTCATCCGCAAGGTCAACATCAAAATGCCGACGTTCTGCTATCACTCCGAGCTGTCCATCTACGGCGCCTGCCGCATGTGCGTCGTGGAGAACGAGTGGGACGAGATCGAAGCGGCCTGTTCGACGGTGCCCCGTGCCGGCATGGAGATCCGGACGAACACGGAGCGGCTTCGCAAATACCGCAAGAACATTCTGGAGCTGCTGCTGGCCCACCACTGCAGAGACTGCACGACCTGCCGCAACAACGGCAAGTGCAAGTTGCAGGATCTGGCCATGCGCTTCGGGATCGACGATGTGCGGTTCCCCAACACCGCCGCCGAACCCGACATCGATGATTCGTCGGTGTGCATCACCAAGGATGCGAACAAGTGCATTCTGTGCGGCGACTGCGTGCGGATGTGCAACGAAGTGCAGAATGTAGGCGCCATCGACTTTGCCCACCGCGGATCGAAGATGACGATCAGCTGCGCGTTCGAGCGCCCGATTGCCGAATCGCCGTGCGTCGGCTGCGGTCAGTGCGCCGCGGTCTGCCCTACGGGTGCGATCATCGTCAAGTACGACTTCCACAAGATCTGGGAGGCGCTCGACGATAAGAATACGAAGGTCACCGCGCAGATTGCGCCTGCGGTGCGCGTCGCGCTCGGCAAAGAGCTCGGCGTGGCGCCGGGGGAGAACGCCATGGGCAAGATCGTGGCCGTTCTCCATCGAATGGGATTCGACGAGGTGTACGACACCTCGACCGGCGCCGACCTGACCGTGCTCGAAGAATCCAACGAATTCCTGAAGCGCCTCGGAGAAGGCGGTCACGATATACCGCTGTTCTCGTCGTGCTGCCCGGCCTGGATCCAGTTCTGCGAGAAGAAGTATCCCGAGCTGCTCCCGCACGTATCCACGTGCCGTTCTCCGATGCAGATGTTCGCCTCGGTCATCCACGAGCAGCACAAGACATCGTCGCGCAGGCACTATCACGTCGCCATCATGCCCTGCACGGCCAAGAAGTTCGAAGCCGTCCGTCCCGAGTTTGCGCTCGACGATAAGGATCCGGTCGACGCGGTCATCACAACGCAGGAACTGATCCAGATGATCAAGGAATCCGGCATCATCTTCTCCGAGATTGAGCCGGAAGCGGTGGACATGCCCTTCGGCAGCGCAACCGGTGCCGGGATGATTTTCGGGGTCACCGGTGGCGTGACCGAGGCTGTCTTGCGCCGCGTGTCCTCGGATAAGTCCAAGACTGCGCTGGCGGCGATCACGTATCAGGGCGTCCGCGGGCTGGAAGGCATCAAAGAAGCTGTAATCCCCTACGGCGACGAAACGCTGAGGATCGCCATGGTCAGCGGGCTGGGGAACGCCAGCGCGCTCATCGACCGCATCAAGGAAGGCGAGCATTACGACTTCGTCGAAGTGATGGCCTGCCCGGGCGGGTGCATCAACGGTGCAGGCCAGCCGTTTGCCTCAGCCGATGCGAAAGAGCAGCGGGGTGACGGTCTGTACGCAGCCGACAAAATGTGCAGCACCAGGCGGAGCGAAGAGAATATGCTCGTGATGGATATGTACAGCGGCGTTCTTAAAAATCGTGTGCACGATCTGCTGCACACCCACTACACAGCGAGAGGTGAGTAAGATGACCAATATCAGTGTATGCATCGGCACATCCTGCCACCTGAAGGGTTCCTACAACATCATTCAGACATTTCAGCAATTGATCGAGGAAAACGGGCTGCACGACCGGATCGGTCTGCGAGGCAGCTTCTGCATGAGAGGCTGCGACCAGGCCGGCGTCCGTGTGAGCCTGGACGAAGAGAGCTACAACATCGCCCCGGAAGAAGCCCATGCCTTTTTTAAGGAAAAGGTGATCGATCGCGTTGAAACGCAGTAAGGAGAACGCTATGAATCAAAAAGACGAAGCTGCCATACCAGCCAAAGATCCGTGGATGGGTAAAGAGTACGCATTCTTCAGCCACAAGGCATGCGAAGCATTTCCGTGCCACAAAGGAGTCCCGGAGGAAGACTTTAACTGTCTGTTCTGTTACTGTCCGCTCTACGCCCTCAAGGACCGGTGCGGCGGCAACTACAAGTACACCGACAGCGGCATCAAGGACTGCAGCGACTGCACCGTTCCCCACCATCGGAAGAACTACGGCTACGTCGTCGGCAAGTTTAACGAACTCGTCGAGATTACGAAGCTGAACGAGTAGCCCGGAAAGCGACTGCCTCCAGGCCTCTCTTCTATTGACGGACACACCCACATGCGCTACGATGATTTTAATATTCACAAGCGACGACAATCGGCTTCGCAGATAAAGCGGAGCCATGCAAAAGCAGGCGAGTACAGCGAAGTTCCGCAAACACCGGCAAGCACAGCGGAGGAAACGATGGGGAAAAAACTTGTAAGTCAGGCACTGTGGATACTGCTCATGCTGGCTGTGCTGACGGCGTGCGGAGGGAACGAACGCTCCGTCCTGAACGTCACGGGCAACGGCGGCGAATTTATAAAGTACGACGATGCGATCTATTACCGGGAGGACAGGGCAGACACGTACGCATCGTCGGGCATATGGGACTGGTTCGAGCGTCAGC
>DUTT01000078.1 GCA_012841925.1 Clostridiales bacterium | reverse complement strand
TGATCATCCGGATGCGCGACAGGACGATGTCGATCAGCTCCTGGATCGTGTATCCGTCGTCGACAGCGATCAGGTCCCCGTATTTATTATATCTGTTGGTTTCGATGTCTGCCATGCACGATACTCCTTCTCTGAATGCGTCCCGTGTCCGCTACAGATACTCCTTTGCTCTGTCCATCAGCGCGTTTCTGCGGGTTTCCTTTTCCACCCGGTATGCCTCCCTGAGCCCGGACACATATCCGTCGATTTCCGCCTGCGGCATACCGGCCGCCGCAAGCTCGGTCGACATCCCGGATAAAAGCGCGTTGAAGCCTGCATCGATCTCTTTTTCCATGGCGGTCGCTTTGCCCATGTAGGAAACCGCCAGGTTCAACACCGCAGACTTCCCTCCTCCTGCTTTTCTCAGTGCGGCATACTCGCCCTTCGCATCGGCGATGAGGCCGTTGACGACGCTGTTGCCCTGATCCTGCAGCTTGCGGATGCCGCTTTCGTAGGCACCCTTTACCGAGTCGATGCGCGCCAAATCCGGCGCCGGCGTCGCAGGGGGAGCGGGCGGCGGGTCCGCAGGGGGAGCGGGCGGCGGGTCCGCAGGCTCGCCGGCTGAACCGTCGTCGCCGTCCGGATTCGCCGATCCGTCCGGTTGCAACAGGCCTTCGCCGATCTCCCGGTTGATATCTTCGATCTCTTTGCTGATCTGCAGTTTATAGTCGCTGTCGATGCCGCCGAAAAAAGCCTTGTACGCGTTGTACCCGAGGAACGCCGCCGTTCCGGTAAACACGATCAGGATCACGGCGAGCACCCGCCTTCTCGATACGCTCATGTGCGGCTGCTCCTGTGCGGAAAGGGGCGGGCAGAATGCCCACCCCTCCGTTGATTATCGATGTGATTCGTTGATTGTGAAGCGATGGTTTAGGCTGGCTCTTCTCGCATAACTTTAAATTGTAGCGATGCTGATGCTGCTCCCCCAAATTCAACAGTGACCGTGTAAACTTCACCATTCCTCATCCGACCAAACGTTGCTTGAATGGCATCCTTAAACTTACTCTCAGTATCTCCTTCGACCTTAGATCCATCCTGTTTCAAGTAGTAACCAGATGGATTTGTTCCAAGTCGGTCGAACATGCCGGCAATATCATCAAATGTAACCGGTCCGTATACATCCAGCGCATCTAAGTACTGCCTTTTTAATCCTGATGAAGTAGCTTCTGCCACAATCAGCCCAGACGCATTCTTGATAGTAAGTTTAACGTTATAATCTCCGGCCCTTGTGTTTTTAATAGAGACATCGATGGACGCTTTCTCTTCATCTGCACCTGGCGGCAATGAGTAGACGCCGTTCGTATCTTTAGTACGCTCACCTCCATCATACATCACCTTTTCGATGCTGATCGACATAGCTGGCGTTCCACCGCTGGGCGGTTTCGGATCGTCAATCGTCGCATCCGTGCCAGTGTCGTTGTTCGTCGCGGTTGCGCCCGGAGGCACATCCTTCCCGCCTGCCGTAACACCTTCGACGTTCGTAGCGACCGTCGTCACGGTGTTGGGCGTCGTAACGGACGCATTGTCTCCGCCGGACTGTACACTGACGTTTTCGACGGTTCCGCCGCCGGATACCGATGCATCAGGTGCGGAGATTTCCACAGTTTTCGCCGACGCACCCTCTTCGACCACTACGCTGGACGCTGCGCCGTTGATGCTCACGTTTTGCGCCGTTGTGCCTGTGCCTAAAATGACCTGGGAATTCTGTCCGTCCACGGCTACATCGGTGAGAGTGGCGCCCACAGCCGTTACCGTAATGTCGTCGGCCAGAACTGTTACGCTGCCGAACGTCCCTTCGAGGATCACGTCGCCGTCGCTGTCGACTTCGGCCTCAGCGAGCACCGCACCGTCTTCCGTGAGGATGCGCACTTTACCGTCCGAACCTCTCGCAATTACGATGTTCTGAACATCGGTTTCCGAACCGATAAACTTAACCGAATTTTCGCCGCCGCCGCGGATCAGAGCGCGACCGGTGACCGAAATATTTTTGAGGATGGCATCGCCTTCACCGACGCCGTCGCCGATGACGAGATCGCCCTTGACTTTGACCCCGTCGAGCGTTACACCCGGTACGCGGATGATGACGTTTCCGTCGGCCACAACTGCGGTATAGGTGCCGGCTACGTCGATATACTGTTTAACCATGTTGTCCATAACCGTGGCAAACTCGGCCCTTGTAATCGAAGCTTTCGGCTGAAGGTATCCGCCGGAGCCCTGGATGTAGCCTGCGCCTGCCATCGCGCTCAGGTTGGGCTTGGCCCAATCCGCGATATCCGCCTTGTCGGAAAACGCATTGAGGGGTTTATATGCCTTGTCGGCATCCTGCAGCTTAAACGCCCGGGCGAGTACGACAAACGCCTCCTGACGCGTAATGCTGTCGTTGGGACGCATCTTCGTGTCGAGCATAAACGTTCCCATCTGAACGGCTTTTTGCATCTCGGGTGCATACCACGTGTACGAAGGCACGTCGGTGACACCGGTTAACGCCGCAGCGGCCTGTGCGCCGAACGCGCGGTTTACAATCGTGGCCATCTGGGCACGGGTAAGCGATGCTTCGGGTTTGATGTATCGTGCGCCGCCCTCCTCGAATCCATCCAGCAGCCCGTTTTCGACTGCAGCACTCAGAGCCGGATACGACCAGAATCCTTCTTCGGGCATATCCTTAAACTCGATCGAATGACCTGCGGTCACATCCTCCACGGCAAATGCCCCGGAAGCCAGGCCGAGCACGAGAGCCAGCGCCAGAGCGACCAATAATACCTTTCTTTTAAACATAGCTTTCCCTCCGTTTCGGACACAAAAATGTATGCATACATGGCGGGGTGATTGTACCAGACAATACTCCCATCCTAAAAAGTCATAGGCTACTAACCATAATATCCACTAAACCCACACTTGTCAACGCATTTTGCGGTTTCGCAGGCACTATTTGACCCGATTCCCGAAACTGTGCTACAATACTCTCGTCTTCGAGCTCTTGTTCCTAAAGCATGGCATGGAACCTGAGCCGTACCGGGTCACCGGTTCAGGGCCGCTTCCGGAAACGGACCGGCCTTCCGCGTTTGAAAAGGAGACGGATATCGCAGCGGGCGAGTGTGCGCCCGGCTGTTTTGTTGTCCGTATCCGAAAAGGAAACGGACTTTTTATTTTGTCCGGGGAGGATCGAATGAAAAGCATCACAGCCACACTCACTGCCGTTTTGTTAATCGGCGCTCTCGCTACAGGTTGCGGCACGCCGCAAAGCGGGGACACCGAAAAGAATCCAGAGAAGAAGCTCGTCGTGTTTGCGGCCGCGTCCATGAAAGAAACGCTCACGGAGATTGGTCAGGCCTACGGAATCGAACATTCGGATATCGAACTCGTGTTCAACTTCGACTCATCCGGCACGCTGAAAACGCAGATTCTGGAGGGGGCGTTGTGCGACGTCTTCGTATCCGCCGGCCAGAGTCAGATGGACGCGATCGATGTGCTGCAGGGCAGTCGCTTCGACATTCTGGAAAACAAAGTCTGCCTGTCCGTGCCGGAGGGGAATCCTGCGGACCTGCACTCGTTTCTGGATTTAAAGCGTGCGCTCGAAAATGATGACATCCTGCTGTGCCTCGGCAATGCCGACGTACCGGTCGGACAGTATTCCGTGCAGATTCTTGACTTCCTCGGACTGGACGAAGCAGCCCTTACGAAAGCCGGCAGGATCACCTACGCTTCGAACGTCAAGGAGATCGTCTCCCACGTTTCCGAACAGATCGTCGACTGCGGTCTGATCTATACGACGGATGCCGCCGCCGCAGGGCTTGCCGTCATCGATATCGCCCCGCCGGAATCGTGCGATCCCATCGTCTATCCGGCCGGCGTACCGGCGTCTTCGCTTCTGCAGGAAGAGGCGCTCGCATTCCTGGAATATCTGAAGGGAGATACTGCCTCCGCCATTTTTAGAGCGGCCGGCTTTACACCGCTGGGAGATTGATGCATGGACTGGTTTCCTCTGCTGAACTCCCTGCGCATCGCAGGAATCAGCACCGCATTCATATTTTTCGCGGGGCTGTTCGCTGCCTACTACATCGCGAAAACCCCGCCGGTCGTCAAAGGACTGCTCGACGTCGTCCTGACACTGCCGCTCGTACTCCCGCCAACGGTCATCGGGTATGCACTTTTGCGCATCCTCGGACCGAACCGCCTCGTCGGCGCTTGGGTTCTGCATGTATTCGGCGTCCGGCTGACGATGACGTGGTGGTCCGCCGTGTTCGCCACATCCGTCGTCATATTTCCTCTGATGTACCGCACGGCGCGCGGTGCGTTCGAATCGTTCGACGAGACGCTGGCGTATTCCGGGCAGTCCATCGGCCTTTCGAACACCTACATCTTCTGGCGCATCCGCATGCCGTACTGCCGGCAGGGAATTCTGGCAGGGACCGTGCTCGCATTCGCGCGGGCACTCGGGGAATACGGCGCCACGAGCATGGTCGCGGGCTACATTCCGGGCGTGACGGCAACTGTTTCGACGACGGTGTACCAGCTCTGGCGCACAAACGACGATGCGCTCGCATTTCGCTGGGTGACGGTCAACCTGGCGATCTCCTTCGTCGTCCTCCTCGCGGTAAACCTGATCGAGAAAAGCAACGAGAAGAGTAAGCCGGACAGATACAGGATGTAAACTATGTCGATTTATGTGGATATCGAAAAGAGCTACGGCACATTTCATCTGAGCGTTCAGCTCGATGCAGGCGATGAGACGCTTGCGCTGCTCGGAGGCTCGGGCAGCGGCAAGAGCCTGACGCTCAAGTGCATCGCAGGCATCGAGCGTCCGGACCGGGGCAGCATCGTCGTCGACGGGGTCACCCTGTTCGACTCGGAACGCCGCATCGACCTCTCCCCTCAGGAGCGGCGCACAGGCCTCGTGTTTCAGAACTACGCACTGTTCCCGCACATGACCGTTCTGGAAAACATCCGGGCCGGGGCCCGCAGAGAGCCGGATGCTAAAAAAAGAACGGACAGCGTCGACCGCATCGTCGATCGCTTCGGCCTGGGCTGCCTGACCGGTCACACGCCCGCTATGCTGTCGGGAGGTCAGCAGCAGCGCGTCGCCCTGGCGAGAATCCTCGTCTCCGAGCCGCGCATCCTCCTCCTGGACGAGCCGTTTTCTGCGCTGGACGGCCACCTGCGACACCGACTGGAAGACGAGTTAAAGCAGGTGATCGAATCGTTTGGAAAGACCGTCGTCCTCGTGTCGCACAACCGCAGGGAAGTGTTCCGCCTGTCGGACCGCATCGCCGTTCTGGAAGAAGGTCGCGTCGGTGCCGTCGGAACGCGGGAAGAGATATTTCGAAACCCCGGGACGAGATCGGGCGCTGCGTTGACCGGCTGTAAAAACATCTCGCGCATACGCAGAAAGGGCGACCGGCTCGTCGAAGCGACGGATTGGGGGATCGACCTCTTTGTCGATGCAGAATTGGCGGACGATGCAGAACAAAAAGAATACGCAGGGATCCGCTCGCACGACATCGCATGGGCCGGCCACGCGAACTCCGGGAATCCTCCCGAAAACGTGTACCGCTTCGATGTGCTGGACGAGATTGAGAATCCGTTTTCGTACACGGTCATCCTGCGCGCGCAGGGGCAAAGCGATGCGGAGCCGATGCAGTGGGATATGGATAAGCCGGCGTGGGAGCGAATTCGGACTCCTTCCGTCGACGTCTGCCTGCCGCCGATGTCCATTCTGCTTCTAAAAAAATAATCAGTGAATAAAGATTCTGCGGTAGCGAACCGGAGTTCCCGAGAAGAATTTTACCTATTATATAATACAGACTAACGAGAAGATAAGACAAATGCGATTTTGAAAGGATGCAATCGATGCTCATAAATCCGGATTACGAAACGGCGAGAGATGCACTGCTTGCAGAAGCTTCCGCAGTCGACACCGAACGCGTGCCGCTCGACGAAAGCGCCGGCCGGGTGCTGGCGGAGGATCTCGTCGCCCGGGAACCCGTGCCTGCGTTCGACCGGTCCGCCTACGACGGATACGCGTTTCGGGCAGAGGATGTCAGCTGCGCAACGCAGGATGCTCCCGTCACGCTTACGGTTGTCTGCGACATTCCGGCCGGTACCGTTCCCTCGTGCCGCATCGAGCCCGGAACAGCGGCAAAGATCCTGACCGGAGCCCCGATACCCGAGGGCGCCGATACCGTGGTCGCCTACGAACGGACACAGTTTACCGATCGCAGCGTCGCATTATTTGCACCGGTGGAAAGCGGCGCGAACATCGTCCGCGCGGGCGAGGATGTGCAGGCGGGTACGCGGCTGGCACTCGCCGGGACGGTGATCGATGCCGGGCTTGCCGGCTCGCTGGCGGCGCAGGGAATCGCCTGCCCTTCCGTCTACCGTAAACCGGTCGTCGGCATCATCTCGACAGGAAACGAAGTCGTCGAGACCGGCGAAGACGTACCCGAAGGAAAAATACGAAATACGAACCGACACGTGTTTGCCGCCGCTCTGAAGCGAACCGGCTGCGAGCCGCTGTATCTCGGATGCGCCGGTGATTCGGAACAGGAAATCAGCGCGCTGATCGAGCGGGGCATCGAATCCTGCGATGCCGTCCTGTTGACCGGCGGCGTGTCGGCCGGCGACCTGGACCGGACGCCTCACGCGATGGTGATGGCAGGCGCCGCACTCCTCGTCCGGGGCGTGTCCATGAAGCCCGGTATGGCCTGCGCATACAGCCTGCTCGACGGAAAGCTGCTGTTCGGCCTGTCCGGCAATCCGGCCTCGGCGCTCACGAGCTTCTACGCCGTCGTGCAGCCCGCTCTTAAAAAAATGTGCGGGAGGCGCGAGCCGCTCCCCCGCAGCCTCACCGTTGAACTCGCATCGGATTTCCCGAAAAAGACGAAAGCGACCCGGCTGCTGCGCGGTACGCTGGACTTGTCGAACGGCTCGGTTCTTCTGCGTCTGCCGGAAAGCCAGGGCAACGCCGTGATCAGCAGCGCCATCGGCTGCGATGCTATCGCCGTCGTGCCAGCGGGAAGCGGTGCGCTAAAAAAAGGAACGGTGCTGAAGGGATTTATTCTATAGCTGAATCATCGCACCTGTAACATATATTGAAGAGAAGTCGTGCTGAAAGGATAGGAGCATGAAGAAAATCGAAGTCGAGCGGGCCGTCGGCATGGAACTGTGCCACGATATCACCGCCATGAAAGACGGATTTAAAGGTGCCGCATTCCGGCGCGGTCACGTTATACGCGAAGAAGACATCCCGGCCCTGCTGGACCTGGGCAAGCGGACGGTCTTCGTGTGGGAAGCGAATGCAGGCGAAATCCACGAGGAAGACGCCGCTCTGCGCATGGCCGCCGCGGCTCCGGTGCAGGGAGCGCACTACATCGGCCCGTCCGAAGGTAAAATGCAGCTCATCGCGGATGTGCGGGGCATGTTCCGCGTCAATACGGATCTCCTGGCGCGCCTCAACGCCATCGGCGACCTGACGATCGCGTCGCTGCCCGACCACTATCCGGTCGAAAAAGGCAAGGCGCTTGCGTCCATGCGGATCGTGCCGCTTGTCACGCAGGAAGAGCAGATCCTGCAGGCCGAAGCGCTGTGCCGGGACGACAACGAAGGCTTATTCGACCTGCGGCCGTATCGTCACAGAAAAGCCGGCATCGTCATCACGGGCTCTGAAGTCTACACAGGGCGGGTCAAAGACCGCTTCGAGCCGGTCGTGCGCGAAAAGCTCGCCGCCTATCCCTGCGACATCGTCGGCGTGTCGCTATGCGACGACGACGAAGCTATGATCCGCGACGCCGCGCGCACTCATATCGACGCGGGCGCCGACTTTCTGATTTTTACGGGCGGCATGTCGGTCGATCCCGACGACATAACGCCTTCGGCTGTGCGCAGCCTCGGCGCGGAGATCATCTCGCACGGAGTCCCTTCGCAGCCCGGCAACATGACGCTCGTGGCCTACCTCGGCGACATCGCGATTCTCGGCGTGCCCGGTGCGGCGATCCACCTGCCGACGACGGTGTTCGACGTCCTGCTGCCGCACGTGTTTTCGGGTGACAAAATCGAGCGCTCCGACCTGATCCGCTTAGGCGAAGGCGGTCTGTGCCAGCTGTGTCCCGTCTGTCACTTCCCCAACTGTACATTTGGAAGGTATTAGGAAGGTATTAAAATGAAGGATTTGTACGGGCGCGACATCACGTATCTGAGACTGTCCGTCACGGAGCTGTGCAACCTCCGCTGCCGCTACTGCATGCCCGCAGAAGGTATCGAGAAAAGAGCGCACGACGATATGATGAGCGAAGAGGACATGATTACGGCTGTCCGGGCGGCGGCGTCGCTGGGCATCCACAAGCTGCGCATCACAGGAGGCGAGCCGCTCGTTAAGCCCAACATTCTGTCCATCTGCGAAAAGTCGGCGGCTGTGGAAGGCATCCGGGAAGTCTGCCTGACGACCAACGGCACGCTTCTTCCGGAGCTTGCCGTCCCGCTGCGCGAAGCCGGTGTGCACCGCATCAACGTAAGCCTCGATACGATGGATCCCGCGAAGTATGCGCACATGACCCGGGGCGGCGCGCTGGCCGATGCCGTATCCGGGCTGGAGGCGGCGCTGGCGGCGGGGTTTGACAAGATTAAAATCAACGCGGTCCTGATCGGCGGTTTTAACGACGACGAAATCCCGGCGTTGGCGGACCTTACGAAACGCTACCCGGTGGATGTGCGCTTTATCGAACTGATGCCGATGGGAGGCTACGGTTCGTTCGGAGCATCGGCCTACGTGCCGAACGAAACCGTGCTGTCAATGATCCCGGAGGCTGCCCCGCTTTCTCAGGATGACGGCGGCGTTGCGAAACTGTACCGGCTGCCCGGCGCACAGGGCAACATCGGCCTGATCAGCCCGCTCAGCGATCATTTTTGCGGACAGTGCAACCGCATCCGGCTGACGGCGGACGGAAAGTTTAAGCCCTGCCTGCATTCATCCGACGAGTACGATGCCAAAGGCCTCGACTTCGACGGCATGGTGGAGGCGATCCGGACGGTCGTCAACGCGAAACCGTCCTGTCACCCGGAGCTGTCTGCCGCACGTACAAGCCCGGCGGGCAGAAGCATGAACCGAATCGGAGGATGACCAT
This sequence comes from Clostridiales bacterium, assembly GCA_012841925.1. Classification (GTDB taxonomy): domain Bacteria; phylum Bacillota; class Clostridia; order Peptostreptococcales; family Anaerovoracaceae; genus UBA10908. The sequence continues at coordinate 7,791 of DUTT01000078.1, read as the reverse complement.
GAACCGCATTCCAATCCTCTCGTTTGCCGGCTACTCCGGCACGGGAAAGACGACGCTCATCGAACGGCTCCTGCCGCTGCTGATCGAAAGCGGCCTGCGCGTCGCCGTGATCAAGCACGACGTGCACGACTTCGACATCGACCGCGAAGGAAAAGACTCCTGGCGGTTTACGCAGGCCGGCGCTGCGGTGTCTGCGATCAGCTCGCCCGAAAAGGCAGCCTTTGTCGAACAGCGGGCGCTTTCGTTTTCTGACGTGAGGGCCCGGATTACCGACGTGGACCTCATCCTCGTCGAAGGCTACAAGAGCGAGGATATCCCGCAGATCGGCCTCGAGCGACAGGCGGCCGGACTGGGGTTCCCGGACGAGGTCGAGCGCTATATCGCACTTGTGACCGATGCGGATGACGTGACGGGCAATCCGGCTGGTGCGCGCAGCAGTGCGTATGCCGAACGCAGTGGTGCAGATAACGTATGCTACGGTGTGGGCGGCATGTGCAGTGGAGCGGGCGATGTGCACACACAGGCTCGACGACACGGAATCCCGGTTTTCGGCTATGATGACATCGACGCCATCGCCGCGTTCGTACTGACATATATCCGGTCCGAGAAAAACGAGCGCGGCGACTTTACGCACTTCGACGAGGCCGGGCGCGCGCGCATGGTCGACGTCGGAGCAAAAGGCGAAACGCGCCGCACGGCGAAAGCTGCGGGACGCGTCCTTCTCAACCGGCAGACGTACGACCTCATCGCATCCAGCGGCGTTAAGAAAGGCGATGTCCTGACCGTCGCACAGATCGCAGGCATCATGGGAGCGAAGCGGACGTCGGACCTGATCCCGATGTGTCACCCGATCGCCGTCGACGGCATCGATTTATCCCTTTCGCTGAACGAAGAGCGCTGCGCCGTGGACATCGAAGCGACCGTTCGGTGCTCCGGGCGGACCGGCGTAGAGATGGAAGCGCTGACAGCGGTCTCGGTGGCGGCGCTTACAGTTTACGACATGTGCAAAGCCGTCCAGCGCGACATCGGGATTACAGAGATCCGCCTGCTCGAAAAAACGGGGGGCGTGCACGGGGACTATGTGAGAAAGGATGAAGTGAAATGAAATACACGGCTGCAGTCATCACCGTCAGCGATAAAGGCGCCGCCGGATTGCGCGAGGACCGGAGCGGTCCCGCGCTGTGCGCCCTGCTGAGGGAAAACGGTTGGAACATCGCTTACGAAGCGGTCGTGCCCGACGACATGGAGCGCATCCAGGCGGAGCTCATCCGCTGCGCAGACGAACTCGGCATCGCCCTCGTCGCAACGACCGGAGGAACGGGGCTGTCACCCAGGGACATCACTCCCGAAGCGACGCTTGCCGTGATCGAACGCGAAGTGCGCGGCATCCCGGAAGCGATGCGCGCCGCGAGCGCACGGATTACGGACCGGGCGTTCCTGTCAAGAGCGGTTGCCGGGATACGGGGCTCATCGCTCATCGTCAACCTGCCCGGCAGCGAAAAAGCCGCCGTGGAAAACCTGTCGGCCGTCTTAGGTCCGCTCGTGCACGGGATCGACATGATGTATTCCGGCGGATCGGCGGACTGCGCCGTAGAGCCCGCCGTGATTCGAAGCGTGTGCATCAGCGAAAAGAAAGGCGAGCAGAAGCACGCCGTCGAATCGGTGATGCTGGTCGAGGGCCACGGCATCGAAGGGGACGCCCATGCCGGCAACTGGCACAGGCAGGTCAGCCTGCTCGGGGTGGAAAGCGTCGCCAAGGTGCAGAAGCATCTGACCGAGCCGCTGCCGCCGGGCGCGTTTGCCGAAAACATCCTGACCGAAGGCATCGAACTGTACACGCTCCCCGTGGGCACGAAGCTGCGCATCGGGTCGGCGCTGTGCGAAGTGACGCAGATCGGCAAGGAGTGTCACGAGGGCTGTGCCATCCGGGAACTCGCCGGTGACTGTGTGATGCCGCGTGAAGGAATCTTCGTAATAGTGCTCGCATCCGGCAAGGCGAAGGCCGGCGACACGATCTGCATCGCCGGCGCGTAGGGCGGCGGTATAGTCAAAATTCCTCGCTCGAAGCTGCATAGCAACTCAAATACGAACGTACGATCTGTTCAAAAAGCGCGGCAAATACCCGCGCTTTTTTGTGTACCAAATGCGCTTTGTATACTTTGAATTTTCAAGGCTTGTTTTGATTGACACAGGCGGCGGGCGGACATAAAATGGCGCTAAACTCAAGGGAGGCATACACGCATGGAAACGAGATTGATCGAAAAAGCCGGGGCGTTCCTGGAAAAGCACGCAGACGGCATCGCAGACACAAACCACATCGAACGGACAGCGTTCAAGCAGTACGATGTAAAGCGCGGCCTGCGCAACGCAGACGGCACCGGCGTGATGGCCGGGCTTACAAGGATCGGAAACGTCCGCGGTTACTATATGCAGGACGGCGAAAAATGCCCGATGCCGGGCCAGCTTTTTTATCGCGGAATCAATCTGGTGGATCTCGTTCAGGGGTTTTTGACAGAAGGTCGCTTCGGATACGAAGAGACGGCTTATCTGATCCTGTTCGGCTCGCTGCCGAGCGCGGACGAACTTGAGGAGTTTTCGTCCATCCTGGCGGAATACCGGGAGCTGCCGGATAACTTTACCGAAAATATGATCCTCGCTTCGCCGAGCGTCGATATCATGAACAAGCTCGCGCGCTCGATTTTGTCGCTGTACTCGTACGATCCAAAACCCGAACCGAACGGGGACATCACCAAGGAGCTGGACAAATCGCTGCGCCTCATCGCCTGCACACCGGTCATCGTCGCCAACGCGTTTGCCGCCAAGCGCCACTACTACGACAACGAAAGCCTGCACCTGCACCGGCCGAACGGCCACCTGTCACTCGCGGAAAACTTTTTATACTCCGTGCGCAACGACAATCTGTTTACGGCCGAAGAAGCGCGCCTGCTGGACCTGTGCCTCGTCGTGCACGCAGAGCACGGCGGCGGTAACAACTCGGCGTTTGCGTGCCGCGTCCTGTCGTCATCGGGCACGGACATCTACTCGGCCATCGCCGCGGCTGTCGGTTCGTTAAAAGGGCCGAAGCACGGCGGCGCCAACATGAAGGTGATGGAGATGTTCGATTGCGTAAAGCGCGACGTGCGCGACTGGAACGACGACGAAGAGCTCCACGCCTATCTGCGGAAGGTCCTGCGGAAAGAAGCCGGGCTCGGCGACGGACTCATCTACGGCATGGGCCACGCCGTATACACAATGTCGGATCCCCGCGCGGATCTGCTCAAGGACATGGCCCGCGAGCTCGCCGGGGCCAAGGGGTTTGACCGGGAGTTCGCCCTGCTCGAAGCGGTGGAGCGACTGGCGCCGGCCGCTTTTTTGGAAGAAGGCCGGGGCGACAAAGTGCTGTGCGCCAACGTGGACATGTATTCCGGGCTCGTGTACCAGATGCTCGACATCCCCTGCGAGCTGTATACGCCACTGTTCGCCACCGCCCGCATGGTCGGCTGGTGCGCACATAGAATCGAAGAGATCGCAAACCTGAGCCGGATTATGCGGCCCGCCTACAAAGCCCTCATTGACGAAACCGGTTACCGGTCGTTGGATGACAGGAGCTGAAATTTTTCAATAAACCGCTGAAGGATGGCGGCTGCCTGACAGCGCTCAGTATTTCCTGCAGGCGCAAGCCTTATACCGTCACCCTGAATTAGTCCGGCAGCGTTCGCCCAGGCCATGGCATCCGCCGCCCAGGGTGAGATGCTACTGCTGTCGCTGTACCCTGATAAATCCGCCGTGCCGGACAAGTCGTATCCTTTATATTCTGCATAATTCTTAAGGATGACCGCCATCTGCTCGCGGGTGACCGCATCCTCCGGCCCGAATGTGTCGTTCCCGTAACCGCTCACGATCTCGTTCAACGAGGCCCAGGCGACGGCGCTTGAGTAGTATTGATCCGCAGCGACATCGGTATAGGGGCTTGACTCTGCTGCAGGCTCACCTTCCAGCCGATGCAGGATCGTGACGATCATGCCTCTCGTCGTCGCTCCGTACGGGGTAAAGCTACTGCTGCCTGTCCCTTTCATCAAACCGTTTTCATAGGCATAAAGGACGGAACTGTAAAACCAGTCGCTCTGCAAAACGTCGGCAAAGGGATTGCGCTGCGCTTCTTTTGCAGCTTCGTCCAGGCCGACAATGTAAATGGAGAGATGATGCAAGACAAAGCTTACAACTCCGTCCTTGTAGCTGGCTTCGATTCTCTCGAGCTCCCCTCGATCGTTTAAGTACCACACGCCGACCGGCAGCTCGCCGTCGTACGGCATATCGATGGTCAGCGTGCCGTCGAATTCCGTGATGTTTCGCGTTCCCATCAGGAGATTGATGTCGAGCACCAGATCGCCTTCTTTGACAGATTCCTTTTGAGCATCCGTAAGCTCGCTGGCCGGTATCTGCTTTAACTCCAACTTTAGATCGGCTCCTTCGGCCGACTGATCCAGGATCGATGCCAGCGCTGCGTTATCAAGTGTGGCGATGCCTCCCGTCAATGGTACGACCAGGTCCGATCCCGCGTCTGCATGAGACTGGAGCGTGTCACCCGAAATGCTCGTCGGCGCAGGCGCAGTGTCGTTGGAAGAACGCTTTGTCGGAGGGGCTTCAATTCTAATATAGGATTCAAAGTACGTAGGATTCGCAGTCGCTCGGGCAGCGCTCGGATTGTTGCCGGCTTTGATTACATATGAAAAGTCAGTTCCATACTCGGGAGCTTTGAAAAATGCACGTTCTCCCTCGCTCCACGCGGTGATGGTGCCGCCGTTTATAACGATGTGGTCACCGTAGAGGCAGTAGGCTCCCTGGGATTGTAAACCCACGAAGTTATAATCTCTGACAGAGTATAACGCCAGGTCTCCGCTGTTGATCGTCAATGTGCCGCCATCCGCTCGAAGGCAACAATAGTTGCTGTCATACACTTCTTCCTTTATGACGATCTTCCCGTTGGCGTTGATCGCAATATTCTTTCCGGAGACTCCCGCTTCGTAGTCGAAAATTGTCAGGTTACCGCGTCCGGCGATGTTAACATCCTGCCCCGGGGCGTAGATGCCAATCCGTGTGTTGTAACCATACGTTGCATCCGTCAATTCCGTGCCAATTATATTATCTCCGATCAACTGTATCTTTATATTTTCTCTGCTGTAAATACCGTATTCCCAGTCATCATCGCTGACAGCAATTTTCACATTGCTCAGGGTTAAGGTTTTGCTTACCTTGTCGTAGCTTACAGTACCGCGTATGCCAGGATCGATTATTGCATTAGCATTGTGTGCGTTAACCGTCACGCCTGCAACTGTCAATTCATAATCCTTGTCAAATTGAGGTATGAAGTCATCATTGTCGACCTCTTTATTACCGTCGAGTGTAATTTTTTCTTTTCCTGAGAAATAGTTGTACCGGAAATCCAAGGTTGTTGCGCTCGCTGCTCCGCTTAAATTAAGCGTTTCCAATTTGTTGTTTGAACAGATAAGCGTTTCTAAACTAGTCAAGTCACTCGCAAGCAGCTTGCCCAGTTGATTATAGGAACAGTAAAGCCCCCTTAAGCTTTTTAAGTTGCTTACATCTAGAAAAGAGAGCTGATTATGCGAACAGTAAAGCCCCTCCAAGTTATTCAAGCCGTTTACTTCTATAGATGAAAGCTGATTATTCGAACAGAAAAGCCACTTCAAGTTGCTCGAACCGCTTACATCTAAACCTGTAATCTGATTGTTCGTACAGTCAAGTGACGTTATGCTAGCTAAATTGCGTACCCTTAGAGATGAAAGCTGATTATCCCGGCAAACAAGATGCTCCAGCTTGTTCAAACCGCTTACGTTTAATATCGTAAGCTGGTTGCCTTCGCAGTCAAGATAAATTAGTTCTCTCAAGCTACTTACATCTAATTCTGTAAGCTGATTATATGAACAGACAAGTTCTTCGAGATCTATAAAATATTTTATCCCGGCGAGGTTTTGAATACCCATTCCAGCCAGGTTAAGTACTGTTCTCCCTATGAAATCATCCGCATAAATGGAAACATTTTCAGCCTTCTCCAACGCCCCTCTCACTGCTGCAAGAAAGTTGGGATCGGCAAATTCGCCGGTAATATCCTCCGGTTCACCGCCCATCGTTCCCAACCCGCCGTTTGCGCTAAGCTCCATTGCACAAGGACCGGATCCCTCTATAGTCGGTGGACTCTCTGTTTCCGCCAAAACTGCTACAGGAAGCAAAGCAAATATAAAGCACGCGGCCATTATGAGAATACTTGCCTGCTTAGGAATTGCTCTCGATTTTCTATTCATACGTTCCCCCTACATTGTCGTACAGACGACCCATCCGGGCGACACTCTTATCTATGCTTGCATTATACAGATAAATAGCAGGTTCTGCCAGCGTCATGTTGGTCGGATTCCACGGCGGAATCGAAGAAATAAAAAAAGAAGTCAGAGCCGCCTATTTCGACGGTTCTGATTCTGGTAGTTGTGTCAACTATATATGCTACCCAGTTCTCGGGCATGGGTCAAAACGGTCACACGATTCCTTTACTTCAATCTACAATGTCAACATACCCGTAATACTCATAACCCTTTTTTGCTTCGGCATTTCCGCCGAGATGGAAGCGGAAGGGTTTTCCAAAGTGTTCGCAGGCCGCGGCGCAATGACACAGGGCTATCCCTATATCGACTCTCGTAAGCTTATAGGCCAGCGACATGGGTGGCTTTAACAGCTGGCGATAGACTAATAGTTTACCCTTTGTTTTTTCGAGATACCAGGGCTGAATATTTAGTCCCGATGGAGCCAGATGGACGGCTTTGATACATTCATCATCTGGAGAGTTGGTGATATCTGAAATAGGTTTGCGTTTGAATTCAGATATTGCGCGATGGGGTGACCCTTCAGGCTTTCCAAAGGCAAGCACAATGATGTCTAAATTGCTGCGCTCTTTTGTCGCGTCCTTAGATGCACCTAGCCAAACACCGCCAAGCTCGTGTGAATCCAGCCAAAGCATAAGCTGCTGACCGATAAATCCCGCATTTTCTTCCTCGCCTTTCTTACCCTGCCCGCTGATGACCAGGTAGTGCGGCGCCTTAACGTGAAAAACTCCTTTTGTCTCGGAAGCAAAGCGGTAACTCAGTGGAGCATCAGGGTATAGCGGTTTAAAAGTATTGAGCGCCGTCTCAATTTCTTCGAGCTGTATTTCGCTCAGGGGTTCTGCAACGTACTTTCTACAGGCCTTCCGCCGACTGATCGAATTAAATAAGTCCATATTGTTATCCTCTCATCTTTTATGATGCTACCATCAACTATGTCCAGCATAGTGTCGCATCCGACACCATAATGCAGAAAATCCGAAACCTTAGAAAAAATCAGAGCCGTCAAGTTCGACGACTCTGATCCTGGTGCGGATGGTGGGACTCGAACCCACATGGATCGCTCCACAGGAACCTAAATCCTGCGTGTCTGCCAGTTCCACCACATCCGCGCGTTTGCAAGAGATAAAAAGAGTCGCACGGTGCTGTTGTTACGGGAGATAAAAAGAGCCGCACAGTGCTGTACGGCTCACATTGGTGACTCCACCGGGACTCGAACCCGGGATACCGCCGTGAAAGGGCGGTGTCTTAACCGCTTGACCATGGAGCCATAGATAAACCGGCAACGACCTATTCTTCCAGGCAGTCTCCCACCAAGTATCTTCGGCGCAAAAGAGCTTAACTTCTGTGTTCGGGATGGGAACAGGTGTATCCTCTTCGCTATCGTCACCGGAATCGGTTG
>DUTT01000077.1 GCA_012841925.1 Clostridiales bacterium | reverse complement strand
GCTCGGTGGAACGCTCGATTTCCGCCTCGATTACGGTGCATTTTTAAAGCTGTTCACGAGCCCGTACGTCACGAGGACCTACCTCGAATAACGAACCGCTTTATTGAATCACTTAACCGCCTCATCTGACACTTTGTAGAACGAAAACAGACCCTCTCCGACCAGCGTACCGTCGGCGTGGGTCAGTTTTGTTTCGGCCACGCACGTCTTCCGGCCGCGATGGTTGACGCGCGCCGCACAGCACAGCGTCTCGTCCTTCGTCGCCTTGTAAAATTGAAAGCTGCAGCTCTGGGTCACATAGCTCGCGCCCCGGCTGTGGACGGCCGCACTTGCGATGGTGTCGGCCAGCGACATGTAGACGCCTCCGTGGACGAAGCCGCTGCGGTTGGAGATTTTCTTTGCAAATTCGATGCGGCCTTCTGCGTAGTCGGGTTCAATCGCGGTCACCTCGATGCCCAGACCGTTTGTAAACGGATTGCGTTCGCTGAACGATGCCGCCAATTCCTTGATGTCCATGTTTCCCTCCTAGAATGATTTTTTCAATCATAGCACAGCTGTGCCTGCGCGCGATAGTGCTTATTTTCCTTCAAAGCCGAAACGACAGATGCAGCTCCAAACGGTGACGCAGTCACGGTATACAGGTGTCATTTTGACTATTGTTTAACAAGTACGACAAGTTCGATACGTACGGTGTTTTTTATGCAGAGATGTTTCCTATAACCCATGCACACATCAAAGAGGTGGACCATGAATCAGAAAGTCGTCATCGTAGGCGGTGTAGCCGGAGGCGCTACCGCTGCCGCAAGGCTTCGCAGACTCAGCGAAGAATCCGAGATCATCCTGATCGAGCGGGGATCGGATATCTCGTATGCGAACTGCGGGCTGCCCTACTACATCGGGGATGTCATCAAATCCAGAGATGCGCTGTTTGTCCAGACGCCCAAGACCATGAAGGACAAGTTCAACATCGACGTGCGCACGCACCACGAAGTGCTGAGCATTAATCGCGAAGAAAAGTCCGTCACCGTCAAGAACCTTCTGACGGAAGAGGAGTATACGGAGACGTACGATATACTTTTGCTGTCCACCGGTTCCTCGCCTCTGAGACCTCCGATCCCCGGCATCGACGGCGAACGGATTCTGACGCTGTGGAACGTAGCGGATACCGATCAGATTAAAGCGTCCATCGAGGAGTGGGGCGTAAAGACCGCCACGGTTGTCGGCGGCGGGTTTATCGGACTGGAGATGGCGGAAAACCTCCACGCGCTCGGCATCGACGTGACGCTCGTGGAAATGCTCGACCAGGTGATGGCGCCGCTCGACTTTGAGATGGCCCAGCTCCTGCACGAAAACATGTGGCAAAACGGCGTGTACCTCCGGCTTTCCGACGGCGTGTCCACGTTCGAAAATAAAGACGACTCAGTGGTCATCCACCTGAACAGCGGAAAGCAGATCGAGGCCGAACTCGTCATCCTGGCCATCGGCGTGCGCCCGAACAATCAGCTGGCGAAAGAAGCCGGTCTGGAGCTTTCCGAGCGCGGCGGTGTCGTAACAGATGCGATGCAGCGGACGTCGGATCCGTCGATTTACGCCGTCGGCGACGTCACCCAGGTCGAGGATTTTATCAGCAAGGAGCTGACGATGATTCCGCTTGCGGGACCTGCGAGCAAGCAGGGCCGCATCGCGGCGGACAACATCGCCGGGGCGAGCGAAGAGTACAGAGGATCGCAGGGGACATCGATTGCGCAGGTGTTCGATTTGACAGCGGCCAGCACCGGCTGGGCCGAAAAGACTCTGATACGCAAAGGGCTCGTCAAGGGCAAAGACTACGAGACGATCATCATCAATCAGAACTCGCACGCGACGTACTATCCCGGCGCGACGCCGCTGCGGCTCAAGATGATTTTCTCCATGGACGGGAAAAAGATCTACGGTGCGCAGATCGTCGGCATCGACGGGGTGGACAAGCGCATCGATACGCTGGCGACGGCCATCCGGCTCAACGCGTCCGTCGAGGACTTAAAATATCTGGAACTCGCCTACGCACCGCCGTATTCGTCGGCAAAGGATCCGGTCAACATGGCCGGGTTCGTGGCGGAGAACGTGCTCAACGGCCTCGTGGTGTTTGCCGAGTGGGACTATCTGGAGAAGCATCCGGATGCCGTGGTCCTGGACATCAGCGAAGAAGCCGAGCGCATGGCGTTCCGCATGCCCGGTTCGGTCGACATTCCGATGGGCCAGTTGCGCAGCCGCATGCACGAGCTCGACAAGGAGGCAGACATCGTCGTGTTCTGTAACATCGGCGTGCGGTCGTACAACGCGGTGCGCGCTCTGATGCAGAGCGGCTTTACAAGCATCCGCCTGTATCCGGCCGGCCTGCGGTTCTACCGCTCGACGCACTATCGGGATTTTATAGAGGAAAGCATGGAGGACAAAACGATGCCGCGTTCAAATAACGAGAAACCGGCTGCCTTTGCAGGGCCTGTGCCCGTCGCATCGGTCAGCATCGACTGCACGGGGATGCAGTGCCCCGGACCGCTGATGAAGGTCAACGAAACCGTC
>DUTT01000003.1 GCA_012841925.1 Clostridiales bacterium | reverse complement strand
TGAAGGCGCTCGCCGAACTGTGCATCGAGAAGGACATCTATGTCATCACAGACGAAATTTACCGCGAACTGCTCTGGACCGGCGAACCGTACGCGAGCATCGCGCAGTTCCCGGGCATGCGGGAGCGGACGCTCATCATCGACGGATTTTCCAAGACATACGCAATGACGGGCCTGCGCCTCGGCTATGCAGCCGGCCCCAGAGAAGTCATCGTCAAGATGACGCAGCTTCTGGAAAATGTGCTGTCGTCCGTATTTACGGCCGTTCAGTGGGCCGGAGTAGCGGCGCTCACGGAAAGCCAGCAGTGCGTGGACGACATGATTGCACTGTATCACCACAGGAGAAAGCTCCTGCTCGACGGCATCAACTCCATCGACGGCATCAGCTGCAAGGATCCGGCCGGTGCGTTCTATCTGTTTGCCAACATTCAGTCGACCGGCATGGACTCCAGGACGTTTGCGACGAAGCTTCTCGAACAGGAAAAGATGCTCGTCATCCCCGGCGTGGGATTCGGTCCGGGCGGCGAAGGCTTTGTCCGTCTGTGCTACGCGACGAACGACGAAAACATTCAGGATGGTGTTCAGAGACTGGCCCGCTTCGTAGCAGGCTTATAACATAGGAGATTAATATGTCAAAAGTATATGATGTCATGGACGGCAACCAGGCAGCGGCGCACGTTTCGTACGCTTTTACCGAAGTTGCCGGAATCTTTCCAATCACTCCGAGTTCTCCCATGGCAGAACTCGTCGACGAGTGGTCGGCCAACGGCAGGGAAAACATATTCGGTCAGCGGGTGCGCGTTGTAGAGATGCAGTCCGAAGGCGGAGCGGCGGGCACGGTCCACGGTTCGCTGGAAGCGGGTGCGCTCACGACGACGTACACGGCCTCGCAGGGGCTGCTGCTCATGGTTCCCAACATGTATAAGATCGCCGGAGAACTGTTGCCCGGCGTGTTCCACGTGAGCGCTCGTTCGGTGTCCATCCACGGGCTTTCGATTTTCGGCGACCACTCCGACGTCATGGCTACGCGGCAGACCGGCTTTGCGCTTCTGGCGTCCGGCAGCCCGCAGGAAGTGATGGACCTCGCCGCAGTGGCGCATCTTTCCGCCATCCGCGGCCGCGTGCCGTTTCTGCACTTCTTCGACGGCTTCCGCACATCGCACGAGCTGCAGAAGATCGAAGTGCTCGACTACGACGACCTTGCTAAGCTGGTCGATCGCGAACAGATCGATCGCTTCCGCGGCAATGCGATGAATCCGTCCAACCCGTTTATCCGCGGAACGACGATCAACCCGGATATCTACTTCCAGGGCCGGGAAGCGCAGAACCCGTACTACGACGCCATCCCCGGCATCGTGGAACATTACATGGGCGAGATCAACAAGCTGACGGGCAGAAACTACAAGCTGTTTGAATACTACGGCGCACCCGATGCCACCGATATCGTGATGGCGATGGGGTCCGGCACCGAAACCATAAAAGAAACCGTCGATTATCTGACGGCGCAGGGCCGCAAGGTCGGACTGATCAGCGTCCATCTGTACCGTCCGTTTTCCATCGAACACTTTATCCGCGAAATCCCCGAAACCGCAAAGCGCATCGCCGTGCTCGACCGGACAAAGGAACCCGGATCGGTCGGCGAACCGCTGTTTGTGGACGTCGGCAACGCCTGCCGCAAAGCCGGAAAAGACCTGATGGTCATCGGCGGGCGCTTCGGGCTGTCATCCAAAGACACGACGCCGGCGGACATCGTCGCCGTATTCGACAACCTGGCGCAGGATCAGCCGAAAGACAACTTTACAATCAGCATCACCGACGACGTAACGCACCTGTCACTCCCCAGAGGTCCGGAACCCGACATCACGCCCGAAGACCGTATCAGCTGTAAAATCTGGGGCATCGGCGCCGACGGAACGGTGGGCGCGAACAAGAACAGCATCAAGATTATCGGACAGAACACGGACCTGTACACGCAGGCCTACTTCGCATTCGACGCGAAGAAATCCGGCGGGGTTACGCAGTCGCATCTGCGCTTCGGCAAAGATCCGATCCGCTCGCCGTACTATGTAAGCTGCGCCGACTTCGTGGCGTGCCATGCACCGTCGTATGTCAGCAAGTACGACCTCGCCAAAGACCTGAAAGAGGGGGGCATCTTCCTGCTCAACTGCTCGTGGAAACCCGAGGAGCTGGAAGAAAAGCTGAGCGCCGAACTGAAGAGAGGACTCGCCAAGAAAAAAGCCCGCTTCTTTATCATCGACGCCATCTCCATCGCGCAGAGCCTCGGGCTGGGCGGCCGTACGAACTCCGTACTGCAGTCGGCGTTCTTTAAGCTCGTCGACGTGATTCCGCTCGATGTAGCGCTCGAAGAGATGAAGACGGCGGTCCGGGAAACGTACGGTACGAAGGGGCAGGATATCGTCGACATGAACATCGCAGCGATCGACGCCGGCGTGGAAGGCCTCATCGAGGTCGAAGTTCCGGCCTCGTGGATCGATG
>DUTT01000076.1 GCA_012841925.1 Clostridiales bacterium | reverse complement strand
GGAGTTCTTAAAGTGGACTCTTTTTTAAATCATCAGATCGATGTGGCCTTCGTCGACGAGATCGGGCAGGCGCTGGCCGAACGATTCGAAGGCTGCGGTGCCACAAAGATTCTCACCGTCGAAAGTTCCGGCATCCCGATTGCCTGTGCGACGTCCCGGGCGCTGGGGAACATTCCGGTCGTCTTTGCAAAAAAAGCGGCGCCGAACACGATGATCGAAGGCGTATACAGCACCGACGTCAAATCGTTTACCAAAGAGACGGTCTCTACGATACGCGTGTCGCGCGAATTTCTCGGTGCGGACGACCGCATCCTCATCGTCGATGACTTTCTCGCCTACGGCGAATCGGCGATGGGCCTCGTGCGCATCGCGAAAAATGCGGGTGCCCACCTGTGCGGCATCGGAGTAGCGGTTGAAAAAAAGTTTCAGGGCGGCGGCGAGCGGTTGAGGCAGGCCGGCTACCCGGTGGAATCTCTTGCGGTTATCCTGTCCATCTCGGACGGTAACATAGAATTCGAAAGCGTACATGTCGAAAAAGAAGGAGAAACGGAATGAATAAAAAACTACTCGCTCTCACCCTGGTCCTCGCTCTCGCGCTGGGCGTTCTCGCCGGCTGCGGCGGAGGCGGGACGTCGGACGAGGCGGATCCCGAACTGACGGTTGGTTTCATCTTCATCGGACCTATCAACGACGGCGGCTATACACAGGCGCACTACGAAGGGGCGGTGCGGATGAAGGAACACTTCGCAGGCAAAGTCGACTTTAAGTACATCGAAAACATCGATGACGGCGACATTCAGGCGTCTCTCACGGCCGGGCAGAACCTGCTCGACCAGGGGTGCGATGTGATCGTCGGGGCGTCGTTTGGCTTTATGGAAGCGCTCGATACGCTTGCCAACAGCGGAGATTACGACGACAAATACTTCCTGCATTTCTCCGGCTACCTGGCCAACGACACGAATTTTGATAACTTCTTCGGATCCATCGATGAAGCCCGCTATCTGGCAGGCATAGTCGCAGGCTCCATGACCGAGACCAACAAACTCGGTTATGTAGGCGCGCTGCCTTACACCGAAGTCATGATCGGCATCAACGCCTACACGCTCGGCGCACAGTCGGTGAATCCGGACGTGGAAGTTAACGTCGTATACATCGGTTCGTGGGGCGATCCCGAAAAAGAACTGGCTGCCGCCGAACAGCTTCTGGCGGAAGGCTGCGACATCATCACGCAGCACAGCGACTCCACCGGACCTCAGCTCGCTGCGCAGGATGCAGGAGCCTATGCCATCGGATACAATCTGGCGAACCCGGCTGCACCGGACGCGTACCTGACCGCACCGATCTGGCATCACGATGCATACTATATCCATGCGGTGGAGAACATTCTCAACGGAACATTCGCACCTGAAAGCTACTATGGCACACTGGCCACCGGCTACATCGCGCTTGCGCCGATGAGCGATCTCGTTCCGGCCGACGTACAGGAACTCGTCGCCGAAAAGGAAGCAGAAATGATTTCCGGTGCATTTGCACCGTTCTCCGGCTACATCGAGAACGCGGACGGAAGCGTGCTCTGCAAGGAAGGACAGTCGCTGACGCGAGCCGAAATCTGGGATATCCAGCAGCTCATCAAGGGAGCGAAGTAAGCGATGTTGGAAGCGATAACAAGATTTTAATCGACAGGGGACGTCCTTCGGGACTTCCCCTTCGATTTTTGTAAGGAGCAGGGGTGGATAAAAATAAGACCATCGAAATGATCGGCATATCCAAATCGTTTGGTTCGGTGCAGGCCAACCGGGATGTGTTTCTGGACGTGTACGAAGGAGAAGTGCACGCCATACTGGGCGAAAACGGCGCGGGCAAATCGACGCTGATGAACATGCTGTCGGGGATTTACAAGCCGGACGACGGCACGATCCGGCTGTACGGAGAGCCGGTTAAGCTCTCTTCGCCCAAGGACGCCATCCAGCGCGGTATCGGCATGATCTATCAGCATTTTAACCTCGTGGACGTCTTGACTGCGACGGAGAACATACTGATCGGTCAGCCGTCCCGCTTTTTCCTGCGCACGAAAACCCAGGCCGGACGGATACGCGAGCTGTCCGATCGCTACGGGCTGGACATCGATCCGGACAAGCGCGTCTCCGATATGTCCGTCGGGGAAAAGCAGACGCTGGAGATTCTCAAAGTGCTGTACCGCGGCGCACGGATTCTGATCATGGACGAGCCGACAGCGGTGCTGACACCGCAGGAAATCCGCAAGCTGTTCCGCATCATCCGGAACATGAAACAGCAGGGATGCTCGGTCATCATCATCACCCATAAGCTGAACGAGGTGATGGAAATCTCCGACCGCGTCACCGTCCTGCGAAAAGGCGCGTCTGTCGGCACGGTGCACACGGCCGACGTCGATATTCCGAACCTCATCGAGATGATGGTCGGCAAAAAAATCGACCTTGCGATTGTAAAGCCCGAGGTCGACCGGGGTCTGCAGCAGTCGCTGCTGCGGCTCGACGAGGTGACCGTGCGGGACGCCGAAGGAAAGAGGGCGGTGTCCGACGTCAGCTTCGATCTGTGGAAGTACGAGATTCTGGGCGTGGCCGGCGTCGCCAACAGCGGACAAAAGGAGCTGTGCGAAGCCATTGCCGGTCTCATCCGACCCGAGAGGGGCCGCATCTTTTTCGAAGGCGAAAATCTGGTGGGTAAAACACCGCGCGACATCATCCAGAGGGGCATCCGGATGGGTTTTATCCCTGAAGACCGCCTGGGTATGGGGCTTGTCGGAAGCATGGACATCGTGTCCAACATCATTTTAAAGGACTATCAGAACCAGCCGGGCATCTTCATCCAAAAAGAGGCGTGCACCGAGAAAGCCATAAAGATCGTCGAAGCGCTCGATATTCAAACGCCGAGCATCTACACGCCGGTCCAGCAGCTGTCGGGCGGCAACATTCAAAAAGTGCTGCTCGGGCGCGAGATCGATTCGGCGCCGAAAGTCCTCATCACCGCCTACGCCGTGCGCGGACTCGACATCGGAGCGTCGTTCAAAATCTACGATATGCTGAACGAGCAGAAGAAAAAGGGCGTCGGTGTGCTGTTCGTCGGCGAAGACCTCGACGTGCTGATGGATCTGTGCGACCGCATCCTCGTGCTGTGCCACGGAGAAGTGACGGGCATCGTCGATCCCGCCAACGTCACGAAAGAGGAGATCGGACTTCTGATGACCGGAAGAAAAAAGGAGAGCGAGGTGAGTGCACAATGACCGGTGTGAGGGTAACGAAGCGCGATGTGATGCCGCGCAATAAAGAATATGCGGTGCGCCTCCTGGCCGTGGCTCTTTCCATCGTATTCGCCGGAGTCATCCTGCTGCTGTTCGGGCTCAATCCGATTAAGATCTTTCAGTCCCTGATCGTCGGATCGATCGGCACGAAGATGAGAATTAAGCAGACGCTCATCAAAGCGATCCCGCTCTGCATCGCATCGCTGGGGATTTCGGTTGCATTCAAGATGAAATTCTGGAATATCGGAGCCGAAGGGCAGATTACGCTCGGGGCGACCGCCGCGACTTTTGTGGCGCTGAACCTGGGAAGCGATGTGCCCCGTCCGCTCATGCTGGCGGCCATGATGATCGCAGCTGTGGTTGCCGGCGGCCTGTGGGCGTTTATTCCGGCGATCTTTAAAGCGCGCCTCGGGACGAACGAGACGATCTTTACGCTGATGCTCAACTATATAGCGATCAAGTTTGTTATGTATCTGCAGTACGGTCCGTGGATCGATCCGGCGGCGCAGGGATTTCCCAAAATTGCCAAGTTTTCCGGCAATGCCGTTCTGCCCGACGTGTTCGGCGTGCATGCCGGCTGGATCATCGCCCTGGTTCTCGTCGCATTTGTGTATGTGTTTATGAATAAGACCAAAAAGGGATACGAGGTGAACGTCGTCGGACAGAGCGTGGAAACAGCGCGCTATGCGGGCATGAACATCGGCAGCATCATCGTCGTTGCGATGCTGATGTCCGGCGGGATGTGCGGGATCGCGGGCATGATTCAGGCATCGGCGATCGAAAAAAGCCTTACGTACAGCATCGGAAACAATTACGGATTTACAGCGATCATCACGGCGTGGCTTGCGAGGCTGAATGCCGTCGCCATCCTGTTCGTCTGCATCGCGTTTGCCATGCTGATTCAGGGCGGAGCCTACATTCAGATCGCCATGAACGTTCCAAGTTCGGTGGCCAGCATCGTGCAGGGGACGATTCTGTTCTTTGTGCTGGGCAGCGAGTTCTTCCTTCAATACCGCATCGTGCGGATGCGGGATGCGCAAAAGGAGGTGGCGTAGTGCAGACGTTTCTAGCGACATGCATCGTAGCCGGAACCCCGCTGCTGTTTGCCATCATCGGCGAGATCATGACCGAACGGTCGGGAAGCCTCAACCTCGGTGTGGAAGGGATGATGCTGCTCGGAGCCGTCGCCGGTTTTGTGACTGCCATGAGCACGAAAAATCCGGGGCTGGCGCTGCTGGGTGCCGCGCTGGCGGGCGCCGGAGGGGCGCTCATCTACGCCATTTTGACGGTTACGTTTCGAGCGAACCAGACGGTGACCGGGCTGACGCTGACGATTTTCGGCACGGGTGTTACGAGCTTTATCGGCCAGCCGCTCCTCGGGTCCACCATTCCTTCTGAGGTATCCGCTTTCTTTGCAAAGCGGGCGCTTCCCCTGTTGTCCGACCTTCCGTTTATCGGCCGCATCCTGTTCCGCCAGGATGTGTTTGTGTACTTCGGTTATGCGCTCTGCATCGTTTCCGCCGTGTACCTGTACCGGACAAGGCCGGGACTGAATTTGATCGCTGTCGGGGAAAACACGGCAGCGGCGGACGCTTCGGGCATCCGCGTGGATGCCTATAAATACGCGCACATTCTGGCGGGCGGCGCGCTGTGCGGACTGGGTGGCGCCTATCTTTCGATCGTCCGCATTCCGATCTGGCAGGTGGATGTCGTCGCCGGGCGCGGGTGGATTGCGGTGGCGCTCGTCATCTTTGCGTCCTGGAATCCGTTGAAAGCTTTTTTTGCGGCGATGCTGTTTGGAGGGCTGTCCATCCTCGGGCTTCGGCTGCAGGCGATGGGGCTGTCGTTCTCTCAATACCTGGTCGACATGGTACCCTATCTGGCGACGATCGTGATCGTCATCCTGTCGACGCGAAAAGACGGGAAAGGCAATTTAGGGCCTGCCAACATGAGCCGACCCTACTTCCGCGAAGACCGCTGAAGCACCTCAGTCCGGTTTGCAGCGCTTGCATGCGCGATAGCCAGCGGCGACGCACTCACCGGCAGTATCCAGCAGTTCGATATTCTTGCGCAGGGGGGCGCGCGCTTTGCACGACGGCCTGCAGTAGATACCGGTCGTTTTGACGGCGATGTAGAACTGGCCGTCGAAGCGACCGTCTTTTCGTTCCTGCGCATCGTAAGCGGCCCATTTCTCTTTTTCGTTCATGATGACCTTCCTCCTGTTACAATTTATGGTGCATCGTTTCGTCGTGACTTGTCAACTATTATTTTTAATCGGCGCTTCGATGCCGAATAATAGTTGTGATATCGCAATATTGCAAATAATTTAAGTTTTTAGGGCGGTTTGTTGTGGGTGTAAACACTTTGTGATATCATAAACAAAAGGAACGGCAGCCGGTCTGCCGCATGTCGCATGAAGATCATTGTGAACAGGAAAGAGGAGAAAAATGGGAAGAATCGTAGACCAGTACATCGAAATGGCCAGGAATAGAAATCCCGGAGAGCCGGAATTTCTGCAGACGATCGAAGAAGTGCTGTCTTCGCTTGAGCCTGTGCTGCAAAAGCGGCCGGATCTGGTGGAAGCCGGTGTCGTCGAACGGCTGATCGAGCCTGAGCGGGGCATTTCCTTCCGCGTGACCTGGGTGGATGATGCCGGAAAGGTGCAGGTCAACAGAGGGTACCGCTATCAGTTCAACAACGCGCTGGGACCATACAAAGGCGGACTCCGCTTCGCGGGCAATGTAAACCCCAGCATCATGAAGTTTCTCGGATTCGAACAGATCTTTAAGAATGCGCTCACAGGGCTGCCCATCGGCGGTGCCAAGGGCGGAGCGGATCTGGATACGACCGGTAAATCGGCAGGCGAAATGATGCGGTTCTGCCAGTCGTACATGACGGAACTCTACCGCTACATCGGACCGGAAATCGACGTGCCGGCCGGAGACATCGGCGTCGGCCCCAGAGAAATCGGGTATCTGTACGGACAGTACAAGCGTCTGACGACGAAGTTCGACAGCGGCGTCATCACCGGAAAAGGGATCGTGTACGGAGGACTGCCGGGCCGGACGGAAGCGACAGGCTACGGCATCGTATTCTTTACGCGCAACATGCTGGAAGCGTGCGGCGAAAAACTCGAGGGAAAAACCGTCGTCATCTCCGGTTTCGGGAACGTGGCCTGGGGCACGGCGGCAAAACTCGACGAGCTCGGTGCCAAACTCATCGCCTTCTCCGGACCGGACGGCTACATCCTGGACGAAGCCGGCATTTCGGGCGAAAAAGTTGCCTTCTTCCTGGAGCTGCGCAACAGCGGCAAAAACATCTGTGCTCCGTATGCGGATCAGTTCCCCGGATCGAAGTTCTTCCCGGGCGAAAAGCCCTGGGGCGTCAAGGCGGATTTGTATATTCCGTGCGCGATGCAAAACGACGTGCATCTTGAGCATGCAAAGATGATCGTCGAAAGCGGATGCAAGTTCTACTGCGAAGGCGCCAACATGCCGACGACCAACGAAGCGCTCGAGTATCTGATGGAGCACGGCGTTACAGTCGGGCCGGCCAAGGCGGCCAACGCAGGCGGCGTTTCGTGTTCAGCGATTGAAATGAGCCAGAACTCGCGCAAAATGCCTATGCAGAGCGAAGAAGTATACGAGCAGCTCGAGACGATCATGCGCAACATTCACGACAGCGCAGCTGCGGCCTCCGAGGAGTACGGATTCGGGTACAATCTCGTGGCGGGCGCCAACATCGCCGGTTTCCTGAAGGTTGCCGAAGCGATTATGGCACAGGGTTATGTGTAGAAACAACCGGTTATAAGCGAGACGGGCGGCGGGAACGGAAGGTCCTGCCGCCTTATTTTTGGAGGGAACGGGATGAAAGTTACAGTTCTGATCGAAAACACGGCGCCCGAGACGCTCATCGAAGAGTGGGGTCTCTCGCTGCACATTGAGCACGAAGGGATGCATTTTCTGCTGGACACAGGGGCCTCGGGTCATTTTGCCGAAAACGCGGAGCGCCTCGGCATCGACTTGGAGCAGGTCGGGGCCGGCGTGCTGTCGCATGCGCACAACGATCACTCGGACGGCATGGATGTCTTCTTCGAAATCAACGATTCCGCCCCTTTTTACATACGCAGAGGCGCCGGTGAAAACTGCTACACGCAGTACGGCGAAGACATGGTATACGAAGGGATTCCCAAAGGCTGGCTGGGTCGCTTCGCTTCGAGAATCGCGTATGCCGAAGGAAATGTGGAAATCCGGCCGGGCGTATGGCTGTTGCCGCATACGACACCGGGTCTTGAGGAAACCGGACGCCGCGCACACATGTTCGTGGAGCGCGACGGTGAGATGGTTCCAGACGACCTCTCTCACGAGCAGAGCCTCGTGTTCGATACCGAAAACGGGCTGGTGATTTTCAACTCCTGCTCGCATGCGGGCGCCGATGTGATCGTTCGCGAAGCGGCAGAAGCTCTGCCCGGCCGTCCCATACTGGCGATGATCGGAGGATTCCACCTGTTTGACACGCCCCAAGACGAAGTGCGCGCGCTTGCGGAGCGCCTGGCCGCCACGGGGGTCAGGCACGTGATTACGGGTCACTGCACGGGCGAAGCCTCCTACGAAACGATTCGCAGCGCACCCGGCCCCCTCGTATCCTATCTGGGCACCGGTTCGGTGTTTTCGTTTTGAGTATGACGGCTTTGCGCTTCGTTGACACGGTTCTGGCGGGCATATATAATGCCCATATATGCCCGTTTTTTGTGTGCGGCATACAAAATGTGGTGGGTGAATGACCTCAGCACGACCTCAATGAAGGAGAGACTATGAATAAGAAAATCGCATCGGGAGCGCTGGTCGCTCTGATGGTGTTCAACATCGCACTGTACAGCGCAGGCCGCGCGTCGGGAGCCGAAAGCGGTCCGGGAAGCTCTGCCGATCCGGTCGTGACAAAGAGTTATGTAGACGCTTTATTTGCCTCTGTTTCCCCGGCTTCGCACGCGTCGTTTATCGTCGTCGAAGTCGAGGCAGGCAAAAAACTGTACGGCGGTGCCGGTACAGAGATGATCCTGCGCTCCGGGAGCGCCACGGCGCTCGACAACGGTTCGGACGGTGTGTCGGACCTGACGGCGGGAAAGGATATCCGGCAGGGAGCCGCCATCGTCAGCAATCACCTGCTTCTCGTTCCGAGGGACGACGGCCGGGGCATTGCATGCAAGACTAAGTGCTGGGTGATGGTCAAGGGAGACTATGAGATTAAATAGCGTGCACGAGGGGGCACATTGTATGAAGAACAGATTGAAACTGCACAAAAGAATCAGCCTCGGACTGGCGCTCTCCGTTTTGCTGGCGTCGCTGCCTGTACCGGTCCATGCGGCGGCGGGATACAACCAGCTCCACAGCTCCTCGCTGGACCTCAACAACCAGATGACGATGCATCAGGGCACGTACTACAACACTGCCAATTCTTCAAAGACATCCGAAAACTACCTGGTATATAAGCCTGGAAGCGCGATTACACCGTTTGTTTCGTCTGGGAACGATGTGTACGGTGCGGCGGGGATCTCGCGCATCTACGAAATCGAGGAGGGAGCCGGAAGAAACATCGTAGCCGCCTCCAACGGGGACTACTTTACGATGGCGACCGGCGTATCGCTCGGCGTGCTGGTCAAGGACGGTCTCGTTCGCACAGGAGAGCACAGCAGCCACGAGTCCATCGGATTTAAGCGGAACGGGACGGCGGTCATCGGGCGGATGGGCCTGGCCGTTCGCGTATACAACGGGCGGACCGGCGGTGGATTCAACGGTACAGGTTTCAATAAGATGCTGACCAAAGACAACGGTGTGATGCTCTACACCGGCGACTTCGGTCCGACAAACGAGGTTTCGATTCCGGCGCACAACGTGATGATTCGAATCGTTTCGGGTACGGCAGCGCCGGGCGGCACGGTCGAGGGGATTGTGCTGGGGTCAGCGGACTCCCTGGGAAAGACCGCGCTGTTCGAAGACGAAATGCTGTTATCCATCGCTTTGAATACGCCGTATACGTCGGCGCTCAACATTCTCAAAGAGATGAAAGCCGAAGACAAAATCACGGTGGAGTTTAGCGTAAGCCCGGGCTGGGAAGACGTGCATCAGGCCCTCGGCGCCGAACGGCGGCTCATCACAAACGGCGTTGTGAGCACGTTTCAGGACGCGACGCGTGCGCCGCGGACTGCATTTGGCCTCCGCAGCGACGGTTCGTGCGTGCTTTATACTGTCGACGGCAGACAGAGCGGGTATTCGATGGGGCTGACATACGCCGAGCTTGCGGCGCGGCTCAAGGAGCTTGGCTGCGTCGATGCCGTCAACCTCGACGGCGGCGATTCGACGATGATGTTTGCGACTCTTCCGGGTTACGAAGACCGCTCTCAGGTCAACCGCCACTCCGGCTCATCGCTGCGCCGGTGCGGAAATTACATCCTGTTCGAAAACAATGCGACTCCGAAGAAGACCGTCAGCCACCTGCACCTGTATCCGCACGACCTGCTCATCCTGGCGGGTTCGACCGTAGATCTGGATGTGCGTGCAACCGATGCAAATTATTACTACGTTGCCCCTCCTTCCACGGGCGTCAGCTTTAGCCTCGACTCAAAGAACCTGGGTACGGTGTCGAACGCGGGTCGCTTTACGGCCGGCAGCAAAGCGATGACGGGTTCGATTACAGCTAAAAGCGGAAGTGCGAGCGGCCGAACGCAGGTCTCGGTCGTTTCAGCTCCGGACAGCGTGGCGCTGTTCCTGAAGGAAACGGGAGCCGAAGCCCCGAAGCAGCTGTCCGTGCCGGCCGGTGAAGCCACGGCGTTTACAGCAAAAGCGGTGTACAACATGATCGAACTGATCGCCGATTCGGAAGCGTTTACGTGGACCGTCGACAGTCCGATCGGATCGGTCGATCAAAACGGCGTGTTTACAGCTTCGACGACCGCATCCGGCACCGGGACGCTGACCGTGAAGGCGGGTGAGAAAAGCGCATCGATCGAACTGAAGGTAGTCACGGAGGGCCGTGCGCTGGAGACGTTCGAACAGCCCGACGCTCTGATCTTTGATCCGGGAAAACACGGAGATCTGACCGCGGTTCTCACATCGGATCCCGCCTTTGTCCACAACGGCTACCGGAGCCTGTCGCTGTCGTACAGCTACGATGTTCGTGCCGTTGAACCGGAAGACGAAGGAAGCGAAGAGGGCGAAGAAGATGGAACCGGGAACGGCGGAGCGTCCGACCGGTCGCTGAGCCTGCCGATGCGGGTCGCCTTTACAGGGAAGAATCCGACGATGCTGGCCGCCTGGGTGTACGGCAACGGCCGGAACGAAGTGCTGCAGGTCGATGTCCGGGCAGGCGGAGAGACAAAAACGCTCGCGATGTCCGGACTGAAGACTGCGGGCTGGACGCTGGCACACGTTCAGCTGCCCGCGGGGGTCACGCACCTGGAAGGCCTGTCCATCCTGCCGGTGTCGCAGAGCAGGGGCAGCGGCACCATCTACATCGACCAGATCATGGCCGGGTTCGGGCACTATCTGGATGAGACGCCGCCTGCCATCGAGGCGCGCGTTGAAGACTCCTTCCTGACCGGGACGATTGCAGACGATCTGGACAGCGATCTGGACGCGTCGTCCATTTCGGTGACGTACGACGGCCAGGCGATCGCATTTACGTACGATAAAAGTGCTAAGAAGCTGTCGGCTTCGCTGCCGCAGGGAGATGGATACGAGCACCGCATCCTCGTGCGTGCGACGGATAAGAGCGGCAACATCGGGCGTCTGGGATTGTTCCATCCGACCGAGTCGCCCGACGCGGATTTCGTGCGCGAAGCGGTGTTTTCCGACATGAAAGCCTCACACTGGAGCACGGCGTATGCGGAGTATCTCTATCGTCACGACATCATCACCGGACGGCTGTCCGGAAAGAACAGAGTGTACGATCCGGATAACACGATGACGAGGCAGGAGTTTGCGGCAGTGATTATCCGTTGGCTCGGCGTAGATGCAGACGAGTACAGCGGACAGAAGCTGAGCTTTGCGGACGGATCCAAAATCCAGTCCTGGGCGGTGGATTCCGTAAAAGCGGCCGTCGCGCTGGGCTACATGGCCGGCAAAGCGGACTCAGGCAGCAACAAAGTGTACTTCGACCCCGCCGGCCCCATCTCCAGACAGGAAGTGATGACCGTCATCGGGCGGATTCAGGAAAAGGGCTATGCGGGAGCAACGCTGGACTTCAAGGATGCGAAGGATGTGGCTTCGTGGGCTCTTCCGTACGCGAGCGCGCTCGTGGGGCAGGGCGTCATTTCGGGATATAACGGCAGGCTGGATCCGAAGGGGAATGTGACGCGGGCCCAGATTGCCAAGATCATCGCAGAGCTGAATTAAAGGACCGCTATGAGGATTATGCTGTTTGCCGCCGGGGGAGATATCGGGGGTGGGAAAACTCACATACTGTCCCTTGCCAAAGAGCTGGCGGGGGAAAATGCTCTGCGGCTCATCAGCTTTCGCCGGGGGGCGCTGTCGAACGAGGCGCAGGCCATGGGGCTGGATACGGTCGATGTGGACAGCCGCCTGGGCACCGTGCAGGCGTTCCGCCTGGCGCTTGCGCAGGTCGACGACTTCCGCCCCGATGTCATCCACTGCCACGGGGCCAAAGCGAACATGCTCGGGACGCTGGTCAAGCGGATCCGGCGCATACCGGTGATGACGACGGTCCATTCCGATCCGAGGCTCGATTACCTGGGTACGCCGCTTAAGCAGTACACCTATGGTCTCGTGAACGCCTATGCGCTCCGCAGGATGGATTACTTTGTCGCTGTCGCCGACCGGATGCAGGAGATCTTGATCGAGCGGGAGTTCGATCCGGAGAGTATATTTACGGTATATAACGGGTTGGATTTCTCCGGAGCCAGGAGCGAAAGCCGCAGAGACAAGCCACCCGAAGAAGAGATCCGGGTGGGAATCGCGGCCAGACTGACGCCGATCAAGGATATCGCGACGGTGATCCGGGCCTTTGCGAAAGCGCACGAACAGGAACCGCGGCTGCGGCTGTCGATTGCGGGCACGGGCGAGGATGAGCAGTCGCTCCGGGAGCTGGCGAGCCGGCTCGGCGTCGGGGGCGTGACGGTATTCGAAGGCTGGGTCGAGGATATCAAGGCCTACTTTTCCGGTATCGACATCAACGTGCTGGCGTCGCTTTCCGAGACGTTTCCGTACTCGCTGCTGGAAGGCGCCTATCAGCGCTGCCCTGCAATCGCTACGAACGTGGGAGGGATCCCGAAGCTGATCGAGCACGGGAAAACAGGCTACCTGTTTGAACCCGGCGACGTCGATACATTTTCGAGCTATATTCTGGAGCTGGCCAGAGATGAGCCGTTGCGCAAAACGCTGTCGGATAACCTGTTCGACAAAGCGTCCGGGGAGTTCTCTCTGCAGAAGATGAAAGAAGACCAGCAGCGCATTTACGAAACGGTGGTGCGCAGAGCGTCGAGAGGACACAGGCCGAAAGCGGTGCTGTGCGGGGCGTACGGGAGAGGAAACGCAGGCGACGAAGCGATTCTGCGGGCGATTCTGACCCAGCTTCGCGGCATCGACGAGGATTTATCGTTCCAGGTGATGTCGCGCAATCCGATGCAGACGCGAAAAAAAGAAAAAGTCGGCAGCTATTACATATTCGACGTGCCGGCCTTTTTAAAGAGTCTGCGAAAAGCCGGACTGTTCGTGAACGGCGGCGGCAGTCTGATGCAGGACGCTACATCGAGCCGTTCGCTGTATTTCTACTTGTTTACGCTGTGGGCGGCCAGGCGTTTCGGATGCCGGGTCGTGATGTACGGCTGCGGCATCGGACCTATTTCGCGGCCGTTAAACAGGAAAATCGCCGGCAGGATCCTCAATCGAACCGCTGACATCATTACCTTGAGGGACAGCGTGTCGCTGGAGCTGCTCAACGACATGGGTGTCACGAGACCCGAAATTGTGCTCGCCGCCGACCCGGCCGTCAACCTCGCGTATGCGGACGAAGCGCAGGTCCGGCGCGCATTTGCTTCGGAAGGCATACCCGCCAATCTGAGGATGATCGGTTTTTGCCTCCGCGCCTGGGAGACGTTTACACGGCCGGAAGAAGTCGCTAAAGCGGCGAAATACGCCTGGCTTATGCACGGGCTTACGCCGGTGTTTCTGCCGATCGAGATGCCCAAAGACGTACCGGTGGGCGAAAGCGTGGCGGTGATGCTCGACATCCCTCACTATGTGTGCCGGAATGCGCACCCGGTCGAGGACATGATCGGTATGCTCGGGTCGATGGATCTGGTGCTCGGTATGCGCCTGCATTCGTTGATCTTCGCTACGGCCGGCGGGGCGCCCGTCGTAGGCATTTCGTACGACGTCAAAGTGGACAGCTTTATCAAGGACATCGGTTCGTCAGCCTGCGTTGCGTTGAAAGATCTCAATGCAGAAGATCTGTGCCGGCACATCGACGCCGTCGTGGCAGCGCGCAGAGACGGAACGGATCCGGACGTGCGCGAACGGCTGCGCGAGCTGGAGCGGGCCAACGGGCAGGCCGCAGCCAGGCTGCTGGCGCTCGGGAGGAGGAGGGCATGAGCGAGCGGAAAATCCTCTGCCTGTCCACATCGAACTACGATTCGGTGCCGACACGCAAGCAAAACGTGATGAACCGCCTGACGGACGCAGACATTTTGTACGTCGATCCGCCTGTCACCTGGATTGCTCCGCTGCGCGATCCTGCGGCGAGAGGCAGGCTGTCGGCCTATCGGAAAGGCGGCCGTCCCGGAAAGGGCGGTGTGACGGTCTATGCCTCCAGGCCGGTGCTTCCGTTTTACAATAAGCAACGGCGCATCAACCGTCACAACCAAAAGAAAATGGCGCTGTATCTGGCGGACATTTTAAAAGAACACGGCTTTGGCA
Source organism: Clostridiales bacterium (assembly GCA_012841925.1). GTDB lineage: Bacteria > Bacillota > Clostridia > Peptostreptococcales > Anaerovoracaceae > UBA10908. Next base: position 12,209 of record DUTT01000076.1, on the reverse strand, counting down.
CGGACTTCTACGTGTGGTGCTATTCGCCTGCATCCGCTGATTTAATTGCACCGCTCGCCTGCGCGCTCGGAATCGAAGAAGAAGCGCTGTGGACCAGGACGATCTACGATTGCGTGGACCGTCACTCGGCGTACCCCGGATTGATCGATCCTGCGGTCGTGGACGGTATGGAGCGGGATCTGGCGAAAAATGCGGGCGTCGTATTTGCGACCGCCGACGGACTTGCCCGCCGGTTGTCAGCCTGGAATTCCAACACGCACCTGATTCCAAACGGAGTGGATTACGAATTGTTTTCCCGGGTTGCGGACATGACTTCGAAGCCCGACCGGCCGCTTACGCTTGGGTTTGTGGGCATGCTGCAGGAGTGCATCGACTACGACGCGATCCGCGCAGCGGCCCGCGCTTTTCCCGAAGGGCGGATCGTGCTGATCGGAGGCGTCCTTCCCGGGGTGGATTTGAACTGGCTGAACGATTATCCGAACGTGATGCACCTCGGACTCGTTTCGCAGGCGCAGCTGCCGAATCTCATGGCGGACTTCCACGCGTGTCTGAATGTATTTGCCCAAAACGAACTCTCGAAGCACGTGAGTCCGTTGAAATTTTATGAATACCTGGCGACTGGAAAGCCGGTTGTGAGCACGCCGTATCCGCTGCAGGTGCAGGCGTACCGTTCCTGTATATACATCGGTGATACGACGGAAGAGTTTGTAGCAAAATGCGCCGAAGCGGCGGCGGAGCCGCAGAACGACCCCAGAAAAGCTGAGCGCATGCTGATTGCGGGGAGCGCTTCCTGGGACGAGCGGCTCAAAGAGATGCGCGCCGTCCTGGGATGGGGAGGCGCAGCAATTCATAGCGATTCATTGCGATCTATTGCGATCCATGGAGGGAAGAATGAAACTGATCGATGAAAAAGGAAAGCTGTTCGGCCTGGTCAATGTCGTAGACCTGATCGTCGTTCTCGCGATCGTCGCCGTGGCCGGTGCGATCGCCGTAAAGGTGCTGGGGACGAGGGTGACCGATGCCATCTCCGAAAAGGTCGACTGCTACGCGGAAGTGGCCATCATCGGAGCCGCGCCGAGGATTTACGAGGAAGTGATGCGACAGGATCTCGTCGGAGAGCGGCTGGTATCCGGCAACGAGTATCTGAGCGCCACCATCGAAGACGTGTGGCTGGAGGATTATGTGGAGCAGGCCAAGACCGATGACGGTCGGATTGTGGACGCGAAGGATCCGACGAAGAAAACGATCGTCGTTCTGATACGGACCACCGTCGCAAAAGATACGCCGAGTCCGAAGATCGGGAGTCAGGAACTCCGGTCGGGCCGTACGTACATCGTTAAGACGCAGACGTTCGAATCCAGCGGAACGATTCGCTATGTGGAATTCGGTGCCTACGATCCGCCGGCCGGCATGAGCACGGTCATGTAGGGTCGGCCTATGAAAACAGTCATTGAAAACAGCATGCTGGTCCGCCTTCCCGATGCGTTCGACCGGGGGGCACAGCACTCCGGTGCCGTGGCGCGATGGGTGCAAGCGTTCGGACGCGAAGATCCGGCCGTTCACTCGGCGTATCAGGCGTGGCTGCTTCGGATACAGCAGGCGCTTGAGCGGTTCGCAAGCGCATGGGAAACGAGCGCCGTTGGCAGAGCGCTCAGGGCGGTGCATTCTTCTGCGCTGCGCTTTACTCAGGGCAGTGCAATCGCCGGACCGATGCTCCGCATCCCTCTGCGGCGCTGGTTGTTAATCGTGTTCGCGCTGTACCTGCCGGTCGAATACGCGCTGAGGACCCTTCCCGGCCTTGCCCGGGTCGCATCCGTGTGGGAGGAGGCTTTTATCGCAGCCGGACTGGCCCTCGTATTCGGTCGGGCCGCGTTGTCGCGTTCAAAAAATCTGGCCCGGGCCAATGCGACGGAGGCAGCCATCCTGCTGTTTATGGCCGTAGGCCTGCTTCTCATGATGCTCAACCGACCGTATCCGGCGGTCGCTTTTACGGGCTACCGGGCGCAGGTTCAGTACATGGTCTGGTTCCTGATCGTGTATCGCCTGCTGGATAGCGAAGAAGATGCCTGCGCGCTGTACGGAGTGTTTACCGGAGCGGTTCTTCTGATGTGCATGCACGGAATCTATCAGTTTGCCGTCGGCGTCGAAATTCCGGCGCACTGGGTGACGCAGACGGAGGTGGGCGTGCGCACGAGGGTATTTTCGCTCACAGGCAGTCCGAACATCTTCGGCTCCCTCATCGTGATGGCGGCTCCGATGACGGCAGCTTGCATGTACTATTTCCGGGACGTCAAATGGAAGATCCTCGCTTTCCTCGGCACGGGAGCAGCCTGTCTGTGCATTCTCTTTACATTTTCGAGAGGCGCCTGGGTCGGCCTGGTCGTCGCCGTGGTACTGTTTTCGCTGTTTGTGGATCGCCGGCTGCTCCTTGCGATGGGTGCGGGCATCGCGGGCATACTGGCGACCGTTCCATCGATCACGAGCCGTCTGACCTATCTTTTTACAAGCGATTACGCCGAAGCTTCTGCGATCGGCGGGCGGACGCTCCGCTGGCAGCTCGGGCGGGACCTGCTGATGGAAAATTCGCCGCTCTTAGGTTTCGGCCTCGGCCGTTTCGGCGGCGCCGTCGCTATGAACAATAAGCTTCTCGACGAAACGGAGACGTTCCGTTACTTTTATATGGACAACTACTACCTGAAAACGCTCGTCGAAATGGGATACATCGGTCTGTTCTTCTTCGTGCTGCTGCTTGGAATCTTATTCGTAAGCGGCCTGAGGGCCGTCCATCAGAGCGGCACCGGATACTTTTCCGACAGGCAGCTCGACCCGCTCGTGCGCAACGCAGGCAACACAAAACTTCTGACGGCAGGCATTCTGTCCGGGCTGTCCGGTGTGCTCGCGCACTGTCTGTTCGAAAATATCTTTGAAGAACCGTACATGATGGCGTATTTCTGGGGGCTGGCGGCGCTGATGGTTTTCCTGGGCTCGCATCGTTTCAGGAATGCAGAAAGTCTGGAAAATTAGTTATTGACATATGCTCAAAATACGATATAGTAGAGGTGTAAATGACATATGCCAAATACATGCTGAATTTCAGGGAGGTGAAATACATGCCAGGAAGAGATGGAACAGGTCCGCTCGGAAGAGGTGCGCTGACCGGTCGCGGTCTGGGAGACTGCGAAGGCGGCCACGCGGGTTATGCCGGTCGGGCATTTGGCTTTGGACGCGGTCGCGGGATGCGCGGATGCGGATTCGGACGCGGCATGGGCGGCTGGATGGGCCCGGGTCGCGGCTACGGCCTGCGTGCGTGGTACGCAGATGAGAGCGGAGTGTCCGGCAGAGAGGCGCTGAACGAGCAGAAAAATGTGCTCGAGCGGCAGCTCGAAGCGATCCAGGCGCGGCTGGACGGCTTGTCAGAAGAGTAGATAAAGTGGTATGATCGGTGACGGAGACACACTCCGTCACCGATTTTTTTAGGAGAAATGCGATGCCCAGGCCCAGAAAATGGAAAAATGTACATGCCCTTCCGGGAAACGAACGATTCGGTCCGATCGACTGCATGCAGGAAGAGCGCGAACCGGTCGAGATGCTCGTCGAGGAATATGAAACGATACGTCTCATCGACCGCGAAGGGCTTACGCAGTCCGAAGCGGCCGAACGCATGGATGTCTCGCGGGCTACGGTACAGCGGCTATACGGGGATGCGCGGACAAAGCTGGCCGAATCGCTGATCAAAGGACGGACGCTCGTCATACGCGGAGGCGATTTTCAGCTCTGCGGAGAGCGTATACACCGGAGCGGGGAAGGGCGCGGGCGCAGGCATCGGCACGGGCGAAGACGCGAAGATGAATGAGTGCAGGATCACAAGGAGGAGGACGATCGGATGAAGACAGGGACGCAGGTCATTCACCTGGCCGGAGGTTGTTTTTGGGGTCTGGAAAAATATATGGCGATGATTCCGGGCGTTCTTGAGGTGGAGTCAGGATACGCAAACGGGAAGACAGATTTCCCCACGTACGAAGAAGTATGCAGCGGACAGACCGGCTATGCGGAGACCGTACGTGTGGTGTACGATCCGTCGACCATTGAACTTGGGCGGATACTCGAGCTGTACTTCGATGCGATCGATCCGCACGCATTAAACCGCCAGGGATTCGATGTGGGGACGCAGTACCGGACGGGTATTTATTACGATTCCGAGGCGGACGGAGAGGTCTCCCGGCATGCGGTCGCCGCTCTCGCAGAGCGAAGCAGGAAACCTGTTGCGGTAGAAGTCCTACCCATCCGGAACTATTACCGCGCCGAGGAATACCACCAGAAGTATCTCAACAAGCATCCCGGCGGGTACTGCCATATCGGGCGGGAGACATTCAACAAACTTAAAAAGGCGGTGGAGCAGAGATGAAATACCGAAAAAAGACGAGAGAGGAGCTTGCAAAGTCCCTGACGCGCCTTCAGTTCGACGTGACGCAGAACAACGCGACCGAACCTCCGTATAACAACGAGTACGACCGCCATTTTCTCGAAGGGATCTATGTAGACGTTACGACGGGGGAGCCGCTGTTTTCGTCGGCGGATAAGTTCGACGCGGGCTGCGGATGGCCGAGTTTTACGCGACCGATCGAGCCCGGATCCATCGTGGAAGAGGCCGACACGAGCTACGGAATGAGGCGGACCGAAGTGCGCAGCCGCACGGGAGATGCACACCTCGGGCACGTGTTCCCGGACGGACCCGCTTCGCAGGGTGGGTTGCGCTACTGCATCAACAGCGCTTCGCTTCGGTTTATCCCGAAGGAGGAGCTGGCGGAAAGCGGATACGGCGAGCTGCTGGCTCTGTTCGAAGGAGACGGAAACGAGTAAGCCGGACGTCTCGTGACTGCGTCACAGGACGTTGCGATTGTCGTTGTTCCGGCAGGGATTATGCGGTATGATGATAGGCACAGGAGGGCTGATTATGTTATTTTTATGTTACCCCGGTTGAACGACGTGCAAGAAAGCCATGGACTGGCTGAATGCGCGCGGCGTTGAGTGCGAATTCCGGGATATTAAAAAGCAGAATCCGACATACGAAGAGCTGAAGCTCTGGGTCGGGAAGAGCGATTTGCCGCTGAAGCGCTTCTGGAATACGAGCGGCATCCCGTATCGGACGCTGGGTTTAAAAGACCGTCTTTCCGACATGCCCGAAGAGGAGCAGCTGAAGCTTCTCGCGACGAACGGCATGCTCGTTAAGCGCCCGCTCGCCGTTACGGACGGCTGGGTGCTGACGGGATTCAAGGAAGCGGAGTGGGAAGAGAAAATGGCTCTCACCGACTGACCGGGAACCGATAAGCCGAAACCAACATATAAAGGAGTAAGAAATGCACGACACGAAAACTGCAGAAAATCTGATGGCCGCATTTGCCGGCGAGTCGCAGGCGAACAGGAAGTACCTGGCTTATGCCAAAAAGGCGGAAGCCGAAGGAAAAGATAACATCGCAAAGCTGTTCCGGGCCACGGCGGATGCAGAGACCATCCATGCGTTCAAGGAATTTGAGCTGGCCGGCATGGTCAACAGCACCGAAGAGAATTTAAGGGACGCCGTCGACGGCGAGACCTACGAATACAAGGAGATGTATCCGGAGTTTATGGAAGTGGCGCAGAGCGAAGGCAATAAAGCGGCCGTAACGACATTCAGCTACGCGCTGCAGGCCGAAGAGGTGCACGCCAAGCTCTTCCAGGAAGCGCTGGACAGCCCGGAAGAATCGGGAGAGCAGTTCTATTATCTGTGCCCCGTCTGCGGCAACATCGAAAGAGCGGTACCCGAACGCTGTATCATCTGCGGAGTGCCGGGTTCAAAGTTCATCAAGTACTAGGGCATCGGCAGTTGCCTCAACGAAAAAAGGAGCTTCGGCTCCTTTTTTATTTATATTCGCCATTTTTCGTTATTTGACAGAGATGTTTAAAATCTCGAAGCCTGCCTTCTTAATCGCCTCCTCCAGCTGACCGACCTCTTTGCTGTCCGTGCGCAGGAGCATTTCGGCGTCGCTGTCGTCGTCAGCGACGACCATGGCCAGATGGCTGATGTTCGTGCCGCTCTCGGAGATCACGGCCCCGAGCTTCGACAGCATACCGGGTTTGTTGGCGATCCGGATGAGCAGCCGGGTTCCGGTAAAGCGGGCGCCCAGCATATCGATGAGAGCGTCGAACAGGTCGCTTTCAGTTACGATGCCGACGAGTTTTTTGTTTTCGTCCACGACGAGCAGTGCGCTGATTCGTTCGTCCCTCATCAGAACCGCCGCATCTTCGATGTGGGCATCCGGAAGGACGGTGAGCACGTCTTTGGTCATCGCATCCCGCACGGTAGACTTGGAGAGCAGGTAGTTGATTTCAAAGACGCTCAGCGTCGTGGCTTTGCTCGGAGATACGCGCTCCACGTCCCGGTCCGTCACGATGCCTACGACTCGTTCCCCGTCCAGTACAGGGATTTTCTTCAGACCTTTTTCGCGCATGAGCGCCATCAGGGCGCTGATGGAAGCGTTGACCTGGATCGTATAGGGGTCTTTTGTCATGCGGTCTTTGATGTACATGGTTTAGTCTCCTTTCGGCCGGTCGCACACAATCCGTGCGCGATCCATACTACAAATCAAGGTAAATGCCGATGTCCCGTTGTGTTATGTGAAGGTCTTCATGAAAAGAGAGGAGGATGAACTCGCATACGCAAGATCGCGAAAACACGTGCGCTTACCTTGATATTGCAGTACGGCCTTTCGATGGATGCACCCGCAATGTGCGTCCATTGAAGGTATATTACTATCCGGTTCGTGCCTTGTCAACAATTAAATTGGCTAATTTTTGTTGATCGCGCACAAGTGCCTGTGTCTTCGGAAGCGTGTGCTATCCCTCCAGTTTTCCAATTTTTCTTGCGATGTGTCCCCAGGCCTCCTGGATCAGCTTCCGCCCTGCAAACATGGATGTGAGAGCCGGATCCAGCTTCGGAGAGATTTCCACGACGTCCATGCCGATGACGGGCAGGCGTTCGAAGCAAATCCGGAGAAAGTCCAGCGCCTGCCTGGGTGTGAGGCCTCCAAACTGCGGCGTGCCCGTGCCCGGTGCAAATCCCGGATCCAGACCGTCGATGTCGAATGTGATGTAGACTTGCCGGTACGCGGACATCGCCTTTACCACGTCGTTTGCCACTGCGTCTATACCTCGTTCGAAGCATTCCCGCGCGCTGGCCACCTGGACGTTGTGGCGTTTCTTAAACTCGTACTCGTCGGCTTCGATCGAGCGGATCCCTACGAAATAGATGTTTTCCGTTCCACCTATGTGCTCGAGTTCCAATGCGCGGCGCTGCGTGCTGCCGTGGCTCAGGCGGTCGCCGTCGATGTGATCGCACAGATCGAAGTGCGCATCGATGTGCACGATGCCGAACTCTTCGCTGGCGGCCCGGTCGATACCCCGAAGCACCGGTATGGTCGTGCTGTGATCCCCGCCGACCATTACAAAGAACTTCTCCAGGCGGACGAGACCGGCTACATAGTCGGCAATTTCGTCAAAATAGGCTTCTCTGTCCCGGCCGTGGACATAGTCGAAATCACCTGCATCGTAGACGGAAAGTGCGGCAAACGATTCGAAGTTTTCGGTGTACGGCGACGGTGTATACGTGTTGGCGCGCATCACTTTCGGTGCTTCTCCAGCGCCGCCCCGATAGCTGACCGCTTCGTCGAACGGTATGCCGAAGATCACGGTATCGACCTGCTTTTCTTCAAGATCCGGGCGGTTGAGGCCACACCAGACCCCGGGGTTTTTTGCGTGTTCGTCACGAATGGGCATGTGCATCTCCTTTCGTCGGTGCTGTCGGTTGTGTGCATTCGGGCGCATGCGCCCGTCTCGTCAAATTATACCATAAATTAAGCAGAATGATTTCCGGTTGTTGCGTTTGTGCATCTGTAGTAGAATGAGTACGGGTATTTGGAGGAGATGACATCTATGATAAAAAAGAGAAAACGAAAGACGACATCTGCTTTGAGCGGATGCGCCATGCCTCTTACGATTGCGGTGCTGGCATTTCTGCTGTTTGTGGCATCGCTGTATCTTTTCCCGCAGTTCAAAGCGTCGCTCGGCCTAAAGAACCTGCCGACGTCGTTCGACGAAATGCGGGCAGACAGAATCATGGGCTACAAGTCGGTCGACATCCGCAACAGCGTGCTTGCCGAAGCCCGGGATGTGCAGCGGCTCGTCGTTCGCGAGCAGGATGTGAGCGTCGATGTGGAACTGAGTCAGATGCTGTGGAACATTCCGCTGTTCGAAAAGACGAGGGTGATTCACGCTTACGGCGTCGGAGCGTTCGGATACGATTTTTCAGACTGGCACGAGGGCGTCGTTCACATCGACCACAATATACGCGAAGTGACGCTTTCGATCGGGGAGCCGGAACTGCTGTATGTGGAGGCAGATCACGAGAAAACAACGTTTGAGGAGACCGAGCACGCGTTGTTGGCTTTCGGCGATATCCGACTTTCCGCCGAGCAGATGACCGTGTTCAATCGGGATGTGCAGCAGGCTATGAAAACAAAGCTGCAGAGTGCGCCGATGCCTGAGCTGCAGTCCGACGGGCAAGAGGCGGTCCGGGCGCTGTTTGAACCGGTGATCTTAGCTATCGTTCCGGGCTATGCGATCATATTCGAGTAAGAAATTCAGTCGGTGCCCGGTGCGTTGCCCCGGTGCGCAGGCTTTCGTTCAGCGGCTGTGTGTCCAGAACGTTTTACGTCCCAGAAGCATCACAGTATAGATTTCCAGTCTGCCAGCAAGCATCAGCACGCACATGAGCAGCCTGGAGGGTGCGCTGCAACGGGTAATGTCTGCAATCGCACCTTGTGCGCCGACAGCGACCCCGGTGTTGCCCAGCATGGCGGCTGAACTCAGCAGTGCGCGACCCATATCGTCGATATCAAACGACAGCAGAAATGCGCCGGCCGCAAACAACGCGAGGTAAGTGAAAAAGAAGGCGATGACGCCGTTGACGGCCGCGCTGTCGAGCGCCTGACCTTCGAGTTTGACGCCTACCACCGCGCGCGGGTGGATGCGCATGATAAAGCTCCGCCTGATCAGCTTCAGCAGGATGATGATGCGGACGATTTTGATTCCCCCGCTCGTTGATGCCGCCTGACCGCCGACAAATGACAGTACGGTTAGCACGGCCTTAACAAAGGAAGGCCATTCGGAAAGGTCGGTGCTCGTGTGGCCGGTGGTTGTCATGAACGATACGGTTTGAAACGCACCGTAGCGGATCGAGGAGGCCGCGTCGTACACTCCGGAATTCCACAGACAGACAGACACTAACGCGGAGCACGCAACCAGAAGCCCGAGAAAAGCACGGAGCTCCGTGTTGTTTTTTATTTTTTGGAATTCACCGCGTACGGCGCGGTGGTACAGCGTAAAGTTGATGCAGGAGAGGATCATAAAGCAGGCGAGAATCGCTTCGACATATGCGCTGTTGTAGTGCATCAGCCCGTCGTTGTGAATGAGGAGCCCACTCGAAGCAATGCTGCCCAGAGACAGAGCGGCCGAATCAGACAGCGGCAGTCCGCCGGCGTACAGCAAGCCGATCTGAACGAGTGCGAGCGATGCATAGATGGTATACAACTTCTGAGCTGAACCGCGGTGCCTGGTATCGAGCTTTTGGACATTCAGGCCCGAGGTTTCGGCAAAGAGCAGACTGTGCCCGCTGCCTCCCGCGGACGGAAGAATGGACAGAACGAATACGAGGATGCCCATGCCGCCGAGCCACTGGCTCAGCGAGCGCCACATCAACAGGCTTCGGGGCAGGGTTTCGACATCGCTGAACACGGTAGCGCCCGTGGTCGTAAATCCCGACACCGACTCGAACCAGGCGTCTATGAAAGAATGGAGTACGCCTGATGCTGTGTAGGGAAGTGCGCCGACCGCCGAAACGATAAGCCAGCCGAACGCGACAACGATCATGCCGTCCCGTACCCGCAAATCCGGCGCGTGCCTCCTTGCCGCCCAGATCAGAGCGGTACCGATACTGAAGGATATCAGCGCGGACAGGGCAAACCCGTCGAATGCAGCCAACTCGCCAAAATACCAGGCTGTCAGCAGGGACGGCAGCATCGAGCCGCCTGCGAGAAGCGTCAGGTATCCGAGTGTCTTCACAATGCCGCGTCGATCGAGCGCCATACACCCTCCTACCGGTTCCGGTTCCAAAATGCCGGTGTAAACAAAAGAAACACCGTGTACAACTCCAGGCGCCCGGCGATCATGAGCAGCGACAGAAGCATCTTCGATGCGGGGCTGTAAAAGGCAAAGTTTCCGACAGGCCCTACGCTCTCAAAGCCCGGCCCGATATTGCTGATGCAGGCGATGACCGAAGAGGCCGCTGTGATGCCGCTTACATTTTCCAGGCTCAGCAGAAGAAACCCGGCAACGCAGACCGCGATGTACAAAAGGATAAAGCCTACAACGCCGGACATGACGTCGGCGGGCACGGTGCGATCGCCCGCGCGCACCGGAACGACTGCGTCCGGATGGGTTCGCCTGTACACGCCCCGCTGAATCAATTTGGCGATGAGCGCGAGGCGGATCACTTTAATACCGCCTCCGGTTGACGATGCGCAGGGACCTGAAATCATCAACCCGAACAGAACCATCTTGCACGCGGCCGGCCAGAGGTCGAAATCGGCGGTCGCATAACCGGTCGTCGTGATGATGGAAGCGACCTGAAAAAAGGCATGGCGCGCGCTTTCGCCGGGGCCGGGATAAACCCCTTTCCACAGAAGCATAAGTGCGATGAACGCAGTCGCTCCGGCCACGATGCGCAGATAGATTTTCAGTTCAAAATCGCGAAAAACCTGAGATGCATCGCCGGTAAACAATCGGTAGTAGAGGGAAAAGTTGACGCCGGCTGCAAGCATAAAGACGGCGATGACCATATCGATATAGAGGCTTCCGTAGTGTCCGATGCTGCGGTTATAGATCGAAAATCCGCCCGTACCCACCGAACCGAATGCGTGCACAGCTGCGTCGAACAGGTTCATTCCGCCCGCGACGAGGAGTGTGATTTGCAAAACGGTCATACCGGCATAAATTTTGTATAAGACCTTAGCGGTGTCGTTGATTGTAAAAGTGACCTTATCCATCGTCGGTCCTGTCGTTTCAGCGCGCATGATCTTCTGCCCGCCGATGCCAAGCATCGGCAGCAGCGCAATCGTCAACAGCAGGATGCCCATGCCGCCGAGCCAGTGCGTAAGCGAACGCCAGAACAGCATACCGCGCGGAAGTGCCTCCACATCCCGCAGGATGGTCGCTCCGGTTGTTGTAAAGCCTGATGCAGTTTCGAAATACGCATCGACAATGCTCGGAATGCTGCCGGACAGCACGAACGGCAGCGCACCGGCCAGCGACAGAATGAGCCAGGAGGATCCGACGATAAAAAAACCATCGCGCATACGGAGTCCGCTTCCTCCGGAAGCATCGGTATGCATGCCGACCCATCCACCGATTACAACCATGGGCAGGCCGCACAGCAAAAAGGCTGTCGCTTCTGCGCGTTCGCCGTACAGGAGCGATACGGCGGACGGGAACAGCATCGCCGTCCCAACGACGGCGGTCACAATGCAAAGTACTTTTAGAATAGGATTTCGCTGTAATGCCATGTCGGTGTGCCCGTCCGGTGCGGGTTGAATCAGCGGTTGCCGGGGTTCTTGATGAGCGCTTCGAGCGAGGGCACACTCGAGAGCAGAGAAATGATGAGGACACGGTCGCCGTCCCGGATCTGCGTACGGCCGTCCGGTATGAGAATCTGGTCGCCCCGGTGAACCGCGGCAATGAGGACGCCTTCGGGGATGTCGAGGCCGATCAGGTTCTTCTGAGTGATGGGCATGTCTTTCTCGGCCCACAGTTCCGTAAATTCCGCCTGTCCCTGTATGAGTTGCGAAAAGATAACGATTCCCGATTTCTGGATAAAGCGGACGATATTCGCGGCGCACATATCCAGAGGGTTGATTGTCATCGTGACGCCGAGCGTTTCGATGAGCGCGCTGTAGCTCTTGCGGCTGACTTTTGCGACGACATCTTCGACACCCTGCTGCCTGGCGAGCAGAGCGAGCAGGAGGTTTTCTTCATCGAATCCAGTAACCGCGACGAACGCGTCCATCCTCTCGAGATTTTCTTCGTACAGGAGGCTGAGATCCGTTGCGTCTCCGTGCAGC